>DALTWK010000002.1 GCA_029987115.1 Methanocorpusculum sp.
GATACGTCTCTATGAACGTCTGGGATACCGGATTTCAGGCATTGAGATTGCGGGTACTGATTTAGCCGGCAACGAAATGCACTACTCGATTATGTGCCGCGGTACTGCAGATGAAAAAGAGATTGAGTCCATCCATACATCTCTCATCAATTCTCTTTCCGGAGTCTTCAGCGAAAATGTAACAATAACCAGATAACGTCGGAGGATTCTACTTAACAAAATAAAATTTTTTTCGAGTTTGTTAAGCAGGCGGTCTTATCGGATGAATTCGGCTATTTATTTGATTGACAGGCAGTGGTTCTAAAAATGAGGTTGCGGAAAGATTTTCGGTAAAAATCGGGTTTTGAGACCAGTAATTTCTTTCAGGTCTTTTTCGCAGTTTTCTTTCTCAGCTCGGGGTAAATCGATGATTCATCCAGGGGCTCTACGGTTGTACGCATTTCTGCAAACATTTTTGCGAGTTCTTTTTTGTCTTCTTCGGTAAGTAAAATAGTCATATTTGTATCACGGTGAATGGGTCGTTCTCTGCTTCCGGGAAAAGCAGATGAGTTCTTTCATGATGTACTATAGGCAATGAGATGTTAATATGTTGCTGATGTCTGGATGAGCGGCAATCAAATTGCAGTTCAAACGCTGGATTTGAATTGTAATTTCGCGAAAATCAAAGAACAATTAGATAGTACTTGAGAGGGTGGGAGAAAGAAGGCTTAATATCTAATACATGAACATAACGCAAAAGAGTAACCAGTTGAGAGCGGACCCGGGGGGTGTAGCGAAAAACTTTGCAGATGACCGCAAATGCCGGGTGGTGTGCCCGCTTTACGCGACTACATGAAAGATCGACTAAAGATTGCGGAAATGAAAGAGTAGATAAAATATGAAAGAATTGAACTAGTCTTCATTACATAACAATACAGCACATCCTCCAAATATAGTACCATCATTGCGGGAAATATTAAAAATTTATACGTCATATTCATAGTTTACTAAAACCGATAATTACATACGAATAATCGGATAGGAAATATATGGATTCTGACGAACGATTAATACGCCAGCTCATATCAATGCCCCGGGAAACTCAATGGGTTGAATTTAAGCATAATATGGTAAACCCGGAGGAGATTGGTGAATATATCAGTGCTTTAGGTAATGCTGCAGTATGTGAAGATAAAGATAGAGCATATCTTCTATGGGGTATCCAGGATGATACGCATGAGATTGTCGGAACTGACTTTAATCCCTACACCTATAATATCGGAAATGAGGAGTTGGAAAATTGGCTCCGTAAATTATTGAGCAATAATGTTAACTTCGAATTCAGAATCATAGAGATTGACGAAAAGAAGCTTGTTTTATTTACCATACAGAGAGCAATCCAGAGGCCCATCACATTCAAAAAGAATGCCTATATACGAAGTGGTTCATATAAAAAATTATTGCGTGACGTTCCAAGTCTTGAAAATAGATTATGGAGCAAATTAAATCTTTCAAGTTTTGAAAAACTTAATGCGATTGAAAATCTTGATATATCCATTATCCTTAAGAACCTTGATTATATATCATATTTTGATTTGACAGGAATTCAACAACCCGTTGATATGAATCAGATTATCTATTATCTTGCGGAAGATGAATTAATTCACAAACTTGACAATGGACAATATAGCATCACAAATTTAGGTGCTCTGCTATTTTCTAAAAATTTGTCCGCATATCCGCATCTATCTCGTAAATGTCTTAGAATAATTCAATATAATGGAAATTCACGATTATCGACCAAGTTTGATACAATTATCGAGAAAGGATATGCAGTCGCATTTCAAGAGATGATTCGACTCATTATGGGAGTATTGCCAACAACTGAAACTCTTAATGACGGAATTCGTGTTAACAAGTCACATTATCCCGAAATTATCATACGCGAACTCCTTGCAAACGCATTAATTCACCAGGATTTCACCCTTACCGGTGTCGGTCCGATGATTGAGATATTTAATGACAGAATAGAGATTACAAATCCAGGAACATTATTGGTTGATGAAATGAGGATTATTGATAATCCTCCGAAATCCCGCAATGAATCTCTTGCTGCATTAATGAGAAGATGTCATATATGTGAAGAGGCAGGAAGTGGTTGGGATAAAATAATAACTGCAACTGAAAAAGCAATATTACCAGCACCACGTATTATGTTGTACGAGGATTCTACCCGGATTATTGTTTATGATTTTCTACCATTAGACAAGTTAAGTTCCGATGATAAAATATGGGCATGTTATCTTCATGCATGTTTGAAATATTCAATTAATGAAATGATAACTAATACATCATTAAGAGAAAGATTTGGACTTCATGAAAATGGAAAATCGGCAATATCTCGCATAATAAAATCGACAATCAATAATAATCTCATCAAAGTTTTTGATGCGGATACCGCCCCACGTTACATGAAATATGTCCCATATTGGGCATAATCCATTGAGTTAACGTGCTGGTAAGTTTCACATGAAAGAAAATAACCGCAAAATATGCTCTATTTTGAAAACGGAGCAAAATCTAAGTTGCTGGTAAGTTTCACATGAAAGAAAATAAACGCAAAATAAGTTCTATTTTGAAAACGGAGCAAAATCTAAGTTGCTGGTAAGTTTCACTTGAGAGAAAATAACCGCAAAATAAGATCTATTTTGAAAATGGGGCAAAATCTAAGTTGCCGGTAAGTTTCACATCAAAAACTTCATCAGTCACCTATACCCCAAACTACCCAATCACCCGCCTGCAGAAAAAAGGAAGGTCTATCAAAAACCGGTACGCAACTATTCATAACACAGATAACGGAACGAAGATCTCATAGTCAAAAGGTTTCCGTCATGCCAAAGTATAATCATTTGAAGAAAAGCATGAGAGCTGCCCCGGGGGTATAGCGGAATACTTTGCAGATGACCGCAAATGCGAGCCGGATACCCGCTCCAATTAGAAATTCTCCAAATCCCATACAGAGTATTCACTGGTTTTTCAAGATATAGTTCTGGATTCAAATGTATGCAAACCGATGACATCTGATGCAGGATACAATGCGGAAAAGTTCAACGAACGTACCGGGAGAACCCAGTTGATACAAGAGTATCTGCCGTGGTACGTTAAAATGTTTGAGATGCGGTTTGCAGCCGACTGCAGATGAATAATGTTGTCACAAAAATATATTCAGATAAAAAAGTACCAAAAAAACGATGGAGCTGTTTCCCGCATCTCCGGGAAACCGCATCCGTATTACTCGTATTCAATCGTTGCCGGCGGTTTGCTCGTTATATCGTAGAGAACACGGTTTACGTGTTTGACTTCGTTGATAATACGGTTGGATATCTTTTCCAAAACCGGGAACGGAATCTGTGCCCAGTCTGCAGTCATGAAATCGGTTGTTTCAACCGCACGAAGAGCAACCGCATAGTCGTAGGTTCTTCCGTCTCCCATGACGCCAACACTTCTCATGTTGGTAAGTGCCGCAAAGTACTGGTTGATAGCCCGGTCAAGACCGGCGTTTGCCACTTCTTCACGGAAAATGGCATCTGCATCACGCAGGATATCGAGTTTTTCTTTCGTTAAATCTCCAATCACACGGATGGCAAGTCCCGGTCCCGGGAACGGCTGACGCCAGACAAGATTGTCAGGAATGCCGAGTTCGGTTCCCGCTTTGCGAACCTCATCCTTGAACAGAATCCGCAGCGGTTCGATGAGTTCCTTGAAGTCCACATGGTCCGGCAGTCCGCCGACGTTGTGGTGACTCTTGATGACTGCGGCATTTCCCGGTCCAGATTCAATGACATCCGGATAGATGGTTCCCTGGACAAGATAATCCACCGCTCCGATCTTTTTCGCTTCTTCTTCAAAGACACGAATGAACTCTTCGCCGATAATCTTGCGTTTGCGTTCGGGGTCGGTAACTCCGGCAAGTTTTGCAAGGAAGCGGTCTTCCGCATTGACTCTGACCAGATTGATATCAAACTGTTTGCGGAACACTTCTTCGACCTCGTCGCCTTCATTCTTTCTCAGCAGTCCGTGGTCAACAAAAATACAGGTCAGCTGTTTTCCGACTGCCTTGTGAACAAGAACTGCGGCAACCGAGGAATCAACACCGCCGGAGAGGGCGCAGAGCACTTTTTTGGTCCCGATTTTTTCCTTCAGTTCGGCAACCGTATGCTCGACAAAGGAAGACATCTTCCAGGTTCCTTCACAGCCGCAGACGTTGTAAAGGAAGTTTTGAATCATAAGCGAACCCTGCGGGGTATGCATGACTTCCGGATGGAACTGAACGCAGTAAATCTTCCTGTCCGCGTTCTCCATAGCCGCTACCGGGCAGACATCGCTCTTTGCCGAGATGACAAATCCTTCCGGAAGACCGGTGATCTGATCGCCATGACTCATCCAGCAGGTTGTCTCTTTAGGAACCGAAGTGAACAGCTTTGAGTCAGTTTCGACCGTAATCTCAGTTTTTCCGTATTCCCGTTTGTTTGCCGGGGATACGACTCCGCCCAGGGAATAGGCAGTATACTGGGCACCATAGCAGATACCAAGAACCGGAAGACCGAGTTCAAAAAGTCCGGCCGGTGCTTTCGGGGCATCAGCTGCATACACACTTGCCGGACCGCCGGTAAAGATGATTCCTTTATAGTTTCCTGCCTTTATCTCCTCTAACGAGACGGTGCAGGGTTTTACCTCACAGAAGACATTTGCTTCACGGACACGGCGTGCGATAAGCTGATTATACTGCCCTCCGAAATCAAGGACAAGAATGGATTCCATTATTCTTTCCTCTGGTTCTCGCGGCATGCCGCAACGAATCCGACAAACGGTGCCGACGGTCTGGTCGGACGGGAACGGAATTCAGGGTGATACTGGGTGGCGACAAAGAACGGATGATCCGGAAGTTCCAGTGCCTCCATACGTCTGCCGTTTCTTCCAACGAATCTGAGACCCTTTGCTTCAATCTCGGCAATGTAGTCCGGATTGACTTCGTAGCGGTGGCGGTGGCGTTCGATAACTTCGGTCTTTCCGTAGAGTTCTGCGAGTTTGGAGTCTTCAGCCAGATTCACGGTGTAGTCTCCAAGGCGCATGGTTCCTCCGAGATCTTCAACACCCTCCTGTTCCGGAAGAATGGCAATGACATGAGTTCCGTCTCCCATTTCTTCACTCGTTGCATCCTCGTATCCGACGACATGTCTGGTGTATTCAATGACCGAGAGCTGGAATCCGAGACAAAGACCCAGAAGCGGTTTCTTGTTTTCGCGGGCAAACTGGATTGCCGATATCATGCCTTCGATACCGCGGTTGCCGAATCCTCCCGGGATAAGAATTCCGTCCAGATCCTTCAAATCCTCCTGCGTATACTGTTCGGCATCCATCCATTTGATATCGACTTCGGTGGAAAGCGAGCGTCCGGCATGCTTCAATGCTTCCTTGATGGAAATATACACATCGTCTACACCGTACTTGGTGATAATACCGACAGAAATGCGGTTGGTATATTCTTTGGAAACAATGGAGTACCAGGTGTTGTCCGGTGTCCGCGGTTCCAGGTGAAGGAGTTTCAGCAGAACATCAGCCATACCGTCTTTTTCCAGTTCAAGAGGAACCAGGTAGGTATCAGGTGCGGTACGTGCGCTGATGACAGCGTTGACATCAACGTCGCAGAAGGAAGAGATTTTTCGTTTGGTGGAGGGGGAAATTGGATATGAGCTTCTGCCGACAATAATGTCTGCTTCAAGACCTGCTTCACGGAGGGCCTTTACCGAGTGCTGGGTCGGCTTCGTCTTGAGGTCGCCCATGGTATCAGCCGGGAGAAGCGTTACGTGTACCAAGGCGAAGTCGCCGTTTCCGTATTCCCAGTGCATCTGGCGGACGGCTTCAAGGAACGGCATGCTTTCAATATCACCGACTGTACCGCCGACTTCAACGATACAGATTTCTGCGTGATTGCCGTCTTTGTCAACCCAGGTTTCAGCAGCACGGCGTATTCTGTCCTTTATTTCATTGGTAATATGCGGAATAATCTGAACCGTGCCGCCGAGATAATCGCCGTGACGCTCTTTGTGGATGACCGACTGGTAGATTTTTCCGGTTGTCAGGTTATGATCTGAGGTCAGTTCGATGTCAAGGAACCGTTCGTAATTTCCTAAATCAAGATCGGTCTCTCCGCCGTCTTTCAGAACGAAGACTTCTCCGTGCTGGGCCGGATTCATCAGACCTGCATCAATGTTCAGGTATGGATCGATTTTGACGCTGGTAACATGGTAGCCTCTATTGATAAGAATTCTGCCGATGGATGCGGCGGTAATTCCTTTTCCGAGGCCGGACATGACACCTCCTGTGACAACTACATACTTCATACTAATTTTCCCACTCCTATCAGAGATGTTATACTATACGTTGGATTTCGTATTAAGTATAGGGGAGTTGTATTTTGCACAAAAAAGTTAGCGGGTGCAGGGGGGTTGCACCGGTATAAAAATGTGTGTTGAATGTGGGGTGTGTATGGTGTTATTTCCGGGCAGTTATGCTGTAGCGGTTTCTTCGTCCCGGGTCTTTACCATCCAGGTGGTACTGTTCGAGTAGCTCCAGCGGGAAATTTCAAGGTCCTCGCATATCTCTGATAGGATGGCTAAATTGGTTCCGACTTCTTTGGATGAGAGTTCCAAATCCTTCGCGATATACTTGGCCTTGAAGAACTTACTTCCCTCAGAGATTCCTTTCTTCAGGTAATCGTGAATCTTCTCCTGGGTTTCATTGTACTTTTCAAGTAGTTTCAAGGTCATTTGACTTACCTCACGTAAATATACGCCGTACTAAGTAATAAAAGTTTCCATACATTCCGTATATTGTATCTCTGGTTCTGAACGAACTGGAAAAAAGATTAGTAGGTGGATTCTACAGAAAATTCTGAAATCTTTTCAATCATGCGTTCGATTACTTCGGATCTCATACCCTCGACGAACTTGATACTGCCGACAACCAGGTGTCCTCCGCCGGAGATACCAGCTCCGGGCATTTCCTCACGCATGGAACGGACCATCTGCGGAATGTTCATCAGAACGCCGCGGGATCTGATAACGGCAAAGTCGGGACCAAGACCAAGGGTGACAATCGGCTGTCCTTCGTATTTTTTGCAGAGGATATCATGCACTTCGCCGGATGATTTGCCCGGCGGCGGGAAGGTGAAGCGGTGTGCAAACATTTCCACATCGGCAAGGAACAGTTTGGCTCCGGACGGGAGATCGTTTTCTTTCACATGCGGCATCATAGTGGTAATCTGGTCTTCGAGGGCGGTATTTGCTTCGGTGACCAGCAGGTTTACCAGTCTGTTGTGGCGGTCAGGATTGTTGTTGATGTTTAAGATATCTTTTACAATTTCTCTGCCGTCATTGAATCTGAGCCAGTACTGTTCATAGTCGAGGGCAAGGGCCATGTCACGGCATTCATCTATCGTGTATCTTCCCTCAATCAGGTTCAGATAGTCCTGCAGTTCCGGAGCTTCGCTGCGGTCTGCAACACCGGCAACAGCAGGGAAGTGCAGAATCTTATCTTCAACTTCCGGGAAGATAAGACGGGCAATTTCCGTACCAAGCATACCGGCTGTAACACCGAAATCTCCTCCGACATGATAGGGGTTGACATGGGCGAGAAGATATTTATCAATCGTATCGTCGGGGTGGTGGTGATCAGCAACGGCTACATCCAGCTGATACACTTCGGTCATCTTATACGACGGCATATCCTCTTCGGTGGAACCATTGTCCATCAGCAGGATAAGCGGGTACTTCTGACCGAACCGGACGTTGTCCTTGAGCATCATATCCAGGTCGCGGGTTACATCTTCGATTTCATAGAAAGGAGCCTTGGACGGAGACCGGCGGAATAAGAAGGTGTCCATGTCAGGGTCGCCTCCGTTCTCACGGATGTAGCGAAGTGCGGCGGTTTCAACAGATACCGCGGCACAGATACCGTCGGCATCGGCGTGATGTCTGAGAATAATCGGCTGCTGGGTCAGGATGGCACGGCGGACGATTTTTGCCAGTTTCCGCATTTCAGGCCAGAGATCCCGGAGCACCTGCGATTCAATGAGCGGTTCAATATCCGGCGGTTCAGCCCGGGCTTCCAGGGCACGGTTGATGCGCTGACGTACTGCTTCCGCCTCTTCTCCATGGAGGACATGCATGTCGTCAACTTCAATCTGAATCTGATTGTTTCTCTTGTTTGCTTCTCCGAAAACACGGACAATATCGCCAAGGACAACTTCCGGATAGGAGCGGACGCCTGCTTCGGTAAATGCCGCGGCGTCCTCGGTTGCCCCGTCATCACAGAGCGTGAAGATGGTCGGACCCGATGTCTGCTTAATCTGGACAACTTCAGCCTCTACCGTTATGTTTCTTCCAAGTTTTGCCCGGAGATCGGAAAGTTTGGATACGGTAACCTTTTTCTGAACAAGCTGCGTCTCGTATTCTCCTTCTTTCAGCGTAACCTCACGCAGGTCGATATTGCCATTCGGACGTATCTGATTCACGTAGACCAGAATGGAATCGCGTTCCTTCTTTTCCGTTTTCACGTTGCTTTTATGAAGAAGACCTTTGGTGCGGTCGTTCAACTGCACAAAGGTACCGAATGTGGCAAATCCCTGGACTTTTCCCAGATAGGTATTGCCCTCCACCACATCATCAACTTCACAGCCCGGCCCTAATCTGTATACTATAGTAGTCATGATTATTCCTCATCATATTGTTCGATTTCATCAGTGTCTGCACCACAAAGACCGTAGAGTCGTTCTTCTCCGTCGCGTCTGCCGCGGGAAACCAGAAGATCGCCTGCGTGAAGAACAAAGTTTCTTCCCGGACGGTATACCCATCTGTTTTCATGCTTCAGAGCGAAGATGACCATGCCCGTAACTGAACCGACACGGGCTTCTGCAAGTGACTTGCCATCCAGCTTGGAATCTTTTGCGACCGTGACCCAGGTTATGATTTCATCAGATTCCCTGACAATGCGTTTAATAATGGGCGGAACTTCAATTTCCCGGAGAACGACATCGGCGATGGAGCATGCCGCATCAGAGATGGATTCCGCAAACGAGGACATATACAACATTCCGCGAAGACTGCCGACATCATCGACTTTCTTTGCCGTCTGCAGTGTCCACAAGTCAAGCTGGAGCCGCATTTCATCCAGTTCCTCTTCCAGGGCGACAACCTCGTTTGCCAAATCGATATTTTCATGAAGGAGCGAGGTATAGGCAAGTCCTACCGCAAGTTCACTGATGTTCTTCATTTCCACCATCAGTTTTGCTCCCTTGTCCAGATCATTAATCGATGTCAACGGATTCTCAATTTCTTCCGGAACCAGCTGCCCTGCCATTTCGCACAGATGCGGATACCCGTAGTCAGGCCCTCTGCCAACAAGAACATCGCCTTCCCGGAGAACAGTGTGTTTGTCCGGGTCATAGAATCTCTGCTGCATCCGGCGAATCATAATGATGCGGATACCGGTGGCTGACTGGAGTTTGATATCGCCAAGACGCGCACCATCGAGAGCACTTCCTGCCGCGACATTTACCCAGTGGGTAGATTCCTCTGCTTCCGGCAGAGCTTTCTTTAAGTTTGCCGGGAAGGAAACCTTACGCATGATGCTTTTTGCGATATCGGCTGCATGGTTGGAAATGCGTTCCGATGCTTCCGCCAGTTGCAGGAGTCCGCTCATCGGTTCAGTTTCGTCGAGATGGCGGACACTCATCATGCTGGTGATTCTTGCCTGATAGACAAGATCGTTCATTCGTTCTTCGAGATCAATAACTTCATCGGCGATTGCGCTGCTTTCAAACAAAACAGCGGAATATGCCAGATCAACCGCAAGTTCGGAGATGTCCTTCATCTCAATCAGGACATCTTTGAGGTTGATGGGTTGATTATCACGGTCCATAGGTCTGTATTTATTAATGGATTTTCTGACTACTTAATTTGTAGGTTTGATATATTGGAGAGAGAATTCAGAAGTGGTTCTCACCAAAAAAAGAGGTACTGAAAAGTTTCCTTTATTTTTCTTCGTAGGTGAAAATTTCATCGACTGTAGTCTGGAACCGTTTTGCCATTTTAAAAGCCAGTTCCAGAGACGGGTCATATTTTCCTTTTTCGATTGCTAAAATTGTCTGGCGTGTGACTCCTAACTCTTTTGCCAGTTCTTCCTGTGTTAAGTCAAACATTGCGCGGAAGACCTTAATCTTATTCTTCATCTGCTATGTCTCCTCCGTACTTATGCGTATAGTAAATGTGAATCCCTGCATAGAGTAAAACCACTGCTGCAAGAATGACTAATTCAAAAATCGCAATCTGCCCAAGAATACCAAGCGGAACAACATCCGGTGGGCGGAAATGCGGAAGACGCATAATCATAGGCGGTACAGAAAAAGCATAAATGATAATAGGAAGATTTCCGATAAGAAGAAGAGCTGCCCCTGCTTTTAATGTGACAGACGCGGTTTTCATATCAATTAAGACCTGTCTTTCATCCATCTCGGCATCTGCTATTGAACGTTTGGAGATGAAGCAGAGAAATACTGCAATAAGAACCGCCGGAATTATCAGCAGCGGGAGACGAATCTGGATGAAAAGATAGAACAGAATGACTAAAAGAACGGCAAGAACTCCACAGATAATATAATAGCTATTCTTCTTCATTATTGTTAATATACTGTTTGTCGTAGAAATGAATAGTCTTTCCCTGCCATCTGCTCAAAAAATAATCTGTGTCCCGTTTTCGGGACACAGGGAATAGTGTATGAAAAAAACAATTCTCTTCTGCTGTGCTCATAAGGTTTATTTCCAGCGTCGGTATACCGGAATTTCCTGTTTGGTGTACTGTGCTTCTGCGAAACGGGAGATGATACCTTTCGCATACTGGTTGGATGACACGGGCATCAGTATCCACGTTCCGTATACTATGTATGACATAATGTAATATATACTTTTCCATATTGTAATTATTAATTAACATAATGTTTAATATGTTTTACATACAAGTAATATGTATGCGTACTGATACGCTGAAGTTCAGACATGAACTCAAATACTACATCACCGAGGCGGACTATCTCACACTCCGTGCCCGGTTGAGAAATGTTGCAAAGCCTGACCCGTATGCAGACGCTGACGGGAAATACACCATCAGAAGTCTCTACTTCGAGACGCCGATGGATAAAACTCTGCAGGAAAAACTTACCGGAGTCATGAATCGTGAAAAGTTCCGCATCAGAATGTACAACACAGATGATTCATTCATACGGCTTGAAAAAAAGATGAAACTAAATCTTGCAACAAGCAAAGTCTCATCCCCTCTTTCGCGCAACGAGACCGACCTGATTCTTGCAAACAAGATTGACTGGATGAAGGATTCTGATAGAGATCTCTTAAAAGAACTCTACACTAAAATGAAGTATCAGCAGCTTCGTCCGAAAACCGTTGTAGAGTACACGCGCGAATGTTTCATCTACAAACCGGGAAATGTACGAGTCTCAATCGACTCGGAGATTAAAACCGGCATAACCGGCACAAAATTTTTTGATGAGGATTTACCCACAGCAAAAACCTTTGGAATCCCCGTGATAATTATGGAAATCAAATATGACAACTTCCTGCCTTCAATAATTAAGGCAATGGTACAGCTTCCGAACAGAAAAGTGACTGCGTTTTCCAAGTATGCAGCAGCGAGAATTTTCGGGTGAGGTAAATGGCATTTACCTTTAATGATTTATTCTCGTCTGACCTTCTGATAAGTGTTGCTTCATTTTCTTTACCAGATATGCTTATCAGCATGGCGCTTGCCTTTGTTGTAGGTCTGTTTATTGTATTCATCTACAAAAAAAGTTTTACCGGCGTGATGTACTCATCAGGATTTGCCATATCGCTTGTAGCAATGAGTCTTATTACCACAATGATAATAATTGCGATAGGCTCTAATCTTATCCTCTCCTTAGGAATGGTCGGAGCATTATCTATTGTAAGATTCCGTTCAGCAGTAAAAGACCCGCTTGACATCGCTTATATTTTCTGGGCAATTTCAGCAGGTATCGTTCTTGGTGCAGGATTTATTCCGCTTGCTGTCTTCGGTTCGGTCTTTATAGGAATTGTTCTTTATTTCTTCTCGAGTAAAAAACCGCGAGACAAACCCTATATCTTAATTGTAAACTGCGCAGATGAATCTGTGGAAAAATCTGTTAACAGCCTTCTTGAATCCTCTGTTAAAAAACTCGTTCTCCGCTCAAAGACCATTGATACATCAGGAAATATTGAACTCACTGCTGAGGTTCGCCTGCCGAAAATGGAGTCCGGATTTGTAAACAAAGTATCTGACATCCCCGGCGTTTCAAATGCAGTTCTTGTAAGTTACAACGGTGAATATATGACCTGAGTTCTGCAGAATTCAGAGTGTGACGCATGAAGCAGATTGACAAGATTACGATTATTCTTACGGTCTTTATCCTGATATTTACCGGGGTGCTGTTCTTCGGTGCGGTATATTCCGGAGAGGGCGGAAGCGAAGCGGCAGGGGAAACTTCTTACGCTTCCTACTTTAATCCGGAAAAAATTACCACCGTTAGTCTTACCATCAGTGATGAAGACTGGCAGGATATGCTTACAAATCCGCTGGCAGAAGAGTATCATGTCTGCAGCATTGAGATAAACGGTGATGTGTATGAAGCAGCAGCCATCCGCACGAAAGGCATGACAAGTTTGTCACAGGTTGCATCATCCAACTCAGACCGCTACAGCTTCAAGATAAAATCTGATGAGTATGTAAAAGACCAGACGTTTAATGGTTTAGGTAAGTTTGTTTTAAATAACAACTATCAGGATGCTACTTACATGAAAGAGTTTCTTTCGTATCAGATGATGACAGAGCTTGACGTTCCGACACCGCTTTTTGCGTATGCTGCGGTCTATATCAATGGTGAGTATTATGGTCTTTATCTGATGGTTGAAGCGGTTGAAGAAGAGTTTGCTGAGCGAAACTTCGGAGCTGATTTTGGAAATCTCTACAAACCGGAGTCGATAAACGGCGGCGGCTTCGGCGGAAATGAGGATAGAGCAGGAAACGATAAGGCTCCTTTGGGTGTTGGAAACCGCAACAATTTCCAGAGAGATTTTCCTGCCGGAGAGAATGACTTTATGATGCAGCAGTTCGAGGGCGGAAACAGATTTGCTGACAATCCTATGATGCAGGCAAATGCAGCCGATATGCCATCATTTGTCGGAGAGGGTGAAGTGTTCAGCAGAGGCACTGAAAAAGGATTTGGCGTAAACCAGTCTATGAATATGCCAAGAGAGTTCAGCGGTCAGGGAGGAGGTTCTGATTTAGTTTATACTGATGATTCGCTTTCGAGTTACTCTAATATCTTTGACAATGCAGTATTCTCCCGTACAGATACGCCGGCTTCTAAGGTTCGTGTTGTTACCGCACTTAAACATCTTAAAGATGGGACTGACCTTGAGACCTATATTGATGTTGATGAGGTTCTTCGCTACTTTGCAGCAAATACAGCCCTTGTAAATCTTGACAGTTATGCAGGATCTATGAAACATAACTACTATCTCTATGAAGAAGGCGGAAAACTTAGCATGATTCCATGGGATTACAATCTGGCTTTCGGGGGCTTTCAGTCTTCAGCGTCAGATATGGTAAATTTCCCGATTGACACTCCCGTATCATCGGGAATCGATTTGTCAGAAAGACCTATGATTGGCTCACTAATTACGGTTGATGCCTACAAAGAGCAGTATCATTCATATCTGAAATGGATTGCAGAAGAGTTCTTCGGTGACTCGTTTGAGAAAAGAGTTGATTCGGTTGCCACTCTTATCAATGAGTATGTGAAGAATGACCCGACTGCGTTTTATTCGTATGAAGAGTATCAGCAGTCACTTCCCGAACTGAAAAAACTTGGAAAGTTTCGGGCTGAAAGTATCTCAGGGCAGCTCAACGGAGTGATTCCCTCGACACATGACGGGCAGAAGATGGATAGTTCATCTCTTACGCCGGTTGATGGGCTGAATTTTTCAGCACTTGGTTCGATGATGGGCGGGGGCGGTTTCGGCGGAAATGCTGACAGGAAGATGCCGCAGATGATGTAATATTCTCCATCATTATTTAGAGAAGAGGAGAGAATCATTTTGGGCAGCACTCTAAAATTCTGCTGCCCAAAATTAATCCTCAATTTAGCCCTCATTTGTCATAATAACCTCATAAATCTATATTTCTAATTTTTTGGGCAGCAGTTTTCAAAAACACCATTCAGGAATAACAACATATCATAATATTAGAAAGGATTTTTGAAAAGTCCTACCCAAGAAAAATATAAACACCATAAACCACGCTCTAATCCCGAAACAAACCTGAAATCTGCCTTGAAATTTTGGGCAGCAGATTTTTTTATCTCCTACCCAAATTCTTAGAAGTGAATGTCAGTCACTTTGATTAATCTTCTTTTCAAACAAGCGGATGAATAGTTACTTAGTTGGATAGGTTGCCGAAATTCCATCCATCCAATTTTCTAACCCGAAATTGCGGTTGTTTTTCCAAATTAAGAGCATCTATAGGAGTTTTCTAAAAATGTGGATAGATGTTTTCAAAAACTCTTTTCAAATATTAGCACATATACAATTCTGAACAACCATTTTCAAAAATATCTATCCAACTTTTTTAGAATATGGATTATATGAGTTATTTAGGAAAACAGAGTCTGAATTGAGTTTTAAATTTGGATATATAGAACAAACGCATCTATCCAAAAAAAGAAAAGAGAGTAGCTTGTGTTTTGCCCGTCTCATCCGGTTATTCGGATAATTCCCCTAACCGGATAAGACATGCCGTTCTTTTGTCAACTTCTCCGAGGGCGCCGAGAACCTCGGAAAGTAACGACAGCACGTCCGTGTTGTCCGGAGAGATGAGTAAAGCACGTTCCAGGCAGTCTGCCGCGTCAGCATTACGGCCGAGTCTGAAAAGTGCCTCGCCTCTTCCTTTCCAGGCATCCGCATCATTAGGAGAGAGTTCTGCTACCCGGAGATAGGCTTCCGCGGCTTTTTCATACCGTTCGCTGGAAAGACAGGAATCAGCTGTCTGTTTCCAGAAATGGGGATTCTGAGTAGGATGGAAGGTCATCGGCGCTGATTGTACTGGTACCAGATTCTGCAGGCACCTTCATGGGATACCATACACGGTCCGACAGGGATTCTCGGAGTACAGACTTTTCCAAAGAGTTTACAGTCGGTCGGGTCGGCAATTCCCCGCAGAACTTTATCACAGATACAGCCTGCTTTCTTGGTAACTTTTTCAAAGACGAGGTCGAATTTCTTCTGTGCATCATACTGCTCAAATTCGCTCTTCAGTTTCAGACCCGAGTCGGGAATGACCGGGAATCCACGCCATTCAACATCCGTCGGTTCAAAAACTTCCTTCATCAGACGCTGTGCTTTGACATTTCCTTCTCTGGTGACAACACGCGGGTAGGCATTCTCAACCTTCGGCTCGCCATCCTCAATCTGTTTTGCAATCATCAAAAGACCAAGGAGAATGTCTTCCGGTTCAAATCCGGCAACAACCTGCGGAACCTTGAACTGCTCATATTCATGATATCCCATAACCGCACAGACATGTCCCGGTAAAATAAACCCGTCAAGAGATGCTTCTCCCTGAGCCATGAGCCATTTCATTGCCGGGGGAACCAGACGGTGGGAAACGAGGACACTGAAATTCTCCGGCGGTTCCGTAAGCAGTGTTGCTGCAACTGTCGGGACCGTAGTTTCGAATCCGACGGAGATGAAGGAGACCTCCTTATCCGGGTTTTCTTTTGCGATTTCAACTGCTTTTGCAATTCCCTGTACGATACGGACGTCTCCGTCAACGTGTTCCAGCGAGGTTTTCGATCCGGGAACCCGGAGAAGATCACCATAAGTGCAGACAATATTGCCGCGTTCTGCAAGTTCTACTGCCGCATCGATTTCTCCCTGCGGGGTAATGCACACCGGACATCCCGGCCCCATCACAATTTTGAACTGCGGCGGAATTACTGATCTAATTCCATACTTGGCAATGGCCGCTTCATGGGTTCCGCATACATGCATAACACGAATGTCGCGGTCAACGACCTTCTTTATGCTATCTGCAATATCTGTTCCAAGCGTCATATGTAGATAAGTATTCGCTCTCGTACCATATAAGTCAAAGGATAGCGGGGGTATTTCTATTCGCAGGTGCAATGTATACGCATGAGTTCAAATATCGAAGAAGAAATCGATTTCATTCTTCTTGACTGTCCGGTCTGCGGTGAAGAGACCGATTTTATGTTTTTAAAGCAGCCGCCGGAGGCTGTTGTTCAATGTGTTGAATGCGGGCATACGATGCGGGTGACGCTGAAAGAGCCGAAGTACTGTATGGTCAAGGCAGTAATCAGCCACGGCAGTGAGTCAATACCGGCAAAAATAGAATTGGTGGAAGGAGAAGTGATTTCCGTCGGCGATTTCCTGGTTGCAGAAGCAAATGACGAGACCTATAATGTAGAGGTTCTTTCCATTGAAGAGAATAATGCCCGCCGTCAGAAAATGCCTGCAGAAAAAATTACGACACTCTGGACCAGACTGGTTGATATTGTCATCATCAGTGCCTCGGTGAACAAGGGGGCAACCACAATCCCGCTGTACGAACAGGTTGACGGAGAAACCGAGTATACCACCGACACGCTCACCACCATTGCAGGAAAAATGTTTCATATCAACCGCATCAAACTGCGGAATAACCATATGCTAACTAGGAAAGGTAAAACTGCAAAAGCCTACGAAATCAAGCGTATTTACGGAGAACGCTCATAATCCTCCCTCTTTTTTTCACTCAGTAACAACAGCTATTTAACCTCTCTAGCCCCACTATTACCGTATGCCAACATTTACCTGTCCGAAATGCGGTTCGGAACTTGCGGTAAAGCCGGGAACACAGATGGCGAAGTGTTCTTTCTGCGGAACCATAAGTTACATTGACCGTTCATCGGCGCTGTTCTTCTATATCCTTCCTTTTGACATGGATGAAGAAATGGTCAAAGGCGTATTCAAACGATGGGCTGCAAATCCTGCCCATCCGAAGGATATGGAAGGTATTGCAAGAATTACTACTGTCAGAAAGGAATACTTCCCCGTTTTCAAGTTCCGGAGAACGGTCAGCGGCAAAGAGCAGGTTGTGGTAAAACCTGCACGAAGCACCCTTCTCCCGGGAATGCGCAATCTGGTAATTCCTCCCGGAGACATGCAGATTTTTGACAGCACCGTATCAACTGCCGGAGCAGATGTGTTACATCCCGACCTGGCAGTCGATTCCTATCTGGCAGAACTCCCGGGGGATGCCATTGATCAGTCTGTCGTATATTTCCCGATTTATGAAATAGCGTACACCTACAAAAACCGTGAGTATGCCGTTGTTATTGACGGTTTCTCCGGAAATGTTTCTGCAACCGAGGAACCGACGGAAAGTTCCGTCAAATACGGCGGTGTACTCGCTCTCTCATTCATTCTGGGAGCACTCGGCGTAGTTCTCGGTTTCTTCGTAACACCGGTCTTCTTCCTGCTGATAGTAGCAGGATTCCTGATTGGAAAGATTCTCGGTCACCTTGTGGTAAAACGCAAGAAAGTTGAGGGGGTACGGGCATGACATCCGCGGAAAATAAGATTCTTCTGACACTGTCCTGTCCTCACTGCGGAGGAAAAATCGAGACGCTGGAAGGAGAGGACATGGTCCGGTGCGAGTATTGCGATTCACTCTTTATGCTTACCTCTGACGAAGGAATCGGCAGTGTCATGTATAAACTGTCAATAGAAAAAGAGACAGCTCTTTCCGCATTCCGGGACTGGACAAAGAAAGGACCAAAGGCAAAGGACCTGTTGCAACGTGCCGAAATTTCCGAAACGTATCCGGTATATCTGCCGTTCTGGCGTCTCATCGGAAGAGGAAAAGCATGTGTTACCGGCATTGAAGAACGACGTGTCAATGACGGAAAGACCACCCATACTGAAAGAATCCCGCATGAAGCTCTGATTAACAGAGAATATATCTATACGAAAATTGCCTGCGATCCGGGAGATTTAGGGGTTGAAACCCTTGTTGTTCCGGATAATGCCGAAGCGGTACTCTTCGAAGACCAGAATATTGTCACCTTCCCGGCAACCAAATCCCGCGGAACTGCCTATGACGAAGGAGAAGCGACCATCAAAAACCGTGCTATTGCTGACGGATCACGCAGACTTGACGAGATTAAATTCGCCAAGGCATTCTTCTTCCCGAGCGGATTTTCGATGATCTATTACCCGGTCTGGATTATCCGCTACAAGTATGAAGAACGTGATTATCTTGCCGTAGTTGACGGTATCCGTGCCCGGATTCTCTCCGGCCGTGCACCAGGCAATGCCGGCAGTCAGAGTACTGCAGCGGCAGTCGGCGGAACGCTTGCCGGTACGTTTACCGCTCTCGGTCCTGTCGGCGCATTGATGATGGTCCAGAATAATATTGCGGTGGACAGTTTCCTGCCGATAGCATGTGCCGCTGCCGGCATCATCATTGCAATTCTGCTTCTTATCTGGTGCTTCAGACGGTTCAGATACGGCGGTGAAGTTTCGGAAGGAGCAGTGAAAGGAAAGACGCTGAATATGGGAAAGAAAGCATCTGACGTGTATTCTGTTCCGGGTTCCAGCTTTGATTTAATAAATTGAGGTGAAAAAAGATGTCCTTACTCTTACAAACACTGAAATGTTCAAAATGCGGGGCTCCGCTGAAAGCAAAGGAAAAAGACAGAATTCTGTATTGTGAACACTGCGGATCGATGAGTCTTGTTACGAAACGGGAGGTAAAAGGCGTAAATTTCAAAGTTGTCGCTCCGGGAGGAACAAGAGCAGATCCAGTCTTCTTTATCCCGTTCTGGGTTGTGAATGCCGATGTCAATGTCCGGAAGGAAAGCATCGCAGGAGGTGCAATCCGGCGTTCCGTTACTAACCAGAAAAAAATCAGCGGGAATACAACGTTCTATATCTGTGCATCCGCCGCCATGGATGAGGCTGATTCACGCGGGTGGAATATGAATCTGACGCTGGAACCGCCTAAGACAGACCGGATTCAGCCCGATTTCAGAAACGGAACCCGTGTTCCGATGACAATGGATGAATCAACCGCAAAGGAAAATGCTGAATTCATTTTCCTCCGCCATGAAACAGAGATACCTGGAACCCTGCAGAGTCTTGATTACGACTTTGTAGTCCGCAGTACAGAAGTGCTTTATCTCCCGGTCTACAAATCAAATGGTGAGTATATTCTCGGAGCATAACGTATGACAAATACAGAGCGTGATGTCAAAACCGCACGGGATAACCGCAGGACAGGGATTTTCTGGGGAGGAGCTGTTATTATGCTGGGAATTGCTATTCTTCTGCATTTCCTGGTTCCGGAAACGCTCGGTTTCTGGGCATGTGCCGGCATCTTCCTTGCAGGAACCGGTATCCTCGGCATCATCCTTGACGTAACGATGAAAAATGGAAAAGGTCTCTGGTTTTCCGTATTACTGACAATCGCCGGATTCCTTCTCATCATCGGCAATGTTTTCGGTTCGACAGTAGACTATCTGCCATGGATTCTCTTTGCAGTTGCAATCATACTCATCGGTTTGGGAATCCTTTTAAGATACATTATTAAAAAAGATTAAGATACTATGACTGAGGTTGATATTAGAGACAGAGTGGAAGATGACCGGGGTCTCATCAAGAAGATTCAGCTCATCATTCCGGGATATCGCGGCTACCGCCAGAGAGAAGATATCCGCATCGCAGATTCCATGCTCCGCAGCCAGGTTGCAGATCAGCTGAAAAATACGGTCGTTCTCTCCTTAGAGAATGCCCGTTCCGAGGCATCCAAGGAAATGGAACTGGATCTCTTGAATGATATCGCGGCAGTTCTTTCCAAAGCACAAATGCTTGAAGAAAAAATCCGCCATGCAGAACAGGGATATACCGGCATTTCTTCAGGCGTCCGCCTTCTTCAGGAAGAACTCAACCGTATTTATGAATATGATCTGGGACTGCTGGAGGGAATTGATTCTCTCAGCACCCAGGCAAAATCTATTGAGGCAGGAACGGAAAGCGGTAATTTTGCCGATGCTGCAAAGCTTCTGAAAACGATGAAAGCTGACATCGTACAGTTCATCCAGTTGTACGAAAAGCGTCTCCTTGTCGCACTTCAATTGAACGTGGTGTAAAATTATGGGATTATTTTCTAAAGTAAACAAGAACATAGGTTCCGGTTCCGACATCGAAGGAGCCGACGCACGAGCCGGCTTCTATTGGATAGAAGATTACAAAGGCGACAATGTTATGTGGCGCCTGCCGCGTAACGTCCAGTTAAATGATAACGTTCTCGTCAGAGAAGACGAATATGGTATCTTTTTCCGCGACGGAAAAGCTCTTGCAGTATTCGACCGTCCGGACAGATATGCTCTGACCACGCAAACGCTCCCGGTTCTTTCACGAATCATCGGTGCTACGGTCGGTAACGTTCAGATTGGCGAATTCTACTGGTGTCAGAAACGTGAACTTCGCGACAAGTTTGGAACATCCCAGCCGCTCGCATTCCGTGATGCAGATTTCGGTGTTGTCCAGCTGAGAATTTTCGGTCAGTTCTCGTACAAGGTAACCGATCCGATGCTTCTTATTACCCAGTTCATCGGAACAAAGGGAATGACTGAATCCTCGGAAATTACCGAATGGCTCAAAGCTCAGATTGTCATGGTCTTAAATGACACCTTAGGTGAACTGAAGGCAAAAAAGAATATGGGCGTTCTTGATATGCCTGCCTATCTGCAGGAGATTGAACAGCTCTGTCTTGCACGTCTGACGCAGGAAACCGAACGGTACGGATTAGCCATAATGAAGTTCGCCGGCCTGAACATCAACATGCCTGAAGAAGTGCAGGAAGCACTGAACAAACGCGGTGCAATGTCTGCATTAGGCGTAAACTACATGCAGTACCAGTCCGGAAAAGCCATCGAAAATATTGGCGCCGGTGCCGCTCAGGGCGGAGAAGGAGCAGGATTTGCGATGATGGGCGCCGGAATGGGTGCTGGAATGGGCATGGGAAATATGATGATGCAGGGTATGAACAACAATGCACAGCCGGCACCGTTCGGTGTTCCTCCGCAGAAGCCTGCAGAATCATGTCCGAAATGCGGTGCTGCAGTTCCCGCCGGTTCCAAGTTCTGTCCCGAATGCGGTGAAAAGATTTCCAAAGGAAGTTTCTGTCCGGCATGCGGTGCCGCGGTTCCTGCCGGTTCTAAATTCTGCCCGGAGTGCGGTGCAAAAATCAGCAAAGCCTCAAAGTGTCCGAAATGCGGTGCTGATGTCTCTCCGGATACAAAGTTCTGCCCCGAATGCGGGGAGAAACTCTAATACTTTTTTCAACGGTATTTTCCCGGTACGTATCCGTTCAGAAGAATAAAAAAGATTATTTTCGTGTTTTTCTCACTTTTACCGCGACACCGCGTTTGGATGAGAGCATTTCTCCTGCACCCATCGCAGCTTTTCCAGTCGCAAGATAATTGGTTCCGACAACCAGAACTTCATCGCCTTCGCGAATCCGGGGATCACAGTCTGCAACACCGGGAGCAAGTACATCTCCCTGCGGGAGGAATCCTTCACTGATAGTAACCCGGTATCCGCTGATGCGTTCCCAGCCTTCATGGGTCGGCCGGATAAGACCGGTTGCCGGATCGGTCGTGAATAACTGCTGTTTTTTCTCCAATACCTTAACCTGAGGATATCTTCCTTTCACCGTAAGACCTTTGGTGGAAATATCCTCGCCGAACTGCCAGAGAAGCGTTCCGTGGATGAAATCATTCTTCATCCGTTTTGATGCGGAAAGAGCGTTGTTTAAGGCACGCAACGATTCCTGCGACAGCGGTCTGTCATCATTACAGGTAATCTCGAGTTCAAGGTTGAGATTCTTTGCCGCTTCGAGGGCGACCTCTTTCGCTCCTCCTTCCAGATGGCAGATGATTCTCTCATAGTGGTGATTTGCAAGATATGCTTCCACAAATCCGACAAGCAGACGCTTCTCTTCGGCATCCCAGTAGCCGGTAACCGGTACATCGTAATGACCCGCCGGATAAACGAGTTCGAGTTCCCGCGGAACAATGCCGAGCGGGGAAGTGACAATGACTTCGTGGGCACGCCCGTCGATAACCTTGGTAAACATCTGGTGGGAACGGGAAAGCGAATAGGGTTTGCGGGAGGCACAGGGAAGAAGAACACACACGTCTGAACGCGGAGGAACATAGCGGGAAACAAGACGCTCTTCAAACAGATTGATTTCCCTGCGGTAGATTGATTCTCCGGCATTGGCAAGGAAACGTGCGCCGCGGACAACAGGAATCATCTCATCAAATGCATCCGTTCTATCGAGTCTTCTGAGAAGTTCAACCTGTTCTGCATGCAGACGGCACCGCATCTCCATGAATTCACGCAGCTGCATACGTTCAATCCAGGCACGTGCCGTCGCAATCTCTTTTTCCAGGGCGAGGCGGTTATGGAGTTTCAGATTGTGTGTTCTGCATCCTTCACAGTCGCAGAGTCCCTTGTCCATCCAGGATTCATCAAATTCCCCTTCCGGCAGGCAGAATTTCTTCTGCACGGTTGCAAGGTCTACTGCGGTGTAGTCAAATACATCGAATCCGGTGTAAATCAGCGATGCAACATTCGACGGCAGCGCAGATGCCGGAGCATAGCGTGCAACATCCGGACGGCTCTTTTCATAAATTTTTACCAGATGGTCCAGGTATTTTCCGGAATCGGAACAGGTGGTGTTCCAGTTGGAAAAAAGGTAGATGCCGGTATCAGCCGCTGAATCCGCAAGCGGGTGAACTGCCGAGGGTTCGTCTCCTTGTTCCAGATAGTTGGTGACATCCGACAGTCCTGCTGTCAGCGGGATGTTCGTAAACGGACGATTTTTCAGAGACGGAAACAGCTCCTGCATGTCGAGAACGGCAGGAGTTGATATCACGGTTTCGTCACTGATTTTCAGATTGCCGATTCTGGCAAGGTGATCGCGTTTTCTGACGTCAAATACACTCATGAGAAGACCTCGGCATCCGGGAACGCCTCTTTGAATGCTGCTTCATATTCTGGTTTGGTTGAGATGGTAACGGCAACTCCCGGATTGGTTGCAAGCAGTCCTTTGAGACCTTTGATGCCGTATTCCATCATGTCCTTATCCCAGACGGAAGGAACTTCAGCGGGTCCTGCCGGGAATGTTTCCGCAAGTTCATACGGGATAGGACCGAACGGCGGTTTGAATTCCAGAACCTCGCTGAACCGGGAAGGAACCGGTCCTCCGGCCGCAATGAGAATTTCCGGTCCCAGCTGAACCCGTGCAACCATTTTGTGATAGAGGGAAACTTCCGGTCTCAGACAGGATTCAGAACCGCGGTAGAAGAATCTCCGTTTGCTTGCACGGTCGAATTTTTCAATTTCCGGCATGCGTTCAAGCATTCTGCGGTATCCATCCAGCAGTTTCGGATGTGCTCTGCAGCGTTCATCCACGAGTTCAAAGAGTGTACCGTCCTGAACGGCAGCGCGAACACGGGAAATTTCGGCCATCGTTACGGCGAGATTGTGTTTGGCAAGAAGTTTTGCCCGGTCCGGTGATTTTTTCAGTTCTTCAACAGTATGGCTTCGGCAGACTTCACAGGCGCATGGCAGTTCGCTCATATCATCTAACCGAAGTGTTCCCGACGGGGTAATGTAACGTCCGTCCTTGGCATAGAGCGCATAGGCTGCGGAATCAAAGACATCGCAACCGCAGGCAACAGCTAATGCAAACATCGACGGGTGACCTGCGCCAAACAGGTGAACACATGCTCCCGGCGCCAATCCCTTCTTTGCATCGATGATGACATCAACTAAATCGCGGTACCGGTACGCTTCCATCAGCGGCACCACTGCACCGACCGGACAGTACGTACATCCCATCTCAGAAACCGTTCTTCCCGCTTTTTCCCGGAGGTCCCCGTAGGTTGCTCCCTGCACCGGACCGGATATCGGTGCATCCGGTCCAAAGAGTTCTTTTGCGGCACGGAGTCTGCTGTAGGTAATATCCATCTGACGGATGACTTCTTCTTTTTCCGTATCCGGCAGTGTCGGCAAGTCAAGCGGGACCCAGATGTCGCTTCCAATCTTCTGCTGGAAGGAAAGCGTTTCCTCATTGGTAATATCCACACTTCCGTACACCATCATCTGGAAGGACCCGGAATCGGTCATAATCAGTCCGTCAAAATCAAGGACATCATGGAGACCGCGGGTTTCTGCTTCTTCCCTGAACTCCTTACTCTTGGAAAAAATATAGGCATTGGTTATGATTCCTTCCACACCCATCTTTTTCATTTCTCTTGGCGGAATTATCTGTAAGTGCGGATTCACAACCGGGAGCAGTGCAGGGGTGCGTATCTGCTTGTCCCCTGCCTTTAATTTTCCAACACGTCCCGCGATATCTTTGTGTATTACTTCAAATGTTACTGCCATGGTTTATTTCTCGCTGAAAATCTGTCCTTCAAATACCAGGACGCCGCATGTTTCGTTTTTCCATGTTTCAGGCGGCAAGCCTGCTTTGATACACGTCTGGTTCAGGAACTCTTCCGAATCCCATCCGTATTCTTCTGCGACCTGCGGCAGAAGAAGCCCGGAATACCCGTTGTACTGGACAATGATTCCATGTTTTCCTGTCTGAATCTGTCCCGGACGTTCATTTGCTGCACAAATGAGCGGTTTTGGAACCGTGAGTATGGTTACTTCTACCTTAATTTCGCTGAGTTCCGTCTCATCGACCGGATAAAATCTCGGATCTTTCAGTGCCGCGTGAGTTGCCGCTTCTATTAATCCGTCGCCAAGCGGCAGTACCGGCTGGGGAAAACCAATACATCCGCGAAGTTGATTTGCTTCAGTTAATGTGACAAATACCCCTCGATCCTGGGTGAAACTCTCAGGGATTGCCGGATAGACGGCTTTTCGGTGAGCAACAGCTTCCTCCAGGGCAAGTCGGGCAATTTTCAGAGCAAGTTCGCCATCTTCGTTAGACAGGAGATACATCTTCAGTATATGTTGTCTTTCATAGGAGATGAATTAGTGGGGGCAGTATCCGGAGTGTACATAGCCTTATCAATAATAACTGCCAATAGATATGCACCAAATAATTATCCGATGTGAACATCCCATCTCCCACGGGATCCCCGGATAAAAAATACCAATGGTCTTGATGGAGAACAGGAAATCTCCCTCAATAATATAAAAAATGTACAAAAAATATCAGCGGAGCAACGGCGTTGACTAGTTCGCCGCGTATCCCAACACTTGCGGGTATGTTTTATCCGTCCCAACCGGATGATTTGAAAAACCTGCTTACATCCTTTTTCGAAGGTACGGTAACGTCTGTCACAAATCCGAAGGGTATTCTCGTTCCCCACGCAGGATTCATCTATTCCGGTCCGGCTGCAGCTGTTTCCTATGCAAAAATCGATTCTTCATTTGACGGGACATTTGTCATCATAGGTCCAAGTCATTCCGGCTATATGACAGCAACTGCTGATTTCGCCTGGGATACGCCGATTGGAACGGTATACCCGGATTCGGAATTCATCGCATCCCTTCCTTTAGTGAAAGACGACTCACTCCTAAGAGAACAGGAGAACTCGTTGGAAGTTCAGATGCCGTTTATTGCATATCGTTTTCCCAAAGCGAAAATCGTACCGGTACTAATCGGAGATCAATCGCCGGACGGAGTAAAAACGATTGTATCAGCAGTGAACCAGGCAATTGAAGCAACGGGAAGAAAGATAATTATCATCGCATCCAGTGACGGATCGCATTATGTTCCGAAAAAGGTAGCCGAATCCGCCGACCTCACCGTTCTTGCATCGCTGAAAAACCTAGATACGGCAGAGTTTTATCAGAAACTGTATGAAATCCGCCCGTCGATGTGCGGGTACGGCGGTATCGCGGCTATGGCTGAAATCTGCGCAGGACTTGGTGCAAAAGAGACCCGCGTTCTTTGTTACACTACGTCCGGGGATGCTACCGGATGCTATGACGAAGTCGTCGGATACGCTGCCATGGAGGTTCTCTGATGGCGACCTGGAGTGCACCCGGCAAGGTGTTTTTATTCGGAGAGCATGCCGTCGTCTATGGAAAACCGGGAATTGCCATGGCAATCAAGCCGAGGGTACAGGTCACGGTCCGTCATACCCATCATTTCCAGCGCCCCAATTCTCCGTATATCGCAGAGTGTTTCAATCTGCTTGACATCAAAGGAAGTGTTTACGTCAGATCCCAGCTTCCGTCCGCATCCGGTCTCGGTTCGTCTGCGGCGGTAACGGTTGCAACACTGTTTGCTATTAATGATGAGTTTTCTCTTGGGTACAGCAAAGAAGAGGTTGCGAAACTCGCCTACGAAGTAGAAAAAATTACGCAGGGAGGAAGAGCAAGTGCAACAGACACCTACGTCTCCACCTTCGGCGGTGTCGTTTTAATCAGAGGAGAGGAAAAACGCCGTCTGATTCCGCCGCAGAACTTCTCAATCGTGTTAGGAAATACCATGGTTTCCCATAACACCTCGGAACAGGTACGAAAAGTAGCGGATTTCCTGGCAAAATCCCCCAAGATTGCACAGCCGATTCTTGATTCCATCGGCGCTATCACCATGGAGGCTATGCATAACATGGATAATCTCCATGAACTCGGCACCCTCATGAATAGAAATCAGGCGCTTCTTGATGCTCTCGGTGTAGGACATCCGGCTCTTTCCAAGCTTGCTCTTGCTGCACGAAATGCAGGAGCTTACGGTGCAAAACTCTCCGGAGCAGGCGGAGGAGGCTGTATCTGGGCACTTTGTTCCCGTGGCACAAGAAACCGCGTTGTCAATGCCATAGACAAATACGACGGAAAGCCGATAGCCACCGGCATTGATACGGAAGGTGTTCGGAAGGAGGAATCATTGTAGATGACGATACTGGTAAAAATTGGTGGCAGTGTAATCACTGAGAAAGCGGTTGATGGCAGTATCCGATACGATGAGATTGATAGTCTCGCAAAAACACTTGCTCAAGCAGGAGAACCCCTGGTTGTAGTGCATGGTGCCGGTTCTCTCGGTCATCCTGAAGCAAAACGGTATCATATCGCCGAAGGAGTATCACGAGATAATGCGGATGGTGTTTTCATAACCCATGATGCTGTTTCGCGTCTAAATTCAGTGGTAGTATCCGCTCTGCGCAAAGCAGGAATGAATGCTGTTTCATTCCCTCCGTTTTCAGCAGCGCTTTCCGCAAACGGCAGACTCTTGTTCTGCGGAGAACAGCAGATCCGCTGTCTTCTCGCTGCAGGCATTACGCCGGTACTCTACGGAGATGTTGTCTGCGATGTCGAAAAAGGGTCATCAATTGTTTCCGGAGATCAGATTGTGCCGTATCTCGCAAAAGCACTGAACGCATCCAAGGTCGGTTTTGTAACGGAAACCGGCGGGGTTGTTGCAGACGGGGGAATTGTCAGGGAAATAACGCGAAGTTCCTTTTCTTCCATTGTTTTCAATTCGATGAGCGTAGATGATGTCACCGGCGGAATGAAAGGGAAAATTGAGGAACTTCTCCTTCTTGCTGATGCAGGTATTGCATCTTCGATTTTTTCCCCGGCAGAACTGGACAACTTCCTCAAAGGAGAAAAATGTGGAACACAGGTGATATAATGACAGAACAGACCTCTTCAAGAAAAATAGACCATCTTCGTCTTTGCGCCGAATCAGATGTAAGGTACGGAAATGCAGGATTTGAACAGGTGCGTCTTGTTCATAATGCAACTCCAGAGTGTGATCTATCCGATGTTTCCACGGAAACCTCTTTCCTTGGAAAGAAGCTGTCTGCACCGTTGTTCATAGCTGCTATGACCGGCGGCCATCCGGATACGTCACGGGTCAATGCCGTACTTGCCGAGGTTGCTGAAGAAAAACGCCTTGCTCTCGGAGTCGGTTCCCAGCGTGCCGCTCTGGAAAACCCAGCAATGGAAGACAGTTTCAGAATTGTGAGAGATACTGCTCCGCACGCCTTCATTGCCGGAAATATCGGAGCCGTGCAGCTTGTTGAACATGGCATTGAATGGGCGGAAAAAGCGGTTGAAATGATTGATGCGGATGCTCTCTGCATACATCTGAATTTCCTTCAGGAGCTCATTCAACCGGAAGGAGACTCAACTGCATCAGGTGTTCTTGATGCAGTCCGGTCAACTGCTGCTGAACTGAAAGTTCCGGTAATAGTGAAAGAAACCGGTTCGGGTATATCCGGAGAAACGGCCCGAACGCTTTTCAGCTGCGGAATATCCGCACTTGATGTCGGCGGATACGGCGGGACTTCATGGGCAAAAATAGAGGCGCTGCGTGCCAGTGATAAACCACAACAGACGCTGGGAGAATGTTTCCTCGAATGGGGAATTCCTACCACGGTGAGTGTTTTTGAGGTAGCGCAGGTGAAATGCGGGCCGGTCGTTGCTACCGGCGGATTACAAACCGGATTGGATATTGCAAAGGCAATCGCTCTCGGGGCAGATATGGGAGGCATGGCTTTGTCCCTCCTTCCCGATGCTCTGGCAGGGTATGAAGCACTCAGGGATAAAACAGATGCTGTTATTACTGAACTGAGATCAGCAATGTTTCTTACAGGAGCGAAAAATACTGCAGAATTAGCCAAAGTCCGGTATTATCTGACAGGTTTTGTCAAAGATATGATAGGTAAATATCATGAGTAAAATAGATGTTGAAGTAATCGCAGTGGGCGGTTACAATGAAGTCGGCAGAAACATGACTGCTGTTCGTGTCGGCAAAGAAATTGTTATCTTCGATATCGGGTTGTATCTGGACCCGATTTCCGGTAACAACAGCGTAGATATGGAAAATATGCACTCTCTGGATCTCATCCAGATTGGTGCAATCCCTGACGATACCGTAATGAACTCTGTCGAGGGTACGGTCAAAGCAATTGTCTGTACCCATGGTCACCTGGACCACATCGGAGCAATCCAGAAGCTTGCTCACCGGTACAATTGTCCTATTATTGCAACCCCGTACACCATTGAACTGATTAAACAGCAGATTGAAGGCGAGCGGAAGTTTACGGTCACAAACAAGACATTCGCACTGAAAGCAGGCGGAAAATATACCATTTCTTCACTCCTGACGCTTGAGTTCATCCGTGTCCAGCACAGTATCATCGACTCGGTTATGGCAGTTCTCCACACGCCGGTCGGCTGTATTGTCTACGCAAACGATTTCAAATTCGATATGACGCCGGTTATCGGAGAAGCCCCGGATCTGGCACGGATGCGTGCAATCGGAAAAGAGGGCGTTAAGTGTCTTATCGTGGAATCACTGAATCTTGATGACAGAGGATATGCACCAAGTGAACAGGTTGCACGTCTCCGTGTTCGTGATGCAATCATGCGTGCAGAAGATGACAAGCATGCCGTCATTGTCTCAACCTTCGCATCCCAGATTGCCCGTATTAAAACCATTACCGAATGTGCCCGTGAGATTGACCGTATCCCGGTTCTTCTTGGAAGAAGCATGGAACGGTACAACGGAACTGCAGAAATGCTGAAACAGGTTGCGTTCCCTCAGGGCACAAGCATTTATGGAAACAGAAAAACCACTGACCGCATGCTCAGACGTGTTGCCAAGGAAGGACCGGAAAAATTCCTGCTGGTCGTTACCGGACATCAGGGTGAACCGGGATCCATGCTCTCCCGCATGGCACTGGGTGAAACTCCGCTCCGTATTGAAAAAGGAGACAGAGTTCTCTTCTCAGCAAATATCATTCCAAATCCGATAAATTACGCACAGAGAGCTGAAGTTGATCGTCTGCTTCTCCATCAGGGAGCACGTCTCTTTGACGGACTGCATGTTACCGGTCACGCATTCTATCAGGAACATTATGATCTGGTTTCCATGCTGAATCCGGAACACATTATCCCGTCACACGGTCCGTTCAATATGAAAGGCGGGTATGTACAGCTTGCATCTGAATTCGGCTATACCTTAAACCGTGACGTCCACATTCTCCAGAACGGTGACCGTCTGGTTCTCCCGAAGTGATTTTCATGGACCTGCAGGAATATCTGAAAAAGGTAGCACAGAAAGTAAACTGTGAAGCGGATGAATACAGTCTTGCCGTTGATACAACGCTGAGAAAAGCCTCCTCCCATCTGCTGGTCAGCGGGGGCAAACGTCTCCGTCCGGCAATGGTACTTCTTGCAGCAGACACCATCCGCCCGGGCGCATCTGAGGATGTTTTTGAAGCGGCACTTGCCTTGGAATGGGAACACACCTTCACCCTTATCCATGATGATATTATGGATCAGGATACAATGCGCCGCGGAACACCGACGGTGCATACGGTTTTCGGTGAACCGACTGCTATCCTGGCAGGAGATGCACTGAACGGAGATGCTTTCAGTTATATCTGCCGCGTGAAGAATGCAACGGATGCAGACAAAATCAAAGCTGTTCAGATGCTTGCACATGCCTGTCACGAACTCTGTGAAGGTCAGCAGGAAGATATGGAGTTCGAGACACGGGACAATGTGACCAAAGCCGAATATCTTTCCATGGTAAGAAAGAAGACCGGAATCCTTCTTGCATCTGCAGCAGGAATCGGTGCGGTTCTTGCAGGAGGCGAGCCGAGGCAGGTTTCTGCACTCTATACGCTCGGAATGAATGCAGGAATTGCCTTCCAGATTCAGGACGATATTCTTGATTTGATTACGCCGACAGAAGTCCTGGGAAAGAATCAGGCATCCGATCTTCGGGAAAATAAGCAGTCATTTGTTGTTTTAACTGCAAAAGAAAAAGGCATCGATCTTTCAAAATACCACAAAGCAGACCTTTCTTCCGAAGAGATTGCCGAAGCGGTTTCGCTGCTTACTGATGCCGGCATTATTGCTGAATGCCGTGCCTACGCGGAAAAACTGATTGCCGATGCAAAACGCGGACTTGAGCAGTTCCCTGATTCCGTAGAAAAGAACCTCATGGCTGAAATGGCTGATTTCTTCATTGCCAGAGCCAACTAATCCTCTTTTTTAGATAACACCTTTATTCCATTACAGCATACATTTACCGTATGTTAGTATACGTTGACGGAGAATTTGTGGCAGAGGAAGATGCCAAAGTATCAATCTTCGACCACGGTTTCCTGTATGGAGACGGTGTGTTTGAAGGCATCCGTGCATACAATGGCAGAGTCTTCAGACTGAAGGAACACATTGACCGTATGTTTGATTCCGCAAAGGCAATCGATCTGAATCCGGGAATCACCAAAGAACAGATGTCTGAGATTATCAAAGAGACTCTCAGAAAGAACAACTTAAAGGATGCATACATCCGTCCGATCATCTCCCGCGGTAAAGGCCCCATGGGACTTGACCCGACCAAGTGTCCGAAACCGACCATTGTCTGTGCCGCATCTCCAACCGGAGGTATGTACGGCGATCTCTATGATACCGGTATTACTGCTGTTACCGTCTGTGTCCGCAGAAACACTCCTGACACCCTCCCGCCGAATGTAAAGTCCCTGAACTACTTAAACAACATTCTCGGTAAAATCGAGGCAAACTACAAGGGAGGAGACGAAGCAATCTTCCTTGACAGAACCGGAAAACTTGCAGAAGGCTCCGGTGACAACATCTATCTTGTGAAAGATGGTGTAATCTTTACTCCGCCGACAATTAATAACCTCAAAGGAATCACCAGACTCGTGATTCTCGAACTTGCAGAAAAGCTCGGCATCAAAGTAGAAATCTGTGAACTCGGTCTTTTCGATCTCTACACTGCAGATGAAGTAATTGTTTCCGGAACCATGGCAGAACTCTGCCCGATTGTCAAGATTGACGGAAGAGTTATCGGAACCGGTAAACCGGGAGAAGTCTGCAAGAAGATTCTGAAAGAGTTCCAGAAGGAAACTGCAAATACCGGCGACGCATACTAAAGCGTCACGATTCATTTTCTTTTTTTTTTCAAAAGTATCGTAAAGTCTTAAATCATCTCTTATCAAATACTATTACCGCGTGAGAGGGAGCAAGCGGCCGACGGTGACACTATGTCGCTGAGGAAAGTCCTCCCACCACTCAGGCACACAGCCGTACGCAAGTACGGGTGGCGAGAGTCACAGCTCTGGAACAGAAACGATACGTGTTCGGCGGAGTAATGAGACAGAAAATGTCGAGCGTCGATGCCGAATAAAGCGATGGAACGGCGAATCTCTGTGGGTGAAAGTTGAAACAGGACATTGGAGCGCCTGAACCGCAGTCCGGGTACAACGCTTAGCCAAATGCCGCTTAAAACAGAAGGAGGCTTATCACTTCGACTCACGCACTCCTTTATTTGCTTTTCTTCTTTTCAGGATATCCGTTTTCCGCACGGTCATTCATTTTTTTCATCATCTTTGAAAATTGGGAAGAGGAGAGTGTTTCCTCCTTTCCGCAGAACCATTCTAAGAATTTTCCCATCTTATTGTCTCCATGGATGTATTGCTACTTTAATTAGGGATGCCGCTGCATCTTCTGTCATTCCTTCAACATTCATCAGGTCATCTTTTGATGCAGTGAAAACTGCTTTGACTGAACCAAACTCCCGAAGGATATTTTCGGCGATTTTCGGAGTAATTGCAGGGATCGCGGTGAGAACGGCAAGGCTTTCTGCATCCTCTTTTTCAGGAGGCTGCTCTGTTTCCTCATCCTGATTGCGGCGGGCAAACGAAAAGAGCAGTCCGGCACTTTCCTCCGCATCTCCGGTAAAGAAAACCGGAATGCCATACTCCATGGTAATCCGTGCAAAAATATTCCTGATGGCATTTTCCGGAAGACTGCGTTTGTTGTACAGACTGGAAAGCGTTCCTCCTTCGATGAGGAGAATCGGGGATCGTACCAATTCTTTTCCGATTCTCATCTGCGTGAAAATATCTCCATCAACAAGAATGTCTGCAAACTCGTCCAGTTTCAGATAATAGAATAAATAATGTTTTCCCACACGATAGTTTCCTGCAGAAAACGTATCCCAGATAAGTTTTACACCGCGTTTTTCCAGTGATTCCGCCAGTCTGCTTCCCTTTTCACTGACGGATGCGTGAATAACCGGTGTGTCTTCGGAATCCTGAATTGCATTTCCAATGATTACATCAGCAAGTGTCTGCTGACCGCTCGGCGCATATTTTGCTTCTCCTGCGGCAGGAACTGAAATCTGTTTGACAGGAACGCCTGTCTGTTTCATTTTGGTGACACTTTTAATCATCTTCTTTTCTTTGGTACTGCTGACCCATCGGAACGTCTCATCAGCAGTATCTTTCGTTACAAGGACTACAACACGGCCGGTATTGTTTCTTCCGGTTCTCCCTTTTCGCTGGATGCTTCTGACATCGGATGGAACCGGTTCATAGAAAATAACCAGATCTGTTGACGGAATATCAAGTCCCTCTTCACCGACTGAGGTTGCTACCAGAACAGAATATTCACCCTCCCTGAACTTCTGAATTGCTTCAATCTGTTTCTTTTGAGAAAGTCCTTTTTCTGTTTCTCTGGTTGCCTGACCGACAAACCTTCTTGCAGAAATTCCTGCTTCATTGAGGAAATTCACGAGCATCTGGACACTGTCGCGATAGGTGACAAAGACAATGATTTTGGAGTCAGGAGTGAGGATGAGCTGTTCCTGGACGATGCGAACAACCGCTTCTGCTTTGGGATGAAGTTCTGTTGTCCAGGTCTCTGCCATCTCAAGAAGTTTTTTGAATCGCGGATCTGCACAGAGGCGTTTGGATGCTTTGCTGCCCTTCGGATCAGCAGATTCGGATTCCAGCTTCTGAAGATAGGCTTTCAGCGCTGTAGATCCCTGGGACTCGGCAAGCATGGAACCATGCTTCAGTTTCATCAGTTCTGCATGGACAGATACTGCATGATACGCAGTCACATCCTTCTGCTGCATGCGGCTCTGAATCTGTGCCATTAATCCGTTCAATGCTTTCATGGAAAGCATCTCGCGTTTCGGGGTATGATAATGCAGTTCTGCAAGCTTATTCAGACGGTCATCCATCATACCGTTAAGAACAGATACGGAAAGCCAGAGTTCTTCCGGGAGTTCGAGATAAACCGAATCCATTTCCCGTTCATGAACATAGGGTCTGACATCCTCGTCGTCTTCGGTTCTGATTTCTACATTGGTGATAGCAAGATGCTTGCAGATTTCAGCAACGTGGTCCTTGTCATAGCCGGGTGAAGCGGTCATTCCCAGGATAAGCGGACGCGTTGCACTGACATGATAATTCTCGGCAATCGGCACATATGCGTAGTTTCCTACTGCCCGGTGGCATTCATCCACCACAAGAAGCGAAACAGGAGATAGACCGTATCTTCCTGATTCTATATCGTTTCGAATAACTTCCGGTGTTGAAACGATAAAACGTGCACGTTTCCAGAGAGCTACACGTTTGTCAGGAGGGGTAGACCCGGTGAACATCACAATATCTTCTTTTTCCAGAAGAAGATTTTTTGAAAAGTAACGAAGATGCTGCTCGACCAGCGGTTTGGTCGGAGCAAGCATCAGAATTTTACCTGTATCGATACGTTCTGCTGCAACAAGAAGAGCAACAGCTGTTTTTCCCATACCGGTTGGTAAAATAACAAGAGTATTACCGGTTAAGGCATTATCCGCGATTGTTGTCTGGTACTCTCGCGCCTCCAGGGTATTTTCCGGAATATTCTTGCGGCTGATATAGGTCATTTAGAGTGCTTTATCAAAGGTGATTTTGTTTTTGAGAAGAAGCGGAATCTTTGCAAGAATCTCTTCTTTCTTTCCTCTGATCTGCTTCATTGAGTCGCGGTCACGGAGGGTGACGGTTCCGTCTTCTTTCGTATCGTAGTCAACAGTAATACAAAGCGGAGTTCCGATTTCATCCTGTCTTCTGTAGCGTCTGCCGATTGCGCCGGCATCATCATATTCGGTTTGGATTCCTTCGTTCTGCAGTTCCTGGACGATATCGCGTGCAATGGTGTCAAGTCCGTCTCTTGCCATCAGAGGTAAGACTGCAACCTGAACCGGGGCAACTCCGTTCTTGAATCTCATGACAGTTCTGGTTTCACCGTCTGCCATGTCTTCTGCATAGGCATGCTCTAAAACCATGTAGCAGATACGGTCAATACCATAGGATGGTTCGATGACATGCGGCATGACTTCTTCTCCGAAGACATCAACGATTTCATCTTTCACGGTGTACATGTCCGGGGTAACCAGAATCTCTTCTCCGTCAACAGTCAGGTGAATGCCGTCAGCTTCCGGGGTTGCCTGTGCCATTGCTTCGGCAACTGCTTTTGCTTTTCCGCGGAAGACCGGTCCCATTTTACCGTAGTTTGGAAGGATTGCTTTCTGGTGTTCCTTCTTCGGCTCCGGATACTGAACAAAGACGGTGTTCTTCTGACCGGACACACGGGAGTGGGCTTTCAGATCGTAGTTGGTTCTGTCTGCGATACCGACGATTTCAACCCAGCCGAAGCGGTCGGAGAATGCTTCTGCATCCCAGCAGTCGGTTGCATAGTGGGCACGTTCATCCGGCATGTGCTGGCGGAATCTGATTTTCTCCGGGTTAAAACCGACCGTGGTCAGGATGTCGTGGGTCATTGCAACATAGTATGCAACATATTCGTTTGCAATGATGCCTTCATCGACTGCCTGACGCATGGTACGGACAATCGCCGGTTCATCCTTTTCCTGCTGTGCAATTCCACAAAGCGGCATGGAATAATTTGCATAGCGGTTAAAGAACGGGTGGTTCTTTTCATTTGGATGAACAAAGATTTCTGCTTCTGCCTGGGTGAATTCCCGTAAACGAATCATTCCCTGACGCGGAGAGATTTCATTACGATAGGACTTTCCAATCTGCACTGCTCCGAACGGGAGGTGATCGCGATAGAACCGGAGGAGACGCGGGAAGTCAACGAACATTCCCTGTGCAGTTTCCGGACGGAGATATCCTTTTCTCTGTCCTCCCGGACCGATGGAGGTGGTAAACATGAGATTGAAATCAAAGACCTCAACTTCGCCTAATACTTTGCCGCAGGCCGGACACTCTTTGTCTTTTAAGACATCATGGAGTTCCTCTTTGCTCATTGTTCCTGCATGCGGAATCCCGAATGCTTCTGCCACATGGTCAGCTCTCAGGTATTCCTGGCAGTGCGGGCACTGGAACATCTTGTCGGAGAATCCCCCGACGTGTCCGGATGCAACGTAGATTGGTTCAATGCCGACGGTCGGGCATTCAATTTCGTAGTATCCTTCCTGGACAACATAGAAATGGCGCCAGATATTCTCGATGCGGCGCTTGAGCATCGCACCTAACGGACCATAATCAATGAAACCGGCAACAGAGCCGTAAATCTCAGATGAGGGCCAGACAAAGCCTCTTCTGCGGGCAAGTTCAGTTACCTTATCATAGGTATCTTGGGTTTCAGCCATAGTGATTAAATTATGGGTGCGGGAATGATATTAAGTATCTGTTCTCTCTCGGTGAGATTATCATCATCCCCGGCAACATTTCAAATCTGTATTCCAGATAAAACGGCACTGAAAGAATTCCGGAAAAGAAAAAAGTGGATAATTGTCCGATTATTTATGTTCTGAAATACCCAAGACCTTTGGCCATGTCTTTCACGTTGGTGAAGGTTTTGACGTCAGTGTCGGAGATGACAAAGGTCAGAAGCGGTATGGTACAGCTAAATGAGTGCGGTTTGAGCCAGTAGGAATTGTCCTGATTATCGACTGCAACGTTAGTTACATGTAAAACAGCTTTATCCGTTCCAATATATTGGAACGTGACTGACTGGTTATATCCGCTTTCCGGATATTGGATTAAACCCTGAATACGATTTTTCAGGTCCTGCTTCCCGAAGAGGAAAACTAGAACAGAAAGCCATGGTTCGATGGTATAAACCACGGTGATGTCTGCTTCGAGATTTTTCAGGCTGTAGGAGACAGAGTGAACCTTGAGATAGGCATAATTGTTTGAACCGGGGACAAGAACCGAAGACCCGGTTTCATCTCCCGAAACGGGTACTGCATTCTCTGTTTCAGTACCGGCTGTATCGTCAGTGGGGGTAAGAAAGGGGAAGGTTGTTGCAGCTGCACAGGGCACTATCAGTACAAGAACCGCCATAAGGATACAGAATGCCACTCGTAGTCTTTTCATCGTTTTATTCCTATATGATAAGAAAGAAGATATACTTTCTTACCAGGTAATTGTAACATCACTAAACGCATCGCCGTCAAAGAGACCGCGGGGAGTAATCTTCAGATGCGGTATTACAGTTAGTCCCATGAACGACAATGTCACGAATGCTGTTGATTGGGCACCGGTTGCAGCAATTGCTTTTTGAAGAGACGCCATATCCTCGTTTGCCTGTTCAAAGGATTTGTCAGTCATAAGTCCGCAAACCGGGAGCGGGAAGAGATGGGTTTCTCCCTGGTAAACAACACACATTCCGCCGCCTGCGGCGATAACAGCATCTATCGCTGCTATGAGTTCTTCATCGGTTGCACCGGCTGCTATAATGTTATGCGCATCGTGCGAAACAGATGTGGCAAATGCCCCTTGCTTGAGCGACAACCCAGCTATCAGCCCCACGCCAAATCCGGTTCCCCGATATCTGTCAACACTGACAATTTTCTGTACATCGTCCTGGGGGAGATGAAGAGCATTGGTTAAGATTTCGCCAGGAATAGTACCTATGACGCGAAGATCTCCTTTGGGGAGTTCCAGGTCTGATTTTTCCGGAACCTTGCATACAAATGGTGGCGACGGGGGATTTTTCGCCGTCTTCTGGGCTGCTTCCATGCAGTATTCCTGTCCTCTGCGATAGACGGTTTTTACGGAGAAAACGTCTCCATCATCCAAGATACAGAAATCAGCAATTCTTCCCGGTGCCAGCAGTCCTCTATCGGTAAGACCAAAGCACTCTGCAGCAGAAAGTGTCGCAAGACGAAGTGCCAGTTCCAGCGGCATTCCTGCTCTCTGGGCTACCCGAATACAGTTATCGATTGACCCGTCCGTTACAAGAGAATCAACATGGCGGTCATCGGTGCAAAATGCACAGCGGGAAGATGTTTCCGCAGTTACCAGAGGGGTAAGTGTTTTGACATTTTTTGCCGCATCTCCTTCACGCAGAAGGAGATACATTCCTGATTGAAGTTTTTCACGGCCTTCTTCTACCGTGAAACTTTCATGATCCGTTTTGATTCCCGCAGCCACATATTTCTGGAGCGTCTCGCCAGTTACACCCGGGGCGTGTCCGTCGACATGCTTGAAGAGAGCCAGTTTCTTTTTGACCTCAGCGTCTCCGGCAATAACTCCCGGAAGATTCATCATTTCTCCCAAACCGAGTACTTTCGGGTTATTCTGATATTTTGCAAGATTATCGGCTGTTACCACTGCCCCGCCGACATCCATGGGAGTAGCCGGAACGCCTGATGGGACCATAAAGAAGATGTCTGCAGGGGATGCTTCTGCATCCTGCAACATATAATCAATTCCTGCAACGCCTGCTACATTGGCAATTTCATGGGGATCTGCTATTACTGTTGTAACTCCATGGGATACCGATACTCTGCCGAATTCATGCGGGGTGAGAAGACTGCTTTCAATGTGAACATGGGCATCGATAAGTCCGGGAATAACACGTGCTCCCTTGACGTCGATTCGATTTTCGCCAATCAATGAGTTTGGGTTTCCTATTTGTACGATACGGCCGTCCTCCACAGAAAAGGAGGCAGGCATCCAGTCACAGGTAACTGGATTAAAAAGAAGAGTATTTTCAAATATTTGCATTATTTAACCTCAATGTCCTTGATGAATCCGGCAATTCTGACAGGATTCTCCTCACAGGATGAGATGTAAATGAACACTTTGTATGTTCCGGGGGATAGCGTAACATCACAGGTTGAAAGGGTATTTCCTTTTTGCAATTCTGTAATGTATGAGTAGGTTTCACCTACCTGTTCACTTGAAAGGCCGCCCTGACGATAGATATTGTACTGAACCCAGGTCTTCTGACTGTCTCCTGAATTGGAAATCGTTGTCATAAGTTTCCCGTCAACATATATCGGGGTATCAGCATCAACGGAGGCTCCTCCTGCAAACATGAATAAGATAATTACAAGTCCTGCAAGGAGGACAAGCAGAGCAAGAATGATAATTGTTCTGCCGGATGTTATCGGTTCTCTGTCTGAAAGGTCTTTCATTTTATTCATCAACACGTTCTACAATTATGCGAACTTTATCTCCAGTCTTCAATCCATGTCCTTTGGGAACATCAATATTGAACCAAAGTTTTCCTTCCTGAGACATAAGGCAGTCTTTTTGTCCTTCAATATCAGCAATGAATTCCAGTGGTGCGATAATTTCCGCAATCTGTTTTTCCATGCTATTCTATAAGGTAGAATAGTATATTAAGGATTTGTTACTATCTGTTGTAATTATCTCACATCGGTACGTATTCTCGTTTCTTCTCCTCGTTTCCTGACAAGTATTTTATTCTCAGCACGCTATAGTACAAAAAAACGAATACTGTGGGAATACCTCAGAATACCAACCATACTAATGACCGCACAAGAACCAGACTATCTCATCTTTGACAACCGCAGTTTCATCGTAATCGATATTGAATACGGAAAGCATCCTGAAACCGAGTTCATCCAGCCCGGGAAAAATGCAATCAACACCACCGCCAACTACCGCGGATATGAAGCGGAATACCGGATAGTAGACAACCGGCTCTTCGGCATCCAGATTCCCGCAGACGAAACACACCCGGTTCCGCTTCACTATACCGGAAGCATGCTCATTGCACGGAAAACCGATGACGACGAATTCTGGATAACCGATTCTCTCTGGTGTTTTCTCGATGCAGACGAAGCGTTCGAACTCTCGTTCGAAGACGGCATGCTCAAAAACACCCGGAACCTTGCCGATGCATGTGCGGAAATGAAGAAAATCAGGACCTCGGAATGGTGGACATCGGAATCCGTCACACATAGAGATCGCCTCACGGTCCTGGACGACTACTGCCGCGACTGTCTCTGCGGCTCCTACGGCCACAATACCTACCGGTGGATGACAGACGGGCAGCCGGAAAAAGACCGCAGGTTCCGCGAACTGGAAGAACGTAAACACCAGCGTGAGAAAGACCGCGAATGGGTGCAGAAACTCCTTTCCTATCTTCCGCTGTTCCGGGAAAAGAAAGGAAACTACATGAAACCGCTTCCCGACCCGCCGGAATATCCCGAACCGTCATACGAAATCCCGGATAAAGATGCAGAACGGAAACTGAGTGAATTTGAGTGGATTTTTCATGACTCTCCTCTGGCCGACAGAAACTACCAGAGTCATATACACCCTCTGCTGTCGTATTATCCGGGTGTCGAAAGAGCTGCTCAGCACGCCGACAAAACGGAAATCGGTGCACTCATCACTTTCGTTTTCCGATCCTATCACTTCGGGTTCGGCGACTTCGATGAAGATGTTGAAACCGGGACATTTATCCCGCTTCTGGAAAATCTTGAACGGATTACCGATGAGTGGTACCATCCCTGGAAGAAGACGGATCTTCGGACCGGCGACGACCGCTTCACCGGCATGACAGACAGGACCAAAGACGAAACCCTGCCGCCGGATGAGGCAACTGACTTGATAATCACCATGGTAAGACCCGAGATGGGAAAAGTACTGAGGATTATCGACAAAACCTATATCGCCGGATATATGTATGTCAACATGGACAGCGACGAATATAAGGACAGATTCTTCAAAAGCAAACCGCTGAATCTTGTTCTGGAGCCGGAGAATCAGTACGACAAAAAAGCCGTCCGTGTGGAGGATGCAGAGCATGTCAAGCTCGGATATCTCCCGAAAACCGTAAACGACATCCCCTACCGTCTGCTTTACGGCGGCTACCGCGTCTCTGCCTATCCGATTTCCATCAGTGAAGGAAAAACGAAAACCTACAACATCTGCGTGATAATGGACGTGGCGGAAAACGAACCGACCGGGACGAATAGGAAACCTTCATCGGAAGAATAAGGGAACACAAACCTATTTTTAAGAAGAGAATACAGCCTCAGAAGAGTTGAGAGCGGGAACTCGGGTATTGGTGCAATGCATATATTTCCAAGTTATGAGGTGTGTGTACGTAACTCGTGTCGTAGCGAGATGAATATCGAGTATTTATTGTGGTTCCTCACTCTCGCCTAGTGTATCAGTTACACTGAGGTATAGGTTTTGCTGTTTTTATCCGGAAACACGTCTAAAAAAGGAAGGCATCCCGGCCGGAACCGGGACGAATATATGCCGCTCAGATAAGCGGAAGTTTCTTCTGCGAGAAGGTGGCGATTGCAAGGTAGACGGCAATCAGACACGGAATCGCATTCAGGAAGATGGAAATTACCGGATTGGTGGTTACACCGGCAATAACTGAGAAGAAGTCGGTACATCCGTAAATAATCAGCATCAGACCCGGAAGAATTCTGGATTCGTTTCTGACCATGGCGAAGAGACCGAGAAGAATAAAGAGTCCGCCGATAACATACATCGCAAATCCGGTGGAAACGCTGACCAGGTAGTATGCCATTGCAATGAACAGGAACATTACCGGGGTGAACCGCATCTTGCCGACTGCAAAGAGCAGAATGGCAACAACGGCAAGCACCAGAGCAAATGCCTTCTCAATTCCCGGAAGCGAACCTGCAATGCCTGCAGACAGGGAAATGTTTCCGGCTGCTCCGATGATATAGGATACTGCCCAGGCACCGCTGACAGCGGCAAAAATCAGATAGCCGACGGCAGAACCGCTCTGCTTGAATTCAGTTGATTCATCAGCGGTAATCAGGTCGCGTCCCGGAAGGCTAATCTTCTCGAATCCTGCTGCCAGTGCAAAGTACAGTGCAATGACTATGGCGATAAGGTCGAGAACAATCGTAACTGCAACTCCAAGACCGGAGAGAATGACGGAAAGACCGAATGCAGCAAGAATCAGAGAGAAGACAATCTTCTTGCAGTCTTTTGCAAACAGGAGAAGAAGGGCACTGGCCAGATACACAGCACCAACGATTAATATCGACGTTTCACCTGCAATTGTTATATCCGTGAAGGCAACGCCGAACGTTCCTGCTCCGGTAACCAGGAAGGCGATTGCTGCAAGGTCGCGTTTTCTCAGGACGGCAAGAAGGATGCCGAGAATCAGGAAGAGCACGCCGGATCCAATCATCTGCAGAGCCGGAAGACCGGTGGCGGTTACATCTCCCGTGATAACACTAATAAGGGCAAGCCCAATCGTGACGCAGAAGAGGAGCAGTCCTCCTGCCGTCAGATAGTTTCTGATTTCATTTTTCTGAAATTCGTCCATAAATAGTAATATTCTCTTGGTGAGGTATTATATCTTTGTCATAGGTTACTCACTCACCGGAGAACGCGGATACGCGGGCACCGAAGATTAATTATGCTGTAAAGAAAAAAATAATAGTAATACACCTGTTCTCTTATGGAGAGCAGGATTTACGAGTGATACCAATGTGCTTGGAAGATGAGGTGACTGCAGATGACGCTGGCGGCGGTAGTTGGGCACTTCAGGGAAGAGCACCGTGAATTTTTAACCGGTTTTATTACCTTACTGATTAGTGTAGTCCTGTCTTTCGTTTCCGGAGTCTATCTCGGTTCCGTAACCGATGCACTGATTCTGATTCCCGGACTGATGATGCTTGTTACGCCGTCCATCAATATGAGAGGAGCGATAGCCGGTATTCTAACCTCACGTCTGTCGTCTGCCATGCATCTTGGTACCTTTGAACCGAAGTTCGGGAAAGATACCGAACTCGGCGACAATATCCGCTCTTCGCTGATTCTGACCGTCGTAATCTCTGCAGTGCTTTCCATATTCGGCAAACTGGTGGCAATGGCAACCGGAACGGAGGTTATCGGCATGCTCGAAATGATTGTCATCACCGTTATCTCCGGAGCGGTTGCCGGTCTTATTGTTACTGCGGTCGGCGTCGGCATGAGTGTGCTCTGCTACCGGAGACAGTGGGATCTCGATATGATTGGTGCACCGACCGTTACCACCGTCGGCGACATGGTTACCCTTCCGATTCTGGTTATCTCCGCTCTTCTAATAATGCAGCTGCCATTTCTGGGAAAACTCATCCTCGGTGCGGTTGTGCTCGTTATGATTGTCATCTCTCTTGTTGCCTTTAAACGCGGAACACGAACCATGAAGGATGTCTTAAAAGAAGGACTGCCGCTTCTCATCCCGTTATCCCTGCTCGGAATCATTGCAGGACTGCTCTACACCAACCGCCTTGAGTCACTGATTTCAGCAGCGGCAATCCTGATTCTCATCTCACCGTTTATGAACGGCTGCGGTTCCATCGGCGGTATTCTCACCTCCCGCGTCGGGACTGAGATGCACATGGGTCTTGTGGATCCGAAGATCATCCCGCAGAAAGTCGTCTGGGGTCATTTCCTGGAAAACTATATCTACGCACTAATCATTCTTCCGATTATGGCAGTTTTGACGCATTTTGCAGCCGTTCTTTTCGATATTGCAACACCGGGTCTGGTTCCGATTCTGCTGATTACTCTTCTTGCCGGTATTATCGTGATAACTGTCATGAACATCCTCGGCTACCTGACAGCTGTTGTCACCTACCGCATCGGATTCGACCCGGACAACTTCGGTGTCCCGGTGGTAACAAGTTCCATCGATTTAGTCGGTGCCAGCGCACTTCTTCTGGTGATGGCGCTGATTCTTTAAGTTAACAGAATTGTCGCAAATACAATCATCAGAGCAAAGAAAAGAAAAAGAACGATGAGAAGACTGCCAAGGTGCAGACGCTGTTCCCGGGGAACGGAAACAGTCTCTTTTTCCGGCTTGTAGCTCATCAGTTTTCCAAAATCCAACGATTTATCCGCCATTTCTTATACCATTGAAGCAGGGTCTATCTGCATATACTCACGTGCGACCGTCGTTGCATAGTGTCCCGGCGGAAGCGAGAAGGCAAGCGTCACATCAGTGCCGGAAACCGCTGCTTCAACTTCAGCGGAAAGCGAGATTCTCCGGTGGAAGCCGTCGTAGCTGATTTTTACGAAATCTTCAGCATGAGCAAACGAGTCTGTGGTGATGCCGTCTTCTTCCATCAGAGAAAGCATTTCCTCTTCCAGCGGACCTGCTGCAACCGGCATGGATTTGCCCGGCATCCAACCGACCACAAAACACCGGTTCCGTTTCATGTGTTGTCTTGCCGTTGGCAGATTCTTCTCAGTGACACGGTCAATCCGTCCGTTGGTAAAGACCAGATGCTCTCCCGTACGTGGCTCCGATAACGGAACATCATCTCTGCAGCGGGCGGTAACAGCCATATTGAACAGCCAGGACTGATAGGCGGAGACGAACATGGAGAGCAGTTTCGGCGGCAGTGTCTGCAGTGCAGCACCATAGTCTTCCGGCTTTTTCATCAGCGTATCCAGTAGAATCCGTTCATAGGTGAGGTGAGCCGGCAGCGTATGGAGCGCCTCTTTGACATTGTGCGTTTCCCGGAATGCAGCACGGGCTTCTTTTACCGCATCATCCTCGTATGGGAAAGCATCGCCGATGTAAAGATCCACTGCCTCTTCATATTCTCTACGGAGGATATGATATCCCATTTTATGAGTAACCGGCTTTAATGCACCGAACCGCTGAATGCCGAAGTAGTTCGGAATCCCTTCCTTTACAGCTTCGGTAATCTCTGCGGTCTTTTCTGCAAGATGATCTTCCTGACACCCGCGAATCGTCAGTTTGAACCGGTTTCCTTCAAGATTGCCGAGACCGAGAGCGAACTGATGAGAGGTCACCGGAACAATCTCCATGTCTTTAATGGAAAGTGCTTCAATCTGCTCCTTCGGAATATCGTAGATAGAGAGGTACTGAGTTGTTACCGCATTCCGGTCTTTGGTTCCCGCCCATCCGATGCGTTTTGCACTGATATGCAGACGGTTCGCAATCTCGCGGACGGCATGCTGATGCTCCCACGATTTCTTGGTCAGACGGCAGATGGTGTACGGCCCCTGACCGGTAAACGAAACAGGAAGCTCTTCTACGATGAAGTCTTCCGGGATGCTGCGGAGACGTCCGCCGATGCCGCTGGAAGTCGCAGCATAATAGCCGATTCCGAGATCCTGTTCTATTGAATATGGTGATGCATGCATGGCTGGTTACAGAAGTTTCAGGTCGGCTGTTATTTTATCCATCGTTTCTCGTTTGGCAGGACCGATGCCGAGAGCAGTTACGCTTCCTGCCGGAATCTCTGTCATTCCCGCATCGATAATCAGGGAACAGGGAACTCCGAGCAGTTCCGCCTGCGCCTTCAGAATATAGAGAGTCCGCTCATCAGGGGCTTTCAGTGCCACTTTCTTCTGTCCTTCCCGCATCCATTCCTTCTGGTCAGCAAGAGAGGCCTTCTGGAAAGCACCGATGGATGCATGAGCTGCCTGGGCACACATCTTGCCGCAGCTCATCTTTAGGTCGGTACGCAGTATCAGACACTGTTTATATTTGAAAATCTCTTCTCCGCCGTGCATATGATGGGTATCTATTGGCGGTACAACGAGATTAATGTAGAAGGCGTTCCAATTGCTGACAAGCCGCACAGAGACGGTTTGCAGTCGGCTCTCCGCAGTTCTCGCACGGATGCATCTGAACCGGCGTCCCTTCCGGCTTCGGCAGAGCGGCCGTAAGCTCTTCCTGACCTTCAACGATGCGGAGAAGCGTACCGGGTTCTGAATGTTCACATTTTCCCAGGAACGTGCGGACATCCTTTCGCAATGCGTAGCGGGTGTACGGACACTCCGGAAGCGGCGTCAGCAGATGATTTGCAAGACCATAGGCAACCGTCGCACGTTCAGTCGAGCGGCACAGCGGTTTAATCCGCGGAATAAAGAACTCGGCAGAATTCGAATTGAAAGAAGAAGTAATCCGGGTAATGTCACCTCTGAGATAATTCATGACAACTGACTGTGCTTCGTCGTCAAGACAGTGGCCGGTGGCAATCTTGTCTGCATCAAGGTTTCGTGCCGCCGCATTCAGTGCACGACGCCGCAACGTTCCGCAGACCGAGCAGGCGGCATCAGGTGATGATACCAGAAGTTCATCAAGGGTTTTTCCGACAATGTCCTTGAATGAAGTAATCTGCAGTTCCACATCTAGTTTTTTTGCGGTAATTTTTGCCGCTGCAATGGTGTCGTCGCGGTATCCGCCGATTCCTTCGTCAACAGTAACAGCAATCAGTTCGGCATCAAGGTCAAGTTTGGCAAGAACCGCAAGAAGAACCGTACTGTCCTTTCCGCCGGAAAATCCAACGCAGACACGGTCACCCGGGGCAATCATCCGGTATTTTTCAACAGCTGCTGCTACTCCCTTTTCATACCATTCCGAAAAATGGGTTCTGCAAAGCGGTCCTTCCGGCGTGCGGAAAACCGCCTTCTCCTGACACTTGATGCAGTCCGCCATTTATCCACCATGTACAATAGACGTGAGCTTCAGCGTGTCTTCTTCCAGACATACATCGTCACCCAAAAGCAGTTCGCCGTCCCGCACCGCAAGCACTTCATACGGATTGCACCCGAGCCGTTCGAGAATCTCGTCAACCGTTCCCGGTTCTGTCTGTACTTCCGTTCCGTCGGGGAGAATAACGTTCATTTTCTGACAACCTCCTTTCCTTTCGCTTCACGCCGGAGTATCAGAAGCGTTGCAATGAAACCGGTCAGCAGGTTGAAGTAGTAGATGATAAGACGCCAGATAAGAACGAAAATACCGAGAAGTGATGTTGGAACAATAAAGGAGAAGAATCCTCCAAGCGACACCTCGGCAACTCCGGCTCCGCCCGGCGTCAGCGGAATCATCAGAATGACGGTGACAAGAATCATCAAAACAAAGGTCAGCAGGAAATGCGGTTCCAGTCCAAGACCGAGCAGAATCACGGAAACCAGAACAAACTCATTGACCCAGAACAAAGCTGTCCAGAAGACACCGAAGAAGATGCCTTTCTTTGACTTTGTCATGAAACAGTCTAAAGCAACATAGAACCGCTCAACCTGTTCCAGAAGCGAAGCCATCGAGGTTTCGCGTTTTTCTTCAGACCACTTCTTCAGGAACTTCCGCATGAAGAATCCGACAACCGCCTGAACAACACGTTTTCCCAGAGACGGTGCACGGGCAAGAAGTATGAAAAGCACAAGGGCTGCGGCAAAGACGCCGATTGCAACATAGGAGATGATAAGATAGGCTTCCGGAAAGACGATTCCTTCCAGTCCGAGATTCAGCAGAAGAACGCCGATTACCGCTCCGGCAATCAAAATAACCGCATCAAAGACACGTTCCATCAGAACAACTGCAGTTGCCTCTGCCACCGGGACTCCCGCCTTGTTCAGTTCATAGATGCGGACCGGTTCTCCGCCGACCTGAGACGGCGTAACAGAGGCAATAAACTGGTTCGAACAGACCAGATTGAAGGTGTGGAGGAAGGGGACTTTGTAGCCGAGCGACCGGCTCATTGCCATGATGCGGAATGCCCAGAATGCAATGGATACCACATGCATCAGAACTGCAAGCAGTAAAAACCAGATGTTGCAGTTTTGCAGTCCGGAAAGAGTGTCGGTATCGATGGTGAAGAACAGAAACGCAAAGAGGATTGCCGCACTGATGCCGATTGAAAGGAGCAGCCACCGCTTCTGTTTTTTATCCATGTATCTTCACCGAGTACTAAGGTATTTGACGTGAGATGATTTATTCCTTGACATAAACACCGCCTGCAAAATAAACATGCATTGGGCACTGTCTTTGCACTGAATTGCAGACACGAATCACACTCTTTTTTCCTGAAGGTGAATCCCATAACATTCTTTACTCGGCAAAGACCACACTTATCTATGAGAATACTCTTTGTCGTCTGCGGAGAAGGGCTCGGACATGCCTCACGTTCGACAAAACTGGCAAAATATCTCGAAAGCAAAGGACATCACTGCCTCTTTGCCTCATACGATAAAGGATATGATTTTATCAAGAGCCAGATGCCGTCATCTCCGCTATTCATGACAAAAAGAGAAGTGTCGCTTGAAGGAGACGGCGGATACTTCAATCTGAGAAAAACCGCAAGTTCCATCCTGCAGATTCCGGTTTCCGTTGTCAAATCGTTTTTCCAGATTCGGAAAATCATCAAGGAGGAGGCAGTTGACCTCGTCATTGCCGATACCATGTTTGCTGCGGGAGTATCTGCACGGACCTGCCGCATTCCGGTCCTTTTCATGACAAACCAGAATCATTTCGGCTCACTTGCCGACCCGGAAGGTATCTTCTGGAAACTCTCAAGTTTTATCATCAGTTTCTATCATTACCATATTCCGCAGGCAATCCTAATTCCTGATTTCGCACCGCCGCACACAATCTCGGAATACAACTTCATCATCAAAAAGAAGTATGAGCATAAATTCCGCTACATCGGTCCGATTCTCGACAAGGAAATGGATGCCTGGACGCTGACAGAAGAGATCATCTACGCAAGTTTCGGCGGAGAACCCTTCAAACTCCCGATGTACTCGATGCTCAAAGAGATTGCGGACACTACACCGGACATTGCAATCAACATCTTCTCAACATCCGATAATCTTCCCTCGGAATCGGAAAACTATCATGTCTTCAAGTTCGTCCCATGCGTCTTCCCGTATCTGGCAAAAGCAAAAGTCGCCATCATTCACGGAGGATTGACCTCACTGCACGAATCCCTCTACTATGGAAAACCGATTATCCTGATTATTGATCCATATCATCCGGAACAGGGCAACAACGGACGCAAGGTCGAAGATGCAGGACTCGGCATCATGCTCAGGGGAGATACGATTACCAAAGAAACCCTGCTTGATGCAATTCATCGTGCCGAAACCATGAAGAGATATGACAGAGCAGCGCTGTTTGCAGTCGGAAACGGTGCAGAAAATGCGGAAAGAGTAATCGAAGAGTTCGGAAAAACGAACTGAACTTCATTTTTTAAAACAATCAGCAGAACATACGATTCATCTTTTATGGGGAAGCCTTATCGATATCCCTGACAAATATGTAAAGACAACATGGCAGCAGCATCTATCGACCCGAAACTTCTCCAGCTGGTAGAAATCGTTCTTACCGCTGAAGCAGTCAATTCCAATCCATCCCTTGATATCAATGATCTTCCGACAGAATTTCGTCCAATGTTCTGTCCGGAAACCCCCGGTATCATTGCACGTCCGATAACCATCAAGGAAGGTATTTTAAAGAACTTTTTCCCGGATTTGGAAGCACGCTCTCTTCTGAAGCATCCGAAGAACAGTTATCTTGAAGCAAACGATTTGGGACAGTTTTCCCTCACTGCATACGGACCGGCACTCAAATGGTACTTCAAACAGGCGGGAGTGGAGAAGATTATGCAGAACCCGGCACTCACCCTTTCGCTGGAAACCGCCGGCGAAAAGACCGTGTCATACACCAAAGCACGTGAACAGATTCACCGCTTTGAAGACACAACCGAGGCCCTGACAAGCAAAATCAATGCGGTTGTAGAAAAGAATGAGGAGATGAAAGCTGCTGTTGAACTCGTCATCCCATACGCTCCTGATGAGATTGAATTCTCCTTAAACGATTTGGTCTACGACGAGAATCAGCTTGCCATCGTCAATAAAATCGAAGTTGCTTTGAAGAACCAGTCATTCCTGAAAGACAACCGTATCTATGATGTTGGTAAAGTAATGCTGGTCGGAAAGCCGGGTACCGGAAAAACCTCCTATGCTCTTGCTGTTGCAAAAGAACTGCACATGCCGCTTCTGGAAGTCAGATTGTCCATGATTACTTCTCAGTACCTTGGAGAAACTGCCAAAAATATTGATAGAATATTCACGCTTGCCAAACGTATTTCTCCCTGTATTCTTTTCATTGATGAATTCGACTACATTGCAAAAACCCGTATTTCCGACGACAACGGAACCATGAAGCGTGCCGTCAACACTCTTCTGAAATGTCTCGACTATGTCAGTTTAATCCGCGACAAAGTGCTGTTCATCGGTGCAACCAACTTTGCCGAAACCCTCGATGAAGCTGTCTGGAGACGTATCACCGAAGTTGTGAAGTTCGAGATGCCGGATGAAAACACCAGACGTGAAATCCTCGAACATGTTGCAAGAAACATTGCCCACTCTGTCGACTTCGCTGATGTTGCAGAACTGACAGACGGATTCTCCGGAGCAGATTTACGCATGATGCTGACTGAAGCCATTGTTCATGCCCTTCTCTCCGGAAGAAAGGAACTGGACGAAGAGGATATCACCGCAGGTATCAGTCTTGTAGAAAGAAGAATGAAGGTCAAAGCCGGAATACACGAATGAAAGTAACGGTTCTTGGTACCGGAGACACCGTCGGAACACCGATGGTCGGCTGCTCATGCCCTGTCTGCACTTATGCAAAAGAACACGGCATCCAGCGTCTCCGCACCTCGATTTTGATCGAACACGAAGGAAAACATCTCCTAATAGATACGTCGCCGGATCTCCGGCAACAGCTGCTTGCCGCGGGTTCTCCGCATATCGATGGCATCATCTGGACACACGGACACTATGACCACATTATGGGATTCCCCGACTTTTACCGTGTCCAGCGGGAAACACTGCAGGTATACGGTGCTCCGGAAGTTCTGGACTACTGCGGCTCTATTTTTACCTTCATCAAACACCGTGAGATACCGGTGTTGCCGTTTGAACCGGCAGAAATCTGCGGTATGGAAGTAACACTGTTTCCTGTGGAACATGATACTCCCACCTACGGCATGAGAATACGGGCCGGTGGAAAAACCTTTGTCTATTCCTGCGACACAGCAGCAAATCTTTGCAAAGAAACACTTGCACACATGACGGATGCAGATTTACTGCTTCTCGACGGCATCTTCCCGGCAGATGTGCATATCAAAAAACACATGAACATCGCCGATGCCGAACACCTCGCCGAGGTCCTGAGGGCAAAAGAGTTCTGGTGTGTTCACATGAGCCACAAGATTCCATTCACGTATGAACACGGCGCCCGCGACATGCAGTCCTGGACGCTTTAATCAAAAATACCTTCTATTTTCCTGCCGCATGCTTTGCAGTGCCCATGATCCATCCCAGCACTGCGTGCCACATATCCGGCTCTGACAATCAGCGGAGCACCGCAGTCGGGACAAAAAGTTGTGCTACCGTCTCTATGCATGATGTTTCCGACATACGGATAATACAATCCGGCGTCGCGGGCCGTATGCCAGATAGCATCAAGGTCTGCATGCGTTGCTTCCCGGCAATTCGTCATCCGGTACATCGGACGGAAAGCAGTAAAATGATGCGGAACAGCCGGACCGAGCTCCTGCAGTTCCCAGGAAAGAAGAGACTGAATCTCCTCTGCGGAATCATTCAAACCAGGAATGACAAGCGTTACCAGTTCCTGATGCAGCTTCAGTTCCTGTGCCAGCTGAATGGTTTCGAGAACACCAGTGAGATGAGCTCCTCCGCAGACGTCCTGATAGAATGACTCGGAAAACGCCTTAAGATCAATCCGGATGGCATCCAGATAGGGTGCAAGCTCCCGCAGTGCATCTTCACTGAGATAACCATTGGTAATCATTGCAGTTCTGATGCCGGAAGCATGAGCCAGCTTTGCAATATCGAACATGTATTCGTAGAAAACGGTCGGTTCGTTGTAGGTGAATGATATGATGCTGATATGTTCAGTCTCCGCCGCACGGATGATTTCTTCGGGCGAGACCGGCATTGTTTCGATATCAGTCCGCTGCGACAGGTCGTAATTCTGGCAGTGTCTGCAGGTGAAGTTACAGCCGAAGGTACTTAGAGAAAGCGTAGGAGAACCTGGCATACAGTGATAGAGCGGTTTCTTTTCTATCGGATCAATACCGCTTGCGGCAAGAGCTCCATAGGTCCAGGTAACAAGATCGTTTCCGGTATTTTTTCTGACCCCGCAGAATCCGGTTTTACCGGCAGGTATTCTGCACTGACGTTTACACAATCCGCAGGTTTCGGTCGCCGTATCGAAGAAACGTGCCTGCATGAAAAAAAGTATTGGGTGATGAAGGTGTAGGGCTTATTCTTCTGCCTTTTCAGCTGCTTTCTTTGCTGGCTTCTTTGCAGCCGGCTTTTCCTCGCCCTCTGCCTTCGGTCTCGGGAAGGATTCAACGAACTTGACATTGTTAACTTCCGGGAAGAGGTCTAATGCTTCCTGCATAATCAGGTACTGGGTCATGAACCAGTTCTGGTTGTACATGGCAATCATGGTCGGGATTTCAATGGTGACAGCGGTCTTGGTTGCGCTTGCCTTCATTTCGCGGCCGGTGATGAGTTTGATAGTTCCCTTGAGAGACTCAAGTGCATCCTCAACGATTCCTTCAATCTTGAAGACATATTCGACATCCTGACCTGCAAGCGGGTGGTTGTAGTCGATGATGTATCTGCTGCCAATCTTGTTGACGATGACACCTTCACGGCCTTCAACAACAACACGCTCGTAGAGTTCCGGCTTGTGGTCGAGTGCCTTCTTGTCGACTGCCTTGACTTCCTCGGATAAGTGCGGACCGAATGCTTTCTCTGCCGGGAGAACAACGGTGTATTCCTTACCGATTTCCTTGCCGACAAGTTCCTCGTCAAGTCCCTTTAACAGGCGTCCTGCACCGACCTTGACAATAGCCGGAGTGTAGTTGAATCCCTCACGGAAGATGTTTCCTTTCTTTGCTGCTTCTGCATCGGTCGTGTCGAACGGAACGCCGTTGATAGATCCGGTGTAGGTAAGTTTGATATAGGTACCGTTTTCAATAGCCATACGAATTCCTTAGTATATGGGTTTTCTTAGAATAAATAAACACCCGATTGGAGACGGAGACACATCATTCACAAGAAACAGGATATTGAAGATCTATTTCTCAAAAAAAGTTATTTTTTGTGGAGGACAATGCCGTCCATCGTCGATATGAGTCCTGTTTTTCCGTCAAAGTCTGCAGAGAATCCAGTAAATCCGCTGGCAGCAGTATCAGAATAGAAGAAGTAATAGCTGCCGTTTCCGATTTTTGCCCAGACAAGTTTCATGGAAAAACTTTCGCCGTCTGCTGAAGTATTGACCTGTTCTGCAGTTCCGTCGCCGGAAATGTTCATAACAATAGCGACTTCTGTCTCCTCAGTAGATACTGACGACTCCCAGATGCCGACAATCGGTTCAGAAGCCGCAAAATAGGTTTCCGTGTAGGTAGTTTCATTGATAACGGTGGTGACGGTCACCGTGCCGTCAGGATTGGAAACCGTAGTGACCGGCGGTTCCTGGGTGCCGAGACATCCTGCGGCAAAGATGCTACAGAATACCACAAGAACAGCAATGACAAGGAATGCTGATTTTTTCATATCTAATAATGGAAACTGGTGCTATAAAAAGGAGAAGGGGTTATTCCTGTTTCTTACGGGAAAGATCGCGGACGCCCATGACGAAACGCTGGATTGCGGTGATGTGACCCAGAACTCCGTAAATGACGAGGAGCCAGCCGAGGAAGGAAAGACCAAGGATGAACGGACTCGGATAGATGAACTCCGCAACTCCAAGGACAACCATCAGAATCAGCCGATCGGCACGTCCGAGAATACCGCCGTAGTTTCTCTTGAGACCGACTGCCTGTGCCTGTGTTCCCATATAAGAAGAAAGAAGAACACCGGTTATTGCAAAGACGCCGATAACCCAGGCTGGAATCGTGCAGCCGAAGACAGCGAAGTTCCACGGTTCGGTTCCGAGAATACCCCAGACGAGAATGCCGATGACAATTGCGGTATCTGCATAGCGGTCAAAGACATGATCAAGGTAGTCGCCGACTGGACTTGATATTTTCATATAGCGTGCAAGTGCTCCGTCCAGAACATCCAGACAGGCATTCAGAATAACAAGAATAACACCGAGCAGCGGTTTGCCGAATGCAAAGGCAACTCCGGCTCCGAAGGCGCAGACCAGGGAGACGATGGTCCAGCCGTTAGGAGTTATCGGGAGGTGGGAAAAAAACTTCGCAATAGGATTCAGGAACCACTGAATTTTGGGACGTAAGGATTCGATACTCATAGATTTACCACAAACTCAGACCAATCGAGAGATCCGAATGATGCAGGCAATTTTCCTTCCGAGAAAGCAAGTATTTTGTCTGCCGCATCGCTTTTGTTTATTATTGTCGTATCAATCTCATATATTTGTTCTGTAGCGAAAGCATCCGCTGTTTCTATAAGGATGACATCCAATGCCTCAGCTTCAGCATTCTCCTTCACTTTCTTTTCCGGATAACCGCGGGGAGCAAGACGCTGCATCAGTACATCCGGCCTGCAGCGAAGAACAATGATTTTGTCACAGGGAAGAAAATGAGCAATTGCACCCTCAACAAAACCATCGAGATTGGCATGTACTTCCGCCCAGGCATCGATGTCAATGACGTCTGCTCCTGCTTCATCATCATGTTCCAGAATAAAATCTTTGACTGTTGTCTTCAGGTCAAGAACAGGAATTCCGCGGGAACGCAGTTCTTCGGCAACCGAGGTTTTTCCGGTACCGGGAGTCCCGGTAATTCCTATCAGCACAGTCCATTCACCGCCGAGAGGAAGCGTTCATTCTCCCACTTGTCTCCGACGGAGACTCTGACAAATGTATCGCCGAGACCCGGGAAACTGGAACATGACCGAACAAGCACACCTTTCTCTGCTAGTTTTGCCACCGCATCATCACTTCTCATAGGTGCCGTGTCAAACAGGACAAAATTTGCTCCGCTTGGAATAACCGGGAACGGAATGCCTTCAATGAATTTTTTCCGTTCAGACTTGACATAGGCGACAAAACCGTCCTTTTCATCTGCATTCCTCAGAGCCGCAACTCCTGTAGCTTCCGAGACGCAGCTGAGCGAGAACGGAGTGACAGCTGACATGTACGGACCAACGAACCATTCAGGAACAAACGCATAGCCGATACGGAGTCCGGCAAGACCGTAGACTTTGGAAAGCGTTCTCCCAATAATGAGGTTGTCGTAGGTCAGAAGACGCGTGTAGTCCTCCTCTGCAAATTCAATGTAGGCACAGTCAAGGAACAGGAATCCGCTGATATTCTGCAGTATTTTTTCGATATCTTCAGCAGGCGTAACTGTGCCGGTCGGATTATTCGGGGAACAGATGAAAGAAAGTTTTGCATCTTTTGCTTCTGCAATGAACTTGTCGACATCAACTGAAAAATTCCGTTCACGCGGAACGGTAACTACATTTGCAGACATGCTTTTTGCAGTCAGTCCGTAAACAGAGAAGGTCGGTGTGGAGATAACCACTTTGTCGCCTGGATTGACGATGACACGGAATACGGTTTCGATAACACCGTCCATACCCGATCCGGAGACGACAACAGGAGCGTCACAGACAGCCCGGCGAATCTCAGCACGGAGATTTGCCGCTGACGGGTCGGGATAGCGGTTTACCCCAGTCAGCGCCGCAGCTGCTGCGGCAACCAGTTCGGGAGACGGCGGATAGGGATTTTCATTGCTTGCAAGACGGGCAATCCGGGAAATACCGGTCTTTTTTGCTGTCTCCTCGGCAGATGCCGCGTAAACGTATCCTTTTCCGTTATATTCCGATCTTATCTGCGGCTTCATTGATAACTCCGGTCGCGTGTCTGATTTCAGCTTCCGAGATAACCAGCGGTGGAACCAGCCGAATATTGCCGTCAGCTGCAACGTTTATGAGAACACCGCGTTTCATACACCGGTCTGCAAGTTCAGCAGCCTTTTCGCCGATGGTAAATCCAACCATCAGACCGCGGACTCTCGGATTGAAGCGTGCCAGTTCTTCTCGGAAGATTTCTCCCTTGGCAGTGATTCCCGGAAGTACTTTTGAAATAACGTCATGCGTTGCAAGACCTGCCGCACAGGCAATCGGTCCACCGGCAAAGGTGCTGCCGTGTTCGCTTCTTCCGAACTCCAGTCCGTCACGAGCTGCAATTGCCCCCATCGGCAGGCCGGATGCAATGCCTTTCGCAATGGAGATGATATCTGGTTTGACGGAGGAATGCTGGAAGGCAAACCACTTTCCGGTTCTTCCCATACCGGTCTGCACTTCATCACAAATCATCAGGGCTCCAGCATCATCACAGATGTCGCGGATTCCCGGGATGAAGTCATCATCCGGAATGATGACACCGGTCTCTCCCTGAATCGGCTCAAAAATGACGGCGGCGGTATCTTTGGTCACCACCGATTTCAGAGATTCAAGGTCGCCGTACTCTGCAAATTTTGCAGGGGTTCCAAGCGGTTCAAACGGTTCACGGATTACAGGTTTATGGGTTACCGCAAGAGAACCAATGGTTCTTCCGTGGAAATCATGAGTGAAAGAGACAAATTCGCTGCGTCCGGTTTTGATTTTTGCAAGTTTCATTGCGGCTTCATTTGCTTCGGCTCCTGAATTTCCAAAGAAAACCTTGCCGTCAAGACCGGCGGAACCTGCAATCTTTTCCGCAAGTTCAGCCTGCCCCGGAACGTAATAAAGATTCGAACAGTGAATCAGTTCTTTTGCCTGTTTTCTGATAGCTTTCACAACTTTCGGATGGCAGTGTCCGGTACTGCAGACTGCAATACCTGCGACTAAATCAAGGTACTTGTTGTCGTTATCATCATAAACGCAACAGCCTTTACCCCGGACAATTTTTATCGATCGTCCGAAACACGGCATGAAATATTTTGCATCCAGTTCTTTATAATTCATGATTTCAGTCTATTGTATAGTTTTGCGTTCTGTGTTATTATATCCAATGGCGTCATTTCCCGTAAAGTCCAGAATACCCGTCAAAATTACCACCTCTCTGGGTGTATAATGCAAACCCTTTTTCTTAGATACAACACATATAATAAGCAGTATTGATAATGAAGCTCGTAATCAATGAATACCGGTGTAAAGGATGCAATTTATGTGCAACCGTCTGCCCTTACCATATCTTTCAGGAAGGCAGCAATCCCGGACCACGGGGGTATGTCATTCCGGTCCTCGACAGACCGGAACGGTGTACCAACGTCCGCCTGAGAAAAATGTATCAGCGCCAGCTCTGCGGTATGTGTCAGATAATTTGTCCTGATCAGGCAATTTCGTGGGTTGATGAAAAACCCTTTGATAATATAAAAATGGAGATAGAATATTGACCGATACTGTTGAATTCTACAATGGAAATACTGCCTGTGCCGAGGGAGCACTTGCAGCAGGATGCCGGTTCTTTGCCGGATATCCGATTACCCCGTCGACAGAAATCGCAGAACGGATGGCTCTGCGTCTCCCGAAAGTGAGCGGTACATTCATCCAGATGGAGGATGAACTGGCAAGCATGGCCGCAATTGTCGGAGCATCCTGGGCGGGAGCACGTTCGATGACGGCAACGTCGGGCCCGGGTTTCTCTCTTATGCAGGAAAATATCGGCTATGCTGCAATGACAGAAACCCCTTGCGTTGTAGTTAATGTCCAGAGAGGAGGGCCGTCAACCGGTCAGCCGACTATGGCTGCCCAGGGAGATATGTTGCAGGCACGCTACGGATCCCACGGAGATTACAGCATCATTGCACTCTCACCATCCTCAGTGCAGGAAATGTTCGACCTCACAGTCAAAGCATTCAACCTTGCAGACCGGTACCGGACGCCGGTCTTCCTTATGGCTGATGAAACCATCGGACATATGCGGGAAAAAATTACCCTCCGCAGCGAAGTACCTATCATCCCTAGAAGAGAGCTGCAGAATGGAGAACTTCCCTGCGCACCGGACGAAAATGGAGTCCCTGGATTTGGAACGTTTGGAAACGGCCACAATATCCATATCACCGGTCTGACCCACAACGAAAAGGGATATCCAGCAACCGATTCCGCCGACCTGCATGCGGCAATGGTTCGCCGCCAGATGGATAAAATCGAACAGCACCGCGAAGAACTGACCGATGTCGACATCGTAAATCCGGATGCGGAAATTGTCTTCATCTCCTACGGAGCCCCAACCCGTACTGTCCGTCAACTCAACGCCGATGAAGGAAACATCTATGGCCATCTGAATCTCCGCTGCGTCTGGCCATTCCCGAACCACGTCCTGAAAGAGTTCACCAATGCAAAAGTCTTCATTATCCCGGAAATGAACACAGGACAGATTGCCAAGGAGATCCGTCAGTATACAAATGTCCCGCTGGTCACAGCCGGCAAACTCGGCGGAGCACTCCATACAACCGAAGAACTGAAGAAAGCTGTTGATGTGGCAAAAGGAAAACTAACCCAACCGGTAACGGAGGTACGTTTATGAATCTGGAAGACTGGTACCGCCAGGACCGCCTTCCGCACATCTACTGTGCAGGATGCGGAAACGGAACAGTAATCAACTGTACCCTTCGTGCCGCTCAGGAAGTCGGACTTACCCTGGAAAACACCACGTTTGTTTCCGGCATCGGATGTTCATCACGTGCCGGAGGATACACAGCAGCTGATTCCCTTCACACAACCCATGGCCGTGCACTCGCATTTGCAACCGGTGTGAAACTGGCAAAACCGAAGCAGCATGTAATTGTCTTCACCGGAGACGGCGACTGTTCTGCGATTGGAGGAAACCATTTCATTCATGCCTGCAGAAGAAACATCGATCTGACCGTCATCTGCATCAATAATACCATCTACGGCATGACCGGCGGTCAGGGAAGTCCATGCACACCGAAAGGAGCAATCTCAACCACTACTCCCTATGGAATGCAGGAACAGCCGTTCGACCTCTGCAGTCTTGCCGCAGCAGCAGGTGCAAACTATGTTGCCCGCTGGACATCATATCACGTTAAACAGCTGACCAAAGCAATTCAGGTCGGTCTGGAAACGCCTGGTCTGTCTTTTATCGAGGTACGTGCCCAGTGCCCGACGGCATTCGGCAGCAAGAACAAGATGAAACTGGTTACGCAGATGACTGACTTCTACCGGGAAAACGCCGTTCTGAAACAGAAAGTAGATGCCGGACAGGAACTTACCGGAAGCCAGTTTATTGTCGGCGAGTTTGTCAGACGAAACAACCCGGCACTTGGTGTGGAGGTAAAGAAATGAGACATGAAATCAGATTCTCCGGTCTTGGCGGTCAGGGAATTATTACTGCAGCAGTCATTCTCGGACGGGCAGCTGCGCTCTATGCAGGAAAAGAAGTCGTCCAATCACAGAGTTACGGTCCGGAAGCCCGCGGAGGAGCATCGGCATCTGCAGTCATCATTTCTGATGAACCTATTCACTATCCGAAAGTTACCGAACCGGAAACCTATGTGATTATGTCCCAGGCAGCCTATGACAAGTACGGCGTTTCCGCTCACGGAGACAATCTCATGCTGATTGATCCAGGATATGTGACATCACGTCCGGACTGCCGCTATTTCGAGGTTCCGGCAACGTCAGAGGCGAAAAAACAGCTCGGAAAACCGGTTTTCGCGAATGTAGTCATGCTCGGAGCACTGCTCGAAGCAACCGGAGTAGTTTCGTACGATGCACTTGAACATGCCGTACTGGACAGCGTTCCGAAAGGTACCGAAGAAAAGAACAAGCAGGCTCTCGAAATTGGACGCGAGCTGGTGAGGAGACAGCTATGAAATTCCGTGAATATGAAGCAAAACAATTCTTCCGGGAAGCAGGAATCCCGGTTCCGAACAGTGTACTGATTACCAAAGTCGAAGAAGCGAAACCCGCTCTGAAAAACGTTGCTGAAAAAGTTGTCCTGAAAGCACAGGTCGACGTCGGCGGCAGAGGAAAAGCCGGGGGCATTCTTCCGGCTTCAGAAGAAACCGTCGAAGCAACTGCAAAGGAACTTTTCGGAAAACTCATTAAAGGTCTTGCAGTTGAAAAGATTCTTGTCGAGGAAGCACTTTCCATCCAGCATGAATACTACATCAGTATTACCATTGACCGGTCCCGCAAACGCCCGGTCATTCTCTTCTCGGAAGAAGGAGGGGTCGAAATCGAGACACTTGCCAAAGAACGTCCTGAAGCCCTCAAGCGTGTGTACGTAGACCCGTCCTTCACCACCCTTCCGGATTTCGTTGTCAGAAATGTCATCGGAACAGCACCAAAGGAGATTGGTGCAGTCCTGAAGAGACTCTACCAGGTCTTTGTTGAAAAGGATGCAATCCTTGTAGAAATTAACCCGCTGGTTATGACGGAAAAAGGCATCATTGCTGCTGACGGCAAAGTCATCATCGATGATAATGCATTGACACGCCAGGGAATCTCCGAGAACCGCGATTTGACCGAGCGTGAAAAAGAAGCGGAAAAACACGGATTCTCCTATGTCGAGCTTGACGGAAACATCGGGGTTATCGGAAATGGTGCCGGTCTCACTATGGCAACTCTGGATATTATTGCTCACTACCAGGGTAAAGCCGCAAACTTCCTGGATGTCGGCGGCGGTGCGGATGCCGAACGTGTCTGTCATGCAGTAAAACTCGTAGCTTCCATGCCAGGTGTCAAAGTAATTGTCGTCAATCTCCTCGGCGGCATCACCCGATGCGATGAAGTAGCTAAAGGAATAATTGCCGCTGACGTTCCGCAGAAGATTATTGTCAGAATGGCAGGAACAAACGAAGCGGAGGGCAGAGTACTGCTTGAATCCCGCAACTACACGATGCTCACCACGATGGATGAAGCGATTCGTGCCGCAGTGGAGGTAAGCCAATGATTTACGCAGACAAGGAAACCGAAGTTCTGGTACAGGGTGCAACCGGATCCCAGGGAAGATTCCACATTAATCTGATGAACGAATATGCCCGCAAAGTCGGCGGGGCAGGTGTTGTGGCTGGAATGACCCCAGGAAAAGGCGGTCAGGATGTCTTCGGAGTTCCCGTCTACAACACCGTTGCAGATGCAGTTGACAAGCACAATATCGGTGCAACTGTTATCTTTGTTCCAGGCGCCGGATGCGGTGACGCCATCATGGAAGCGGCAGATGCAGGCATTCCGACAATTGTCACCATCACCGAACATATCCCGGTTCACGATGTTATGCGGGCAATCTCCTACGCAGACAAATGCGGTTCCAAAGTCATCGGACCAAACTGCCCGGGAATGATGATTCCAGAAGAGTGCAAACTCGGTATCATCCCGGCAAACCTCTGCATGAAAGGAAATGTCGGTGTTGTTTCCCGTAGCGGAACGCTGACCTATCAGGTCATTCAGGAACTTACTGATGCCGGACTCGGCCAGTCAGGTATTGTCGGTATCGGCGGCGATGCTGTCATCGGACAGACATTCTCCAATGTCATCGATACGTTCAAGGAAAGCGGTACAACCGACAGCGTTGTTCTTATCGGTGAAGTCGGAGGAAACCTTGAGATTGAAGGAGCCCTTCGTGCACGCGAACTCGGTCTTCCAGTCGTTGCCTACATTGCAGGGGTTTCTGCACCGAAAGAGAAACGCATGGGTCACGCAGGAGCGATTGTTGAAGGAGGAGAAGGAGATGCAGCATCCAAGATTGAACGTCTGCGTTCCCTGGGCATTCCAACGGCAACACGGCCGTCTGAAATTCCTGCCCTTATGAAGGAGTGCATATGAGCGAAAAGAACTGCATCCTGCTGGAAGCAGCCGACGTCCTGGCCGAGGAAGTTGATGCAGTCTCAATCATCTCATTTCTCCCGAAAGAAGAAGGATTAAAACTGAAAACACCGGTCATTAATGTACTGGATATCAATCCGGAACTGATTCGCGAGCATTCCATGCTTGCACTGATGGATTACTGTTCCAGCCACGTTGTTGATGCCGTTGTTCAGTACCGCATCCTGACAAAAAAAGACAGTGGAACCGTTATTGCCGTCTTCCCGTATGCAATGCTTATCTATGATCTTGATAACACCAACGACACCTACAATGTGGATGAATTTAGAGATATCGTTGACCCGGGAGTCATCCACACAATCTTAAGAATTGCACTGGAGATTGCACATGACGGGCGAGAAGGCAGAGCCGTCGGCACCGCATTTATCATCGGCGATATTGATGAACTGAAACGGTGGTCTCATCAGGGTGTGCTGAACCCATATGAAGGACATCCTGCAGAAGTCCGCGATTTAATGAACGAAGATAACTGGGAGAGCGTCAAAGAATTCTCCCAGCTGGACGGTGTCTTCCTGGTTAATCAAAATGGCGTTGTTGCCTGTTCCGGTCGGTATCTCGATGCAGACAGTCGTGATGTGAATCTGCAGAGCGGACTCGGCGGCCGTCACCTTGCTGTTGCCGCAATAACCAAAGTAACAAAATCCGTTGGAATTGTTGTTTCTGAATCCGGCGGAGTTGTTCGTATCTTCGTCAACGGTAAAATCATAACCCACATCAGAACAGACCTTCGTCTGATCTTCTGATACTCTTTTTTTACTCAACTAATCTCTTCTTTTTCGCAATACGAAACGGATACGGAAGAACTATGCACAGAACAAATGCTATGGCAAGAATGAAGAAGAGCGACTGCAGTGCAAACGGCAACGTGAAATAATCTGCAAGGAGACCGAGAAATATCATCGCAACTGCAGAGATGCCGTTCGGAAGACCGGTTATAACACCGGAGGCAAAACCAACTGCACCGGGCATATATTCCTGGATAATGGCAATTTCAACAGAGGCGGAAGCCATCAGGAAGAACCCGGACAAAATCAGGAATATGACCGAGAGAACACCGGTAAACAGGAAAATACATCCATAGCAGAGCGCCGCCAGCAAATACACGCCGATAAGAATCTCTTTTCTCCCCAGTTTATCCGAGAGCGGTCCGACCAGCATGGTTCCAAACATCGCCGCAAACAGCATGGCTGTTACGATACTGGTCGCCACAACATAATCAATTCCGACGAAATCCGTGAGATAAATGGCAGCAAACATCAGAAGTCCGTCGTAAACGATGAATCGGAACGAGTTGATGATGATAAGCAATGACACTCGTCCCCATTTCGTCTTTTCTTTGATAACCGGCTTTTTCTTAACCTCATTGGAAGCGTACGGTTTCTGCGGGAGTTTTTTGATTGCAATTGCAACAACAACCGCCGGAATAACCAAAAGAATGAGTGCCGGAAATCCTCCCCAGGCATACAGAAATCCTGCTGCAATTGGAGCTGCCGCATAACCGAAGGAACCGCCTATGGAAAAAATTGAAAGAAGTGTTCCCCGGTTGCTATCTTTGGATATCTGATTCACTTGCATGTATGCATTCGGGTGGAACAGCGAGTTGCCGAAACCAGAGACGATGGCAAGAATGAACAGAACCCAGTAATTCTGAGTAACACCGTACAGAGCAATGGCAATACCGGTTAGAATAATGGTCCAGGAAAGCCCGGGAGTCAATTTGTTTTTATCCGCCCAGTAACCGGCAAGCGGTTCAAAAACCGCCATCGCGAGCATGACAAGTGTAAAAAGACAGCTTGTCATGAGATACGACGTAATTCCCTGTTCCTGAAAAATCGGAATCAGAGCAGGAAGAAGTGCAGGAATGACCGGAAGATAAAAGTCCGCCGCTCCGTGCCCAACAGCGAGTCCCAATATCCGTTTTGCCGTATCGTTCATCATACACCTCAAATTTCAGTTCATTATCTGTTCTTCGTATGATTATAGATTATCATACTCTCCCTATTCAACGGGATATATATGGGATGGGGAACAGATATTATTTATATCTTGGATGGTATCCATCTGGAAGATTATTCGAGTTGATATACTATGGAAAAAACAAAATTCGTGAAATCTCTTATTACAGGGGTTCTTGTCCTTCTGACCGTTGCTGTCCTTGCAGCAGCTCCGGCAGCAGCTGCAGATACCGTAGCATCCTCTGTTGACTGGGAGAACTTCGTTATCAAGCAGGGTGATAACCACGGTGATGTGGATATTATTCTTTCTGCAGATATTACACTGGACAACGCCCTTGTTGCAGAAGACAAATATCTGAAGAATGTGAAAATCAACGGAAATGGCCACAAGATTACGCTGAAGATGAATGAAACAGCTGCCGACAATGTCGCTTTAATAGGCTGTGTTGAAAACGGAAATGTTGAAATATCGAATCTCACCGTTGAAGGCGCTGTTGTCATGAAGGATCTTGCAGGAAAGAACCGTGCCGCAGCTCTCATTGCCTACGCTAAAGGAGGAAACTACACCTTCACCAATGTTAACATTGAAGGTATGAAAATCGTTTCCGGCGGTTCTGTCGGCGGATTCATCGGTTATGCAACGAAAGGAGCAGTCATCAGCATCAACAGCTGTACGGTGAACAAATCCCTTATCAAAGCCTCGGCAAACTACTACAGCGGAGGATATATCGGATGTGCGGAAGACGGTTGCGAAATTACCATTCTTAAATCTGCACTAACCAACTCATGGATACGTGCAGAGAAAGTAGCAGCAGGAGGATTTGTCGGATGTTCCGCAGGAGAACTGCTGAATGTATCCGGCTGTACAGTTGCCGATTCTGAAATCTACGGAGCATTCGGTCAAACCGGTGGTATCGTTGGTTTCATGAACTCCAATCTGAACGTGGAATATGTCGGTATTTACAACTCGACAATTCTGACAACTGCAGCACCGGCTCTTACAGCAGGAGCAAGCTACCGCAGTGCCGAAACCATCAAATTCATCGGTGTCGGCGGTCTTGTCGGTGAAAAGAACGGAGACCAATACACACTTACAGCAACAGAGACATCAATCGAAAGTACCACCATTGCCTCCAACCGTGAAATTGTTAATTACATCGTCGGGTACCCGAATCTCGGTTCCATGAACGGTGTCAGTGTTTCTGCAGACACAAAACTGATGCCTGAGATTTCTGCGGAACTGAACCCGGATCTCTACGAAGGAAAGACAGTTCCGGTAGTAGTTAACACACCATTCCCGCTTATCGGTCTTCTTGCAGGTCTTGGAATTGCAGGTCTCCTCATTGCAAGAAAGAGAAAAACCGAATAATCTTCTTTTTTTTACTAATTTAAAAAAAAGTTCAGATGACCTGAAGGTCACTGATTCTCATCATCGGGACAAGGGCTCCCTGCATTGCTTTTACCTCAGAGGAAATCAGGATGTCACCGTTCAGTATGTCAAAGATATTGCCGGCAATCATCGCCTTCTTGACAGGTTCCTTGAAAGTTCCCCCATCGGCCAGGAATGCATTGGCAACCTCGACTGAAAACTCCCCAGTCAATGGATTTGCAGTGTGGGCTCCAATAACTTCTTTGATGTACATACACGGTTTCCCGAGAACATCTCCTTTCGGTGCATCAACTGTCAAACAGTGCGGACCGATAATTGTTGTACCATTTGCCGCACGGTGAGCGTGTCCGGTGTTTTTCGAGCCTGTTTGAGCAGCGGTCTTTGCATCATACAGGAAGGTTTGAAGAACACCGTCTTTGACAATATCAAGGGCCTTGGAAGGTGTCCCTTCGCTGTCGAATCTTCGCCATGCATCTCCCGCAGGATTCTGCGGTTCATCACGGATAGTAATCTTCGGACTGGTAACGGTCTCATTCAGTTTTCCAGCATAAATCGACTGACCGGTCATGACATTTTTCCCGTTTACTGCTTCAGTGAAAAGTTCTAAGACCAGCGAGTCAACAACATCCTCTGAAAATACCACATCATACTTTCCCGAATCGATGGTTTTTCCATTACGGGAAGCGGTGGCAAAGTATGTAGTATGTTCCCCAATTGCTTCAGGATTAATGCGATTAGTAAATGGAGATGAATCATTGTCATAACCGGTTGACCCTTCGCAGATAGCATCCATACCAAGAGATATGTCGGTAAACTTCCGTTCCAGATAGACACCGTTCGTGTTAGCAAGAACCGACGATCCTTTGGTAAGTGTTACGCCGCCAGTTACTACACGTGCCTCTTTATACTTTTCCGCACCCGCATTCATACGCTGCAGATATTCCATTGCAGTCTCCGGCGTTATCTCAAGATTTGCATCAACCGGATCCTTTCCTGCAGGAATCTCAGATTTCTGCGTGAAACCGTTCCAGTTCGGAATGACATCAGCAAGGTTTGCGGAGCTGACGGCCGAACGGAGACAGGAATCAAGCTTTGTCGGGTCAGATGTTGCGGATACTCCCATCTTTCCATTTTTAACAACACGTATGTAGATATTCTGTCCGCTGTGTTCAAAGACGGAAGAAACCGCCATCTCACGCTGCTCAACGGCAAGATCGTCGTATCCTGCAACAAAGATTTCCACTTCATCGGCAAGTTTCTGTCCGCGGGAAAGGACAGCATCAATATCAATCATTGTCCGGAACCTCCTACAACCGCTTCTGTCAGACACACATGCGGAGCTCCATCGGAAACTGGGACGCTCTGACCTTTGCCGCACATACCCGGCGACATTTTCCGCTCTTTTCCGCAGAGTGCAATATTGTGGAGAACAGAGAGAATATCTCCTGATAATGATACGTCACGCAGCATTCCAGCAGGCTCTCCATTGACAATCCGGTAGCCGTACTTTGCATTGAACTGGAAAACGCCGCGTCCCGGATCAACCTGTCCTCCGCGGGAACCGATGAGAAGAATACCATTTTTGCAGGTTTCAAGAATCTCATCGTAGGATGCGTCGCCTTCTTTGATGTAAGTATTGCTCATGCGGACAAGCGGCTGCATACCCGGTTCTGCCCGTGCATGTCCGGCCTCCCCCGTTTCGGAACCAACTGCAGCAAGCGTCTCGCGGGAGTGCATGAACTTATTCATAACACCGTTTTTAATCAGTTCACAGGGACCATTTGCAACGCCTTCTGCATCGAATGGTTCGTATCCATAGTTATGCATGGACGGATCGTCGATAATGGTAACCAGTTTAGAACCGACAACCGTTCCCAGCCTGTCACCGAGTACACTGATGCCGTCTCTGACCTGATCTCCTTCACTGGCGTGTCCGACAGCTTCATGGGCAAAAACACCGGCAATAGCAGGATCAAGCACCGCAGGCATTTTTCCTCCGGGAACGCTTGCTGCATCCAGAAGTTTTACTGCTGTTGCCGCACATTCATCGCCGCGGTGGAGATAATCAGTGATTTTCATCGGACCGATAACTGCTTCCTGCTCATAGTCCATCTGCATGTCGCCGTTTTTAGCGGCAACTGCTGTGACGGTGAAAAGCGTTCTGCAGACGGATGATGCTGCATGATAGCCGTTGCAGTCCTCAAATAGCACATCCTGATACTGTTCCGCATAGCGTGCGGAAGTTGCCACAATTCCTTCCTGTTTAACCTGTTTTTCTAGGAGGAGAAGGTCAGCGGTTTTCTCTTCCAGCGGACGTTCCGCCTGTTCTTTGGCGCCTGCATCCCAGGAACGCGGAACTCCCATCGGAACGTCGGCAATATCAGTGTGAACGGTTGCAAGCCGGGCAGATCGTGCAGCCTTTTCAATTGCTTCTCTCTTCTGTTTCTCGTTATCCATATCAAACGGAGAAACACAGCAGTATCCCCAGCCGTGTTCTCCCAAAACACGAATCAGTGCTTTTCCATAGTAGGTTGAACCGGCGTTTTCAATGTTGCCGTTTTCAATCTGTATGGATGTAGAATTTCCATTTACGCATCTGATATCGTAATAGCGTACCGTATCCATTGCTTTACTATTGGTCCGCATTATAGATAGGGTTTCGGAAACAGGAGGACTGATTTCCGCGAAAAAAGTTATTTGCCGCCGGTTACCCGGTTCCGGTATGCGGCCAGAGCTTCGGCGAACTCTTCTGATGCATAGAATCCTTCCATAAACGATGCATCATTCATAATATCTTCTACAGCAACCTGTTCCTGAAACACCTGTCCCATAGACATGCGGCAGTTATTCAGAATCTGTGCGGCATACTCGTCATCGGATAATTCCTTTGTCTTTTTACGTCCGAACATGGCTTACTCCTTCAGATATTCTTTCATTTCTTTCGACCGTGCATCATAGTCGGCAAGTCCGGTTTCATAGAGTTTCTGCAGTTTGGGAAAATCTATGGTAGAGGTGGAGATGCCGGTATTTTCAGGCGGTGCAAAGATGAAAACTTTTCCTGCTTTTTCCATCTCATATACCCATTTCAGGCATTCACGGTAACGGAGATGACGGGTGTCAACGCCTTTTATTACCGCCGGATATTTCCAGAGCATCAGATGGTAGAGGAATTTGTGAGCCTGCGGCTGGCGGAAGAATGAACGGGCGTTTTCCAGAATAAGCACAACCCGGTCGCATCCTTCATCAAACGCCTTTTGTAAGGGTATGGAATCCGCAACACCTCCGTCGAAGTATTTCCTTCCGTTCACCTTGATTGCCCGGGAAAGTGCCGGAAGTGCCGCTCCCGCCTTGATAACGGTCAAATCATTGCGTTTGATGTCATCTTTCGTGAAGTATTTGGCTTCTCCGGTTTTTGCATCTGTTGCTGTAATCAGCAACTGTGCCGGGTTTTTCACATACGCGTCATAATCTACCGGGGATGCGCCTCCGTCATTGGACAGTTCTCCGTAAATATAATGGAGATTGAAAAAATGTCCGGTGGTTATCCACTGCCATGCACCGCAGTACTTCGGGAGTTTCGGATAGTCCACATAGAATTTAATATTTCTTCCCCGCTGTCCGGCAATAAACGACACCAGATTGGCAGCACCAGCAGATACCCCAATACATTCGTCAAAGGTAATATTTTCATCGAGCATGCGGTCGAGAATGCCGGCGCTGTAGGCGCATTTCATACCGCCGCCTTCAACTACTAAACACGTTTTCATAATGAAAAATTAGAGCTGGGAAACCAGGTCACGCAGGACGGTTTCCGGATCTTTTGCCTTGACAACACCGGATGCCAGCAGAACGCCGTCTGCTCCGAGGTCAAGTGCTGTTCTTACACATTCACCAGTCTGAATTCCTGCACCGCAGAGAACCTTTACATTCGGGTTTACAGACTTAACGAGGTTTACAGTATTTCGGATAATTTCAGGATCAGCTTTCGCAACAGATATTCCAGATCCAATCAGTTCCGGCGGTTCTACTGCAACATAAGTCGGTTCGAAGACGGCACATGCGGCAGATACTGCAGCATTATTTGTGCAGACAACGGTTTCCAGATGGTTGAACTTTGCATCGCGGACAGATGCCTCAATGTCGGCAATTGTAAGTCTGCGTTCGGAGTGGTTCAGCAGCGTTCCGGTGCATCCCGCAGCACGTGCGGAAAACGCCGGCATTCTCCCGGTAAATGCTCCTTCAACAGGATCGATGTGCTGTGCATAAACGGGAAGTTCATAATGCTTGCAGAACGGGTGAAGTTCAGCAAACTGCGGAGCAATGCCGATGGTCACGTCATTTTCCGCCATGACCAGTTCCGCGGCTTCCGCAATCCGGCCGGCATTGTATCCTGCGCCTTCACGGTAGGATTTGAAGTTAATCAGGATAAACGGAAGTGCCATTATTTCCTCTTCAACTGGATAACGTCACCGAGTGTTGTTGCCGCGACTCCGCCGGCCTGTGCCTTCTCTTCAGCATTTTCAATATCCAGGAGAGAAATGCCAAGTTCTTTTTCCAGCTTCTTACGTTCCTCTTCTGTAGGTGCACGTTCTCCGCGTTCGAACTTTCTAATATCTACTTCCTGCATCTTTAAAATGAAGGCAAGATCATTCTGGGTATATCCTTTCTCCTGACGTGCCTGAGCAATGCGTTTTGCATAATCTTCAACAACATCGCCTTCGATATAGTCGAACATATCACGCTTTCTCTGCTGCTGGCGTACCGCCTGCGTTGATGAGGAACGTGGTGATGCCGGAGGAACAACGTAGCGTGTTCCTGTTGATGTCCGTGCACGCGGATCCTGAACCTCAGTACCGAGTTTTGCGCATTTTTCGCAAACCCGCATCGGTTTTGCCCCTGCTATCTGAACCAGTTTTGCTTTCTTGGAAAGCGGTGCGCCGCATAACTCACAAAATTCTGTCTGCATGGCTATTTCTACCATATACTTCGATGTATTCCACATTAACTCTTTTCCTGAAGGTACTCACCCAGAAGAATAACAGTACATTAATTAACTGATGCAACTAAAATTAAAACAATGGCAGTATTTGATTTCGCGGAATTTATTGCCCCGTTCATTGGAGAAGCACCGGAGGTTAAGATAATGTATACTATCTTCATTGTTCTCTTCTGTGCAATTCTTGTCCTTCTTGCGGGGAGAAAATTCAGAATACCGATTATTATAGGATACTTCATCACCGGTATTATTCTCGGACCGGACTGTCTTCATATCGTAGACAGTGCTCAGGTGGATGTGCTTGCCGAGTTCGGTGTTATCCTGCTGATGTTTACCATCGGTCTTGAAATTTCGCTGAAAAATCTGCTTTCAATGAAGAAGATTGTTCTTATCGGCGGTTCACTGCAGCTGCTGGTAACAACAGCTGCCGTATGCGCCATCATGATGGCATTCGGCTTCTCCTTTAACGTTTCCGTCTTTATCGGTTTCCTGGTCGCTCACTCATCAACTGCCATTATCATGAATATCTATCAGAAGAGCGGAGAAGTCGACAAACAGCACGGTAAAATATCTCTTGGTCTTCTGATTTTCCAGGACCTGAACGTCGTGCCGATGATGATGCTGGTCCCACTGCTGGCAGGCAATGAAGGAACCGACATTATCGGAGAGGTTATCAGTTTCTTCATCGGTCTTGCCATCATGCTTGCCATCCTTGCCGCTGCAATCTTTCTTGTTCCGAAGATTCTCAAACATATTGCACTTACCAGAAACAGCGAACTCTTCGTTATTGCTGTCGTGGTAATCTGTTTCGGCATTGCCTGGCTGATGAATATCAACGGCGTCAGTCTTGCCTTAGGAGCTTTCCTTGCCGGTGTCGCCATTTCCGGTTCCGACTACAGTCATGAGGTTATCGGACAGGTCGCACCAATTCGCGATATTCTTTCCAGTTTCTTCTTCGTTTCCATAGGAGTAATGCTGAATCTCGAGGTTGTTCTTGAAAATATTCTCCCGATTCTCGGCATCGCAGTTCTTCTTATGGTGGGAAAGACAATTATCAACTTCTTCTCAGTAAAAGTTCTGGGAATTGCAACAGGAGCGTGCGTTCTCTCTGCAGTCGGTCTTTCACAGATTGGAGAATTCTCCTTTATTCTCGGTAAAGAGGGGCTGAATGCCGGAATACTGTCCCCTAACATATACAACTCGTTCCTGGCTATATCCATTATTACCATGGCAATAACGCCATTCGTTGTCTCTTGGCTTCCGAAATTTGTCAACAAGCATTTCACCTCAAAAGTTCCGAAAGAGGAAAATGCCATGGCGACGGATGAACGCCATGAAATTATCGTCGGTTTCGGTCTTGCCGGTCGTTATGTTGCACGGGCGCTGAAAAAACTGAACATTCCCTACATCATCATTGAAATGAATGCTCAAACCGTGGAAGCTGAGAAGAAAAACGGTGAGAATATTATCTACGGAGATGCATCGCGGGATGCCATTCTCGATTATGCCGGAATCATGAAAGCACAGTCGATTGTCATTTCGATTCCGCAAATGGATGCAGTTAAAGCAATTATCACCACAGCACGCAGACTGAATCCACAGATTACAATCATCACCCGTTCCCGCTTCATTTCCGAAACATCTGAATTGTACCGGCTCGGTGCAGATGAAGTTATTGTTGACGAACGTGAATCGGCGGTTCAGATTTTCAAACGCATTCTCGCGAGTAAACAGTTGCCGGTACAGGATATTGAGGCCTTAAGCCGTGAGATGAGAAGCAAGCTCTATAACCAGTACATTGAAACGCCAAATGTTCTTGCAAATCCCGGTTCTGATGTACCGAAGTTATTCGACACACTCCGGACATATGCACGCCATGCCGACAGCAAAGTATCTGCCGAAATGTCGAAGGTTGAACAGATGCGTGTTGAACCCGGTTCCTCCCTCTGCAACAAAAAACTATCAGAAGTACATCTGAGAAGAGACTACGGTATTTCGGTTCTCGCCATCCGTCACGAAGGAGAAACTGATGCTGCTGTGTCCCCGGACGGTGAAGTACGTCTACGTGAAGGTGACAACGTTGTTCTCATAGGTCAGCAGAAAGCCCTGAACAAAGTTGTTGAACTCTTCAATCCCCCAATGGAGAACTAATTCTCCATTACAAGTATTCCGGCAGTTATTGGTAAAAAAGGAAAAGAGGAATTAGAGATTCGGCATCAATGCTCAGTCATTGACCAGCCGATAGTATCATTGTAAATCTTTTCAACATCATCGCTGATACTGGAAATCGAGATGACTTTGGCACGCTTCTCCAGAGGAGGATTGAGTTTTGCCTCTTTTTCGTATTTGTTGACCTCGTCCTCGACATCTTCCGGTAACGATCCGACACCCTGTAAAACACTAATCATTTCACGGGACAGATAATTGTCAATCTGAATCTTCCGTTTTGCAGTATGCGATAATCTTCCGATAAGCTTGCAGATAGATGTGCGGTCTTCCGGCGACAGTTGTTCAGCAAACTCGTACGATTCGATGACCCGCATAATCTGTAATATCGGCAGGACTGCTTCCAGGGTAATTACATACACTTTGTAATCAGCCATGGGATACATGAAGGTATCAAGGACTTCAAGAGTGCTGGCCGGAACAACAAGGAAGGCATCTTTACGTACCTTTTCATATTTGCAGTACTTTTCCATCTTTTCAGCCTGCTGCTTAAGATAGTTCGGGAAATGTTCCAGTTCTTCCGGATTCTTCGGGGATTTTGCATCAAAAATCGTGTACATGTCCCCAATCAGAAATGCATTGTCAGGAACCCCATGGTAAGGGTATGACGACTTGTCACAGAGGATAAAGTCGTATTTATTGGCAATTTCGTGCATATGGTTTTCAACTGCTGTTTCGTGCCGCTGCCATGATGTCGCGAGCATTTCTTTATGCTCATCTTCAAGTTTCCTCTCCCGTTCTTCCAAATCCCGTTTTGCAATGCGCTGTTCTTCGATAAGAGCGTTTAATCCGGCTACATTACGTTTATACTGAGCATCCTGTTCTGCTTTGATGCTTTCTTCCTGAGCAATCAGTTTTTTTGCTTCAGTAAGTTCTGCAAGTTTTGCATCGTATTCTGTTTTCAAAACGGTGTATTTCTGCAGTTCATTTTCGTGATTGGTCTGTGCTCTGGTCAGAGCGTCACGGGTTTCCAGAAGTTCCTTTTCTGCAGCAGCACACTTACTTCCTAACTCTTCGGACGCGGAAGTAATCGTCTCCAGCTGATTTGCAAGTTCAATGCATCGGTCATGTTCTTCCTGTTTTGAACGAGTCAGTGAATCAAAATCAGTTTGTAATTTCACAGAAAGATTCTGTTCGTTTTCGATTTTCTGCCTGGCTACAGCAAGTTCCTCTTTTATACTGGCATACTCTGCAGAGATGGTTTCATAGGTTTTCTTTAATTCATCCAGTTCTTTTGCAATACCTTCTGCATTCTCCGCCTTAGACTTGTACGATGCAAAATCCCCTTGGAATGATTGATACTCTGCAGAAAGCTTGTCATATTTCTCAGACAGTCTTGCATTCTCATCTTTGAGAGAAAGACGACCTGCCTGTTCAAACTGGAAACCGGCATTGATTTTTTCTTTTTCATCACGAAGTGTTTCCAGTTTTCTCTGAGTATCACGTTCCCGTACTTCGCTTTCTGACAGACGATGTTCAACGAGACGTTTTTCCTCGATTATTTTCTGATAATTGGTGTTTGAACGCTGTGTTTCTTCTTCAGAGCGCTGAAGCTTTGACTGGTATGCAGCGAATTCCTGAGAATACTGATTTGCTGCATTCGTAAGATCCTCCTGAGCCGTCTGTGCCTCATTTAGAATCTTTTTCCACGAGAACAGGCGTTGGAAAAATCCGACGGATCCCAATGATGATAAAAAATGAGAAATGCGTGATGTATCCATTAGGATGATTATTCAATCCGAATTCAGATAAATGTTATTTGTGGAACAGAGATTGAAGTGAGGTATTATTGAATTTGTGTGTGCTGATAATTGAAACCCGCACAGAAGACACCATTTCCGTCAATATCTGACCAATGTATAACCTATAAATAGAAATCCATCATGATAAATAATGTAGAATACGTTGCCTATCTAGAGGGCACGTTCCGGAAATACGGAGAGAAAAATGTCAGATAAGCAAATACACATGTTATCTGAGGCAGATGGATACAGCCTACTGCGCAAATATGATGTCCCAGCACCGGCGTTTGAAATAGTTACAACGCCCGAAGATGCCGCGATAGCAGCAGGAAAGATTGGATATCCGGTTGTGATGAAGATCGTCTCGCCACAGATTATTCACAAAAGCGATGCAGGCGGTGTTGTCGTTGGTGTTGCTGATGATACAGCTGCCAAAGAGGCATTCAATCGGATTATCACGTCGGTAAAGAACTACAATCCGGATGCGGAAATAAAAGGAATCATCGTTGAAGAGATGGCAAAGAAAGGTCTGGAACTCATCGTTGGAGGAAAGATTGATCCAGCATTTGGTCGTGTTCTGACCTTCGGTATGGGAGGCACCCTTGTTGAATTCCACAAGGATGTCGGAATCCGCATTCTTCCAGCTGAAGACGAGGAGCTCCGTTCCTTAATCCGCTGCATCAAAGGATATCAGCTCATTAAAGGATACCGCGGAGACGCACCGCTCGATGAGGAATATCTCTTCCAGACCCTCAAAAGCGCCGCCAAATTCTTTGAAACAAACGAAAACGTGGTCGAGTTCGATATCAACCCGCTGCTTCTCTATGAGAAGGGAGGATGCGCAGTTGATGCTCGTGTCATCGTCCAGGATGAACCTGTCAAACTCCAGGAACACTACAATCCAGAAAAGATTGTTCCACTCGACTACTACAAACCGGCAAGCGTTGCTGTCATCGGAGCATCCGATGATAAGACCAAGATGGGATATGCAGCATTCCATAACCTTCTGCAGTTCCCAGGAGCGGTCTACCCTGTAAACAACAAGCGTGATGAAATCCAGGGACGGAAAGCCTACCCGAACATCGGAGCCATCCCGGGACCGGTCGACATGGTTGTCGTCACCGTTCCGGCTAAACTGGTTCCAGGTGTGATGGAAGAATGCGGTGCCAAAGGCGTCAAGATGGCAGTCGTTATCACCGCAGGATTCAAGGAGATGAACGAAGAGGGCCGGGAACTGGAAAACAAGATGGTGGAAATCGCAAGAAAATACGGCATCAGAATTGTTGGTCCAAACTGTCTCGGCCTCATTCTTCCGCCGTACAAACTTGATACCACCTATGTTGCCACCTCCCCGCTTCCGGGAGACACGGCATTCATCTCACAGTCTGGTGCTATTGCCAATGCAGTCGTCGGTATCTCTCTTTCCAAAGGCCAGGAAATGGGATTCTCCGAAGTCGTCTCTGTCGGAAATCAGTGTGATCTTGACTTCCTCGACTACATGAGCTACGCCGCCCGCGATCCGCACACCAAAGCAATCATCCTCTATATCGAAGAAATCAAAAACGGTGTCGCCTTCATGGAGATGGCAAAAGAGATTACAAAGACAAAACCGATTATTGCAATTAAAGCCGGTTCCTCCAAACGCGGTCAGGCTGCAGCGGCATCCCACACAGGATCACTCTCCGGATCCTATGAAGTCTATGTGGATGCCTTCAGAAAGTGCGGTGTACATCTCGTAAAGACGCTTCCAGAAGCATTCCAGGCAGCCAAGATTCTCAGCACGCTCAAAGAGCCGCTGAAAGGCAAGCGTGCCGTTGTTATCACCAATGCTGGAGGATTTGCTGTTCTTTCCAACGATTATGCGGAAACCTGGGGCATCGACATTGCCGATCTTCCGCAGGAACTGATTGATGAGATGGATACTTTCCTCCCGCCGTTCTGGAATAGAAACAATCCGATTGACCTCTTAGGAGACGCCGATGAGGAGCGCTTCCGTAGCGTTCTTGATGTCCTCTGCAGAAACGAGGATCTCTGGGATATCGGTATCGTTGTTAACTTCCCGAACAAAGTTCTTGCACCCGAACAGGTCGGCAGAGTTCTCATCAACTACCAGAACAAGACCGACAACCTCTTAATCGGCTGTTTCGTCGGAGGAGATTCGCTCCGCCCGGGTGTTGACCTTCTGAAAGAGAACAATGTTCCAGTATTTGAAGATCTCGAGTTTGTCTACCGCTCTCTCGGAAACATCTGCAAATACTTCTAACAATCTTTTTTCCTGTATTCCTGCAATTTTCAGCGGTTTTTTACCAAATGCAACATGTATTTATAGTTCCCTGTAAATAGTATTCTTCATGAAAAAGATAATTACAGTGATTATTGCCGCAGCGGTATTATTCGGCTGCATCTTTGCTGCCGGATGTGTTGGTGAACAGAGTACCATTGAGCCCGCATACTCGGTTACGGTAACAACTGCCGGAAACGACACCTACAGCACCGGGGAAATCTTCGCCCTGGAATTTGAATCCAACCCGTCCACCGGCTACATGTGGTATATTATTGACGGAGAAGACATTCCTTGCAAAGAATTAAAACGTGCAAACCTGCAGCTTGTCGGTGAAGCAGTGCCAGGAGCACCGACGAAACAGATGTTCTGGATCCAGCCGGAAAAAGCAGGCGACTATAAGATTACCTTAAAGTACATGCGTTCCTGGGAAGAGGAAAATGATGCACTTTCCACCTATACACAGAACATCCATGTCGTCGACTCCGACGAACTGTCGGTTGACGGAGCAAAAACCCAGTATGTCTTTGACTCCTTTGCCATCAACCCAGAAGCAGGAGAATTTGTAAAGATTATCAAAAAAGCGAATCCGACCACCGGATACTACTGGTCTGCAGCTGAGAACGGACTTACCGTCAAGGAAGAGTACATAGTTGATGACGCCAATCTTGCCGGTTCTTCAGGTCAGTACGAATGGTACGTAACGGCAGATAAAGCAGGCGACTACATCTTCAAGGCTGTCTTAAAGCACGCAGGCGCCGATGAAGAACTCTCCTACTTCGAGATTCCGCTGAAATTCCTCTGACCAATCCGGACACTTCCGGATTCTTTTTTTTGTTGCCGTTTCCGTATCAGCAGAAAACTGCAGAAGATAAAGTTTTTAGAAAAAACAGATTCTAAAAAAAGTTAGTAAACTGGGTCTCCCAGTTCGTCGTGTTTGCGGCCAATCTTGAAATGCTGTTTCGGCTGCTTCGATGGCTTCGGACACTTGTGATGGGGACGACAGTTCGGACAGACATTGTGACCGCACTTCTTACAGACACGAAGTTCCGATTTTTCAAAGTATTCTCCACAGTCGTCGCAACGGATTTTCCCATCGGACCGTTCGGAATAGTCTTCCTGTACCGGTTCTTCAGAAGCGTAGAGATCCACCGGTTCATTCTCATAATACGATGCCGCCTGACCAATCGGATTCTCGCTCAGTTCTTCACGGAAATGGATGACCGGCTGTTCCGGCTCTGGTGTGTAGGAAGGCTCCATGAATTCCTGAACCGGGGTATGCAGTTCCGATTCCGTGTATGACCGGACAGGGGGCTGCTGAACCGGTTCGGTATATGCCTGAACAGGCGTCTGCTTAACCGGCAGTTCCGGTTCCGAGTAGAGGAACCAGCCGTGCTTCTTGGAAAGGTGCGTCTCACTGCAGGTAAGACAGAGATACTCCCCGCAGATATTGCACTTTTTCATCCGGTTCTTCGGGAATTCACGTCCACATCCGGCACAGCGCACGGTTTCCTCTGTTTTCGGCTTCGGCGTTACGTGGTGATATGCCGGCTGGACAGGGGTTTGCGGAATCTCCTGCTGCTGCATCGGAGCAGGTTCTTCCTGTGGCGGAACAGAAACCGGTTCCTCAGGGGTTCGGTGATAGCGGGCAATATGAGTCGATCTGCACTCCGGACAAACATAATGTCCGCAGATTTTACAGCGTCTCAGTTCACTTCTCGGAAACTGACGTCCGCAGTCATCGCAGACCTCATAGGCATCTTCGTACTCTGTCATATTCGTACTAATAAGATTGCCTTTGAATGGTATAAAAATTCTGCAAACGAAAAGAGAAAAATTTGAGGGGAATCTAGAATGTCCAGACTCCGCCTATGATCAACGATCTTGCAACGAAGTAGATAAGGAAGAGGATTGCAATACCCCACACCATCGGGTGAACCTCTTTTGCTTCGCGCTTGAAGAGTTTGATGATACAGAAGGTGAAGAAACCAACTGCAATACCATCAGTAATGCTGTAGCAAAGTGCCATGAAGACAGAGGTGAAGAAACACGGGATTGCTACTTCAAGCTTCTTCCATTCAATTTCTGCGAACGGTTTGAGCATCAGGATACCGACGATAACAAGAATCGGAGCGGTTGCTGCCGATGGAACAACACTTGCAAACGGAACAAGGAATGCGCAGATTGCGAAACAGATTGCGACGATGACAGCGGTAAGACCGGTACGTCCTCCCTCCTCAACACCTGCGGAAGATTCAACGAAGGTGGTGATGTTGGAAGTACCAACGATGGAACCGACAACAGTTGCGGTTGCGTCAGCAACTAATGCACGCTCGGTTCTCGTGTGGAATCTCTTGCCGTGCTTCATTTCTTCGATTTCTGCATCACTGAAGAGATTCATTGCTCTTCCGGTTCCGATGATGGTTCCGATGGTATCGAACATATCGATTAAACTGAAGGTAATGATGGTGATGATGACAATCGGAAGTCTTGCAAGATCTGCAGTGAAGAGGGAGATAAGACCCTTATCGGTGAAGATTGCACAGAATGTCTCCGGGAGATCTGCACATGCATCGAGGAAGGAAACAGATGCATCAATGCTGGTAACGCCAAAGACCGGAATAAGACCGATGAGCGTCGTTGCAATGATACTGATAATCATTGCACCTTTAATCTTGAGAACTGCAAGAACAACAGTCAGGACAAGACCGATGAGGAAGAGCCAGATAACTGGGTTCGTTGCAATACCTGCCCAGTCAATTGCCGGGACACCTGCACCGAAGTTGATGAATCCAACGTTCAGAAGACCGATGTATGCAATGAAGATACCAATACCGCAACCAATTGCTGTCTTTAAGACCTTCGGAACAGAAGCAATAAGGTAGGTACGAATCTTTGTCAGGGTAATAATCATGTTCAGAATACCGCAGATGAAGACCATTGCGAGACCTTCCTGCCAGGTGAATCCGAGCATAAGAACAACAGTGTATGCAAAGAATGCGTTTAATCCAAGACCGGCGGACTGTGCAAGCGGAACGTTTGCAAACAGACCCAATAAGAGACAACCGATACAGGTAGAGATGATGGTTGCAAGATAAACTGCACCAAACGGCATACCTGTAGCCCCGAGGACGTTCGGGTTTACTGCAAGAATGTATGCCATTGCGAAGAATGTCGTCAAACCTGCAATAATTTCGGTTGACACTTTAGTGTTGTTTTCCTTTAAATGGAAAAAGCTGTCAAGTGACATGCTTCAATATACGCAGAGAAACTTATTATACTTTAGCAATTCCTGAAGCTGGACTCAAGAATGGGTTTATATAAGTAAGGCGGAATCAATACGAAAACCACCGATTCTCTCTTAAAGGAGACAAACTTATTTATGATTTGAATCCGAAGTTTATGGATATGGCATATCAAAGACCGAAACCGGAGAAACCAACCAAAGGACAGTGGATTGTTACTGGTATTGCAATCGGCTGCGACGTTCTCGTCCTTGGTCTCGGCATTCTCTTCTCCAGAATGATTACTGAATACTGCAACACCATCGGAAATACCATTATCCCGACGATATTCAACTGCGGAATCATCGTTGTCCTCTTTGTCGTCTCAATCCTGGTTGTACGCATTGCAGGAAAGAAATTCCATTAAACCTTTTTTCAGGAAGTTTCAGAAATAAAAAAGATTGAATGAGTACAGATGTACTCACGTATTTTTCGATACCTGACGCTTTAGAAGGATGCCCATCCTAAAGCGATGGAGATGAATGCAAAGGCAATTGCTGCGAGACAGATGATGAGTTCAACAATGAACCATCCTTTCGACATTCCCTCACATGCATCAACTGCATCGGAATTTCCAGCCATGTTACTGCTCCTCCTTCTTGTCATCCGGGAGTTTGCCGAGGCGTTCCGGAAGGATAAGATTCAGAATGATACCGACAACTGCAGAGAGTGCAACACCGGAGAGGCTGAGATTTGCATCTGGAATGATTGGGATTGCCAGACCGCCGATAGCAATGATAAGCATAATTCCCACAATCAGAACGTTTCTCTGGTTCTTGAAATCAACATGATTCTCAACAAGGTTTCTCATACCGACAGCTGCAATCATACCAAAGAGGACAATACACATTCCTCCAAGGACTGCACTCGGAATAGAGCTGATGAATCCGGTAAGGTATCCAATGAATGAGATGACAATTGCAACAATTGCTGCAATTTCAAGAGTTCTCGGATTGTAGTTGCGAGTTGCAGCTAATACACCGGTGTTTTCAGAATAGGTCGTGTTAGACGGACCTCCAACAGCTCCTGCAAAGATACTTGCAAGACCGTCACCGAGAAGTGTGCGGTGAAGTCCCGGATCCTTGAAGAAGTCCTTTCCGACAACTTCTCCGTTCGCAGAGATATCTCCAAGGTGTTCAATGAAGGTGACAATTGCAATCGGTGCAATCATGAGACATGCAGAGAAACTGAACTTCGGCAGGAAGAATGCCGGAACGCTGAATAAGGATGCACCTGTGATGACAGAGTAGTCAAGACCGACATCGATACCGCAACCGGTAAGCAGCATACAGAGCAGGTATCCTGCAATAAGACCGAAGAGAATCGGCAGCATTCTGAGGAAACCTTTCACTAAGAGACTGACAATAATAACCGTTGCAATAACAACGACACCGACCAGGTACGACCAGCCGTCAGAGAAGTAACCGATTGCAGTCGATGCAAGCATCAGACCGATAATCATGATAACCGGACCGGTAACTACCGGCGGGAAAAGTTTTCTGATACGTTCGGAACCGACAAAGAAAACAAGCACTGCCAGGACAAGATAGACACATCCAGCAGCGACAATACCTCCTGTTGCGTATTCCAGACCTTCATTCGCGGACACCACACCGATGGCTGCGATAAAGGCGAAACTGGAACCAAGGAAAACTGGGACTTTTCCTTTGGTAAACAGGTGGAAAATAAGCGTTCCTACACCGGCGCAGAACAGTGCGACGGAAACCGGCAGTCCAGTCAGAATCGGCACAAGAATGGTTGAACCGAACATCGCAAAGACGTGCTGGATACCAAGAACAGCGAGTTTTCCTCCCTTCTTAGCAGAATTGGATTGGGAATTCTCCATACTAAAACCGAAAAATAAGTATTGTCTTATAAGTATTTATAGGTAGGACAGTTGTTTATTCCGCCGTATTTTCCAGATTCAACTGAGATTTAGCCGTATTTTCCAGATTGAAGAACGTTCCTCAAAATTATTATTCTGAACAATCTTCCCTCAGCAGGGAACATTCAGCACAGGGGCGCGAAAAAAAGAGGGTAACGGAAGGATACCCGGGTATTATTTTGTTCCGAAAATACGGTCCCCGGCATCACCGAGTCCAGGAACAATGTAACAGTTTTCATTTAATCCTTGATCAACTGCTGCAACATAGATGTCGACATCTGGGTGTTCTTTCTGCATAACTTCGATACCCGCCGGGGCGGCGACAAGACACATCAGACGGATATGCTTGCAGTTGCGGTCTTTCAGGAACTGAATTGCGGCAGAAGCGCTTCCTCCGGTTGCAAGCATCGGATCGACAACAATGACGTTGGATTCTTTTGCCTCTTCAGGAATCTTGCAGTAGTATTCAACCGGCTGGTGGGTTGTTTCATCACGGTAAAGTCCGATGTGGCCGATTTTTGCCATCGGCATCAGATCGAGAAGTCCGTCGGTCATACCGAGACCGGCACGGAGAATCGGAACGATGACAACATCATCGTCTGCCATGATTGGGGATTTCATCTTCTGAATCGGAGTCTCAATCTCAATTTCTTTGGTCTGGAAATCACGAGTTACCTCGTATCCCATAAGCATGGACAATTCGTGAAGAAGCTGACGGAAATCCATGGTTCCGGTATTTTTGTCACGCATACGGGTAAGCTTATGCTGGATAAGCGGATGATTGACTACATGTAAAATACTCATAACTGCACACCAATTACCCTATCGTTAGATTCGAAGAAACTAATAGATTCCTATTCGTTCCCGAAAGCCTTGGAAAGAAGCTGCTTAACCGTCTGATACACAGCAGGGGATACCGCAGGAGAAAATGACGCTTCGATTCTTTTCAGCATGGTATAGAGTTCAGTCCGAAGGAGATTGTTGTACTGGTTCATATAGGAGAAGACCGAAAGCATTCCTGTCGTCAGATAGGAGTTGACGCCTGCCATACTGATAATCGATGCTTCCAGGAACTTTCTTCCCTCATCCGTCTCAATGGAGAGTTTCCGATTCTGCGAGAATCTGAGATACAGGGAACGGCTTTCTCCAGACTGTTCGCGGTGGAAGAAGGGAGATGCTTCTATCAGTTTCAAATACCGGACCGTGTCAGGAGAAAAAGAACCGGCAACTGCAGCTATGAAGTTTTCAAAGGCAATGGGATTTCCCGCCGTCCGTTTCAATTCCTCTTCCACGATTTCCATGCGTCCAAATGCGGATGAGGAAAGGAACAGCGTAAGGGCTGCAAGACGGTTAGTAGATGACTTTGCCGACGTAAACTGATGCTTGGCAAGGAACTGGGTATCCGGGGTATCCAGCGAGGAAAGAACCGTCAGAATCAGATTCCGCACAGCATTCTGTTTGAACTGTGCTGCAAGTTCTTTCGGCACAAATCCTTCCGGAACAGCATCCGGAATGCCTTCATAGAGGAGTCGCAGTCTGACTTCATATCGCCCAGCAATCGACCGGAGAATCTTCTGCTTTGCCTGATACAATGCAGTATGAGCATACTCAAACCTCGTATCCGAAACCGCTTCGAACATGGTGAACGGAAGTGAACCACAGGATGAAGTAAGTTCCTTGTCTTCAAGCATCTGCATAAATGCATCACCGAACACTTCAGACGGCACTGCTGTTTCATCTTCCAAAAGGCGAATCATTTCCCGTTCATAGAGCGTAACAAACGTCAGGAATTTCGAAACAGGGTTACTGTCATATGTCAGTTCCCGATAGAGCAGGTCATCGGATTCGTCGCGTTCCATCCGGATATAGGCTGCATGATTGGTATTCCAGAGCGCAAAGGATACAGGTCGGGAACACGGAACGGAAAAGGTAATGGTTTCCGCATCAATTTTCTGCTGGAACTCGGAGAGAACATCCCCGTTTTCTCCAATCAGTTTTCCCGTGAAGGGGAAGATCCAGGGTTTTCCTGGTTTGAATCCCTTTTGCGTGACGGTGATTATGGCAGTATGCAATTCAGAATCCCACTCGTATGCTGCAGATACAACCGGATATCCGGTCTCCTTCAGCCATCTGCTTGCCATAATAGAAAAGTCGGTTTTTCCCACTTCCTCCATTACGCGAAGCCAGTCCGAAGGAGAAGCATTGGAACCGGCATACTTCCTGTGATAGAGATCGAGAGCCCAGGCAAATGCCGGTTTGCCGAGCGAGGTCTCAATCATACGGGTGAACTCCGGCGCCTTCACATAGGTTACTGAGGTAATCAAATCATTCGGATCGTTGAATCCATCCGGCTCAATCGGCATTGAAATCGAACCGGTATCCAAAGAAAATGTTCCTGAACCCGGTGTGTAAATCTGCATCAGGTTGTTCAGCCGCTGATAACCTGTGCCAAAATGGAACGCAAGATAGTCATCTTCCATCATGACCGTTACGGCTTCATTGAGCCAGATAGAAAACGGCGTGTCGCCGGTTACACCCGAGCCGTTCAGATTGTGATAGAATTCGTGCTGCTTGACGCCGAAAAGATATTCGTATGCAGCATCAGTAATCTCGGCATCCGGCATAATGCGGTTTGCAATAATGGTCGTATTGCCGGTATTCTCCATTCCCCCGAAATCCGAGTTCTGCATGGCGATTTCACGGTAAACTTCATACGGATACTGATATCCCATGACAAGCTTTCGGGATAGTTCTTTGATTTCTTCACCAAGTTCCGGGGTTTCCCCGTTCCGGTAGCGTTCGGTGCAGAGTTCATAGAGTCTCTGCCGCTTGTCTAGGCTTTCATATTTTTCCGGACCCGTGAAAATATGCGTCCAGAGAATGGCATCAGCCATAATGTCGACAGCAGTACCGGCATTCTCCGGATTTGAACCGGGAAGGGCAAGCAGTTCGAGACGTACTGTCTTTCCATCAGGATAGACAAAGTCTCGGGAAAACGTATCCCAGGTTCCTACGCCGATAAAGAACAGGTACGGGGGCATCGGTTCTTTGTTTTCATAGGTAATCGAATCTCTGGTCCGGTCATATTTTGTACGTGGGATGGAAATATTACCGTTCGAAATCAGATTGGTGTAGCGGGAGTCGGCGATAATCGTCGTTTTCCAGGTGCACTTGGTCCGCATGTCGTCGATACACGGAGCAATCCTCTGGAATCCCCACTGCTGACACTGAGAAATAACAGTTCTCGGTTTTCCTTCCGGTGTTATATCGTAATAGAGTCCTTCGAGGATGTTTGCTGTCGGATGGCAGACGGTTTTTGTGGTGATGCGGAAAGAAGACCCAGGTTTCTGCGTAGACCGGAATTTCAGCGTGAGAATATCATCAGCATAGGTATATTTTATCGGACGGATGCCATCCTGGACTACGGTAAGAATTTCGAGATTCTTGGCGTTCAGTTTCAGTTCATCCACCGGATTCTGCAGTACGGTAAATTTAGTTTCTGCAGTGACAGTAACGGTATCTTCCTGAAAATCGAAAAGAAGTGTAATTGAATTGACTGCTACCGGCGGCAAGGGGAACTCAGCCGGACGATATAGATATTCCGCATCCATAGTAATGATGTGTTGGCGCTGAAACAAGATAAGGTGTGCGAAAAAAGAAAAATTCTCAGTTCACTACATACTTTTCAACAGCTTTGCTAACATATTCATCGGCAATCTCGCCGAGTTCCCAGCCCGGTGCCGTTGTTTCGAGATAGAAGTAGTCTTTTCCGTTCACTTCGATGTACGCACCCTCCTTCTTGAAATCACGATTTGCAACACCCAGAGCAACATGACCGTCAAACCGCATAATGAGGACATCATATCCCATTTCGCGGAGAATCGCCGCCAGAAGAATCGACGTATCTTCACAGTCGCCGGTTTTATCGACAAGCGTTTCTACTGGATACCGGGCATATTCATCTTTGCCGGTAGTACCGGTATCCGAGTCGTAAGGAATGTTTTGAACCATCGTTGCCGCAAGCATGAGTTTCTGATAGAGATTAAATCCGTTGGCATCAGCGTACCGTTTTAGCTGTTCAGCAATAGTTCCGGCTATCGAGCGGTTGTACTCTTCGGTCGGATATTTCGTCAGGCTGATAGTGGAGTGACCGAGTTTTCGGTATTTCTCATACATCTCTTTCGGAATCGAAACGGTGACGGTATACGGCAGTCCGTCGTAATACCAGCTGTACGTTCTTAGATACGTATTCGGATCAGGAAGCGGGGAAAGCACCGGTGATAGGGAAACCAGTTCATGTGCCTTCACTGTAACGGTTCCGGACCAGGGTTCATAGCCGTCTTTGATTACCGTGACCGTATGAAGCGTATGGGGAGAGACAGTAATAGGAAGAGGCGAGACGCCGCAGAAGACGCCGTCAACCGTGACTGAAGCGCCCTGCGGAACTGCAGCGACTTCCAGCGTGCCGTCGGCAAAAACGGTAGTGCAGAGAATAACCCCTCCTGCACCGAGAGCGGCAAGTACTGCAATCAGTATGAGAACCGTAACGAGAATCCGCCGTTTCTTCTTTTTCGGCATAACCCTGTTTCCGGCAAGGTGCTCCCTGTCCAGTTCCCGCGACCAGACCAGTTCTCCGCAGTTCGGACAGTACACTTCGTCGTCACTGATTTCTTCTCCGCAGTATCTGCAATACATTTTATCTCAGATTGAGTACTCCATAGACAAAGGCAAAAACGATGAGCGCCAGAACAAGAAGCGCAACCGTGAGAATAATGCCGCTTTTCAGATCGATTTTTCTCAAAATATCTTCAGTCCTGCCGGAAAATCCGGCATCTAGTACTATGCGTTTCGCGTAACAGAAGAAATACTTGACGGGACGGAACCAAAACCCTTTCATGGACGGAATACAATAGAGAAATATGCCAACTCTGAAAGGAACAAAAACGGAAAAGAATCTGGAAGCGGCATTCGCCGGCGAGTCCCAGGCACGCAACAAATATACCTACTTCGCATCTCAGGCACGCAAGGAAGGATACAACCAGATTGGTGACATCTTCGAAGAAACTGCAAACAACGAAAAAGAACATGCAAAACGCTGGTTCAAACTGCTCCACGACAACGAAATCCCGGCAACCATTGAAAACCTGGCGGCAGCCGCGGCAGGCGAACACGAGGAATGGACGAACATGTATATCGATTTCGCAAAGACCGCACGCGAAGAAGGATTCGATGAAATCGCATTCCTGTTCGAAGGTGTTGCAGCAATCGAAAAAGCACACGAAGAGCGGTACTTGAAACTGTTATCCAAAGTCAAAGCCGGCCAGGTCTTCGAAGCAGACGGTTTTGTCATCTGGAAATGTACCAACTGCGGACATCTCCACTATGCAAAGACAGCTCCGGAAGTCTGTCCAATCTGTGCCCACGAAAAACCGTTCATCCCAATCAACCCGGAGTTTTACTAACTCCCTCTTTTTCCCAAACATTCATTCGTTTTTGCGTGAAACCTATCTGTTATGTCAGCTGCACTCTACGGAGGAACCGGCATCACCGAAGCAGTTCTCTCTGGGCCCAACCCTCATTTTCAGGAACTGACACCAGGAGAGAAACTGCGTGTCGTAATCTTCGGTAAACGGGTTCTTCTGGAATTTCTCGGAAGACATACCTGCGGAAATCCGTACGAAGAGGATGTAGTGATTGGAGAACTGGATGGAATTGCAAAGACTGCAGTTCTTGCCGTGAACTCCAAAACTCTCTTTGCGGTAGTAACCGAAGTCTCGCCGACAGAACTGACCGTGCAGATAGCTCAACGATAAGGATACAAAACCATGACACCAGATTATGATGCCGAAGACGCGTTTGAACAATATCTATGTTTTTCAGCGATGCTTTCCCAGCGTCTGAAGACAGCAACTGATGAACTCGAACAACTGGATGAACGTGACGACCCGGAATATGTCAGAGCAGTGGTACAGAAAGTTATGAAACCGCTTTGCGACCTGATGGAATACCGGATCAGAACCTATCCGTATTCATCAGAAAATATCGCAGGAATGAAAGCCATATGCGGAGCACAGGCAGAGGAGTTCATATCCGCACAGAAAGAAATCTTTGAAGAATACTACACACTTCTTCCGCTGGTAAAAACAAAAGAGGAAAGCGAGACGGCGTGGAAAGAAGTCGAAGCTAAGTTCGATGCCGTTCTTGCATCCCTTACCTGATTTTTTTCAATTAAATAAAAGGATTAGGAATTTTCTCTAACAACAGTATCGGTCCGTTCCACAAACGGATTCTTTCTGATGCTGAATGAGAGAAGATACGGGTAATATTTTGAAAGATATTCCATGTGCGAGAGCCAAAGTCCGATAAGCGGCCGGTAAACCCGTTTCACATCTCCTGTGAGATGGGCAGTGTCGGATGCAGGAAGGTTAGAAATATCTTCTCTGCTGGAAAGCTCTTCTCCAAGGTGGAAGAGAGCCCGCATCAGTTCTGTGTTGCTTTCTCCTTCCAAAAACACCGGATTTTCGACAATACGCAGAAGGAATTCATGTTTTTCATTTAGGAGATTTCTCAGGAGTTCCAGTTCTTCTGCAGATGGACGAAGGTTTTCACGATATACAGTTAGTTTCCTTGCCGCCTCTGCATACTCATCCTTCTTCCAGGAAGATGTGATATTCATTATTTCAGCAAGGGCATTTTTCTCGGTGTTGCATCTGCCGATGATTCGAAGAAGGTCGGTTCCCAGTTCTGAGAAGAACAGACCGATAATCATCTTCATCTTCTCCTGCTGCTCCTTCTTCGCCCGCATCGACAGCAGACCGTTGATGATGAGGGTTACCAGAAGCACATTCAGTGGAAGGAATCCGAGTGCATTGAAAATATACGTCAGAGTATTGCTTTCTCCGCTGTCTCCGATGATAAGTATCTTAAGAAGATAAATGACGACGGTTGCGAGAATAAGACTGATGCTCAATGCCAGTTCCCATGAATATTTTCTCAGCTTCATACCTGTTTTGTCCCGCATATCCTGTTTCTCTAGTTATCTGTAGGCAGAAGGGATAAATGAATGCCAAGAGGAACCATCTGACTGATTAATGAGGAATGAGAAATAATAGTATCATCAATGGCCGAAAACCCCGTTCGCATCCGCAGAATCCTCGTAATGAGCATACTAATCGGCATTATTTCCGGATTTGGTGCTCTGCTGTTTTACAAAGGAATCGAACTCTTCTCGGAACTGGTTCTCGGCGGTCTCTTCGGATTTTCATTCCCGATGGAAGGAGACACACTTGCTGAAGCTGCTGCATGGTCTGCACCGACAACAATCTGGCTTATTATTCCTATTCTCATGATTGGAGCGCTGATATCAGGATTGCTTGTCTGGAAGACGGCACCGGAGGCTGCAGGACACGGAACAGATGCCGCTTTAAAATCATATCACACCGATGGAAAAATCCGCTGGCGTGTTCCGCTGGTAAAAGCCGTATCTTCGATTCTTACCATCGGTTCTGGAGGCAGTGCCGGATGTGAAGGACCGATTGTCCAGATATCTGCTGGATTTGGATCAATCATCTCGGATATCTTCAAAGTGACGCCGGAAGAACGCAGAATGGCGATTGCCATCGGCATCGGTGCGGGAGTCGGTGCAATTTTCAAAGCTCCTCTCGGAGGGGCGATTCTCGCAGCAGAAATACTCTATCTCCGCGGAATACGGTTTAAAGTCATTCCTCCGGCTCTGCTTGCCTCACTTATCGGATATGGAATCTTCAGTCTTTTTGAAGGCTTCACCCCGCTCTTTGGAACGATAGAAATGTCCTGGACGGCAGTTCAGCTTCCTTTCTTCCTGCTGCTCGGAATTGCTGTTTCCGGAATCGGTTTTCTTTACGTCAAATCATTCTACGGAACACAAAAACTCTTCAATCTGTTCGCTGCGAAATTCAAGATTCCGAAGTTTCTGAAACCGGTTATCGGCGCTGGAATCATCGGCATTCTCATAACCGTTTTCGGGTATCTATCTCCTGAAACCTTTGCTGTCGGTCTCGGATGTCTTGGAACCGGATACGGCTTTGTTCAGCTTGCTCTCTACAACCTTCTGCCGTTTACCATCCTGCTGATTCTTCCCTTAGCCAAGATTCTGGCAACATCGCTTACTATAGGATCTGGTGCATCAGGAGGGGTCTTCGCTCCGGGTCTTTCTATCGGTGCATTTGCCGGCGGAGCTCTTGGAATCGGACTGAACTTGCTGTTTCCGGAACTGATTCCTCTGACGGCAGTGCCGGTCTTTGTTATTATCGGCATGATTGCAACGTTCGGCGGAGTGTCACATGCACCTGTTGCGATTCTGTTCATGGTAATCGAAATGACCTGGAATCCCTGGGTGGCTCTGCCGGCAGTTATAGCTCTGATTCCGGTCTGCATTCTGCTGAGAAAGATTACGATTTTCCGTCAGCAGCGTCTGCAGATGGACGATGCTCGGTCAGTAGAAGAAGTATACAAATAACGCTGGTTCTGCAACCAGAATACTATTTTTAAGAAATAATTGGTACAAAAAATGCGTCTGCGCAGGAGAGAGTACTCTCTACGCATGACGATTATTGAAAAATCCGACTGTCTAATCAGGAAAAAAGTAAACCCGGAAGGGGGTTTACTGCTGTTCGCCGAAGACGTTCTCGTAGATCATGTCGGAGCCGGTTGCGTTCAGTCTTGCACGCTCGTCGGCTTCTTCTGCGAATCCAAGAACTGGCAGTTCCATGTCGACTCCCGGCTTGTGACCGAACATCTTTTCGAGTTCGACCTGCTGGGCGTGCATGTAGAGTGCGTTCGGGATATCCATCGGACAGAGTTCCTGACACTGACCACAGTTGATACAGGAGTCTGCAATGTGTGCGAAGCGGATCATCTGGAACATGAAGTCTGGCGGGATGATTCCTGGGCGGACCAGGTGCGGCTTCTTGGTGGAACACTCAACACAGTAGCAGATTGGACAGTTCTCGATACAGCCGTAACACTTGATACAGCGGGAGGTCTCTTTCATGATCTTTTCCAGTCTCTCCTGGCCTTCGCCGAGAGTTGCGAACTGTTTTTCCTGGGCCTTCTTACCCATCTTGATCATGACGTTCTCAATCTTTCCTCTGATTTCAAGTCCCTTTGCTTCCGGTGCACAGGTTGCAATAACGCCGTCCTTAACTGCACCGTCGAAGACCATTGCACCCTTGTCAGAGCAGACTTCTACGAAGGTTGCCTTTCCAGCTTTCTCGCCGAAGACACCCCAGTTACCACATGCGAGATCGCACTGGCGCGGGATCTTGGTTTCACAGCGCTGGCAGTTCATTCTGCGGCCGATACCTTTCTCTTCAAGTTCATCAATCTTGATTCCCTTGTGCTGGTGCTCGCCTTTCTCATCGGTGTATTCGATGATGAACTGTCCCTTGTCAATCTCCTCTTTGAAGACTTTGTCCGGGTCGACGCCGTATTCTTCCTTAATCATCTTGCGGGCAACCTGCGGGGAAACAGTTCCACCACAGTTCAGACCGATGGAGATGACGTTGTCAAGGTTAATCTGGTTACGCTTGCCGAGTTCAAGAAGTGCTTTTGCATCGCATCCCTTACAGGTGACTGCGACTTTCATGTCTTTTGCACCGTTCAGGTATTTCTTGATGAGTTTCGGAAGCAGGAGTGTTCCGCAGTGGAGGGAACCTGCAACTTTGTCAATCTCTGCCGGGTCAGTAATGAATGCCGGCTGCGGGTCGTATACATCGACGCCTTTCTTAACGGTTAAGACAACGTCAACAATCTTCTTCTCAAGCAGGTACTTCAGAAGGGTTGAGACTGCTCCTCCGCATTCTCCTTTGATGTTTGCATCGTTTGTCCATGCATAGAACATATCGCCTTTTGCTGACATTGTTTAGGCCTCCTTTCTCTTGATGTTTACAGCACAGACCTTGTACTCCGGAGTGCGGGAAACTGGGTCGTATGCGGTGTTGGTAACAAGGTTTGCACGTGCTTCAATGAAGTGGAACGGCATGAAGAAGACTCCCGGCTTAATGTCGTGGAAGACACGGGTCTTAACTTCAACTTCTCCGCGGCGGGAGTAGAGAATGACTGGTTCGCCGTCTTTGACGCCGAGCTTCTCTGCATCGACTTCGTTCATTTCGAGCCATGCAGTCGGGCAGTCGCGGTCGAGCTGTTCGCATCTGCGGGTCATGGATCCGCTTGGCCAGTGCCAGATGGTTGCACCAGTGGTGAGCCAGAACGGATATTCTGCATCGATAACCTCAGCTGGGTCGCGGTGTTCAATTGCTTCAAGGCATGCCTTTCCTTCCGGCATTCCTGCGAATTCCTTAACGTGGAGAATTGCAGTTCCCGGGTGGTCTTCAGTCGGGCATGGCCACTGGATTCCATCACCGTCGAGTTTTGCGTAGGTGATACCTGCATACTGCGGGGTGATACCTCTCATTTCGTTGAAGACATCCTCGGTGGTCTCCCATGCGAACTTGTCGCCGTAGCCCATCTTGGTTGCAATCATCTTCATGATCTCCCAGTCAAGTTTTGCCTCTCCTGGTGCATCCTGTGCCTTTCTGAATCTCTGGACACGGCGTTCTGCGTTGGTCTGGGTACCATCTTCTTCTGCATAGCAGGATCCCGGAAGGACAACATCTGCGTAGCGGGAAGTTTCGGTGTTGAAGATATCCTGGACAACTAAGAATTCGCAGTTCTCCATTGCCTTTTCAACCATCTTGGAGTTCGGGTCGGAAATGACCGGGTTTTCTCCCATAAGGTACATACACTTGACCTGGTCCGGGTGCTCGTATAAGGTGTCGAGCATCTCTGGGATGTGGAGACCAAGCTTTCCTTCCGGAACAGAGTCAACGCCCCAGTATGCTGCAACTTTCTTTGCTGCTTCTGGGTTCATGACGGACTGGTATCCGGAGTATACGTTCGGCAGTGCTCCCATATCGCAGGAACCCTGAACGTTGTTCTGACCACGGAGTGCGTTGACACCGCATCCTGGCTTTCCGATGTTTCCAAGGATAGTCTGAATGTGTGCGATGGATCTGACGTTGTCGACACCGACAGTGTGCTGGGTGATACCAAGACAGTGGACGAAAGCAGTCTTGTGCTGGCATTCGTGGAGCCACTGGAGTGCAGTCTGAATCTGTTCTACTGGGATACCGCAGATTGCAGAGGTGTTCTCAATGCTGTATTTGTCCTGGGTAACGCACTTCTTAAGGTCTTCGTATCCCTTGGTTCTGTTCTCGACGAACTCGTGGTCAATCCAGTCGTTCTCGATGATGTATTTCATCAGACAGTTCAGGAGCTGGATATCAGTTCCCGGGAAGTGCTGAATGTGCATCTCTGCCTGCTTTGCAGTTGGAGTTACACGCGGGTCGCAGACGATGATGTGTGCTCCCTTCTTCTTTGCTTCCATGATTCTGCGGCCTGCAAGCGGGTGTGCTTCAAGGTTGTTAGAACCAATGATGAAAACGAGATCTGCAATTGCAAGGTCATCGAAGGAGTTAGTGGATGCTCCGGATCCGAAGACTTTTGCAAGACCTGCAACAGTCGGTGCGTGGCACAGACGTGCACAGTGGTCGATGTTCGGGGTCTTTAAGACGATACGTGCGAACTTCTGCATTGCGTAGTTGTCTTCATTGCAGCAGCGTGCAGAGGAGATAACTGCGAACTCTTCCGGCTTGTACTTTGCGAAGTTTTCTGCAATAACAGCTAATGCTTCGTCCCAGGTTGCCGGTTTCTGTTCTCCGGTCTTCGGGTCTTTGATAAGCGGGGTGGTCAGACGGTCTGGAGAGTTGATGAACTCAAATCCGAAAATTCCTTTCGGACAGAGCTTACCCTGGTTGACCGGACCTCTCTGTGACGGGGCGCTGTCAATGATCTTTCCGTCTTTAACGACTAAGTTGAAAGAACATCCAGCTCCGCAGTACGGACAGGTTGTTGTGACATACTTAATTTCCATGGTTAAACCTCGGATACATAATTATTTGAATTCCTTATTTTATTTAAGTTACCCCTTAAATGATGATTAAAGGTGGGTTATAATATGGTGATTTTTGATGGTTATAAAAATAATGTTAATTTATAGGCAAATAATAATTTTAAAACATTAACTAAGCAAGGTTACTATTTAAACTACAATTTGCGCGACCCTCTCAGAAGGGTCCAGACATTCAGATCATCTCTATCAGTGAACAGTAAAAATACGCATATTAACCGACCAAATTAATGAAAAATCACGGTATTTTATAAAATAAAATCAAATTTCTTGATATTTTCTTGAATTATGTTAAAAATAGAAGAATCTTCAGCATTGCCGATGCAATGCACCGACCGCTGAATATTATCTGCAATCCTTATGCAATCTTGGAAAGAATTCCTGTTTCCAAGTTATAGAAGAGACCATGCAGCGAAATACTGCCTTCAGCCTCGGCTATGGATACCAGCGGATATGCCCGCAGATGTTCCAGCTGAAGTCTGATATTCTCATACTCAATTTCCCGCTTCCGGACTGCTTTTTCTTCCGGGGTTGTTACAGCACCGAGACGTGCATCAACCCGCACTTGTGCTTCCCGTGCATTGTTTATCCACATCGGAATATACGCGTCTTTGGACATGTCAGCATCGAGAGCGTTCAATGCTCCGCAGTCAGAATGACCGCAGATAACAATGTCTTTTACCTTCAGATGCTTGATTGCATATTCAAGGACCGTTGCAAAGTTCCAGTCATGTGTCGGCACAATGTTTCCGATGTTACGGTGAGTAAAAAGCTCACCTGCTCTGCAATGAGTAATACGTTCGGGGTTCACCCGTGAATCAGAACAGCCAATCCAGAGGACAGTCGGATGCTGGGCCGTTGTCATCTGCATGTAGCGGTCTTTCTTCCGCTCGAAATCTTTTTCGAGAAATATTTTGTTCCCTTCAAGGAGTTCCTCAATCATGGAAAAAAACCTCTAATTTAATAAATGGAATGGAAAAAGAAACATCCCGGGATCTCCGGGATGTCATATCATTTTTCAGTTGTTTGGACTAATCTGTGATTAGTGATTATTTTGCTTCAAGTGCACGGACTTCCTTCTTGAAGGAGAAGTGGTACACAATTACGAGCAGGACGACTGCACCGACGATGTTACCAAGGGTTGCCCAGATAATATTGCTGGTCCACATGGTTCCCCAGTTCAGGACGTCGTTTAAGCCGTTGCCTGTAATGAGGTTCGTGATGATACCTGCCGGGATAAAGTACATGTTTGCAACACAGTGTTCGAAACCGCTTGCAACGAAGGCAAAGATTGGGAACCAGATTGCAACAATCTTGGAGATGACTTCATCTGCTGCAAGACCAAGGAAGAGAGCAAGGCAGACGAGCCAGTTACAAAGAATACCCTTGAAGAAGCAGGAGAGAATACCCATTGCTCCAGTGTAGGATACTTTTGCAGTTGCAATTGCAATTGCACGGGTACCGAAGGCGGTTGCAGTTGCAACACCTGCTGCGGACCAGGAAACGTACGGACCGTAGGAGACAAGGAATGCCATGAACAGGGAACCGATGAGGTTTCCGATGTAGACAATAATCCAGAGTTTGACGAGTCCGCCAATCTTGATGTGTCCCTGAGCAAGTGCCATTGGTGCGAACATTGCATCACCGGTGAAAAGTTCAGCACCGGTAAGAACGACGAGAACTAAACCAATCGGGAACAGTGCTCCGAGAACGACCTGTCCCATACCTGCGCCGAGAGTGTCGGCGACACCGGTGGAACCGACCGTTGCAAGTGCTGCACCGACGGCGATGTATGCTCCTGCAAGGAATGCACGGACGAGCATGTTAAAGCCGCCGAGACTGCATTTACCCTTACCAGCAGCTCCGATTTTGGCACAAACCTGTGCCGGGCTAAATGTTACCATTAATGAAACACCTCACATTCCTGAATTAAATCAAGATGTGTTACATATTTTCTCATATCGGAAAGTATATAAAATATACGAATTTCCATCCGAAAGAAGCGACGCTGAATAGTGTTTCAGAAACTTGGATTGGGAAAATAATACCGTTTACTCTGAAAAAAACAATCATTTTTCCCCGAAATAACAGTATTTTTCTAAATAGAAAAATGGCGCGCAATTGGGGATTTAACCAAATATTCAGAATTAAATAAAAAATCAGCAAAAAATATGGGTTTATTCCTGAGAATATCCTTCTGCCTGCAACAGTCCTATGAATGCTCCAAGCATACCGGGGATTTCTTCGAGAACCAAAGTCCAGAAATCCGACGGGTGTTCATCCATATATTTGAGGATTTTATCGGATGAGAAAAGGGAATATGCCTGCCAGTCGACTTCATCATGCTCTGCTCTGAATGCTTCTGAAATCGGTGCTGTTTCTTTCGATACAGATATCAAAAGTTCTTTCATTTTTGCTAGAAAGTCACCGTTCTTTTTGTATTCCTTTGGACGGTGTGAAAGACCTGCTTCGAGAAATGTTTTGAGGTATCCGATGGAATTGCTGATGTGGAGTAAATCGTCTTCCATTCTATTCACAAATGTAATAGGAAGTTAAACAATATCAATATGTCAGATTGAAGTTTTTATCATATATACAGAAAAGACCTCTAAATATCTGCAAGACATATACTAAAGATATGACACCACAGAAAAAACAGCTCGGATCAACCTACGGTAGAACAACACTTATACTCTGTATAGTTCTCGCCGCATTCGGCCTCGGTTTTCTGATATACAGTATTGTTTCCGGAGCAGAAACCACACTTACCGTTGTTTCCGCGGTTATCTTTGCAGTTGCACTAATTCTTTTGCTCTTCTCCATAGTCCTTCTGCGCAGACAGAAAGCAATGCTAAGACAGTATGAAGAGTGGAATGAGACCGTTGAAAATCTCAGAGAATAACCGTAATTTGATATGATAAGAAAATCAATATATCAGCAGGACAGCTGATAACCCCTCACGGCAATGAGTAAAAAACCTCAGTTGTCCTAACTGTTTTTCTCATTCATTCAGCAGTCTTATACCTTAAAGCAACAATACGTTAAGAATAATGGAGAGAAAAATCGGAACGCATCCGGCACAGAAAAAACCATCCTTCCCGATAAAGAACAAGTCGCACAACGACAGAATACGTGAAGCCGCCGCTCCGGAAAGAACAAGTCTCGTGGTACATGAAGAGGAGGCAACTGCACGTGCATTTACCATCCCTCTCTACAAAGCGAAAGCCGATTTCTTCCGCATAGGAATTCCGAAAGAACAGTTTTACCGAAGTTATATCCCCATAGCATATAATGATGTCACTGTGGTCGGCAGAATATACCGCGGAGATCATGCAACGGACTATCTCGAATGTAAATTTCCCGAGCCGATTCGCGGAAAGTTCCAGTATCCGGCTGCATTCACATTTGAGCGGAAAGGAGAAAACTCCTACAAACTGATGCCGGCTAAAGATAAAAGCGAATATCCGGCAAAACCGAGACAGCAACAAAAGAAACCGGCTGAACAGAAATCATCGAATAATCAGAAACGGCATACGTTCCCCGTAAAAAATTCCCACAAAAAATAATTTTTTTTCAATAAGGATAATTGTCCTTCTTGGTACTCTTTTGTTTACCGCACAATGATTGTGACAGGATAAAAAAATAGGAACAATCGTGTTGCTCTATTCCAGAGGAACACGGTTGTCGAGTAAAACATGCTGGGGCTGATTTTTAAGACATACAGCCGCAACTGCACCGATGATTCCACGGCCGCCATATGTCCTGATTCCACAATCCTGAGCAATTCGGACAACATCATCAAGAGAAACACGGTGATAGCGGATTGCCGCAGCAATCTCCTTCATTTTCTTCGAAACGAAGATACCGGTATAAACGGCAACTCCCCATTCAGCAGAGACACTTTCATCAGCAACAAATCGACAGATTTTGGCAATCAAATCATCCAATTTATCCGGTTCTACTGCAAACTCCAGAAAACTGCAGGAGTTGCCTGCGGTCATTTCTTCGATATTCTGAGATAGAACTGCCACCTGATGACGGATGCCAATAGCTGCTTTCGATTCAGAAACAGTCTTCAAGAGTGCGTTTGCCAGGGCAAAAGTTGCACCTCCGCATCCTTTCCGGTCGGTGTCATCGATACCGACAGTGACGGGAATCAGAGCGGGAGTCCTGACTTTGCCGGTCATCAGGCCTCCTCCTGCGGAAATCTCGACATGCTTTACACCGGCGGCCATTCCCATCATCGATGACAGAGAATACGACGGGCCGCCATACACGGAAGTTATCGTCTGAATGACATCGGATCCGTCAAGGGTTACATTCTGCAGTCCGACTGCGGCATGTTCAAGATTCAGCGGGCGTGCTTCTCCAAGTTTTGCAATCTCCCGGAAGATCAGACCGTCACGGGAAACATAGAGAGCGGCTCCCCCAGCTTTCCGGTGATGGTATTCGCAGAATCCGGCACATCCGCTTGACAGACACTCATGAAAAATCTCAGCATATCCATCGGACACCGTTGTAAATATCCTTCTGCAGGTTGTCTGAGGGAGAGCGCTGCGTGACGCATAGTGAGCCGGACTTCTTCCCCGCTGCTCCTCTTTGACAAAAATGCAGCCTTCCTGCAGAAGACGGTTTACCCAATCCTGTGCAGTTGACCGCGGAACATCAGTTTCCTCGGCAATCTCTGCCGTGGTGAAAAACCCTGACTCCAGGGTTTTCCGGCGCATCACCTGCATAAAAACAGTGCGGCGGTGGAGAACGCCGCCGGTATTATCACTGGAAACCATACTTTTCGTAAATGAAAATCATATCAGAGAGAACCGCAGATGCCGTTTCTATGGAACCTGCACCGGGGCCGATGAACGTTATGTCGCCGGCGTATTCCGTTTCCACGGTTACTGCGTTCAGAGTCTCATCAAGGACAAGCGGATCGTCTTCCGGAAGGAGACGCGGAGAAACCTCAAGATCTTTCTTGTCAGGATAGAGAGACGCAATCAGACGAATGGTATGTCCGGTGGTGTGGGCCATCTTGATTGCATCCGGAGTCAAACGGTCAATTCCTGTCCGCTGAACGTCCTTTAAGGAGACATTCATTCCAAGCACGGTGTTTGCAAGAATCACGAGCTTGATTGCCGCATCAGTACCATTCACATCATAGGTCGGGTCAGCTTCTGCATACCCTAAATCACGTGCTTCCGCCAGTGCCTGCTGGTAGGTAAGACCCTCTTCTTCCATACGGTAAAGAATATAATTGCAGGTACCATTGAGAACACCGAAAAGCGCTTTTATCTTGTTTCCGCCAAGTCCGGTTCTGATGCCGTTAATAATCGGAATCGCTCCTGCAACAGTTCCTTCAAATCTGAGGTCAGCATTGTTTTCTTCTGCCAGGGTTGAAAGTTCCCGGTATGCAAGAGAAATCGGTCCTTTGTTAGAGGTTACCACATGCTTCCCGCGGGAGAGGGCAATTTTAATGGTAGAAAGAGCCGGTTCTCCCGTAATTGCATTGGTTGGAGTAACCTCAACCAGAACATCATAATCGATTTCTGCAGCAATTCTGAATGCAGTCCATTCCGGAGTTCCGCATTTTCCCGTTTTCTTCTTAATGGAAAGAACTTCCTGGATGTCAAGTCCTTCAGCATTTACCACACCGCTTTTAGAGTCGGCAACTGCAACAACGCTGAACCGTTCGTCGCCAGTCAGGACATGACATACACCGCGACCAACTGAGCCAAGGCCGATTAATGCTACTTTCATCATAGGCGCCCTCCGATTTCATCAACAATCATGAGATTCTTCTTGGCAGCAATTGCCTCAAGTTTCTCAATTACATTATCCATTTCAGCTTCAGTTACTGCCTTGATTGTTATTTTCGCAGTTGACGGTTCATCAACTTTCGGCATAATCATATGCAGCTCGGTAACTTCGGCAATATCTTTACGATCAATCTGATTGATAGTGTCAGTCAAATCCGTATGCAGAATGTGCCCGATAAGAATGAACGTCTTCATGCACATCAGGCGTTCAATGCCGACGCGGGTGATGGTTATGCCGTGTTCTTTCAATGAATCAAGGAGTTTCGGAAGAATGGACTCCTGATGAGAAATAACAATATCCACAATCAGATCTGCTCCGGGATCCTCCTCATCTCGCTGATGGGAAATGGTAATAATGTTTGCTCCGCTTTCCGAAATCGGCTTGATTGCCTCAAGAAGCTGACCAGGTTTATCCTGCAGCTCCAGTTTCAGTGTTGTTCGTACGTATTTGTATTTTTGTGATTTCTGCGCCATGGGGAATCCCTACTAACAGTCCAGGGGTACAAAAAAGTTATTTTTGTTCTGTAAGCACGTCTTTGATGCTTGCTTCCAGAACATCCAGGCCCTTCTTGACATCGTCGAGGTTCTTTCCGCCAGTTAAGATGATCTTTCCGGAGGAGAAGAGAAGAGCAACAATCTTCGGGTCTCTAATTCTGTATACCAGTCCCGGGAACTGTTCCGGTTCGTATTCAATTGCTTCAAGTGAGAGTTTTGCAACAACACGGTTCAGGTTGATGAAACGTCCGATATCATAGGAACAGACAATGTTGGTTACGGCAACCTTCGGGACAGCGTGAATCTTAACACCTGCGTTTTTCAGTTCAGTAAGAACCTTGTCAAGTCCTTCATCAAGGGAATCCTCGTTTCTGATACCGGTCAGGACAACCTTTCCGGAAGAGAAAATGAGTGATGCCATACGCGGATTGTCAATTCTAAAGACTGCTCCGGGGAAACGTTTCGTGTTGAGTTCACAACCTTCGATTTTGCTGGATATCTCTGCAAGATTAATCTCATCGGCAATAACACCGGATGCTACGATATTCTCAATCTTCAGGGATGCATATTTCTTTTCTGTTTCAGCCATCTTTATATAATAAAGTTGTATTTGACTATAATACTTTGGTCAAAACGAAGACATGCTGTCTTAAACAAGTCCCGAATTTAAGCCGAAATTACACGTTATTCAAATTTCCGCGAAACGCTCGCGAAAGAAATGACCCGACGCTGCAAAAAGAAGCCGGAAGGTTAATCCTTTTTGATGTTTTTCAATTCATCCGTATCGCATTTTGCAATATAGTTCGGAACAATAGCGGTGAGAATCAGTGTGGCTACGGCAAATGCCAGGCCGAGAACCGCTGTTGCATGGAATCCGTTCAGGAAGATATCTGAAGCCAGTTCTGCAACAGAGATGCCGAGCGAAGCAGGTTCTGCCAGCGTGAAAACCGCGGAAAATGCAGCAACACCGATAACACCGCCAAGGAAATCGGTGGTTATCATTACTGAAGTACCGGTTCCTTCCTCGCCCTTTGGTGAGAACTGAACAATTCTCGTTGTCGAAGGTCCGCCTGATAATCCGAATGCAAGACCCATGAAAATAAGTGCAGGAATGACTCCTGCAATACCCCATGCAGGGATGAGGAAAATCATAATACTGCTGAACGCTATCCGGCACAGCGCCGCAAGAATACAGGGAAGTTTGCAGCCGACACGGTCACTCCATGAACCTGCGGGGATTCCAATAACTGCAGTAATTACAGCAGAAATCATCAACAAAAGTCCGGTTGTTCCCGCATCAAGTCCCAGAGGATTTTCCAGATAATACGGCATCATATACATGACACCGGCAAACAACCCGCAGGTAAGCAGATATGACAGGGAGACCGAGGTGAACTTCCAGTGTTTGAAGATGCGGATATTGATGAGCGGATACTCGGCTTTGAGCGACCTGATGCAGAACAACACTGTCAGCACAGCAAAAACTGCTCCAAGCACCAGTGTCTGCGGACTGGTCCAGCCGAATGCCGGACCGCGTTCCAGTGTCAGAATAAAGGAAGCTATTGCCCCGAACATAAGGAAGGTTCCCAACCAGTCAAAAGGCTCTTTTTCCGGAGCCTTGTTCGGTTTCGGAATGAAGATTTTTGCCAGAAAAATCGCCCCGATTCCAATCGGGATATTGATGAGGAAAATCCAGTGCCAGGAGAGAGCTGCTGTCAGCAGACCGCCGATAGCAGGTCCGAATGCAAACGCTATGCCTCCCGCAGTTGCAATAACGCCCATACCGAAACCACGCTGGTTTTCCGGCAGAAAACGGGTTACGGCAAGCGGAGCGGTCGCAGCAATCATCGAGGCGCCCAGTCCCTGTATGCCGCGGGAAACAACCATGATGATAAAGTTCGGCGAAAGTGCACAGACAAGAGAACCGAGTGCAAAGATTGCAAATCCGAGGATGAATATTTTCTGAATTCTTCCGTTGTCAGCGACTTTTCCGAAAGCGAGAATGAACCCGGCAAGGAACAGGCCGTACACCATTACAACCCAGGACCCGGATGAAATATCAACACCAAATTCTCCTGCCATAACCGGCAGTGCTACATTTACCACACTCTGGTCAAGACCATCCATGAGAATTGCAAATGCTGTTATTAAGAGAATAATAATCTGGTGACGTTTACTGCTGACAACAGAGTACATTTGATGCTAGATTATTGGGTGTTGGATTAAAAAAAATAGTTAGTTTTTCAACCAGGAACAGAAGTCCTGATTAGAGAACTTTGGAAAGGAAATCCTTCAGACGCGGACTCTTTGGATTGTTGAATATTTCATCAGGCTTGTTTTCTTCGGCGATAACTCCGTCATTGATGAAAAATACGCGGTCCGCAACTTCACGGGCGAATCCCATTTCATGGGTAACTACAAGCATAGTCATTCCTGACTTTGCTAAATCCTTCATCAGACTCAGAACTTCACCGACCATTTCCGGATCGAGTGCCGAAGTCGGCTCATCAAAGAGCATAACATCCGGGTTCATAGCAAGGGCACGGATAATTGCAACACGCTGCTGCTGACCTCCGGATAACTGCTGCGGATGCATATCTGCTTTATCGCTCAGACCAACGCGTGCAAGAAGTTCATCAGCTTTCTTCGAAGCTTCCGCTTTGGTCATTACCTTCAGTTGTACCGGGGCAAGCATGATGTTCTTTTTGACCGTCATGTTCGGGAAGAGATTGAACTGCTGGAAAACCATTCCAATCTTTTCCCGCATCTTGTTGATGTTTACAGACTTGTCAGTGATATCAGTTCCTTCGAAGTAGATATGACCTCCAGTCGGTTCTTCCAGGAGATTCAGCGATCTGAGGAAGGTAGATTTGCCGCATCCGGATGGTCCGATGATTGCAATAACTTCACCTTCGTGAATCTCCGCATTGATTCCTTTGAGAACTTCATTGTCTCCGAAACTCTTGCGAAGTCCATCAACTTTCAGAAGCACTCTTCCATTAGACTGCACTTGACTTCAACCTCCTTTCAAGTCTGCCGACCAGATACGTCAATACCATAACCAGGGCCAGATAGATGATTGCAACACCGACTAACGGGAGGAATGCCTCATATGTCTGACTCCTGATGATATCTCCCGCCTTGGTCAAATCCATCATACCAATATAACCGCTGATGGATGTTTCCTTCATAAGGGTAATACCTTCGTTACAGAGAGCCGGGAGAATATTCTTGATTGCCTGCGGGAGAATAACCAGAATCATGGTTAATTTAAACGGCAATCCAAGACTGGAACCCGCTTCAAACTGTCCTTTTGGAACTGCATTGATACCGGCACGGATAATTTCCGCCACATATGCCGCGGAATTCAGACCAAAAGCAACCGAACCAATTAAAATTTTATCTATATCCACCGCAGCGAATATGACATAGTAAATGATAAGCAGCTGGATCATTACCGGGGTTCCGCGGACGACAGTCAGATAAATCTTGGCAACAGCATTCAGGAAATGCAGTTTTCCATGCAGTTCGTTGACGGTACGTACAATTGCTATCAGTGTTCCGAGAACCAGACCGATAATCAAAGCGAACACTGTGATAAGCAACGTATTGCCCAAACCTTGCAAAATATAAGAATACCGGTCCTTTTCAACAAAATTCTGGACGAACTTGTCAACAATGGACATAGTGCCGGTGTGGGAACAAAGATAGAAATCCACAATCACCCAGATAATAGAACCGATGATTACCGCGGCAATGATAGCGCTGATGATGGCAATTTCAATCTTTTTGTTCTTGCTGATATTTTTTAACATTTATGAAAGTCCCAATGACTTTGTCATTAAATATGGAAGGATATTGGTGCTATTACCACATAAAATAATAGGAAATACTGAAAATTATCAGTCAAGAGACGATTCTGATACTTTTTCCCCGGAATCAGCATTTACCTTCTGACTTCCCGGATAATTATAAATTACTTTGAGATCTTTCAGATGGTAGGTTTCCTCAAGAAGAGCAGCTTTCTCCTCATCGCCGGATGCACGAAGAAGCATCCTGTACGACATCAAAGATGCGATGCAATCCTCAATTGACTCAAAAGGAGACCCCGATTTGCCTACAAGAGCTGCAACGGCATTGCGTGTCTCTTTGGACATGTTGAGAATAGTAATATTTCGGGGTTCCTGCATGAATCTATAATCTCAGTTTGATTTCCTCATTCAAAAGTTCACGCTGCAGACGAGAGATTTCCTCCTGAATCCGAAGAACTTCTTCCCCGGTTTCACCATACTTCTGTGCATCGCCACGTGCCATAACTTCATAACCCAGCCTGGTTATTGCAGTTTCTTCCTTATGTTTCAGTGTTTCAATGCGCATCCGCAAAGATGCGCAGACCGCAGTGGTTTTCACATCGCCGGACTCTGAAAAGACCGTCTCTTTCAGTTTGCCGAGAAGACCCATTATACTAGTAAAATTGGATGCGGTACGTTATGTAGTTTCTGAATCTGAAAAAGTCCCGCAAATAGGTGATTTATCGGGATATTATAATGAATTTTTGAAAAAAGAGATTTAGAGAAAGATTAACGGGATGGTAAATCCGGTTATTGCTTCTCCTTCCCAGGATCTTGCTTCCTCTGCTTTGAAAGTGTAGGTGCCTGCCTTGTCTGCAGTTACATACCAGTAGTAGGTTCCGCCGACGCCTACCATTCCTTCTTCGTGCTCATCGACAACATAAGTATCTTTGATGGTAAGACCGTCACCGGATGCTTTCCAGGTATATCCCGTGGTCGGGTTGCCTCTAACGCTAATCTTAACGTAGTCTCCGGCAGTCGGGTTAATGGAGAAGGTGTCGTAGACAAAGGATGCACGCGGACCATTGATTGCAATAGCTTCCGGGTTGTCAACGAAGGTGATACTGTCAGAGTACGTTGCAACAGCAGATTCTTCTCCTTCCCAGCTGCGCATGTATTTCAGGGTAAAGTTGTAGGTTCCTGCATTTTCAGAGGAAAGCCAGATTATTTCCAGTCCCTGTGCTCCCGGCATGTCGATCTCGGGTGCACGGTAATTCATACTAACCTTCAGACCGTCGTCAGACTGAGTACACATCCACTGATACCCGGTTGAACCATTTGAAGGGAACCGAAGTTCACAGATGTCACCTACGTTGTAGGCTGTTCCTTCTTTGGTAACCGAAATTGATACTGCCGAAGGAATATCAGGGGTCTGCTGAGTTGTACATCCTGCTGCAAAAATACAACCGGCGACAACCAGTGCCAGAATAGCAATCATAGCAATCTTTTTCATAATAACATTAGATATGCGGGGATAGATTAAAGAGTTTCCTTACGCTTCAAAATAATTCGTAGTAATTGATTAAAAAAAGAATAAGAATTAGTTTTTGAAACTGTGAATCGGAGCAGGAATTCTTCCCCCGCGGTTCACAAACTCGGCACAGCTGAAGGTGTTGACTGCCTGAATCGGAGCATATCCTAAAAGACCGCCGAACTCAACGACGTCTCCAATATCTTTTCCTACGACCGGGATGAGACGGACTGCCGTTGTCTTCTGATTAATCATACCGATTGCTGCTTCATCAGCAATGATTCCAGCGATAGTGGTTGCCGGAGTATTTCCCGGAATGGCAATCATATCCAGACCAACAGAACAGACACAAGTCATAGCTTCCAGTTTTTCAAGGGTCAATGCACCGCGGGTTACCGCGTCAATCATACCCTGATCTTCAGAAACAGGAATGAATGCACCGGAAAGACCGCCGACAAATGAACTTGCCATGACACCGCCTTTCTTCACCTGATCGTTTAGAAGGGCAAGTGCCGCAGTAGTTCCCGGCGCACCGACTGATTCAAGTCCCATCTCTTCCAGAATCTGGGCAACACTGTCGCCGACTGCGGGCGTTGGAGCGAGAGATAAATCAACAATACCAAACGGAACACCGAGACGTTCTGACGCCTCCAGTGCCACGAGCTGACCAACACGCGTAACTTTGAAAGCCGTCTTTTTGACCGTTTCACAGAGAGTCTCAAAGTTTTCTCCATGAATTTTGGTTAATGCATGACGAACAACACCCGGTCCGCTGACACCGACGTTGACAACAGCATCTCCTTCCGTTACACCATGGAATGCTCCTGCCATGAACGGGTTGTCATCCGGGGCATTACAGAACACAACAAGTTTTGCACAACCGAGGGAGTCGCGGTCTTTGGTTGCTTCTGCTGTCTGTTTAACAATGTCTCCCATCAGACGGACAGCATCCATATTAATTCCTGTCTTGGTGGAACCGATGTTTACCGAACTGCAGACATTTTCCGTTTCTGCAAGAGCCTGCGGAATAGAACGGATGAGATATTCATCCGCCTTCGTCATGCCCTTTGATACCAGCGCAGAGTATCCGCCAAGGAAGTTAACGCCGGTTGCCGCGGCAGCTTTATCAAGGGTGCGGGCAATTGTTACGAAATCCTCCGGAGACTTGCATGCCTGGGCTCCTACCAGTGCTATCGGTGTGACAGAAATACGCTTGTTCACAATAGGGATACCGAACTCCCGTTCAATCTCCTTTCCGATAGCGACGAGATCTTTTGCAACAGTTGTAATCTTATCGTATATTTTCTGATTCAGAACATCAAGATTGGAATCACAGCAGTCAAGAAGACTGATTCCAAGAGTGATGGTGCGGACATCGAGCTTTTCCTGCTCAATCATCGCATTTGTTTCGTTGACTTCAAAGAGAGTAACCATGACTGAACCTTAGATACGGTGCATGCGGTCGAAAATCTCTTCACGCTGACAGTGAATCTTCATGCCGAGATCTTCACCAATTTTATCCATCTCTTCTGCCATATCGCCGAACGCAATACTGGATTTGCTGGTATCGACAATCATCATCATATTGAAATATCCCTGAACAACCGTCTGGGAAATATCTTCTACATTCACGTGGTTGTTTGAGAGATAGGTACAGATTCTAGCAATAATACCGACAGTATCCTTTCCTACAACAGTAATAATAACCTTCATGATTTTATTCCAAGTTGGTTATATTATTGGTTGTCCCTATAGAAAAAGAAGCGTTAAAAATTAGGTGAAGGAAGATAGACGAAGCTGTTTCGTTCTAGAAAGAGCAAGATACGGCAGGGCCCGTTTTATCAATATTCCTGAGTCGCGGAGGACAATCGGGTCCCTGACGTTTCTTGTTCTGCGGAACTCCAATATTTTTCGCGCACTTACGGGTCCGATTCCCGGTACACGAATGAGCTCTTCGAACGTAGCTTCGTCCGGATTGACTGCAGGAAGCTTCTGTGCCAGAAGTATTTTTGGGTCGGTATTAGTCAGCATACCGTTTTCATCGAAAACAGAATCTGTTTCCGAGCGAGAATATCCATAAACTCGTAATAGAGCATCCACCTGATACCAGCGGTTTGTCCGCCAGATTGGAGTATTCTCATGACTTGCAAGGGGTGTTTTTTCCAAAGCATGGAAGGCAGAGTAGTAAACTCGTGCCGGTTGGTAGCTTTCATAACTTGTCATTACCGTTTTGAAAATATCCAAATCAGTTTCATCTGCTGCACCAACAACAAACTGCGTGGTATGCTTCTTCGGCATGATTTCTGCCAGCCACTTGTGACGGGTAAGCAAATCAGATTTGAAATTCTTAACGGTGGCAAGTTCTGAAAGGTGCGAAGCATCCGGGGCTTCAAGATTAATGCTCAAGCGTGTGGCATACTTCGCGATTTCAGCAATGTCAGATCGGCTTGCTCCGGGGAGGACTTTCAGATGCAGATACCCTTTGAATCCTGCCTCACGAATCAGGCGGGCTGTTTCTGTCAAATTTTCCATCCCAAGATCTGTATCTCCACGGGGGATTCCCGTACTTAAGAGAAGTCCGCCGACTTTTCCCTCACGGTATAAAGAGAGGAAACCGTGGGCCATTTCACTCGGGGTGAAAGAATCTGCCCTGCATCTAGTACAGATTTCGCAATAGGCGCAGTCGAAAGAACAGGTACCCTCTAAGAGAACTTTCATGATGTTGCATGAATGTACTCCATTCTCTTTTCTTCCCGTCTGGTCATAGAAAGGAGCCCGGTTTGCCCGTTCCAGCTTCTGCGTCAGTTCCGACATTACAGAAACAACATACGAAAGAGTGACATATAAACACCCGACCGTGCACTGCGAAAGTGCTCATGAGTGAAGACAATTGATGTTATTATTGAGAGAGAACGCATTCGGCAACAGAGTATTTACACCGAAAACTGCCCGTTGCTTTCGGTAAAGAACCCCTCTTTCTTCATCTCAGAGAGAACGGCAGCTACTTTTTCAACCGGGTACCCGGTTTCTTTCGCCAGCTCGGATGCAGTTGCGGTTTTCAGGACGAGGAGTTTCTTTAAAACATCTCCCCGAATCTGCCGGTTCGATCCCTCGAACTTGCTCTGTTTCACATATTGTCTGCTTTTTCGATTGGGATTGGCAATATTTTTCTTCATTTCGGTACCGAGATCCATCAGCGCCCAGTACCACTCGCGTGACCGATTTTTCGGCAGAGATGCTTCAACGATTGGGTAAATCAGAGAATCATCAACCTCCTCGGAATCCCTGAAGAAGAGATGAATGACAACTCTCCGGATATTCGTCTCAATAAAGACGACCGGGGAGTTATAGGCAAATGCGGCGATGGAACAGGACGTTGCAGGACCTATGCCGGGAAGCTGTACCAGTTCCTCAGGTGTCTGAGGAAATACACCACCCCGTTCCTGACATACGATTCTACAGAGTTTCTGAAGATTCAGTGCACGGCGGTTGTATCCCATTCCCTGCCATTCACGCAATACTTCGGATTCGTCAGCCGCTGCGAGTGCAGCCGCATCCGGAAATCTTTGAATAAATTTCGGGAATATCTGGGCAACCCGCGGGACCTGTGTTTGCTGGAGCATTATCTCGGAAACCGTTATCAGATATGGATCGGTTGTGTGACGCCATTCCATATCATGTCTTCCATGCTCATCATAGAAGGTAAAAACAAATGTCTGAAACTCTCGAATCAATTCTTCGGAAAGACCATCGGATTTGAAGCGGGAGGAAAAATCCGGACAGATGAACTCAGTCATCTGCCACCATGGTGTTGATGAGAATCTCAGCAATATCAGCACTGTATTCTGCAATGCGGTTCATACTTTGAAGAATCTGATTTACCGCAATTGCTTCGTCTGCCTGCATTTTCCTGGTAACCTCTCCAAATTCATGAGCATGTTCTTCCAGGAGTTCCGCATCGGAAATAATCTTATTTGCCCCGGCGATAGTGCCTTTAAAGATAGACTGAATGACACGGTTGAAAATCTGCAGCGAATCGCTGTCAATATCTATCAGACGTTTCAGCAGAGTACGGTCGATTCCTTCCGATATCAGCACCAGTACTGATTCAGCTATGAGAACAGCGTGGTCTCCGACACGTTCGATAATGCGGGAAATCTGGTAGAAAGTCGAGGCATCTTTCGGGGTAATATCCATCCTGAGCGAGAGAGCCGGATTTGCAATAATAAGCGAGAACTGACGGTGAATAAGCCAGTGTAAACGATCAACATCAGTGTCACGGGCAATAACATCTTCAGCAAGTTCCGGTTTATTCTGTTCAAGAGACAAAAATGCATCCTCGTGCATTGCCTTAACAATAACATACATCCTGCGGATAGTATTTTCAAACGGCATTTCCGTCGGATTCAGAATATCTTTTAGAATAATTGTATTATCAGATTCCTCGGCAACTTCCTGACCAATAGTCATCTGGGTGAATTTCCGCACCACCTGCCGAACCTTCGGCGGGATACGTCCGGGAGATGATATTTTGATCTGGGTATATCCACTGATATATGCGCCGATTAATGAACGGAGAAGCGGTTGAGGATCCGGATAATCTTTGAGAGCAAACTCACAGTATTTAGTGGTACTGTCATACTTGAGATTCGGTGTTATGAGAAGTGTGCCGTCTGCCTGTGAAATAACACCGAGCGGATCATTTTTCGTTATCCCGCGTTCTTTTATCCATTTTTTCGGAAGAGAAAGAACATACGATGAGCCGCCGGTCACCTGTATCTTTCGAATATCCATGAAAATAGATTGGAGATATTTCTATAAATATCTATAGAGATTTTAGAAAAATATGATTATGAAAGGAGTTCTCCCAGAACAGAAATCAGAGTATTGACTTCACTTTCTGTATTGTAGAAAGCAATTGATGCCCTGACTGTTCCATTCTGACACCCGATAGAACGCATGAGCGGCTCAGCACAGTGCATACCAGACCGTACCTCTATTCCGTGCTCTTCATCAAGCCATGCGGCAACTTCGTGCGGCATCATACCGTCAACGGTGAACGATACAGAACCTGACCGTTCTTTCCCGCTGGTGTAGAGCGTAATTCCCTTGATTTTCTTCAAACCGTCAATAAGGAGGTTCAAAAGCATATTCTCCCGCTTTTCCACAGCCTTCATATCAAGCGCCGCGAGATAGTCGGCAGCTTCTCCAAGACCTATGCCGCCGGAAATATTCGGCGTTCCTGCTTCATAGCGCCCATATCCGTCTTTCATCTCAAATCCGTCATCAGATACGCTTTCTACCATTCCTCCGCCTAACAGGAGCGGTTTCAGCAGAGGTTCTTTCATCCATAGACATCCGATTCCCGTCGGACCGTACATTTTATGTCCGGAGAATGAATAGAAATCAACACCAAGATCTTCCACATCAACCGGAAAATGCGGTACTGCCTGAGCACCATCAACAGAGATTTTTACCCCGTACGTATGACAAAGTTTTGCAATTTCTTTAACCGGCGTAATGGTTCCGGTGACATTGGAAACATGCGTTACTGCTACAAGTTTTACCGAAGAATCCGTACGCAGAATCTCCTCGAGTTCTGAAAGATTCAGGGTGTAGTCGTCATTGATGCCGACTATCTTGAGATTGATGCCGTTTTCTTTCAGGGCCCTCCAGGGCAGAAGATTGGAGTGATGTTCCAGAATAGTTGCAACAACGGTATCTCCCTTTTCAAATGGGAACCCGCGGGCAACCATATTCAGGGACTCGGTGGTGTTTCTGGTAAAGACCAACGTTCCGTTTTCTCCGTGAATGAATTTTGCAACTTTCTCATGAGCATGCCAGTATTTCTGAGTCGCAATCCGGGACATCCGATGAACACCGCGTCCGGTATTTGCACGGAAACTGCGGTCAAATTCCGACACCGCGTTGATAACCTGATTCGGACTGAAAGAGGTTGCCCCGTTATCGAAATAGAGCAGGTCTCCAATCATTGGGAAATCAAGGCGGACCTTTTCCACATCAAGAGCAGGAACATCTTCAGGCACTTCAGCTGCGGTATCATCAACAATATCACCGACCTGATGAGCCGGCATCAGTGATGCTACTGATGCCGGAGTACTCCGTTTAATCGGTTTTTCCGTCAGATCAAGTCCGCTTTCCCGAACCAGTTCCTTCATCTTCGGCGGAAGCTCCTTCCATCTCCAGAGACCCCAGGAGATAAACTCCGGCGGGAGACTGCGGTCTTCAGCCCAGCGTTTCAGAAACTCATCCCACCGGATGGCCATATCAGGATGGGTACGGTGCATGGTTTCCAATTCCGACTCAAGCATCGCTGGACAGAGATAACATCCGATTCTCTCATACCCTCGTTCATAGAGCGGATTATACCGGATTTCTCTCAGCCACAAATACAGAAAGACATCCATTGCACGCCAGGAACGGAGCGGCGAAATATTAAGCTGCAGAGGATTATTCGGATTCTGTGTCACCGCTTCAAGTTCTGCACGGTTCCAGGATTCATACCACCGGTTGCCCTGAACCGTCAGACATTCCCCGGTCTCAGTTAGGTGAACCTTTAAGGGATTCAGTTTCAGCAGCTTGCAGCACCACCGGTGATCTTTTGCCGGGGGCCCTGCCTTTTCGACAGCCTGCCAGAAATTACCTGCTTTATCAATGAACTCGACATTCATGGACTTGACAAATTCAATGGTTTCCGGAAATTCAAGACCGGTATCTATGAAAAATGCCTGAGACACACCAGCCTTCTGGGCAATATACCATACTGCTGTGCTGTCTTTTCCTCCGGAAAAAGAACAATTCACTGTTGGTTTCAAAGACAGATTCTGACGGATTTCACGTACTGCCGTCCGCTCCATATTCTTTAACGGGAATGCATTCTTGGCAACAGCGTCATCCCATTTCGGATTCGGCATGGTTTTTGCCGGTTCAACAGACCCCAGCTCTTTGATTTTTAACGAGGTGCCTTTCAGAATACCGGTTCCCCATTTTTTCCGGTAACGGACGATAACCACACCATCGGTAATATCCTGTTTCTTAACCGCGATTTTCTTTCCACCCAGTCTTCCTTCGGGTACTTCCACTGCAGCATCTTCCAGACAGACAATGCCGCGGTCTGCCTTATCGATAAGCCAGGGAAGTGCTTCCGATTCTATTTCAACCGCAAACCGCCGTAATACCGGATTAAAGTTCAGCCAGGCAAACCGCACGCCATTGGCGATAATCAAATCATTCCGGTCCATTCCTCCCGCTTTATTGAGGACAAGAATCCAGGGAAGAGTAACCTTTTCGCCGAACCGTTCTTTGAACAGTCTGACAATCAGTTCATAGTCGGCACCAAGCGCAGGGCGTACATCATAAGGTTGCTGCAGATCAATCCGTATGGATTCAGTCTTGCATGCGCAAGTCTTAGCAACAAGCGGGATATTACAGTTGGGACACCAGAACAGCTGTTTCATTAACTTTCCGTGTACGCTGTCTTTCCGGGATACTTCATTGCCCAAAGACTTTGGTTTTTCTTTTACAGTACGGGGCGCTTTGCGTGAGGATTTTCCGTGACGTTGAGCGTGGTATTTGGGTGGACGGTATTCGTGCGGCACAATTGCTTATACTATTTGAGTTCCTCCCTGATGAGAGTATGGGAGAAAAAAGTCGAAACCATTAATGCTCTCTCGGAAGAATACTTCTGCATGGAAATACAGTTCATCGCACATTCCTGTTTCATCCTGCATGGATCAAAAACCATTGCAATTGACCCGATGCCCTTAGGCGATAAAATTGACGCAGATATTGTTCTAGTCACCCATGCACACGGGGACCATATGGGAGACCATCCGGAAAAATTCAAGAAGTGTTATGCCATCCACGAACTTGCCTGCTGGCTCCAGAATAAAGGTGTCAATGCTGTCGGCATGAATATCGGAGGATCCGTCACTGATGGTTCGGTAAAAATCACGATGGTTCCCGCTCTGCACTCAAGTTCCCTTACTGAGAACGGGACTATCATCTATATGGGAGAGCCATGCGGATTCATTATTGAAATAGACGGCCTCACCATCTATCATGCAGGAGACACGGGTCTTTTCTCCGACATGAAACTCATCCGGGAACGATATCACCCCGATATTGCTATGATTCCTACCGGGGGAACCTATACTATGGGACCGGAAGATGCAATGATTGCTGCAGAATATATCGGTGCTCCGCTGGTAATCCCGATGCACTACAACACATTCCCCTTGATAAAACAGGATTTGACAGAATTCAAACGTGCAATTGAACTGACAACAAATATGAAAGTTGAACTTCCATCCCCGGGAAGTTCACTCATAATCTAATTTTTTTAATTCGGTATTGTTATTCGTCGGAGGAAGCGAGCTGCTGAATCCGTGCAACCCCGTCAACTTCTTTGATAACTGCTGCTGCTGCTTCCGGAACAGAGGATTCCCATTCTTTTCCGGATATCATTTTCTCACGGATAATCGTCCCGGACAATTCCCCGCGTGAAAACATCTCAGGCGATTTTACTGAATACCCATTTTCCTTAAATAAACGAACAACCTGCGGATTTGAAGAGTACACGACATTGAACGACGGGACCAAAGAAACTACATGCGCCACCCATACTGCATTGCGATTGATATCTTCGATAGGAATTACATAGAAAGGAATATCAATATTCTTTAACGCCCGTGTTATCATCTCTATGCGTTCCCCTGCAGTAAACGGATGCTGCAGTTCATGACTCATTTGGGCGCTGCCGATACCAATTATCAGTTCGTCCACTTCTTTGGAGATGAGTTCCACGACTGCCTTATGACCATTGTGGAACGGCTGAAATCTCCCCATATAAAGTCCGCGAATCATTTTCTTCCCTCCGCTATGAGCGCTGCAGTCCGTGCTGCAAATGCTCCTGCAGTGAATCCGGCATCAATGTTGACAACCGTAATCACCGCACAGGACTGAAGCATGGATGCCAGAGCAGCTTCGCCTTTTCCCATGTAACCGTATCCGGTAGAGACGGGAACACCGATAACCGGTTTATTAACCAGACCGGCAACCACCGACGGCAGTGTCCCTTCGCGTCCGGCACAGACAACAAAGACATCTGCATCCGCCAGTGTTTCGATTGCCGGAAACAGCCGGTGAATACCTGCTACCCCCACATCATACGAGGAAAGCACCTCAGCCCCCATTTCTTCTGCTATTGCTCGTGCTTCTTCTGCCACCCGAATGTCGGATGTTCCGGCAGTCATAATAGCAACTTTTCCTCCCGACGGCACCGGTTTTGTTCCGTCGGATAAAATCAGAATGCCTCCGATACGTGATTCTGCAGTGATTCCTTCAGGAAGATGAGCACATACTGCTTTCTCCTGTTCAGGCGATACCCGGCTTGCAACACAGCGTCCTGCCGCCCGGACATAGTTATGCATAATCCGGACCAACGAATCTGTATCCTTTCCTTCAGCCAGAACAACTTCCGGAATTCCGCAGCGGGCAGTACGATCCAAATCGAGTTTCGCTACATCACCCACTTCAGATACGCCTTCCATCTTTAGGAGATGCTCCGCCTCTTCAATCGATATTGCACCATCTGCAACGCCTTTGAGAATTTCGTGTTGTTCCATTTCAGTTCGCCAGTTCTTTATCCAGGTATTCAGTTTTTTCACTTTTGTGGAGTTTATCAGCCCATGGCATTTCACGGACAGCTGCGGATGCTTTTGCCATCTCAAAGAAAGCACGGGCCTCATCCTTTTTGCCGAGTTTTAGAAGAGCATAGGCAATCGCCGCCCAGGTATCCGCACGGACATTCCGGACTTCAAGGGCTTTCGTATACACCGTAATGGCATCATCATAGAGACCGAAATCGGTGAAGGCATCCCCGACTTTCAGCAGGAAATGCAAATCTTTTCCCTTCTCTTCAACAGCCTGGTAAATCTCCGTTTTTCCTTCTGCAGAACCTCCGGCGTGTATGAGTGCGCACCCTAGCTGGAATCGGGTTTCTGCGAGAGGCTCTAACGCGAATGATTTCCGATAGGCAACCACTGCTTCATCCCAGAGTTGAAGAGCTTCTTTCGTTTTTCCGAGAAGGTACCAGGATTTACCCGTCGCTGCGGTAAGTGCAGTCTTTTCCCGGAGTTCAGCTTCATTTTTCAGGGCTTTCAGGGCTTCTGCGGGGCGGTGGAGAGCCTCATATACCCGTGCCATGCGGTGCTGTATTGTAGCATTTTCCGGATTGGTGCCTGCCAGAAGCGAGAACAGTACCAAAGCTTCGTCGAATTTTCCCGTTTTGGCAAGAATATCTCCTACCTTAATCTTGGCTTTCAAACCATCAGATAATTCCGCTGCCTTTTCAAAAAGTGCTTTTGCCTCATCAAATTCATGCAGGCGTTCCAGTGCCATTCCCAGACGGTATACATGTTTGGAATCGGCTGAATCGATGTCATAAGCTGCAGCATATGCATCAGCGGATTCGGTTAGGTTATCCTGTTTCAGGAGAACGTCGCCGAGTTCAGCCCAGGCATCAGCATCGTTTCCATTCTCTTTCAGATATTCCCGATAAAGTGCCGCTGCCTCATCATATTCAAAAGCAGCCGCTTTGTCTCTTGCATCTTGCAAGGTGGATACAGACATTGTATTCATTCATTTGTCTGCCATCTCATTAAAGATATCTACTGGAGAAAAACGCAAAAAATAGGCTTAAAATTGGGATTATTCGTCGATTGTTGCACGGATTGCCATCCGTACAGAATCAACCGAGGTTGTTCCCGGCTCCCAGCCGAAAGACTTCAGTTTGTCAACACCAAGCTGCATCTTCGGAACATCTCCCACCCATCCGCGGTCGCCTCCGGTGAATTTGAAGGTGACATTCTTTAATCCCATTTCTTCAACAACCAGTTCTGCAATCTGCTTTACCGACACCCAGTCCTCTGATCCGATATTGAAGAAATTGAAAACATCATGGGAAATCGTTGGGGCAAACACCATTCCTTTGACGCATTCAAAGACGGAAAGATAAGACTTGGACTGCGTTCCGTCCCCGAGTATTTCCAGTTCATCCGGATTTGCCCTGAGTTTCTGAACGAAATCGTAAATAACTCCATGAGTACTCCGGGGGCCGATGATATTGGCGAACCGGTACACCCAGGCATGCCAGTTGTATGTTGCGGCATATGAGGAAATCATTGCTTCACAGGCAAGCTTGCTTGCAGCATAGATGGAAATAGGAATCATCGGAGAATAGGTTTCCGGAGTTGGAATTACCGATGCTTCTCCGTAGACGGTCGATGTTGAGGTAAAGACGATTTCCCTGACATCGTACTGTTTCATAGCCTCAAGAACACGGACGGTGGCGGTCACGTTATTCTCATAGACTTCCCAGGATTTCCGGGCAGAACCGCGTACATCCGGGTCTGCTGCAATATGATAGACACGTTCAGCGCCGTTGAAAGCGGACTGCCACCCATCGGCTAATAAATCCTTTTTGATAAGCGTTATTTTATCCAGAACTGCAGAGAGATTCTCTTCACGCCCCGCAACCATAGAATCAATAACGACGACCTCGTGTCCCTGAGATACCAATAAATCAGTCAGGTGGGAACCGATGAATCCGGCTCCTCCCGTCACTATGCATTTCATACTAAATAATTGTTCACAGGAATTAATATCTTCATTGGTATTCGGAATAATTCACTGCGGAACATGCAGAATCGGTGCGGATGCACGTTGAAAAAAAAAGAAGTTATGCCTGCCAGAGGCCGTGTTTGTTGCAGTACTCAAGAGCTTTGACAACGTTTGCATCAGTCTTGACAGTCATTTCTGCAACCTGTCCTGGCTTTAAGTTCTTCTGGTAAACCATACCGTCATCGGTTTCAAGGATGATGAACGTGATGTAGTGTTCTTCTTCCATCGGATGTGCAACAGATCCGACTTTGACCTTGTAGCCGCCGTCAATCTTTTCGATAACCGGGACGTGTTTCTCCTGTGCTGCGTCGGTTGTGTTCGGCTCAACAAGTTTGAGCATTTCTCCAACCGGGACAAGGTGGGTATTTTCCATCATCTGGAAAAGGTTTCCGCACTTGCCGCACTGATAAAATTCTCCAGCTTTTGCCATGACATATCATTGGGTAAGAAATCATAAATATCTTCTCAATGAGGACATACGGTATCACATCGGTGATTTCCCGAAGCAATACTTGCAACATCGAAAAACCAATAGTTAGATTATACTGGAGAATAAATAGTTACACATGTTTGAAGGAGTTATTCCTGCACTAATAACCCCATTCCACGACGATCCGTCACAATCGTTAGATCTCGACGGTCTCAGGAATTGTATCGAGCATGTCATCAAGGGAGGAGTACACGGTCTTCTTGCCTGCGGTTCCACCGGTGAATCAGCAACGATGACACATGCAGAACATATCAGAGTGATTGAAGAAACCGTCTCTGCAGCACACAACCGGTTACCAGTGATTGCCGGAACCGGTTCCAACAATACTGACGAAGCACTGCTGATGAGCCGCGGAGCAAAACTCGCCGGCGCAGATGCGGTTCTTCTTATCAGCCCATACTACAATAAACCGAACCGTTCCGGTCTTTTAAAACACTACCGCAAAGTTGCTGACATCGGTCTCCCGGTAATTGTCTACAACATCCCGGGAAGAACCGGTCAGAACCTTGCCCCGGATCTGATTCTTGAAATGGCACGCACCATCCCGAACATTGTTGCTGTCAAAGAAGCAAGCGGAAACATCAATCAGATGATGGAAATCGTCAACGGCATTAATGAACTTGACAGAGAATATCCGTTCATTCTCACCTGCGGCGACGACTCGCTCACGCTCCCGGTCCTTTCTATCGGAGGAGAGGGTGTTATCTCTGTTACCGCAAACATCGAACCGGAACGCATGGTGGAAATGTACAACCTCTTCCGCAAATGCGACACGGCAGGTGCAATCAAGAAACACTATGAACTTCTGGAACTTTCCAAAGCTCTCTTTATGGACGTAAACCCGGTTCCGGTAAAGCGTGCGGCAGAACTCCGCGGATTAATCAAATGCGGAAACGTCCGTCTTCCGCTTGACAACCTGAGTCCGGAAATGACAGAAAAACTGAGGACGGTGCTTTCCCACTATGACTAAAGTACTCATAGCAGGTATCTTCGGCCGCATGGGAACTACGATTACCCGTATGGTCGAAGAACACCCGGACCTGGAACTTGCAGGCGGGGTTGACATTAAGACGGGGTCTGTCAGCGGAAAACCGGTTGTAACCTCGGACGGTCTGGCAGCTCTGATTGATGAAGTAAAACCGGATGTTATGATTGACTTTACCATGGCGGCAGCGACCATGGTCAATGCAAAAATCGCCGCTTCCAAAGGTGTCAACCTTGTTATCGGAACCACCGGATTTACCCCAGAGCAGGATGCGGAACTGCTCGAAGCCGTCAAGAATGTTGCAGTAGTCAAAACCACAAACTTCAGCGTCGGCGTCAATATTTTCTGGGAACTAGTGCGTGATGCAGCAAAACGTCTCGGCGACTATGATATAGAAGTCATCGAGGCACACCACAGAAATAAAAAGGATGCTCCGAGCGGAACGGCAAAAACCATTCTCCGCATTCTGGAAGAAGAAACCGGTAAAACAGAGGAAATGTACGGCAGACAGGGAATGACCGAACGGAAAGATGAAATCGGCGTTCATGTCATCAGAGGCGGCGATGTCGTCGGGGATCACACCGTTCAGTTCCATCAGAACTTCGAAACAATCGAACTGACTCACCGTGCCTACGACCGTTCGGTTTTCGCCCGCGGAGCTGTACGTGCAGCAGCATGGGTCCCAAGTGCAGATCCGGGACTCTACACGATGAAAGAAGTTCTTGGTCTCTAATAGAAACCATTAACTTACTCAAAAGAGCACATATAAAGATAATTATGGCAGCAAAAGTTGATCAGAACAAATGTACCGGATGCCAGACTTGTGTTGACATCTGCCCGGCAGCAGCAATTGCAATTGAAAACGACAAAGCAAAAGTAGATGAAGCAGCATGTGTTGACTGCGAAACCTGCATTGACGAGTGCCCAGAGAGCGCTCTTTCCATGCAGTAATTTTTTTCTTTTTTATTCCAGTACTGTTTTCAGAATGCCAAGAATATCCTGCGGTTTCTCGGCATACAGTGTTTTCGGCAGAGCCGTCAGGCCGTCCTGCGGTTCAAAAAAGTTCCTGTCGCCGTAGCGTGCGTGAATCGCCGTCATGCCAAGGGCCGACGCCGGACCGATATCTCTCCGGAGAGAGTCTCCGACAAAGACCGCTTCATAGGGTTTGCATCCGGCAAGCATCAGAGCATGTTCAAAGGGTTCATGATGCGGTTTCATATGGCCGGTTACTTCATACCCGACAACAAACGAAAAATAGTCTTTAAGGCCGCTTTTTTCCAGACGTTTTTCCGCGGCATAGGTATAGGCATCAGTAACAATCCCAAGCGTCAGACCATGACTCTTCAGTTCCGAGAGAACCTCATGAATCCCTGGGTACGGAATAATATGATCATATTTTGCCTCATCAAAAGCATTGACCGCCCCGAAATACGAATCGACCGTGAAACAGTTATGAGCTATCATGAAATCCTGAAGATTCGTGTGATCTTCAACATGATGCTTCCAGCGGAGATAATATCCAATCAGCTCTTCCGCCGTCCCGACACCGAGATAGGCAACCGCAGCTCTCGCTCCGCAGGTCATGGACTCGACAAAGTCGAACAGCGTGTTATCCATATCAAAGAGGACCGCACGATAGGGAGAAGAGAGAAACGTCTGCATTTCCAGTAATCAGTTATCATTTCAGAAAGTTAAAGCTGACGAAAAAAAGAATGACCCCTCAAAATCTTATTTGAGGAATACAGAAATCAGAAGAATAACCGCTGCTGCGACACCGAACCATTCTCCCATGCGGGAAATCTTTGCAGAACCGATTCTTTTTGCCTGAGAAATAAGCGCTAGAATCGCATCAACAGCCATAATGGCAAAGGCAATCCACCAGAAAACATCAATCAGAAAACCGTCAATGCCAAACTTTCCAATTGACATGACAAGAACCGCCGCTGCACAGAGAACAGAAAGAATTCCCAGAACAAGACCTGCATACGATATCGCCTTGTTCGGCGTTTCATACGTATAATTTGTAGCCATACTCACTCATACAACCCGGCGCCATAAAAACGTGCTGGAAGATACTCAAACTATTATACCTCCAAGTGACAATTATTAGTTATATGACTGATACGCTCTCACACGAAGATATGAATAAACTCTACCTTGTCTCCCGCCTGGTATTGAATGGAGAGATTGATGCGGACAGAGCAGCGGAAAAACTGGCAGGCATTCTCGGAAACCGTGCTGAAGCAAATAAAATTACCTTCTCCATGTACGCAGGAATGAGAAAAGGAAGAACCTTCCACCACTCCATCAGCGACGAAGTTATTGTCTATTTCCTCCAAAGAATTGCAGAGGAAAACGGAAAAGAAAGTCTTGAACTTGCACTGAAAGCCGTCTACGGATATGCCGGGTTCAAGAATTCCGTCGGAGCTCAGCTTCCAGAGCTGGAAAAAGCCTGTGATGAACTGCGGTTCCTCTACGGTCTTTCAGAAAAGAAAGACAACTAAAATTCCCTCTTTTTTCATTCAGAAAGAAATCATTAATAAGAAACACGGATAATATACAACTGTCATTGCAAGACCGATACGTGAAACAGATACTTCTGTTTTCCTCTACAGCGTCAGATACCATCTCCGCTGTAGTTTTTTCCAATACATTTCGCTAGGCGACGCTATCTCAGGTGATATCTATGCCTGAAAAAGAGAAGATTCGACCAATAACGAGTACTGATATGATTTTTATCAGTGAAATCACCCGCCGCGGTTCCGGTCAGGAAAAGAATCCGGAATCTGCGTTGATCTGGCTGGAAAAGGCAGCGGACGAGGGAGACTGTACCGCTATGGAAATGCTCGCCATGAATTACTTAAACGGCGGAGATCTTGTAGAAAAAGACGAAAAAGAAGCAGTAAGGTGGTTTGAAAAAGCAGCAACCGCCGGAAGTCCGGATGCGATGGTCTTTTTGGGTCTTGCACATCTGCTGGAAATCGGCGTTCCTTTCGAGCCGATGACAGCGCTCTTCTGGCTTAGGAAAGCGTCGGAACGGGGAAACACCGATGCTGATGAGGTGCTTACCACCTTCTTTGAACAAAAACTCGATAAAAAAATTGAAGACTTGCAGGAGACTGTGGAAAATCAATAACCCTATTTTTTCTTTGAAAAAAGAAGTATATTCAGAGTCATCCCCTCTTCTCAGAATACGTTGGACGGATTATGGAACCCTGGGAAACAGGAGACTACCATCGTGCTCAAAGACCAGACCAGAGACGGTATCGATGCTGCAGTAGAATCGCGAAAGAATTCTGTCAACTCAGCCAACAATCCGGCGGTGAGATACGTGACCCGGCGACCTGCGCCCGCTTGACGACGGCATCATTATTGAGTGAGCCGTAGCCC
>DALTWK010000003.1 GCA_029987115.1 Methanocorpusculum sp.
ACCACAGATTCAGAATGACTTTCGTTTCTGCATCTGAAGGAGCAAAGTGGGCAGTTGTTATCTCTGATGTCATCAACACCATCAAAGAACTTGGCCCGTCTCCAATTGCAGAAGAAAGAAAGCGGAGAGGATTATAAATGGCAGAAGGAGAATACTCCCCATTATCTAAACTCTTCCAAAAGGAAGACTTTGAAGACTGGTCCAAGCCGCACCTTGTTGGCGCAACTCAGGAATACTCTTCCCTTCTGGAACTCCAGAAGATGAAGCTTGGAGAACAGAGAAAATATGGCAAGGGAATTATCGTAAGTGTAGTTACTTGTACTGAAATTAAACAGGGTATTGCAATTGAAACCGGAAAGACATCCGAAGGATACTTCAACGCATGCTCTGTTATTGAACTCCACGAAGAGGATTTCAAGGCACTCGGTATCAATGCAAACACGAACGTAAGAGTTACCAGCGCAGCAGGAACTGTTATCTTAAAGGCAGTTACCACTAGCCAGACTCTTTACCCAGGACTTGCACACATTCCAATGGGACCGTGGGCAAACATTGTCGTACCATCCTACACCTATTCCACAGGTGAACCGTGCTTCTGCGGTTTCGACTGCCTGATTGAACCGGCAGCAAACGAACCGATTACCAAGGCTGTCCAGTTAATGCATGAAAAATGTGGTCTTAAATACGTAGGAGACAAGCACTATGACTAAGACAATTAAGAATGTTATCTGTACTTTCTGTGGTACCCTCTGTGATGACCTTGAAGTCGATGTCACAGATGATGGAAAACAGATTACCCAGGTAAGAAACGCATGCTCAATCGGCGCAGAGAAGTATCTCCACGTTGGAAAGCCGGGTCGTGTCGTTCTTCCGCGTATGCGCCAGGCCGACGGAACCTACAAAGACGTTTCCTACGACGAGGCAATTGACTACACTGCAAAGACCCTTCTGAAAGCAAAGAAGCCGTTATTCTACGGCTGGTCTTCTACCAACTGTGAAGCAATCGCAGCAGGTAACTTGCTTGCAGAAAAGGTCGGTGGCGTTGTTGATAACTGTGCAACTGTTTGCCATGGTTCCTCTCTTCTTGCAATCCAGGATACTGGTGTCCCATCCTGTACCTTAGGAGAAGTTAAGAACCGTGCAGACCGTGTTATCTTCTGGGGATGCAATCCAGCACACGCTCACCCAAGACACATGTCTCGTTACTCTATCTTCCCGCGTGGATTCTTCTCCGCAAAGGGTCAGAAGGGTAGAAAGATTATCGTTGTCGACCCACGTGAGACCGATACTGCAAAAGTTGCAGACATCTATGTGAGAATTAAGCAGTCCTACGACTACGAAATTTTCGATGCACTTAGAACTCTCCTCCGTGGAGAAGAGATTCCGGCAGAAGTCGGAGGAGTTCCAAGAGAGAAACTCCAGGAAGTCGTTGATGTTTGTAAGAGCGGTCGTTTCGTTACCCTCTTCTTCGGTATGGGTCTTACTCACACACTCGGAAGAAACCACAACATCGACAATGGTATCAACTTTATCCGCGATTTGAATAACTACACCAAAGCAACCATCATTGCAATGCGTGGTCACTACAACGTTACCGGAGCAGGTCAGGTTCTTGGATGGCAGTATGGTTTCCCATATGCATGCGATTTATCCAGACTTACTATGGCACGCCACAATCCGGGAGAGACCACCTCTGTCGACTTACTTGTCCGCCATGAGGTTGACTGTGTCTTTACTATCGCATCCGATCTTGCAGCTCACTTCCCGTTCGAAGCAACGAGAAGAATGGCACACGTTCCGTCAATTACCCTCGATCCACACATCAGCATGACAACTGAGTTATCTGATTTGCACATTCCGTGTTCAATCGTCGGTGTTGAGGTTGGAGGATGCTGTTACCGTATGGATAACGTCCCAATCGAGACTCGTAAGTGTATCGATGCACCGGAAGGAGTTCTTGAAGATGAAGAAATCTTCAACCGCATTGCAAAGAGAGTTGATGAGATTCTCGCAGAAACTGGTTGCAAAGATGCTGCTGAATATCTTGCGAAGATTGACTCTGGAGAAATTCCGGACCCAATTCCGAACAGAGCAATTCCTGAGCCAATGGAGGCCTAAACATGTCTGAAATGATTATTAAAAACGGTCATGTATTCGATATCATGAGCGGTCACCAAGGCGACGTTGCAGATATCTGTATCAAAGACGGAGTTATCGTTGACAAAGTCGGTAAAGGTGCAGAAGTTATCGATGCAAAAGGAAAGACCGTCATGGCTGGTGCAGTGGATGTTCACACCCACGTTGCAGGTCCGAAGGTTAACCTTGGTCGTTGGTACCGCCCAGAAGACAAACTCCGTTTAGGAGAGCGTTGCTCTGCAAAGAAGGGAGCAAGCACCCACATTGAGGGTGGATTCTCTATTCCGACCGTCTTTAAGACCGGTTATGAATATGCAAGAATGGGTTTCACCTTCCTTGATGAAGCAGCAATGCCGCCACTTTATGCACGTCACGTACATGAAGAAATTCGCGACACTCCGATTCAGGATCAGGCTGCCCTTCCGGTGTTCGGAAACAACTGGTTCATGTTTGAATACCTCAAGAACGGCGAAATCGAAAATGCAGCAGCATATGTTGCATGGATTCTCCGCCAGACCAAAGGATGGGGTATCAAGTGTGTTAACCCAGGAGGATCTGAAGCATGGGGTTGGGGTCTGAACTGTATGACCGTCAATGATCCGGTTCCGTACTTTGACATCACCCCGGCCGAGATTATTAAAGGTCTTATCGAGACTAATGAGTATCTTCACCTTCCACACTCTGTCCACCTTCACTCAAACAACTTAGGAAACCCAGGTAACTACACCACTACCCTTGATTCCCTTAAGCTTGCAGAAGGATTCAAAGCAGACAACAAGTTCGGTCGTGACACTGTTCTCCATCACACCCACATTCAGTTCCACTCCTACGGAGGAACTACTTGGGCAGATTTCGAGTCTAAGGCAAAGGAAGTCATGGACTACGTAAACAAGCAGAAGAACATCACCGTCGATTCTGGAAGTGTCACCCTTGACGAAACCACCACGATGACCGCGGATGGACCGTTCGAATACCACTTATGTGCATTAAACCACTTGAAGTGGGCAAACGTCGATGTCGAACTGGAAACCGCAGCCGGTGTCGTTCCGTATATCTACGGAAAGAACGTTAAGGTCTGTGAAATGCAGTGGGCAATTGGTCTGGAAATTCCATTATACGCAAAAGATCCAATGCGGACGATGATTACCACCGACCACCCGAACGCAGGACCGTTCACCAGCTACCCGAAGGTATATGCATGGCTCATGGACAAAGAGTTCCGTGATGCACAGCTTGATTCTTTCAAGTGGGCAGAGAAAGTTCGTGCAGGAACCACCTTAGCTGAAATTGACCGTGAAATCTCCCTCTATGAACTCTCTCAGATGACCCGTGCCGCACCGGCAAAGGTTCTCGGTATCTCCAACATGTTTGGTGGATTAGCAAAGGGAATGCACGCAAATGTTGCAGTTTATGATATCGATCCAGAGAATATGCCGAAGGGAGAAGAACTCGTCAAGAAACTCTCCTCTGTTGCATACCTTGTTAAGGATGGTATCAAGTGTGTTGAAAACGGCGCTGTCCTCGGTGAACAGCCGGTTGGAAAGGAGACCTTCTGGGTCGACTGTAAGGTTCCGGAGAACAAGCAGGTCATGCACGATGTGAATGAGAAATTCCTGAAGTACTACTCTGTTGAACTCGGAAACTACGAAGTCGCAGACCACTATGTCCCGAACCCGCATGTAATTGAGGTGGAATAAATGGCAACTGTTACAGTAACCTTAAAGAAAGTTCCTGACCTTTACCTTGAGTGCGATAGCATCACTCCTGATAAGTTCGCAGGCAAGGGAGCAGAAGCAATTGCAGAACTTCCATGCAGTGAAGGTAAGCGCAACTACAAACTCGGAGACTGGTTTGAAATTGACGGTGTTGCAGGCAAGACTGCTGCAGAAACTACTATCATTGTCAATGGTGCAGGAACCGACAAGTGCAAATACATCGGTGCATGGATGACCGCAGGCGAAGTTATCGTCAACGGCACTACTGATATGTTTACTGGTGCATGGATGGAGGGCGGCAAGCTCACTGTTAAGGGAGATGTTCGTTCCTTCTCCGGTCTTCAGATGAAGGGCGGAGAGTTCATTATCGAAGGCCGTGCATGGAACTACCTTGCAGCTGCATACCGCGGTGACTGGAGAGGAATGCAGGGTGGAACTATCCGTGTCAAGGGAGATGTAGGATCTGATCTTGCAACTTTCATGAACGGCGGAACCATCATTGTCGAAGGTAACGCAGATATCCATGTTGGTACCCACGCAGAAGGCGGAACCATCATCATCAAAGGCAAGGCACACCGCCGTGTCGGTGGTCAGATGGTCAAAGGAGAAATCTATGTCTTCGGTGGTTGCGATGTTATGATGCCAGGATACAAGAAGATCGAAGAGAGAGAAATCGAAGTTGACGGTGAGAAGCACGTCTTCAACGTCTTCATCGGTGATCTCGGTGAACGCCACCCGAAGAGCAAGGGCGAGACCGTCTACGGTCACATCTACACTCTGAAGGAATAAGACTTTCCGAGTCTCTCCATAGAAGGCATTTTCATGCCTTCTTTTCATTTTTCCTTTTAGATTAGAATTAAAAAGTCATCTTTTAACTGTCTGCAAAGCCAATATATAGGTATGAATTGCGGGGATGGAATTCGATCCGATTTTCCAGTTCTGGAACATATTATTTATCTGGACAGCGCAGCAACCTCACTATCCCCTAAACCAGTTGTCGAGGCGCAGGTCGAGGCAGAATATCATTACCGTGCCAACGTAGGACGTGGTATCCACCGTCTCGGGCGGATGGCAACCCATAAGTTTGAAGCGTCTCGTCAGAGGATTCAGACTTTTTTTGGCGGAGAACATGGTACGCTGGTGTTTACGCGGAATACTACTGAAGGAACCAATATCGTTGCATCGGGCCATCCCTGGAAAAAAACCGATCGTATCATCGTACCGCTCCAGGAACATCATTCCAATATTCTTCCATGGTTCCGGCTCGAAACCGAAGGTCGCATCGCTAAAGTCGATGTGGTTGGTGGAACGGACGGCATCATCCACGCTGAAGATGTTGAAGCGGCCGTGACAAAGGATACGAAAATGGTTGCTGTGGGACACGCCTCCAATGTTTTCGGCACAATCGCACCAGTGAAAGCAATTGCCGATATTTGCGAAGATCACAATCTTCTTCTCTTGGTTGACGGAGCGCAGACCGCCCCGCATCTCCAAATTAACCTTGAAAAACTCGGTTGCGATTACTTTTCATTTTCTGGTCACAAAATGCTTGGACCTATGGGAATTGGTGGTCTTTGGATGAAAGACGGTGCACCACTCCCGCAACCTGCTTATGCCGGCGGAGGAATGGTTGGAACGGTCACGGGACACACCTTTACTACTGCAGGTGGTGCCGGCCAATTTGAAGCAGGTACGCCGAATGTTATCGGCGCTGTGGGGCTTGCCGAAGCTACTCGTTATCTGGATAGGTTGGGAATGAAAAACGTTTCTGCTCACTCTTGCAGTCTTGCTCATCGAATGATTGATGGTCTTGCGGAAATTCCTGGCGTACATGTTTTCACTCCGAACGTTGAAGACCTCGTCGGCGCTGTATCCTTTACCATCGACGGCGTTCACCCCCACGAAGCAGCCTACCTCCTCGATGAAGCGGCGAGCATTATGGTTCGATCTGGTGAACACTGCTGCCAGCCGCTGATGCAGAAGATTGCTCCCAGTGGTGGGGGAACCATTCGGGCAAGCGTCTACTGTTACAACACTGAAGACGATATTGATTTATTGATTGCAACGGTTGAAGAAATTGTAAATATGGTGAAATAACATGGCAGAAATCTATCAGGAAAAACCAGTGCAGATTGTCGTAAACGGCAGAGCAACCATTACTCTGATGACTCATGCGGAAGATCCGAAACACTTGGTCATCGGATCGCTGTATACTGAAAAAGTTGTATCCTCCTATGATGATATTGAGTCTATCCTTATGGAAGATACCCAGGCAAGCGTGGTTACGAACAATCCCTATACCATCTTGCTTTCACGAAAGACAGTTCTTGCCGGATGTGGTGGCGCCTCCTCCTTCCTTGATTCGGGAACGCTGGGTAGAGTTGTCTGCAGCATCACGCCGTCTAAAGCAGCAATCGAGACAGCATTGCAGTCCGTCAAAACGAGTCCCTGGTTTGCCGCATGCCTCTTCGAGGAGCAAGGAGAGAAATGTTTTGAAGCTGAAGATATTTCGTCGCAGAATGTCATTGACCAGATAATCGGCTATGGACTGGAACAGAAAATCAACTTCGCTGAAACCTTCCTTGTTCTCAATGGGAACTGCGTAGTTGAAACGATGCGCAAAATCGTCATTGCGAAAATCCCACTGGTGAAGATCACTGGAGCAATTACTGAAGCTGCGAAAGAAACCGCTAATGCTGCCGGAGTAATGCTTCTCTAAAAAAAGAATTCGCGTGCGCCGATTAGTACATGGCGTACGCATTGGTCGCTGGAACTTCTTCAATGCCAAGCGGCTTTAAGCTTTTTATGACCTGACCGCGGAAGTATTCAAATTCCTCATCGTCAAGCTGGTCTGGAAGCATCTGATTAGATGCCATGGTGCGGTAAATCCAGTAAATCATCTTTTCCACAACAACAACCACGTCGTCTTCTGATTTGGCGACAAAGAAGGTGCGTCCAATCTTGGGGTGTCTACCGCGTTTTCCGCCGAATGTGATGAGATACTGCGGCTCTTCAAAATTGATGAATTTGAATGGACAGGCATATACGCAGAATCCGCAGAGCATGCACTTCGGGTCGACCATAATGATTTTTCCGTTGACGATATTGATGGCTTTTTCTCTGCAGTAAAAGGTACAGGTTCCACAGCCAGTACAGAGACCGTAATTCCGGTCCGGTTTGCGCAGACCGGTGATGCCGATTTCGTTCAGACGCTCACTGGTGCAGCCGTTTGGACATGCGGAGATTGCGATACGGACTTTCACCGGCATTTCTTTACCGAAGAACTTCTCATCAATTTTTTTTGCAAGAGAAACCGAGTCAATCACTGCATACTTACAGTGGCGGGTTCCGAGACACGAGGTGACATTGACAACTTCAGCACGTTCTGCACCGACCGGAGTGCCATTGTTGGCCAGAGACGCTGCCATCTTGTCTAGGTATTCACGCTTGACATGGAGCAGTTCTACGGTCTGCCGAGCGGTGAAATGGACGTCGGCAACTTCGAATCTTCGAGCAATCCGTGCGATACCGGAGAGTTGGTCTGGTGTCATCATTCCTGCCGGTGCACGGAGACGGACGATATAATAGTCGGGATCGATTTCCGGAACAATACCTCCTTTCAGGTAGTTTTCGGAATCCCGCATTAAATTGGATTTCCTCTTACGCGGTGCCATTCTATATTCTCTTTGGGTGGAAGGACTAAAAATACTTTGGATTGGTATCTATGGGGAGATACCGATGTCCCGGCAGATATCCTCCAGTGGGAGATTCTTGTGGGTTACGGCAACCCGTAGCGTTTCATCATTTGCGATGACAAAGGCAAGACAGGTCATACCGTACCGCTGAAAGATTTCCGCAGCCTCAGGACGTTCTATCAGAATCTCAGTAACTTTTGAGTCTGCCGAGAGCGTAGATGAAACAGTCTCTGAGGAAAGAGAAGCAATCTCACGGATGATGATGGCTGCCGTAATTTCAGCTGCATCCCCGGTATAGCGGGTACACTGCTCACTGTGTTCTTTTGATCCAATCTGCATATCTTTTGTATGCACTCGGCAGCAGAGTGTTTTGTTCCGCTCCTTGAATTCATCATGGAGTTCACGGGCGAGATTCATGCAGAATCCGCTTTGTAGCAGGTCTTTTGGCTGCGACCTTCCAAAAAGAAGGCCAAGTGCAACAAGACCCCCATTTACCGCACCGCAGGAACAGCCTGCTCCTCCCATACCGACAGGAAATCCAGAGGTTGCTGCAATCACATACTCCGGAAGGTCCCGGAAAAATGCATCGCGTAGTGCGCTCATGACCGCTTCTGAGCAGTTGTATTTTGCTGTTCGATACAGTTCTTCAGCACGTTGGCGAATTTCCAGAGCTGAGGCTCCGGTGTAGAAAAAATAAGAAGGGAGATTCATGGTGAATCTTTAATCTCTTTTTGCGGTTAATGTCAGTGGAATTGCGTTGCGTACCGTGTACATTGCCATGCATCCGTTCAGAGCGGCGACTCTCAGCATTTCAATCTGTTCGTCGGTTGCCTGTTCACTTGTTACATGGAAGGTAATGCGGTATGCGCCAACCAACGGTTGGTCACCGAGCTTGAATTGTGCGTGATAGTCGAGATCTGCTTCGATGTCGGTTGTCAGTGCATCAATTTTAATTCCGTTCTTTGCTGCGGCGGTCATGAAGGTTGCAGATGCGCATCCACAAATCCAGAACAGACCGTATGCCATCGGAGATGGATAGTTTCCGAGTTTTTCAAAGTTTGGGTGGGTCAGTGCAAATTTGCACGGTCCTGCGTCAGTCTTTGCGGTTGCGGTGAACTGTGGTCCGTTTTCATCAAATTCCCAGTTTCCTGTCATGTGGGTGGTGAAGAGTGCCTCGTTGTCATCAGCTTTGATTTCAGCTTCGTACTGTTTCACCTGGTCTAAATCAATATTGTTCAGCATAAAATGTCACTTGTGTTGGAGGTGTTTCTTGGGTATGAGGGTTATCTGGAAGGTATCTGTCTTCTCTTCTACTTCTATTACCTCCACAGAATAGTTTGATTTCTCAAATCCTCCCTCAATCGTTTTAACCTGTGTTGCTGTTCCAAGGAAACTGAAGGGCCCGTCAGTCTTTTTCAGGGCAACCTTCAGTTTCAGCATCAGATAAGTACAGGACTCTTCACGGAAATCTTGAATCATCTATTAACAATTTGAAACTGTTAGTTTTTAGAGATAGTGATTTCCCAGAGTCCGCGTTCTTTCAGCGTTACATCACATTTCAGGCCCTTAATCTCGGAGTATTCCGGGATTGATGCGGTTGCAGCGGGTGCATGATCGCAAAGGACCACAAGTTTATCGCCTGCTGGAAGTGTCTTTATGGCTTTGTCAACCTCGAGAACACAGAATGGGCAGACTTTTCCGGTAATGTCTAAATTCATATGTATTCACCTTACAGTCCAATGAAGTTGAAGAAGGTTGTTACCCATCCGCTGATGAATGCCATGAAGATGACAGCTCCAATCAGAAGACCGATGAAGAAGAAGATAGCCTTCACGTTACCTTCTGCAGTCATAACGAGCTGACGCAGTGGACATCCGCCGAGCAGAACGCCGAGAATACCAACGAAGATACCGCCGACAATCATACAGATGGTCGTTGCAAGAACTGAGATTCCTCCCGGTGCTCCGCCAATTGCGGCAAATCCGTTGTTGATCAGATAGAAGAATCCACCGTATGCTTCCGGCCAAATCAGCGAGAAGATGAAGTAGAATACAAATGCTGAAACAATCAGTGCAATGTACCCTAATACCAGGCGTTTCTGTTTAAAGAGAATCAGATCTCTGATACCGCCGATGGAGCAGAATCCGGAACGTTGTCCGAGCCATCCGATAAGCAGACCAAGAATCAGGGTTGCGATTGGAATTATCCAGATGAGTTCCATTATTTACCTCCGTTAACTTTTCTCATTGCAATCTTGACACCGATGAATACACCGATGACAATTGCAATCAGTCCAATAAATGCGACTGCATCACCGTATCCGATACGCAGTGCAATACGGTACGGGCATGCTCCCATCAGGAGAGCACAAATCATAAAGAAGAAACCGCCGAGCAGATATTTAATACATGAGCCGACAGATGCCTTCTTGAGTCTGAACTCTTTGTAGATGAGAGATGCTGCAAGTGCTCCTAAGAGAACACCGACAATGGTTAGAACCGGAACTGCTCCGGCAGCGATAGCTGCGGAGGAAACACCGGCCATTCCGAGGTTAGTGCCGAAAAGTGCATTCCAGATACCGTCAATCAAATCACGGGTGTGGCATGCAACGCAGAATCCATATGCCGGTGGCTTTGCGGCGCTTCCTGCACCCAGGAAGAATAGATACTGCATGAAAGCCGCCGCCAGACCGATTATCGCTCCGACAAACCACGGCTTTCTCAGGATTTTATCAATCCCTTTGTTTGCGAGTGTTTTCATCATGCAAATATCTAGTTTGTTGTAGTTATTATTAATTTTTGTCAGTAAGTTATTTATATTGATATTTCTTAATTAAAGAGTCGTTTATAATATATAAAAATATACTAATGTTTTATATATGTGATATTGATTTTAGAGAATGGAGAGAAACGGTTCTAAAGATGGAACAAAATCCAAAGAATTTTAGAAAAAATGAATGATTTTCCTGAAGTATGGGGATACCTCAGCGATAGTTATTCCTGCTTGGTTGGGGAGACAAATTTCCGCCCGAGTCTCGGGTTTGCCTCCAAGTCTTCTCTGATTTCGTCGATGTACATAATTTCATCGCAGTTTTTGCCACAGAGGCAGTAGTTGTGCTTGTCAACTGCATAGACTGGGTAGATTTTGACATCAGCTGGAACCTCGTGTGGGGTCAAGCGGTCAAAGTTGATGAGATCTTCTGCACGGTAGCCGAGAGTTTCGCAGACCTTCTTGATGTCGCGAATCCAGTCGCGAAGGTCACGGACATCACAGAAGTCCCACTGGTGAATTTGATGGAGCAACATGTAGGCGTCGCGTTCCAGAATGACCTGAGCCAGTTCTTCTGACTGGGTAAAGTAGAAGGCAAGGAATGTTCTGACGTCTTTTACCTGCTGTCCGGACTCGTAGATGATTGCACGCATTTCACGAGCACTTTCTATTCTGTCCTGCTTTTCCATCTCTCCGCCGAAGCGTGCAACTTCTTTAGATATATCTTTCAAATCAGATTCGATATTCTCTAAATCGCTGATGGTGTCTTCGAACTTCTTGTAGAGTTCAACACCAAAGAAGGCTTCCATATATTCTCCTCTGTTTGCCATTACCTATCTTTTAGTGGTATTTTTATATAAAAGGATTCTTTAGGGTTTTTCAAAGATATTCCTGTTATTTAAAAAAAGCGTTGGTTTTATATCAGACGTAGTCTTCCGGTTTCAAAGACCAGTTGTGCTTTTCAATTTCTTCAACGGAAACCAGTCTGCAGAATCCTTTGATGTCACGGTATTCACCGCCCCTGAGGAGGTAATTTGTGCAACTGAACAGTTCTGGAATCTTGCGCATCTCTTTGATGGTATTTTTCAGTGCTTTATAGAGTTCCTTCAGTTCTTTTGCGTCTGCTGAAAACCGAGAAAGATATTCTTCGTCGGAAAGAACGACAAGGTGAGACGAGACGATGGTTTTTCGGTATGCTTTCACGCCTTTCTCGGTCTTTTCGATGAATTCAGCGATATCTGATTTTAATTTCCGTTCGTTTCTGTTCAGATAACTCAGTAGTTTGTCGAAGATTTTGTCATCAGGGAACACATCCTGTAGAGCAGACTGGGTATCGTTATCCATTGTGCGGAAACCAGAGTAGTTCTCGTTGAATCGACACTGCTTTTCCCAGAGTGAATCGGAAAGAACTTTTGCATTCTCAACACAGGTGTTATAGAACAGGGTTCCTGCATCTTCACCTTCATCTTGGACGAGATAGCCAATTGCAGTAAACAGATTATACCAGGTGTTGTCGTAGAGTGGTTGCGGTTTCTTGGTTTTCAGATTTATAAAAAGAACGTTTCCTGTGTTGATAGCATCTTCGGTGATGCCTGTCATTAAGGTGGAAAGTCCCGCCGTCGCAATAATTGCAGCATTTCCATCATCTAGGAACTTTTTGAGATTTTTCGGTTCAAACGGGGCTGCATCCGCACTGATCCAGTCCCCGTAGAGGATACTAACCGGTTTCATACTCTTCTATTTTGGTGCTCCCTATTTAGATAATTTGGGAATGAGATGCCGTCTCATATGAGTAAGTTGATATATTTACTCGTGTAATTTAGTAACCATGGCACGATGGTATTGTATTTACTGTGGATGGATTTATGATGAAGAGAAAGGAGATCCAAAACACGGTATCGCCCCTGGAACAAAGTACGAGGATATCCCTGATCAATGGGTATGTCCGCTCTGTTTGATTCCGAAGAGTAAACCCGGTTTATTCAAAAAACTTGCTGATGGTGAGAATCGCGACGCAACAAAAGAATTCTCTCTTTAATCTTTTTTCATCATTCCAATACAGAATTCAAAAGCAATATCTGCATTCACCTAGTCCGTGAATGGGGAAAAATGCGGTCAAACAAATTCCTTCGCAGTAGCCTATTCCTATTTGTTGAATCCAAAAATAATTGTCTTCCCAGTATAAACAGTGGTTGAGTGAAGTACTTTTCTGAAAGTGCTAATAGGTTTCACTGCCAATTATTACTCAGTATATGACTCCTCCTCTTATCTATATGAATAATGCCGCAACTACCTGGCCCAAACCGCCGTGTGTTTCAACCGCGGTCAACGAGGCTATGCAGTCACCAGTGTTTGATTCTGGTAGGGCAACTGGGAGAAGTGATGCTGTCGATTACGTGGAACTCGCCCGCTCCCGTATTGCTGGTCATTTCCATATCCCGAATCCGGAACACATCGTCTTTACCCACAATGCAACCGACGCTCTCAATATTCTGATTGCCGGTTTTATTCGCAAAAATCCACACTGTCATGCCGTTGCAACCGCCTTGGATCACAACTCGGTTCTGCGACCGCTCCATGAATATGCACGCGCCGGAGAAATTACGTTATCAATCGCTGATATTGAAAACGGTCATGTATCCGCAGAACTGTTGCAGGAAAAACTCACGAAAGAGACGAAACTCGTTGTAATGTCCCATGCAAGCAATGTTCTCGGTTCTGTCCAGAACCTCGAAGAAATAGGAAAACTTCTACACGACCTAGGAATCTTTTTCCTTGTAGACGGTGCACAGACCGCGGGTCATATGGCTCTTAACATCCCGAAACTCTCTGCGGATGCCTATGTATTCACTGGTCACAAAGCACTTCTCGGGATTCCTGGAACCGGTGGATTCTATCTGAAGGACGAAATGTCCATCGTACCGACGAGGTTCGGTGGAACCGGAACTCAATCGCAAAGACTCTACCAACCCGAAGACCTGCCCGAAAAATTCGAGACTGGGACGCACAACCATGTGGGTCTCGCGGCGCTCACTGCCGGAATTCGCTATCTGGAAGAAAAGGGAATAGATTCTATCCAGAACCAAGAGATTCGCCAAGCACATGCCATCATCCGTAGTTTATTAGAAGAGCCGAACATCACTGTCCATTATCAGAATCCGGAAGTGCCGGTCATTTCCTTTAATATCAATCATCTTTCCAATGACGATGTGGGATTCATCTTGGCACATAAGTTCGGTATCATCACCCGCACCGGTCTGCATTGTGCTCCGTTGGTCCATAAAACAGTTGACGACGGAGCAGGCAGCGTGCGGCTTAGTCTTTCTTGTATGACAACTGATGTGGAGTGTGAACGAACAATACAGGCTATCCAGGAGGTTGCTGAAAGTGCGTTTGCTCGATTCCATTCAGCATAAATCCTGTGCTGATGGCTCCTATATGAAGGAGTATCGGCTCGACACGCCATTAACGAAAGAGTTCTTCGACTATCTGAAAAACTTCGGAAGAGTGGAAGCGCTTGTCGTACTCGACGACGAATACTATAACTTCGAAAAACAGAACTGCTTCTCCATCAAAGGTTTCATCGGAGAAAGCACAGTTGAGGTCAGGTTCAAACGCGAGGTAATGGACGTTACCACTGGATTCTTACGGCTTTTATTTTCTTCCTTCAAACCGGACGTCTCTCTCCCAATGCTTAAAGAACGGGAAAAATCCTGCGATGCCATAGTGAAGAAAATGCTCAATCTATAAGGTTTCAAGGATGCGGGAAACATCTTCCGGATTTTCCGCATAGAGTAACGGGTCTTTTTCTTCGACGGTTCCGAACCAGGCATGAATAGCGGTAAGCCCTGCCTCCCGAGCCGGTATTATGTCACGCGAAGCTGTGTCTCCAATCATCACTGCACGGTCCGGAGAAACGCCAAGTACTTCCAGCGTTTTCAGGTACACCCGTATGTCGGGTTTTTTTACACCGAATGTTTCCGGCGTCACAATCAGATCGAAACAATATTCTAGTCCAAGTTCTCGGATGCGGATGGCACTTGACCTGATGTCCGCATTGGAGACAATCGCCAATTTCTTTCCCTCTCCCTTCAACTTCCAGACTAGTTCAATCACTGGTATAAATGGCCGAAGACAGCTGATTTCTAATTGCTGATAGAGCCAAATGCATTCCTCAATTCCTTCCAGGTTGTTTTCCTGGAAAAAGTCCGTAAGCGACTGCCGGACGAGGTTCGGATTGTCCCGATTGAGCGAATAGAAGTGAAGGTCGGGAAAACACCCTTTGTATGCCATAATGCCATCTGCTGCACAGAATCTTGCTTCACGGAGACTGTGAAGCGTATTGTCCATGTCAAAGAGAACTGCATCAAATCGGCTCATTTCTGCTTAAAAATTGGATTCTTGGGGTAATGTAGTTTCTGATTTTAAAAAAAGGAAAGATATTGGGATACGTGTCATTAATGAGGTGTAGGAGATTTCAGTCCAGCAGACTGATACTAGTATTTTTGTAATATGTTGTATTTATATATTTTGTATAATGCAAGGCATTGTGGTATGGCAATGTTGCAAATCATTATCTTTTGCGACGTCCAATTATCTAGTATGGGCGATCTGAATGGATACTCCTCTGAGATTCTTGAACTCTTACGGGAGAACCCCCGCGGGATGTCGGTTTCTGAGATTTCTGATGCCATCCACCTCAACCGGAACACCACAGCACGATATATGGATACGCTTCTTGTTTCCGGGCGCGTTGAGATGCGTTCATTCGGAAAAGCCAAAGTTTTCTTCCTTTCGAAACGGATTCCTGTTTCTTCCATGATGAATCTCTCATCAGAGATGGTCATCGTTACCAACGAGAGTATGCAGATTATTCAGATTAATGATGCAGCTCTTGCATTCCTTGGAGGAACCCGGGAAGAGACTGTTGGAAAAAGCATCTACGAGGGAAATGGTGCAGTTCTCTGTGGGGGTATTCTGACTGAACAGATTCGAAGATCCATCCGTGGAGAAGTGGTTCACAGTGAAGTCCGGTTGTTCAGAAAGGGACTTGAACATATTCTCGATCAGCACATCTATCCGATGGTTCTTGCCGATGGAAACCCGGGTGTTACAATCATTCTTGATGATATCACTGCAGAGCGAAACGCCGAGGATGCACTGGAGCAGAGTGAGTCGATGTTCCGCCGTCTGGTTGAGACTGTGCATGACGTCATTTGGTCTGTTGATGAAAATGGTATTATCCAGTACATCAGTCCACAGATTACTCGTTTCCTCGGCTATACTACAGAGGAGTGCCTCGGAAAAACCTTTGCCGATTTCATGCCGGAACATGCGGCAAAACGGATTATGCAGGAAATCTTCGCACCTCTCTCACGAGAACGCGGTTTTTCAGTGCCGGAGCTCCCCCTCCGCACTAAAGACGGTGGTCTAATCTATGGGGATTTTACGGGGACTCCGGTACATCTGGAAGAGGATACCAGTATTTTTCTCGGCTATAATGGAGCGTTCCGGGATGTCTCAGGTCGGCGTAGAGCGGAAATGAACGAGAAGCGTTGGCGTTTCTTCTTGGATTCGGTAATGGAACATATCCCCTCTATTATTCTTGTAAGCGACATTGTAACGCACCAATGCTACCTAGCCAATCATGCGGCGGAACGCTTTTTCCGTTATTCGCGGACAGAAATCCTGCATAAAACTCTCATAGAACTTCTCCGTGAGCTGCAAATCGAAAAGGTACTTGCGTCAATAATTGAGGTACAGGAAGTCTTAGCTCCGGTCCATGTTGCAGACACGGTCAGACGCGGTAAAAAACAGCAAGAAATCACTGCCAAGATTGTTCCCATGGTGATGACCTCCGATAAGAGATATCTTATTACGATAATAAATGAGGATGCCTGACTTGTTCAGATACACAACACATAAATTATTCCGAAGGGTATGATATTAGAGAAATGTTTGTCCCCTCAAAAGTTTTCTTTACCAAAGGCGTCGGCGTCCATGAAGATGAACTGGTATCATTCGAAATGGCACTCCGCGATGCACACGTGTCTCCGTTCAATCTGGTAACAGTCTCTTCCATTATGCCTCCACGGGCGCAGATTGTCTCTCGTGAGGAAGGACTTGCTGGATTGCACCCGGGAGAAGTTGTCTTCTGCGTTATGGCACGCTTGTCCACCAATATCGACGGTGAAACGATTGCATCATCGGTCGGTCTTGCCGTCCCGCCGTTTGAGGCGAATCACCATGGTTTCCTCTCCGAACACCATGAAAGAAACATCTGTGGGGATGCATGCGGTGCTTATGCCGAACAGCAGGCTATTACCATGCTTGGTACGTTGATGGGTGAAGAGCACATTTCGACGTTTACCACGTCTAATATTACTTCAAGTGCAACTGGAAAAACAGGGGTGTGGACGACTGCAATTTCCCTTGCTGTTTTTGTTCCGTAAAGGGCGGAACAACAATCTATCCTCATCTATCTTCTCTGTTTAAAAAAGACTTATTTTTGTTTTAAAATTGAAAAATAACCAAAAATAGATGTTTTTAGTCGGTTATATAAAGCTCTCGTGCACGAATGACAAGGTTATATTTACCATCAAAACCAATGTTTAAGTACTCATAAAATGTGGTGCGACAATGGTGTGTATGCTCCTCATTTATAGGTGATATTATGTCGGAATCGGTTGTAGACAGTATACTTGCAGCACGGTATTACCGTGCTGGTGAAAACTCATTTGACGACGTCTGTCGGCGCGTCGCCAACGCTCTCGGAGATAATCCGGAGGAAAAGGAAGAATATTATCAAGCAATGATGAGTCTCTCATTCCTGCCTAACTCTCCAACCCTGATGAACGCAGGAACTACGCTCGGTCAACTTTCGGCCTGTTTCACCTTGCCGGTTAACGATTCTCTCCCTGAAATCTTCGATGCCATCAGATGGGGAGCCATCATCCACCAGTCGGGGGGAGGAACCGGTTACAACTTCTCCCACCTGCGCCCTGAAGGATCTCCAGTCCGTTCTACCGACGGAGTTGCATCTGGTCCTGTTTCTTTTATGCGTGTCTTCAACGCTGCAACCGATGTCATCAAGCAGGGAGGACGTCGTCGTGGAGCTAACATGGGTATTCTCAATGTTTGGCACAAGGATATCATGCAGTTTATCAACTGCAAAGCCAAGGAAGGAGACTTCTCCAACTTCAATATCTCCATCATGGTTTCAGACGAATTCATGCAAAAGGTTGCCGATGGCAAGTTCAGTGATGTCTGGGTTACTGACAATGCCGGAAAATCTGTTACCGTCAAGGAAATATGGGATGGAATCGTTGAAGGTGTATGGCGCAATGGAGAACCGGGCATTCTATTCTACGATACCATCAACCGCAAAAATCCGACACCCGACCTTGGAGAAATCGATACTACAAATCCATGCGGTGAACAACCGCTTCTTCCATTCGAATCCTGTGTTCTCGGAAGTATCAATCTTGCCAAATTTATCCGCGCCGGTGCCAACGACATAGATTATCCTGCTCTCGATAAAATGGTTCGGATGGCAATCCGTTTCCTTGATTCCGTTATCACCAAAAACGTCTTCCCAATTCCACAAATTCAAGAAAACACCAATCGCACGAGAAAAGTAGGTCTAGGTCTCATGGGGGTTCACGATGCCATGCTCATGTTGAGGATTCCGTATGACTCCGATGCCGGCCGTAATTTCTGTATGGAAGTTATGAAGCGCATCAACGATGTCGCTGTTGAAGAATCTATTAAATTAGGGACTGAAAAAGGAACCTTCCCGGCGTACAAAGGCAGTGTCTGGGACAAGCAGGGTATTATCATGAGAAATGCCGCTCTTACTACCATTGCGCCGACCGGAACCATCTCACTTCTTGCAGGATGCTCATCGGGGATTGAACCGGTCTTTTCCTATGCTTATACCCGTAGAAATACCGTAGGAAAGACATTTGTTTTAGTCCACCCGTACTTTGAAGCAGAACTCGTCCGTGTCATTGCCGACATGGGATACAGCGGACAGGTTGCAGAAACCAAGAAGCAAGAAGTCATCAACCACGTCCATGAAACTGGTACTGTGCAGGATATAGCATGGCTTCCACAGTCTTTCAAGTCCGTCTTTAAAACTGCACTCGATATCGGTTGGCGCGACCATGTCCTGATGCAGGCGGCTTTCCAGAAATATGTGCATGCCTCCATATCCAAGACCATCAACATGCCGTTCTCCGCAACTAAAGACGATGTTGCAAGTGCCATTCTCCTCGCTTGGCATGAAGGTATCAAAGGAATGACCCTCTACCGTACTGGATCTCGAGAAGATGTGGTTCTGGCACTTGAAAAGAGTAAGGAGGAGGAAAAGAAACAGGCTGCGGCAGTTGCCATGCCAATGGTTGAATCTGCAGATAAACACGCAGCACCGACTGTTCTTACCCCCATAACTTTCAATCGCCCACGTGAGATGAGCGGGAGAACTTTCCTTGCCCAGTCTGGTTGTTGCAGACTTTATATCACTGTCAACACCACACCAGATGGAAAGCCAATGGAGGTTTTCATCCGAACGGTTGGTGCCGGATGTGAGGCAAACAGTAATGCATTAGGACGCAGTATTAGTACCGGTTTGCAGAACGGTGTCCCATACGAGAAATTCGTCAAGCAGTTTGCCAAGGTTCATTGTATCTCCGCCATCAAGAACAAGAACGCAGAAGGTGTCTCCTGTGCTGATGTGGTTGGAAAGTGCATTGAACTTGCCGCAACTAACCAGCAGATTGCAACGCTTGACAACTGGTCGGTGGGGCCGGCACCGGCAAATGAAGAAAAGAAGGTTGGTCGTCCATGTCCAGAATGCGGTCAACCGCTTGATTTCGGTGAAGGATGCAACATGGGAATTTGTAAACACTGTGGCTGGTCAGGTTGCAGCTAAATCAACATTTTCTGAAAAAAGATGAGGGATATTTCATCTCTTAATCTTCTTATTTATACATAAAATCATACCTGATTTCATCTTATTTTTACTCATTCTCCATTATCTATGTGTTATTTCGATTTACCCTTGTTTAAAATAATTGATTGGGGAGTTTCAGTTTTTCTTTATGTGGAAACATTGCATCAAACTCTTCAAAGGCCTTGTCCTCACAAACAAAATATCCTATTGGTGTGGTATATTCCCCTGTGATGCCGTTAAGGTACCCGGGAATAAGTTCCTTACAGAGGAAGAATGAGGAATCAGATCCTTTTGGTAACCCATGGTAGCGAATACCATATTCACTTGCGTATCGGAATCCGCTTTTGCCGTAAAAGTCAATATTTCCTTCACAGCAGACTGCGCCGCAACCGTACTCCATTGCTTTATCAAGTGAATAGTCAAGAAGCTGTTTTCCATATCCCTTTCGCTTCAGTTCGGGTGTTATGCAAATCGGACCCATGGTCATAATCGGAATTTTTCTTTCGTCATCTGTCTGAATAGCAGCCTTGACAAAGACATTCTGACCAATAATATTGCCGTTCAGTTCCATTACAAAGTCAAGATCAGGTACAAAGTCTGGATCTTTTCTGAGACAATGAAGAACGTAGTGTTCCAGAGACCCTGGGCGATATATATTCCAAAAGCTTTCTCTAACAAGGTTTTCAACTTCACGGTACTCAGATTCTTTTTCTAAATGAAAGGTAATATTATTCGAGTTCATTTTTTCCTCATTAGAACAGGGATTATTTCCTGTGGCAAATGCTGGTTACGCATAAGATGTGATGTATTTTTTCATTATGGTCGTTTAAAAACATCTCTATTTTATTATTATCTTTAAAGTCTAGATATTTTATCCGTTTTCCAATCCCTCGTCCAAGGACCAACGGTTTCGGAGATATATTCAAAACAGGGTGTTTCAACTATTTCATGTTTTAATCGATAGAGTTTTAGTAATATTTTCAATAGAAACTCTCTATACGTTGCAACTCTAATGTAATTTATATGAAAACATTACCTTTCGACCGCAAACCGAATGGAAAGGTCTTCGTACAGTGCGGAGACAAAGCCGTTGCTGTTCATACAACCTGTATTTTCTGTGCTCATTGCATGGGAATCCGGGTTAACCGCCGTGTCAGTCCGAATCCATATGCACAAGCATTTCGTAACTCCAAAGGCGGGTTTGGAATGGATGAAGAGATGATGAACGCAATGATACAGTTTAATACCATCATCGAAGATAAAAACGCCACCGATCTTGAGTGTGATGATGATGGTTCTTGCGGATTTCTGCAGATTAGTAGACGTAGATAAGTATCGCAATAACGAGACAGACCGTCATACGGGAGAGTTCATTGCAGGCACCTGTCACATCTCCGTTGACTCCTCCGAACAACTTTTTTGCAACCAGTAAGAGAATACTAAATGTCAGAAACGCTGCAATAATTCCACCAAGTGTGAGCCATCTACACGGTATTAGAAAAAGCGGAAGTACGAGAAGAATCGTAATAATAGAAAACCAACGTTTTGATTTATCGTAAATATACTTTTGAATGCCGTCGGCAAACGGCTTTCCCAGCGCTGATGAAAGACCCATTGCCATTTTCCCGCAGACTTCAGCTATGAGAATTGCCGGAGCGATTGCGGCAACAGGCATTGAGGCAAGTGCAGAAAACGTTAGGAGAATCGTAGTCATTCCGGCAACAAGTGCACCAGTGCCGGTTGTTCTGTCTTTCATGGCAACAATACGTTTTTCACGGTTTCCGTGAGCCATTACCCCATCTCCGAAGTCAAGCAATCCGTCGAAGTGATTTCCGCCGGAGATGACAAGTGCAACCGCAATCGTTAGGGCGGCAACAATCATGCTGTTTTCAAAATTCAGAATCGATGCAACAATTGCGGGAACCGCGGCAAGAATACCGGTAACATATCCCGCTATTGGATACATCCAACTGTTCTTTGCAAACGCATCAAAGTCAGTCGTTTTTCCGAGCGGAAGAATCGTCGTAAACTGGAGAAGGGCCTTCAGAGCTGCCATATGCTTGTATAACGTTATCTTTAATGAATGATTAAGCAAGTGGTCAAGTTATTATGTTTTAACATCAAAATAATAGACATCTATGTCCTTTGTATCCGAACGTGTTAATTTTACGGCAGAATCTCCACTCTTTGCCGTGGTGCTGTCGAATTCTGTGGTGTCTACGATTCCGGGTGTTTCCGGTGCCGGTGAAAATCCCGAAAGTAGTTTCTTTGTTCCGCCGCTTGATGCAGAGTTAATTCTGAACGGTGAACTATCGGGGGATATGACCCCGAACACTCCAACCGGTTGTCCGACTCCAGCTTCAATCACACTTTCCGCTATGGATTTAATTGGCATGAAACCTCTGATGATTGCATCCGGCCTAAAATATCCAGTTAGTGTTCCCCATATGAATCTTGGAGGGGAAGCAGGAGGGGACCCGCGGGAAGGAAATGCAGTTCCGAATGCAAAAGAACTCTTCGAAAAAGGACGCTGGATTGGTGAGTTCCTTTCACAGTCGCATGATCTCTTGGTAATCGGCGAGTGTCTCCCGGGAGGGACCACCACGGCATTATGCGTTCTCCGCTCTCTTAACTATCAAGCAAAAGTCAGTAGTTGCCTTGCAACCAACCCATCCCCCCTGAAAGAAGAGATTGCAAAAATCGCCGTTGAAAAAGTTCAAGCTGCCGGTCTCACACCAGAGAACCCGCTTGAGATTGTCGCCATGGTAGGCGATCCGATGATGCCGGTTGTAGCTGGCATCGCCGAAGGATTCCGCGGGAAAATCTTCCTTGCCGGTGGAACCCAGATGCTCGCGGTCGCAGCTGTTATTCGTGCTCTCGGAAATGTGGTGCCCGATGTCGTAACCACAACCTACGTTTTCAATGACAAGACGGCAACCTTCAAGGAAACAGCTGCAGCCATCGGATGTGATATCTATTATGTGGATCCGGAGTTCGACACACTGGGACATGCAGGAATCGCACGCTATGCACAGGGAGAGATTAAAGAAGGTACTGGTAGTGGTGGAGCTATGTTCCTCGCAAACCTTCTCGGGTTCACTCCGGAGGAAATCCGCGGAGCCATTCTGGAACACGTTTCACGATACTCGCAATGAACTTAGAAGAACAGATTCGAAATACTGGATTTGTCTGCCAGTGCTGCGGTGCATGCTGCAGCGGTTCGGACAATGAGGTTATGGTTTCTCCTGAGGAAATCGATCTTCTAATACAGATAACCGGTCTTCGCTTTGAAGATATTGTGGAACCTTATCCCGAATGGATTGAGGGAAATGGCGAGATTTTCACCTTCGGATGGGTTCTGCGTCGTGGTAAAGACGGCAATTGTCTTTTTCTGAAAAACAACCGGTGTAGCGTCTATGCGGTTCGCCCTTACATCTGCAGAACCTATCCATTTATGCTGAACCACGATGAACTTATCATATCAGAATGTGATGCGATACCTGGTACTGCCCCATGTCATGAGGCCAAAAATATTTTCAGCAATCTGCTGAAACGCCGGGATGCAGAGGAGCGAGAGTTTCTGCAAACAAAAGAGCAGTACCAAAAACATAGTATTAGTCCGGGTGCAACATTAGTATTCGACAGCCGTGGGGCGCATCCTTGGCTGAAAAAACAATGACAGAAATCCATATCGTTGGTACAGCCCACGTATCCCAGAAGAGCATCGAGGAAGTTCGCGAAACAGTGGATGCGGTCAATCCAGATGTTATTGCAATTGAATTGGATGCGGGGAGATTTGCGACTCTCAAGCAACAGATGCGTGAGGATGAGACTGGTATTGACGAAAAACAGTCCAAGACACCTGATGTGAAAGGAATCCTGAATGGTAATTTCACGTTGATGTTGGTGCAGTGGCTTTTGGGATATGTTCAGCGGAAAATCGGCATGAATGTTGGGGTTGACCCTGGCTCTGAAATGAAAGAAGCTATCCGCCTCGCAGAGGAACGCAATATTAGAATCGTACTGATTGATCGCGATATCAATACTACCATTGCTCGATTCTGGAAGGCGATGAAGTTTGGAGAAAAGGTTCGGCTTATTTGGGCGCTTGTAAGTTCTGTCTTCGGAAAAGATGATGAAACCGACGCAATTGATGCTGAAACAGTCGATTCGCTCACACATGGTGACGTCATGGAAAGTTCTCTGGCGGAATTCCACAACTTCTCTCCAAGTGGTGCCAACGCCCTCATCGGTGAGCGTGATGCCTATCTTGCTCACGGTGTTATCAATCTGGAACACAGCTCCTATGAGCGCGCAGTTGTTGTCTGTGGTGCAGGGCATGTTCCGGGAATCACGCATTTCCGTGAGCATCCGGAAATGCTTCCACCCAAAAAAGAATTGGATGAAAAACCGAAGAAGTACCCATGGGGAAAAATCATCGGCATTGTCTTTATTGCACTCTTCGTTGTAGTCATCCTTGCAATCGGATTTTCCGGGGCGACTGACAAACTCATTTGGGCAATCATTTTCTGGGTTCTTATCAATGGCATCCTGGCAGGCATAGGTACAGCTGTCGTTCGCGGACATCCGTTTTCCGTGGCAACCGCATCGGCCCTTGCGTGGATGACATCATTGAATCCGTTCCTTGCCTGTGGGTGGTTTGCTGCAATCGTAGAGGCAAAAATGCGCCCCCCTCATGGGGGAGACTTTAAGGCAATCGGAAAATCTGATAGCATCAAGACATTGTTCTCAATCCCGCTTTTTCGAATTATTGCGGTTGCGGCAGGGGCAAACCTTGGAAGTATTCTTGGAACCGTATGTTTCTTCCTATTCCTGTCGCCAGTTCTTGGGGTAAGCGTTGATCAGATGAAAGACCTCTTGATTCTCGGATTCCAAAATATGTGGAATCTCATTATCGGTTCTTTCATCAACTAATTTTTTCTTTCGTATTAAGTTGGGTTATCTTTATATGTGGCAACAGCAAATCTGTTTACACTCGTGTTGAAGTTGGATAGGTAGTCATATGGATGCCGTCCCTTCAATGAGTCAAAGTGGAGAAAATTATCTATGGCAGCAGCAAAACCCCACATGAACCTTGCCGTTATCGGTCACATTGACCACGGTAAGTCTACTACTGTCGGTCGTATCCTTTTCGAGACCGGTGTAGTCGCACAGCACGTTCTTGATGCATACAAGAAAGAAGCAGAATCTAAAGGAAAGGGAACTTTTGAGTTCGCTTGGGTAATGGACTCACTCAAGGAAGAACGTGAGCGTGGTATTACTATTGATATCGCTCACAAGAAATTCGAAACTCCGAAATACAATTTTACCGTCGTGGACTGCCCAGGACACCGTGACTTCGTTAAGAACATGATTACTGGTGCATCTCAGGCTGATTGTGCAATCATCGTTGTTTCCGGAACTGAAGGTCCGATGGAGCAGACCAAGGAACACGTCTTCTTATCCAAGACCCTTGGTATCAACCAGATTATTGTTGCAATCAACAAGATGGATGCAGTAAACTACTCCGAAGAGAAATTCAACGAAGCAAAAGACAAGATGACTAAACTCATCGGATCTGTTGGATTCAAAGCAGCTGAAACCCCATTCATCCCAATCTCTGCATTTGCAGGCGACAACATCAAGACCAACTCTGCAAACACCCCATGGTACAAGGGTCCAACACTTCTTGCAGCACTTGATGAGTTCAAGCAGCCAGTTCTTCCGACTGACAAAGCACTCAGACTCCCGATTCAGGATGTCTACACTATTTCCGGTGTAGGAACTGTTCCAGTAGGACGTGTTGAGACTGGTGTCATGAAGAAAGGAATGAAAGTTTCCTTCATGCCGGCAAACGTTGTTGGTGAAGTTAAGTCCATTGAAATGCACCACGAAGAATTCCCAGAGGCAATTCCGGGAGACAACGTTGGTTTCAACGTCCGTGGTATTGCAAAGAACGATGTCCGCCGTGGAGATGTCTGCGGTCCAGTCGAGAACCCGCCAACGGTTGCAGATGAATTCACCGCACAGGTTGTTGTTTTACAGCACCCGTCCGTTATTTCTATTGGATACACTCCGGTTTTCCACTGCCACACTTCCCAGACTGCATGTGTTTTCCAGTCCTTAGATAAGAAACTCGATCCACGTTCTGGACAGGTTAAGGAAGAGAACCCAGCATTCCTCAAGGCAGGCGACGCAGCAATTTGTACAATTGCACCGACCCGCCCGCTTGTTCTCGAAACTGCAAAAGAATTCCCGCAGCTTGGTCGTTTCGCAGTCCGTGATATGGGTATGACCGTTGCAGCTGGTGTTGTTCTCGCAATCAAAGCAAAGCAGATGAGATAAACTCATCTTCACACGATTTTTTTGGGTGAAAAAATGCAGAAAGCCAGAATACGCCTTACGGGGACAGATTATGAGAAAGTGGAGACGGTTTGCACCCGTATCCGTGAGATTGCAGAGCGTACCGGTGTAAATATGGCTGGACCTATCCCACTGCCGACCAAGAGACTTGTAGTTCCAATTCGGAAGTCTCCGGATGGAGAAGGTACGGCAACATGGGATCGCTGGCAGATGAGAGTACACAAGAGACTTATCGACCTTGACGCCGATGAGCGTGCACTCCGTCAGCTTATGCGCATTCAGGTTCCAAAAGATATCAGCATCGAGATTGTTCTCGAAAACTAAAATTAGAATTTCTGCGGAATATCCGCAGGACTTCTCTTTTTATTGTATTATTACTTAAATCTGTTTTAAATTAGAATTGAATCATTTAGAAAATGATACTATTTATTTCTCTTTGTTAAAAAATGAAAGAAAAAAGTGAGAAGTTTTATAACTTGACTCTTTTAGCCATTAATTTAACGTCACCAGTTCCGAGTTGAATTGGCTGACCAACGATGACGTTTTCCGTAACTCCAGAGAGTTCATCATATTCGTGTGCAACAGCTGCATCCAGCAGATGGTTGACAGTAACTTCGAAACTTGCACGAGATAGAACTGATTCTTTCTCACCAGCAATTCCGTGACGTCCAATCTGTTTGACTTCTCCATCCATACACATGATGTCTGCGACAAGCATGATATGTCTACGGTCAACACTAATACCTTGTTCTTTCAGGGTTGCATATGCTTCTTCAATGGTTGCTGCACGTGCCGCTTCAATTCCAAGGGTATTTGCAATTTCTGCAATATTATTGGTTTTCGTTCTGGTACAGTCCACACCCTCAATTTCGAAAACATCTTTAAGATTGGATCCTTCTGTGTGGAGAATATATTCATCATTCTCTTTTCTAACTACAACACGACGGATATCATCGATACCTTGAACAATGACTTGGCGAACATGTTCTGCAAGTTGGAAGAGGTTCTGATACGACTCTGGGTTCTTTGGGGTGAAACGGAGAATACCAGCGTCTTCATCTGTTTCTACTTCAAATTCACGATAGTGACGTTTGTCCTTTATTTTTTGCGGAGCTTTCTCCAGAACATCTTTAACTTCTATCTTTCTTTTCTTACAGACTTCCTTGTTTATTTCAACAATAACACACATATCGGCTATGTCGGTCTCGATATCCCCAAATTCATGGAGTGGTGCTGCTTCAATCTTCCAGGAAACTTCACGTGCTTTGTCTCTATCTTCACGGTATCCTTTATCAAGGAAGATAGTCATTGTTGGTGTGGATGGTTCTTTTCTTGCATCCATGATTTCAATAAGACGCGGGAGACCTAAGGTAACGTTAATTTCAGCCACACCAGCAAAGTGGAATGTTCGCATCGTCATCTGTGTACCTGGTTCTCCAATCGAATGTGCTGCACAGATTCCAACAGCTTCACATGGTTGAACTCTTGTCATCAAGTATTCTTTGTTGATTCTAGAAACAATTTCTTCAAACTGTTTGTCGCTGACTGGTTTGCCTGCATCATGTTTGGAGAGAAGAATCTTGACCAATTCAGTTGTCGTTGAAACAGGAAGTTTTTCTTCAACTAATTTGAGCACCCTCGTCTTCAATGACTTGAGATTGATTCCCTCCATCTCTTCATCGGTTTTGTTTTCAAGCCAGTTGCGAAGTTGTTCAAAGATTGTTTTTGGGAGATTCCAGGTGTGGAGTTCTTTTGCAATATTGCTCTCCTCCACAACAGGCTCATCTCTTGTTTTTATCTTTTTCACAGTCTTCTTTGATTCAGTAGAAACGTGTTCCTCTTCTTCAAGGATGGATTCAACTTTCTCTTCAAGGGTTTTCTTCTTTGCAGCCATCTTAAATCTCCTCCTTTAAGACCGATTCAGCAATTCCTTTGACATCAACAGGAAGTCCGGATGCAGATTTCGCCGGGTCAGTACCGTCTTCACCATAGACGAACTGGATAATCTTACCTCCTGTGCTTCTAACCGTTCCATCATAGGCAACCTTGAGATCCTGCAGTGCATTAATCATACGGCGCTGAAGATAACCTGATTGAGATGTACGGACTGCTGTATCAACAAGACCTTCACGACCACCAATTGCATGGAAGAAGAATTCTGTCGGAGTAAGACCGGATTTGTAGGAGTTTCTGACGAAACCATGTGCACTTGCTCCTTTGTCTCCACGTTTGAAGTGCGGAAGTGTTCTGTTTTCATAACCACGGCTGAGACGTTCTCCACGAACTGCCTGCTGACCAATACAACCTGCCATCTGTGCGATGTTCAGCATAGAACCACGAGCACCAGATACTGCCATAACCACAGCGGAGTTTTCGAAACCTAAGTGTCTCGATGCAATATTACCAGTACTATCACGAGCTTTACCAAGCTGGCTCATCAACTGCAGTTCAAGGGTTTCTTCAGGTGTTCTTCCTGGCATAGGTTCAAGGTGACCCTGTTCGAAAATTTCAATTTTCTTTGCAGCGTCTTCTTCTGCTTTATCAAGGACTTCGCGAATCTGTTTGTGCTGGTTCTTACCCAAGTCAGTGTCGTTGATTCCATAACTGAATCCGTTGAGCATTATTCCGCGGATTGAAAGACGGGTTAAATCGTCGATATACTCTTTTGCGCGTTTAGTACCATGGAGACGAATAATTCTGTTAAGAATCATACCATCCATGGCTCCGACAGATTTCTTATCGATTGTTCCTGAGATAAGTTCTCCATTTACAATCTGGACAAATGCATCGTTTGGACATCCTTCTTTGCTGTTTTTAGTACATGGAGAGCAGTTCTGACAACAGGTTGCTTTGTAGAACATGCTGATGTCTTTCGGAAGAATGACGGAGAACGCCTGTTTGTTGCTCCAGTATGGGACTCCATCGACAATCTTTCCTGGCTCCGGCATGTGTTCCATCTTTGTATATTTCAAGAGATAGAGGAATTCCTGTTTGGTGTACCATTTGGTCTGGTTCGTCAGGATGAAGATACCGGAGATATGGTCGTGGAGACCTCCAATAATCGGTGCTCCGAAACGTGGTGAAAGAATATTTTCCTGAACGGAGACAAGTAATTCTGCTTCCGCACGCGCCTCTTCTGTTTGCGGAACGTGCAGGTTCATTTCATCCCCATCAAAGTCTGCGTTGTATGGTGGACATACCGCTGGATTGAGACGGAAAGTTCTGCCATTCATTACTTTAATGCGATGGGACATGATTGACATTCTGTGAAGAGATGGTTGACGGTTGAAGAGAACAACATCTCCATCACGAAGCTGTCTGTCAACTTTCCAGCCTGGTTCAATCATTTCAGCTACAGTTTCACAATTACCTTCCGGTCCTCCAATCAGTCTAATACGTCTTCCATCAGGGCGGTTGACATAGTTCGCACCGCAAGGGTCTCGTAATGTCGGTCGTGTAGGGCCAATTTTAATCATGGCACGAATGTCTTCGATGTTCTGTTTGGTAACACGAACAGGTACAGACATCTCATTTGCAATGGCAAGTGGCACACCCACTTCACCAACAGATAGATTCGGATCCGGTGAAATAACAGTACGTGCGGAGAAGTTGACACGTTTACCAGAAAGTGATCCTCTGAAACGTCCATCTTTTCCTTTCAGTCTTTGGGAAAGGGTTTTTAACGGCCGTCCGGATCGATGGCGTGCTGGCGGACATCCTGCGACTTCGTTATCGAGATATGTTGTTACGTGATACTGTAGTAGTTCCCATAAATCTTCAATAATGAGTTGCGGTGCTCCTGCATCTTGGTTTTCCTTGAATCTCTGGTTGATTCTTATGATATCAACAAGCTTGTGGGTTAAATCATCTTCAGAACGCTGACCATTCTCCAAAATAATGGATGGACGGACTGTTACCGGTGGAACAGGGAGTACTGTTAATACTGCCCATTCTGGTCGTGCGACTTCCGGATCTATTCCGAGCAGGCGAAGATCATCGTCTGGGATTCTCTCTAAGCGTTCACGGATATCAGCGGAAGTAAGTTTGTGTTCCGTCTTGTGGGTCTTACCATTTTCGTCGGTTTCAGAGGAAACTTCAACAAACGAGGTTGGCTTTTCAAAGTTAATTTTGAATTGCTGTTCTCCGCAGTATGGGCAGACACGCTCTTTCTTGATATCTTTTTCACCGATTGTTTCATCGGAGTATGGATCATCCTCCAGAGCAGAGAACTTCTCAATCTCCTCTTTTTCTAAGAGAAGACGCCCACATTCGCGACACGTTACACGTAAGAGTTTCCTGATAAGTCTTGTGTATCCAACGTGAATGACCGGTTTTGCCAAGTCAATATGTCCGAAGTGTCCAGGACAATCTCCCTGTTTCTGTCCACAGGTTTTACAGCGCAGTCCTGGATCAATAACACCGAGAGATGGATCCATTAATCCTTTTGGATATGGGAATCCGTCATCATCGTACGTATCTGGCCAGATGACTTTACAGACACTCATATCACGAATCTGTTTTGGTGAAAGAAGACCAAATTCGATTTTTCCAATTCTCTTTGGCGAGGTCATACCATATCCTCCAGTCTCAGTCTTGGAGCTATGCCCATACTCTTCATTTCATCAAGAAGAAGTTTGAATGCATAACTCATCTCTACTTCGTATATGTCAGTTTCCGCACCGCATGCAAGACATCTGGTTGTCTTCTGTTTTGCATCATACATGGCAACCATTCCGCAACGTGCACAGACGTACTGTTTTACCGCATCTGATTCATCAAGCAGACGCTCCTTGAGTGCCATTGCTGCACCATGACCAATCATGACATCACGTTCCATTTCACCGAATCTCAATCCACCTTCACGTGCACGACCTTCTGTTGGCTGGCGTGTTAAGACCTGGACTGGTCCTCTGGAACGAGCGTGCATCTTTGTGGATACCATGTGGTACAGTTTCTGGTAATAGATGACCCCTATGTAGATATCTGCTTTAAACCGTCGTCCTGTAATACCATCATACATGACTTCACGTCCGGTGTGTGCAAATCCAGCTCTTTGGAGCTGGTGTCTGAGAACCTGTTCACGGGTAAGTACATCGTCTTTAAGATCATCTGCAATTTCTTTATCATCCAGGAGACGCTGCTGTGCGAATGGTGAATCGAAAATCTTTTCGACATTGGTTTTTCGGAATGAAGTGCCATTTACACGGCTTCCCTCAATAGAACCTGCTTTTCCACCAATCATTTCCAGCATATGACCGATGGTCATACGTGATGGTACTGCATGGGGATTAATGACAAGGTCTGGAGAGATTCCTTCTGCAGTAAACGGCATGTTTTCTTGGAGAGTTATCAATCCGCAAACACCCTTCTGTCCATGTCTAGATGCGAACTTATCACCAATTTCCGGAACACGAAGATCACGGGTTCTTACTTTAACTAATCTAGATGAGTTTTCCGACTCCGTAACAATGACTGTATCGACAATACCAGTTTCGTTACTCCTCATGGTAATGGATGTATCACGACGTTTTTCAACGGCAAGCAATTCCCCAGTTGGTTCTTCAAGGAAACGAGGCGGAGATGTTTTTCCAATTAACACGTCTTTTTCTTTGACGATTGTTTCTGGATTAATAATTCCGTCCACATCGAGATTTGCATAAGATCCCGGTCCGTGAGATCCAATGACATCATCTTCTGGATGCTCAATACGGTCAACCTGCCCTCCTGGGTATCTGCGTTCTTCCCCTTCGTAGGTTCTGAAGAAATGTGATCTTCCTACACCACGTTCAACCGATGCTTTGTTGAAAATCAGAGCATCTTCAATATTGTATCCTTCGTAAGAAATGATTGCAACGCAGAAGTTCTGACCCTGTGGGCGCTTCTCCGATCCAATCATTTCTGCAGCCTGGGTGTGCACCATTGGAACCTGTGTGTAGTGCAACATGTGTCCTCTGGTGTCTGGACGAAGTTTTAAGTTTGCTTGAGCAAATCCCAGTGCTTGTTTAATCATACCAGCACCCATCGTAACACGTGGTGATGCATTGTGTTCTGGGAATGGAACATGCGCCGCTCCAATTCCTAGGATTAACGACGGGTCGATTTCTAAGTGGGTGTGCTCTTCAGTCAAATCCTTTTCTTCGACTGCTATGTAGAGGTCATCTTCCTCTTCTGCATCGATATATTCAATTTTTCCCTGTGAAATCAGTGTGTTGAAATCATCGGTGCCGTTTTTGACACGTTCAATATCTTCCGGTGTTACTGTCGGGACACCATTTTCGACAACAATAAGTGGTCTGCGTGCCCGTCCCCTGTCGGTATTAATGATGATTTCATTGCTGTAATCCCGATAGGAGATGTTAACTTCAGTTGAAACCTGACCGGATCGTCTCATCTGACGGAAGTGACGAGTGAATCCTTCAGCATCGTCAACTTTTCCGATTAATGCTCCGTCAACGAACACACGAGCCATTTTTTTATCCATTCTTACTCACTCCTAATAGGCTGAATGTCCATACCATGGATGATACGCATTATTTCTTCCTCGTCCGTCCCTCTGCTAATCTCAACTAACTGTGAGAAGTTCTTTACAAGACCACAATTCGGTCCTTCTGGGGTTTCAGATGGACAAATTCTTCCCCATTGTGTTGGGTGCAAATCACGAGCTTCGAAGTGGGGCTGTGATCTAGATAACGGAGAAATTACTCTTCTCAAATGGGAAATGACAGACATGTGGTCGACACGGTCCATTAATTGAGAGACACCAGTTCTTCCGCCAACCCAGTTTCCAGTTGCAAGCGGGTGGATTAATCGTTCTGTTAGCACATCTGCTCTGACAACAGTTCCGATTGCAAGTTCTCTGTGTCTCATACTTGCTCTCTCTAATTGATATTTGACATCACGAGTCAGTCTGTTTAAGGAGATACGGAAAAGATCCTCCATAAGATCCCCGGCAAGTTTTAACCGTTTGTTTGAGTAGTGATCTTTATCGTCGATTCTTCTTTTGTTTAGTGCGAGATCAAAACATGCTTCTGCCATACGTCCGAGGAATTCTGCTTTTGCAACACGGACATTTCTTGCCGCCTCCTCATAACCTTCATCGCCCTGTTTCAGATTTGCTGGGATAAGATAGTTCAGATGTGGCAGGAGATAGCTATCAAGAACGAATTCTGCGCGTTTCTTCTGATAGTCTTTTGTTTGATTTGGTGCAAGTTTTTTACCGACATACATGATTCCTTCTTCTGTGGTGGCGCAGTCACTTTCTTCAAGGTTCTGCATCATGTATGTAAGAATATCTTCATCGAGGGATACTGCAGATACGATATCCTCATCAGATTCCAGACCGAGTGCACGCATAAGGTCGGCGAAACGGAGGTGACCTGCGACAGATGGGAATGAGACATCAAGAAGGTTTTTCTTGTTCTTTTCCACAACAACCAGAGCGCGATATCCTCTGTATTGAGAGAATACTTTTGCGACATGAATCTGTTCATTGTAACGCTCTGTGTATTCTGTCATAATCTTGTTGGAAGCAAGATCTTCTAAAGTCATCAGGACGCGTTCAGTACCGTTGACGATAAAATATCCTCCTGGATCACAGGGGTCTTCTCCTTGTTCCGTTCTTTCTTCTTGAGTTAGACCACAGAGGTTACAGACCTTTGATCCAATCATAACTGGGAGCTGACCAATGGTTGTTTCTTGTACTGGGAAAACTTTATCTCCTTGGTGAAGAGTCATCTCAAGAATCATAGGTGCAGCATATGTTAGATTTCTGAGCCTCGCTTCTGTGGGGAAGAGTTTGCTTTGAGATCCATCTGCTTCTCTGACAATCGGTTTTTCAACGCGGATATTTCCCAGTTCAACCCAAACTGGTTCTTGGTTCTTACCACGATTTACAATTTCAGTCTCTACAATCTTCTGTTCGTCGACAACCTTCTGTAGATTTTCTTCGATAAAGAAATTGTATGAGTCCAACTGGTGACGTGCTACGTCTTCTTGCGTAAAGTACGCACTGGATAATACGCTTCTATCAATCATGTTTTATCCTCCGGTTATTTTTTCGGGCGTCTTACAACAAGGCGGTAAGATGTTGCTTCGCCTGCTGTTACACTTTTTCTAACGATACGAAGGACATTACCTGGCGTTGCCCCGCACGCTTTCACGGCTGGGTCATCGTGATAAATCTTCGGCAACTGGTCTTCGTTGATATCGAAGGACTTTAGGAGGTCGGTTACTTCCTCCGGTTCCATGATTTGATGGTCTGGGACCATCTCATGTAGTAATACATTGAGTCGTGTCATATAGCTCCTAATCAGATTCCTTTTCTTTGGATACGTTAGTCTTACTGCTGATTTTTCAGGTAGCTGTTCTGCGAAATTTAAAAATTGTGTTTCTTCGGCGTTTGTAATTGCTCAAATGAGCTCGCCTGTGGAGTGAGTTTAACACGCGCGGAAAATGAGATAGAGTCGTCTTGATGTAGTTCTCTGTCAAAAAATCCGAAGCGTGGACGGGCCATGAGGGGTTTGAACCCCCGACCTGCGGATTAAAAGTCCGACGATCTGCCTGACTGATCTAATGGCCCATGATAGTCTTATTTAGACTGCCTAAATAAATGTGTTTTATACTTATATAAATTTAATGTATTTGTTCTGGTCATTCTTTGGTTATGAGGTTTGTGTTGACTTTTGCGGATACAATTGGTGGTAATGCCCCCCACATGCCAATCCAATTATCAATAACAGCATACACACCAATAAGGGAACTATTCTTTGGTATAATGTCTGTAAAGTTATTTTCGGAAATTCTATTACAGAGACTTGTTGCCCATGCATCTGCATTCGACGGGTTATTTGAGAAACAAACAACAGCGTCTGCTTTTCCGAACGACACTGATGGTCCGACTGTTGCTGAAGATGTACAAATTCCAAGAATCTCTGATTGTGGGGGGATAACAAAGGCAAATTTTCCAGAACTTTCAGCTTTCCCTGCATAAATTCCAACTGAAATGTCTTTGTCAGATATTAGTGCAATGTCTCCGCCATTGTCAATCAATCCAAAGTTTGCACCGTTTTCTTTCATGGCTTCAACCCCTGCCCATGCAATAGATCCAGCTACCGCGGCCATGGGTCCAACTCCTGCTTCTCTGCCGGCAACTGCCATTCTTTGGATAATCAGAGGGGCTTGCGATGATATATCAAGTGGTTCATAGGTCAACTGAAAATAAGGGTCGGAGTGAATATATTCCTCTAATTCGCTCCGTACTGCAAGCATGGCCTTTTTCGCGACATCTACATCTTCTGTGGATTCTGCGAGAATGGTGGTAATTGTTTCGCGGAAGGTAAAATGCTCACGAATCATTCTTTCTGAATGTTTAATGCACGTTGTGGGCAGAATGTTGCACAACGGCCGCAGAGAACACACAAATCCGCATTGACTTTTAAGCACCAGTTATCGTCAAAGGAGAATACATGTTTCTGGCATAGACTGATGCAGAGACCGCAGTCAACACACTCATCTCTATTATGAATAATTGCATTTTTCTGAACGTATGCTTGAACATCTCGTTTTTTCAGTGCGTCGAGGAATAATTCACCATCTCCATCGTCCAAGGTTAAAAGTGCCCATCCTTCTTCTCCATCTATCATTGCCTGTTCAACGTTTGCTGCAATTCCCGTTTCAAGGATAATGTTCGCAATAATTGGCTCTTGAACTGTTGAACGGTCAAATGTTATTCGGATTTTCATTATTGCCTCCCTCTCCTAACAAGATCTCCTAAATCATAGGAATTGAGCATTCCGAGAACATGTCGATTGCTGTCAATTACAACAAGTGCACCAATGTTGTTCTGTTGCAGGGTTCGTGCCGCTATATCGATTGGTGCGTCAACCGTGGTTGTGATGACATGTTTCACCATGATTTCTGCAACACTTTGATTTTGGTTGTCATTAGCAAAAGCTTTGGAGACATCGTAGGTTGTAACAATCCCTTTCAAGTGATTTTCAGCGTCGATGACCGGAAGGTGGTTTGTCTCTCCACTAAGCAGGCGTTTTGCAGCTTCTTTTACGTTTTCTTTTTCGGTTATGGTTACGAAGTTTGTTTTCATCAGATCAAGGACATGAATAGTATTCCCTTTCTCTGCCATCGGTTTATTTACTTTTGTTGCATCAATTGGACGTGTAGCAGCTCCCATTAGGAAGGTTCCGTTTTCAATTCTTCCCTTAAGTACGTTGGCGATATCACGTGCTTTTTTGTAACTGGATAGAGGAGACGTCCGTATTTCTTCCCCGTCAATTTCAACTTTCCCGCTTTTCAATTCTGCGTATGTTACGTTCCTTATTATCGGTCTATTTCGCGTTCCAGTGCTGTAGTCAACAATTTCCGTTGTGAGATCTTCGTCACGAACTGCTGTGTGTTTAACAATGTCCTCGTTTAATACAGGAATTGGAACACCGACTCCAACATACATAGTTACTCCATATCCAGTCATCGTAGCAGCACGGATATAATCTGGGGACATCTCTTTCATGTTTCCCGATGTCATCAGTGTGCCGAATCCTTTTCCCGGGGAACTCTGTGTTCCTTCACCGATAATTACACCATTTGCACCACCAAGGAAAATCGGTGTTCCTGAACCAATTACCGAAAATGTTGGGTCATTTGGAAGTGGTGAGAGACATCCAGATCCTGAATAGGTGACATTACGATGTCCTGGCAGGAGACAACCCATATATGTTCGGATTGCTTTCGTTCCCATATTGGTTGCCGCATCATAGCATTGGTAAGAGTTTCTAGGATTCACCATTACTGCCTGATTTAATTCATCAAGGGTAAATTCATTAACAATTGAACGTCTCGGGTAACAGTCAGTTCCTTTCCCAGTTGCACGTAATTCGATAGACTTTCCGCTGATGAAATCCTCGATAACATGCGCTCCACCGTATGCATCATGGCGTATTTCCGATTCAGCCGTTGCACCGAGGTAACAGTCAACAGCTGCAAGCCCTGCATGTGCTTCTACGTCATTCAAATACATTTTTTCCATACGAATTGGAATTTCTGCATGTCCAAAGTTCAAGAATGCTCCAGAAGAACACATAGCACCGAAAGTACCGGTGGTCACCACATCGACTTCTTTCAGTGCTCCTTCAGTGCCAAGTTCATCAACAATGTCGGGCATCTCTTCAGCGGTGACTACACGCACACTTCCATCACGAATGCGTTCGTTAATTTCGTTGATGGATTTTTGCATAGTAATTAGATAATTCCTCTTCATCCTATTTATAAGAGAGTCTTCGGTTTTCTTCTCTTATCAAAGAGTGGAAAATTTTATTTAGGTTCTGGGTAGTTCTGTTTGTTGGCAATAACGCCTCTCACTCCTCCTCGTGGATTTTTTACATCTCCATGATATCTGGGAATCAAGTGTACATGAACATGGAAAATTGTCTGACCTGCGGCTTCCCCGCAATTAATCCCAATATTGAATCCGTCTGGATGATAAACTGATTCCAGGTGCTGCTTCGCGATATTTAACAATTCTAATATTGCTGTTATTTCTTCTTCCGTGAGGGAAAACCAGTCGGATATGTGGCGTTTAGAAATAATGAGCATATGCCCCGGAGATACTGGATATTCGTCCATTTTTGCATAGGCAAGTTCATTTTCCAATACTACGGAGTTATGTTCGCAGAATGGGCAATTCATTTTCTTCTTGTTAATTCCCTAATGTCCGTTATGTATGCATCAATAATATTTCTGATAGTAGATACCAATCCAGGAGTGAATTTAAAGAGTAGGATTGCTATTATAATTATTACTAGGAATGCTGCCCCTTCACACATAATGTTATGAGACCAGAAGTAACTTGCAAATCCAGGAATAGTATTTCCTAGGAACCATTCTTCGCACCAGGGGAACCACTGGTAAAAATATGCCATTATTACAAAGACGTTTCTAAAGATATTGATTATGTAAATCGGAACTGTAGCTATTATAATTAGCCCAATTTTTCGAATAATTGTTGTTTTTGTCAGAAATATTACGCCGATAAGAATTGCAATCGCAGTGATTCCTGTACAACCAAGGATTATTTGGTCCAGATATCCTCGAGTTATTGGAACTAATGATTCGAAGAAATTCCAACTATACATCTGATATGGAAAATTAACAGCATCAAAGAATTTCTGAACCCAGAAAACCACAGTTTCGATTAGCCAGTTTCCAAGGGGGGAAACAATCTCAAATGGGGCATAGATAATTGTGGCAACCCCAACTCCGACGGTGAATGTGTTTATATGAGGGTTCTCCTTCAAAAGTAATCTGATAGTAGGTATGAGGAGTAAGATGACGAGAATGATGATTATTGGATAAAAGACATTTCCTTCAACTTCTATCAAATGAGGCAAAAGAGTAATAAGGGCAATAATTAGCGCTGACCATCCCAAAATGCCGAAGTATTTCTTCATTTTTGTTGGGATGAAGAAGAGAATGAACGCGATAAGCGCGATGATGAACGGGATGATGCTGTAAATCTCCATTGTACTATCTCATTTCTGTTCGTTGTGTTATATTTTTTCCGCACTGAGTGGTTATTATTTTTAAGGATTAAAAAACAATGATATTATAACTATGATGTTCTGTCCAAATTGCGGTAAGCTGATGAAATCTATAAATGGTAAACTTACTTGCCCAAAATGCAACTATTCCGAAGAGATAACGAAGGAAGAGAAAGAACAGATGAAGAAAGTTGCGTATATGCAGGCAAATGACATCCTGATTGTTGATGGTGATGAAAACCTTGGAACGAAACCAACAATTCAGATAGTTTGTCCGAATTGCGGTCATAATCTTGCAGAATGGTGGTTAAGGCAGCTTAGAAGTGCTGATGAATCGGAAGTCCGTTTCTTCCGGTGTACTAAATGCCACCATACATGGCGTGAATATGATTAAACTCATATCATAATCTTTTTTTAACGAGGGAGTTTTTATATAGTAATTGGAACTATTTTTATATTATGCCAAGACTTCCCGCCGAATCATTAAAAATAGAAAATGTTGTGGCATCCACAAAATTGAGTGATTCACTTGATTTAGTCGAGCTTGCAAAAAAAATACCTGGTGCAGACTACAATAAAAAGCGGTTCCCCGGTGTTGTACTTCGTATGAGTGATCCAAAAATTGCAGCACTTGTTTTTGGATCTGGGAAAGTTGTATTAACTGGCGCAAAGAGTTTAGATAGCCTTTCTGTTGGTGTAAACAATTTGATTTCCACAATGACCGAGATGGGATTTGTCATCGATAAAAATCCGGGATATAGTGTCCAGAATATTGTAACATCGGCAGATTTGGGTTTTCATATCAATCTTAATAAAATTGCAATGAGTCTTAGTCTTGACAAAATTGAGTATGAGCCAGAACAATTCCCAGGACTTGTTTATCGTCTTGATAATCCAAAGGTTGTTGTTCTTCTCTTTGGTTCTGGGAAGCTGATTATCACTGGGGGAAAGGTTAAGGAAGATGCATATCTCGCTGTTGATTTAATATACAAAGAACTCGAGGCATTAAATATGGTTTGAAAATTGGAGGGTATGAAAAATACTTTTTAAATATTCTATCATTTAGCCCATATAGATTGTTTCCAGATATCCGTATGCGACTGTTTTTCCATCGCGCAGTTTTTCTATTACTTTATCCACATTAGAGTCATAGGATATTCCAAGTGGTTTATTTCTACCAAATACTTGGAACAGAAGACGATCAGTCACCCCAAGGCCTGGTGCTGGCCCATGCCATGCATGCTCCCCATAATCATTTATTCCTTGAATTGCTGGGAAAGGAAATGATGGTTTTTCCCCCTCCTCATATCCTGGTGGAATGTAACCGACTGATGGGATATCCCATATGCACCAGATACATTTTGATGGTTCTGACCCTGATTTATTTTGAACAATGAGAGTGATGTACTGCATATCAGCATTTACCCCTCCGAGTGTTATATTTGGAGATATATTTCCACCATTAAATGTGCTAGATGGTGTCAGACCATTTTTACCAATGTTTATTGTAAGTGAGTCCATACATTAAAATAGAGTTGTTAGATAAAGAGTTTATTGATTGAGATACTATGAGGAAACTAACATTGTACACAGATGGAGCTTCTCGTGGGAATCCTGGTCCAGCCGCATCCGCTTGGCTCATTATGGAGGGCGTCGATGTTCTGGAGGCAGATTCTCTTTTACTTGGGGAAAGAACCAACAATACAGCAGAGTATGTTGCTCTCAAAACTGCTTTGAAACATGCGAAAAAATATGTAAATCCGACGGAGACGGTTGTGGAAATTTTTTCCGATAGTCAATTGATGATTAATCAATTGAATGGGATTTATGCAGTGAAATCTGCGGATCTTCATCTGCTTTTTAACGAGGTTAAAACACAGGCAAATGAATTCAACACTGTATCATATATCCATGTTCCACGTGAAAATGCCTATATTTCTTCTTGTGATTGGATGTGCAATAATACTTTGAATATTCGGGAAATGCCTTTGGTGGAACCTGAAATAAAATGTACGCCAATTGGGGTTGTACATTCTCCGTATACAAATTATGATAATACTCCTTGTATGGGACGTATTGCGAATGATATCTGCACCATTAAGATATTTCCTCAATATATTTCCGGATTGTATGGGCTTAAGGCCGACGATTATCTTTTTGTGTTCTGTTGGTTTGACCGTTCAGATCGCACTATTCTTCAAGTTCATCCACATGGTCATGAAGAAGATGAGATACGAGGTGTTTTTTCAACTCGATCCCCGGTACGTCCGAATCCCGTATCTCTAACTTTGGTAAGATTACTTTCCATTGATGATGATACACTTACAGTTCTAGGTCTCGATGCTTTTGATGGAACCCTTATTCTTGACATTAAACCTTATAGTTCCGAGTTTGATATTCCAGACAATTCTTTAACTCTCTAAACTAATAATTACGATAACAAATGGATGCAAAATATGTTCGGATACTCTATCTTGTATTTGCACTATCACTAGTCATAGCGTCACGATTCACTACCTCGCTAATACTAGGAATTGCAGGATTATTATTATCCATAATCATGTATTTTGTTGGCAAAACTCGCTACTTTGCTATCGGTGTTGCAATCCTCTCGATTCTAGCAGCAATCGGTTTCCTACCACTACTAGCTCTTCTGGCTCCAATTCTGATGATTCTCCTCGGGGAAGGGGTACGTGTTGTCTTCCGCAAGTTTGGACATGATATGGTATTTTTCGGGATTGGTTCCATAGTTGCTATTATCTTTGTCATGTTCTATATGGGGACGTTTAATCTCCTTATTTGTGCAATTGCTCTCCTCGCCCTCCTTCTGCTTAGAAGTATTCTAAAGAATCGTGATGATGGATCACTTCTTAGTCTTGTCGGCGTTTCCATGATGATTTTCCTGTTTCTTGAACTGGAATTCCCCGTAGATATATGGATTTTAGTTTTTGCTCTTCTTCTTTGTGCGGCATTTGGTTACTTTGCGTATAAAGCACGGACCATTGATATAAGTGGTGTGTTTTCCGCTGTTCTCTTTGGTATCTTATTGATAACTTTCACTCGTAGCATTGCATGGTTCCTCGCGGTAATGGCCTTCTTTATCATTGGCTCTCTCTTCACCAAATTTAAATATGCAAGGAAAACAGAACTTGGTGTTGCCCAGTCAAAAGGAGGGAGGCGTGGATATCTCAATGCATTTTCAAATGCTGGTGTTGGTGTTGTAGCAAGTATTCTGTTTGGTATTACTGGGAATCCCATTTTTGCAGCTCTCTTCCTCGGTTCGATAGCGACCGCAACAGGGGATACCCTTGCAAGTGAAATTGGCGTCCTTAGTAAGAATCCTCGTATGATAACAACGATGAAACACTGTAAACCTGGTCAGAATGGCGGAGTGTCTTTATTAGGGGAACTTGCGTGTTTAGCAGGATCTCTAATCATTGGTGTCATTGGATTCGTAGCAGGAATAGCTTCGCTTCCGATATGTCTAATCGCAGTCTTTGCTGGGTTTATTGGGACGAATATCGACAGCCTGATTGGGGCATTATTTGAAAACAAAGGGTGGGTTGGAAATGCTGGGACGAATTTGATAGCAACATTACTTGGGGGATTGGTTGCAATCGGTCTTTTTATCCTCTTCGGACTGTGATTTGAAAAAAATTATTTTGTTGTGATGATTGGTTCTTCTTCGGTAACGATTATCGTATGCTCAAACTGGGATACAAATGAACCAGGGACATCGGAAAGAACATGGTATTCATAGAAATTACCCTGGCGGATAAGTGTTGGAATGGCTAGTTCTGATCTGGGAATTCCAAGCCATCTGCGGGAGAATGGAAGTCCATTCATATCATCAGCTTTCTTTAGAATCTTACGTGCTGTTGGTGATCTGACAGGAGCATTTCCAACAACTTGGTAAATCTCTCCCCGAGGCGCTTCGTGAACCATACCTGATCCCGATGTTGCAAATGGTTCTATCGCGATTACATCATCAACATGGAGTATTGCTGTTCCAAATGCTCCGGTGTTAGGAATAGATAAACCATGATGAAGACTGTAGCGGGCCAGTGCATGTCCAGTCAAGTTTATGATTGGGCGATACCCAAAGGACGTAATCGTCTCTTCAACGACTTTTCCAATTTCTGACACCTGTAGATTTGGTTTAACAATTTTCACAGCGGCGTCGAGTGCTGTCTTTGATGCTTCGAGTAGTTTATCATGCTCTCCAAGATTCACAGTGACAGCTGTATCTGCAATATATCCGTCAATCTGTGTGCCGATATCTAGTTTTACTAAATCTCCTTCATTGAATATACGTTCATCTATTGGGGATGGCGTATCGTGAGCTGCACACTCATTAACTGAGATATTTGGTGGAAATGATGGTGATGATCCCGCTGTCTCAATTTTATCAAGTACCAAGTCGAAAATATCTGCGTGTAACACACCTGGTTTGATTTCAGCAGCGCAGGAGTGCAGGACCGTTTTGGCAATTCTCCCTGCTTCTAGATAGTTATCAAGTTCTGTGTCGTTCATGCTATAATTAATTGCTCTTCAAATGTTGTAAATCTATCAAAACCATCTTCAGTTACAGCTCCCATGTCTTCCAATCTTACTCCTCCTATCCCGGGGTAATATAGCCCTGGTTCGATGGTTACTACGTTTCCTGGTATAAGTGTTTCTCCGCGGATAGAAAGGCTCGGAGATTCATGAATTGCAAGACCAACACCGTGTCCAAGACTGTGAATGAATCCAGAGGAACCTGCTGTTTCATAGTTCTTATTAGTAAAAAAATCGGCAACTGCATTGTGGACATCTGCTCCAGATATCCCAGCTCGTATGAGCGAAGCTGCAAATTCTTTTGCTTCATGAACGGTATCATACATTTTGATAATCTCATCAGATGGTTTTCCTTTAGAAACTGTCCGTGTCATATCGGCAAAGTATCCGGTAGTATTGTCGCGCGGGAATACATCCATAACAATTGGCTGATACGCCATTAATTGACCATCTCCTTTAGCGTGAGGGAGTGCAGTATCCATTCCACAAGAGATGATGGTATCAGTATCTGTAAGCCCCAATGAATAGAATCGCTCATGTATAATTCCTCTGAGACGATCTGAAGTCAGTGGTTCACCATCTAGAACGAGTTTTCCCTCCTCATCGATGTCAGCTTTTTTGATTGCATTTATTGCAAGATGTACGCCATCTTCATTCTTACGTTGAACATCTTTGATCTTATCGATTTCATCCTCGGTTTTTACAGCACGCATAGATAGCACTGTATTAGTATCAACCTTTATTTCTGCAACGGATGATAACGCGTTTGCAAAGCCAACTGGCATGGAATAAGGGACAAGAAATTTCTTGCCATTTAGATTTTTCAGCATATGTGCTGTTGCTAAATCTGCATTTTTATATTCCTCATAGAATTCCACAAATCCTGCTGATGTGCGCGTTAGGACATTGCATTTTGCTTCTCGGCGCGCTCGTAATTCTTCCATACTGGAAACGATGATATACCGTTCACCAGATTGTTTCTGAACAAAGATGTATGGATCCGAGGCGTGAAATCCGCTTAAATATTGCATATCGCTGTTTTCCGAGGAATCATAAATGACATATGCATCACAATCTTGTCGAATCAGTTCGTCATCAAGTGCAGTCATAATAATAATGATAATTGGTGTTCATAAGAGATGTAGTTTTTATTTCTGTGACACATAATAACATAGTAATGAACGACGAAGAGCGAGCGCAGTTTAAAGGAATGTTCTCTGCAAATGTCCTGTTGCTGAATATTATCATATTTGCAACAGCACTTGCGATAGCTCTTGGTATTATTGCTCCGAACAGTTGGTTGCCCAAGTGGCCGATAATTGCGGTAAGTATCGTAATCGCAATAATTGCTTTAATCTTTTTCATCAGAAAATACCGTTCAACCAAAGCATGGCTTGAAATTCATGGAACAACAAAAGAGGAGCGCCTTGCTCAGATAAATTCAGAACGTGAAGCGGAACGTGCCAGAATACGTGCAGAGCTTGAAGCGGAACTCCGTGAAGAGATAGCAAAGGAAGAACGTGAAAAACAGGAGGCATCAAATAATGCTGGAAAAGATTAATGGCGAAGTTGAACTTTTGGAGCGCCATCTAATTGTTATGCGTGCAGTTGTTTCCCATGGGCCAGTTGGTATCATGAAACTGACTGATGAACTTCATCAATCACAACATCGTATTCGTTATTCCCTTCGGGTTTTGGAACAGATGGAATACATCAAAGCGACTCCTTCGGGGGCTATTGCAACAGAAAAGGCATTAGAAATGCTGAAAAACTTCAATTCCAATATGGATAAGTTAATTGAGAAACTTCAGTCTCTTCGCGAATAAAAACATTTAATACATACTTTGACATATTTAATAAGGCAACAAGTGTGCCGCCATAACTCAGTTGGTAGAGTGTTTGGCTGTTAACCAAAATGTCACAGGTTCGAGTCCTGTTGGCGGCGCTTGTACGTTTTTGAATTATTACAATTAACAATAATGTCCGCATCTATAAATAGCGTCGACCCCTAAATTCTATCATCAATGGCTGGAAAATTCGAATGTTTACAATGTGGTCTTTGTTGTCTAGGTATAGGATCCATTGTAAAAATGGAAAAGCAGCTTTCCCGATATGGTTTTGTTGTGAAAAATGATATTGTGCGAGAAATGCGTCAGGCACTGGTAACTCCTGAATATCGAGAAATTTTTGAGAATGATCATTCTGTACAGGAAAAGCATCCTTCAGCTTGTTATTTTGTCCGTTGTCTTCCGAATGGAAAATATGTCTGCACAATCCATCCGTATCGTCTTCTAATCTGTGGTAGTTATCATTGTTGCACTGCTCGTATTAACAAAGATGGTAAAGAGGTTGGAAAAATCAAAGGACGTTTTTCCCTGGTGACAAAGGATGAAGAACTCATCAAAATATGGCATGAGAATGTAATGGCCTCGTCAGAAAATCCGACATCTGCTGATATTGAGACGATTCTCAGAAAGTACGGATATTCAATTTTGTTCTATGATGAGGGAGATGAAGATGATGACAATTTCTAATCGTCGCGTTGAAAACGGTTGTGTGACATGCAGTGATGGTCGTTCTCTTCCCGTTGGGAATTGCCGTTTTTGCCTTCACTCCCGCTATTTTATAGTGGATGGAGTAGAAAAACGTTCCCCTGCACTCTCCTTTTGCTTATCCGAACGAGTAGTTGAACCAGTTGATTGTGAGAAAGCAACAGTTATTGGTTGCGCTGAATTTCGTGGTGATGGTTACACAAATATTGGCAATATAATATCATAAAAATAAATTATTAATTATAAATTATTCCGCGAAATCACGGATATTTTTCAAGGTAATGATTGGCTCACTGTCGTCATCAAGTTCTATTACAGCATAGTTCCCATCTTTAGCTGGTCCTGGATTAACACATACTTTACCATTGAACATTGCAATGTTCTTCATTTCATGGATATGTCCACAACAAACAATGTCGAAGTTCTTTATAATGTCGGCTATTGCATGACAACCAACGTGTACATCTGTTGCAACTTCGTCAAGTACACCATATGGTGGTGCGTGTGTTAATAATATATTCCACCTATTCTTTGTGAGTTTTGCAACAATTTCCTCGGCAACTTTTGATATCTCCTCTTCCGAATCTTCAAAAGGGGTTCCAAATGGGGATGGATTTGAACCACCAAATCCCGTAAATGTGATATCGTCTACGTCAATTGTCTTATGGTGAAGTGAGACGGCATCTGATGCTTCGAAATGAGATAGAATTTCCCGTTTATCGCAGTTTCCAGGAATAACAAAAGTTAATGCTGGCATCTCGTTAAGGAATTCTTTTACTCCATCCACTTCCTGTCCGAAATCGGTTACATCTCCTCCAATTAGGATGAAATCCGGATCTTCATGTTTAAAAATGGTACGAACACTTTCTCTATTTCCGTGGATATCGGTCAGAAATACTATCTCTGTCATTAATAATTAGATACGCTGTGATATGATATCAATCTCATTACAATGGTTAAAAAAAGAATGATACTGTCTTTTAACAGTAATTGTTACTGTCTTTTAACAGTAATTGTTGCTTCTTCGTCTAAGATAACGTCAACTGTCTGTCCGGAAACAGAATAGGTATAGGAAACTTTCCAAGCATTTTCTGGGACTTCAATTTCTTCACCGTCAGCAACAATTATTTTTGGTGGGTTGATTTTTTGGTCATCCGGAAGTGCTTGGACTGCCTTCATAAAGACACCCGCTTTTGATCTCAAGGTTTTTCCAACGATGCTCTTGTTGAAAATCACCTCTCCAATCTTCTTTTCAAGAGTTGGTTCCTCATTCTTCCATACAACTTCGGCGTTGATGGTACGTCCAAGATCGCCATCGTCGTCAATACTGTGTGCTGGAGTGTAGATGGTGACAAGTCCAAGCGGTGCGTTTAGAGCAAGTCCTTCATCATGTTTATATTTCCTTAATATTCCCGCAATCTTGACAACGAGATTACCATCGCGGATTGCCTCGTCATCATTGTACTGGAAGGTTATCCATGGGTGATCAATAATTCTCTTTCCATTGGACAAGTGATGATAGCATTCTTGGGCAAAGAACGGAATGTATGGGGAAAGCATGGTACACATGGCATCAAGTGTTGTTTCAAGGGTGAATACTGCACCAGCACGTCCGGGATCTTCGCTGTAAAGTCTCCCCTTCACAAATTCAAGATATTCGTCTGCCATTACATTCCAAGCAAAGTCCCGAATAATCTTCAACCCTTTGTCAAAAAGGTATGCTTCCATTGCGTCAGTGACATCGGAAATGGTGTTGGAAAGATTTGCAAGCATCCAGCGGTCAATTAACGTAGAAGGTTTGTCCGTTTTTGGAATGGAAGATTCCTTTCGAATCTGCATTAGTGAAAATCTGACAATATTCCACATCTTGGTTTGGAATCGGGATGCAGCAACAACATCGTTCCAGTTGAAAAGAATATCCTGTCCCGTGGAGGATCCTGCTGCAGCCCATTGACGGAGTGCATCAACGCCATATGGACCCATAACATCTTCTGGTCCAATTACATTTCCTCTGGATTTTGACATCTTGAATCCATCTTCTCCAAGAACCATACCATTTATTAGAATCCCGTCCCACGGTTTCTCACCTAAAATTGCCATACTTCTTAAAATCGTATAGAATGCCCAGGTTCTGATGATATCATGGCCCTGTGGTCTTAATTGTGCAGGGAAGAATTCTGGTTTTCCTGTGCCGTCCCATCCAGTAACATGTAAATCTGTGATGGAGGAATCCATCCATGTATCCAGAACGTCAGTTTCTCCGGTAAAACTGGTTCCGCCACATTTAGGACATGCGTGCTTAGGTTTGTCGATGGTTGGATCAATTGGAAGATCCTCTTCATCTGGTAAAATCATCTCGCCACACTTGTCACAGAACCAAACTGGAATCGGGGTTGCAAAGAGACGCTGGCGGGAGATGCACCAGTCCCATTCCATCTGTTCCGCCCAATTTTCTAGGCGTTGGAGCATATGTTCCGGATACCATTTGATATCACGGGCAGCTTTAATGATTTCATCTCCTTTAACTTTCACAAACCACTGTCTTTCGGAAAGAATTTCAATCGGGGTCTTACATCTCCAACAGCAACCAACACTATGGTGAAGTGGTTCCTGACGATAGAGTATCCCTTCTTTTTTCATATCGTCGATGATTGCTTGGCGACATTCTTTGGTGGTAAGCCCTTCATATTTTCCACATATGGAGGTCATCGTTCCTTTCGGTGTAATTGCCTTCCGTAATGGGAGATTATATTTCTTCCACCAGAACACATCGGTTTTGTCTCCAAATGTACAGATCATTACAGCACCGGAACCAAAGCTCATATCCACCTGGTCATCGGAAATGATTTTAACTTCGTGGCCGAACAGAGGAACTTTAAGGGTTTTGCCAACGATTTCTTTATATCTGTCATCATCTGGATGTACAGCAACAGCAACACACGCCCCAAGTAGTTCTGGTCGGGATGTTGCGATTTCAAGACCATCAAAGTTGAAGAAGTTGAGGAAGGAATCTTCTTCATTGTAGGATACTTCCGCAAATGCAATTGCCGTCTCACAACGGGTACAGAAATTTACTGGGTGTTCTGCCTGGTAAATGTATCCTGCTTTCAGCATTCTAAGGAAAGAAAGCTGGGTTTTACCGTAATAGTACGGTTCCATCGTGATGTATTCATTGCTCCAATCGACAGAGAATCCCATCGTACGTAGGGACTGGCGCATTTTTGCAATATTTTCGACGGTTAGTTCACGACACATCCTACGAAATTCTTCACGGGACACGTCGTTTTTTGTAATGTGGTTGAGTTCTTCAACTTTTACTTCAGTTGGGAGACCATGGCAATCCCATCCTTGTGGAAACATTACATTGAACCCAGTCATTCTCTTGTACCGAGCGATAATATCCATGTAAACCCAGTTTAGTGCATGACCAATATGCAATTTACCTGTTGGATACGGCGGGGGCGTATCAATGATGTATTGGGGTTTTTTCGAATGTTTATCGAAATAGAAATCGCTGTCTTTCCACTGTTCAAGCCAGCGCTTCTCCACAGCAGCGAAATCATATGTCTTTGGAAGTTCCTCTGTTGACATGTGGGTAATTATATGTTTTTTCTACCATATATTTCAGTTGTTAATAAGAGGGAGTTATTTTTTATTTCTTGAGACTGATATACTAACAAGCACTATGGTACTAGCAAAACTCGAAAAGAAATTTTTTGGAACAAATGGCGTTCGCGGCATAACTGGCATAGATATGACTTCAATTTTCGCATTAGAAATGTCGGAGTCATATGGGACATTTCTGGGTCAGGGTAAAACTGTTGGTATCGGAAAAGACACCAGAACATCAGGGGATGCACTCGGAGCAGCCGTTTCCGCTGGATTGATGGATGCTGGGTGTAATGTTATAGATTTCGGCATTCTTCCAACACCAGCATTGCAATATCTTATTCTATCAAAGAAACTGGATGGGGGTGTCATGATAACCGCATCTCACAACCCTCCTGAATACAACGGATTCAAATTCATTGACGCTGATGGAACGGAACTAGGAGATGACAAGACTATCGATATCGAACAGATTTACATTAATAAAACAATGATCCACGCGGAGTGGGGGAAGGTAGGTCATCTATTTATTGATTATGATTCCTACCTCCTATATATTGACGCGATTGTATCTCAATTTCCAAAAGATATTGGGAAGGGGATATCCGTTGCTATCGATCCAGGAAATGGTGCTGCTTGCCGTACTGCTCCCGAGATTTTTAAGCGGCTGGGTTGTGATGTCCATATAATAAATAGTGAGTATGATGGATTTTTCCCTGGAAGACTTCCGGAGCCTTCTGAAGAGGGGTTGAAGAAGTTATCTGAGACGGTAGTTAAGACCGGATCTGCATTTGGAATTGCTCATGATGGTGATGCCGATCGTGCGGTTTTTGTCGATGAAAAAGGACGTTTCATCGATGGGAATATCATGCTTGCTATTCTTGCATCTTACTTCGCGGAACAGAATGTTGGGGGGGAGATTGTCACGACGCTAGCATCATCTGGGGTTATTGAAGCTGTTGGAAAAAAATATGGTTGTGAAACTGTTTATACGGTTGTTGGAAGTCCATATGTGGCACGAACAATGCGTGAAGAACTTGATTCAGGGAAGAATGTATTTATTGGGGGAGAAGGAAATGGTGGTATTATCTATCCATCGCATCAGTTCTGCCGTGATGGTGGAATGTCTGGAGCGACTCTTGTCGGTCTTCTTTCTGAAAAGAAGATTCCTCTATCTTCTTATATTGATTCTCTTCCAAAGTTCACCATGTATCAGGAAAAACGAAAAACAACTCGTGCAAAGGAGATAACTGAACACATGCGTTTATATTTCAAGAATTATCCGATAGATGATCGTGATGGCATAAAAGTTCATAAAAAAGGTTCTTGGGCATTAATTCGTCCGTCAGGAACAGAACCATTGATTCGCATATATACAGAATCGGAAGATGCAGGGGAGGCAAAAACATTGATGAATCTTATTCTTGCGGAGATATCCCCATATCTCTCATAATTTCCACAATTTTACCAGGAATTTCATCTCTATTTTCTTCAGTTACTATTATTAGGATAACATCATCACGGTTTCTTATTTTATCCAGAAATGGGGTGCGCATATTTCGCACCACCCCTAATACGTGGGTGTCGCTGTTTAACGTTTCGATAATTGCAGAGCAAAATATTTCAGATTGACTCTCAAGAAATCCCAATTCATCCATAATGGTAATTGTTTTCTTTTCGTTCAAAAACACCGGCCCATATGTATCAAATATCTCGGGAAATGCTTTTCGAGTTCCTTCTCTCCGTTCCGCAACAATATGACCCGTTTCTGGTTTTCCATTTGCTTTAAAGAGAACAACAATTGATGTTCCGTCTTTTTGATGGTTGACACCCTTGGTCCGAAATCCTCCAACTTCAATATTTAATATGGATAGAGTTTTATCAATAGCTGTGCTCTTACCAATTTGGATGTCCCCTGTAAGAAAGACGTGTTTTTTCATGTAAATATATTCGATAGTTTGAATGATGATTTTTACGGATGAGTTTCATATGGAGTTACGACCAATATATGTTATACGATAATATGGTCGATATTTTTGGAATTATTACGGCAAATCCTGTGGCTGCAGTTGTATTGGTATTGATTGCTATTGTCATTTGTATTGTTCTTTTTTTTATTCTAAAAAATGGATTGAAATTGTTGATAAATGCTATTGCTGGCGTCATCATTCTACTAGTGATTACTCTGGTTCCTGTTTTAAATGAGTTAATCCAAATAGGGGGGTTAACAGTTGCGAAAGTTGTTGTGTGCGCTGTTGGTGGTGTAATTGGTGTAATTGTAATAATAATACTGTCGTTCTTTGGAATTCAGATTTAATTATTTATTATTCACCAAATTTCTCCTAATTTTTCTTCGTTATATTAACCATCGTAGTATTTCACTCAATGTGTCTTCTGACAAACTCACATCTTTTTCCGAACAACTATTGTTATTGATGAGTATTAGCAAGATGTATACCTCATTCTATAGTAATCGGTGTTAAAGATTGATAACGCATAAAGAACAACATATTTAGTATGACTAAAGCCGATGAATCGGAGAAACCGAAATTTCAGAAACCTGGATTAATGTATTATGTCTTGATGGTTGTTGCTATTGGTTGTGTCATCTATGGGGTTTATGGTTGGGTTACTGGAAAGTGGTAATTTCATATAGTCAAAAAACCTATGTACTAAAGCAAGCACCGATAGGGTAGTCAGGATATCCTAAGGGCCTCCGGAGCCTTTGACTCGGGTTCAAATCCCGACCGGTGCGTTTTTTCAGATGTTATCTAATTAATCCAATGATTTTAAAAAGCATATCTTCTTTTTGTGCGCTCTTTCAATAAAGAGTATATGATACGGGGATCTCTCCACCCAATTATCTTCGAATTAATAATAAGTAAAAAAAAGAAAGTGGAGAGGGGGTGTAATTTGTTTGTTGATTAAACAGTAGCTTGTGGTGTAGTGTCGGGGATTTTTGGAAGATAGAGCATCTGCCTGGCATCGTGGAAATTGAACTTCTCAATGACAAATCCTTCTTCTTTTAAACGACGCAGTGCGTACCGAACTGTACGTGGAGCAAGTCCAGTTCCAATCACAAGATCTTTGTGTGTCTGTGAGCCGTTTCTATGCAACTGTTCGAGAACAGTATAGCATGATTTTGGCATGTTTTTTCTATGCATAATAACAATCTGGCATAATTTTATATAAATATATCCATTATGGTTTGTATTAATTGGAATAAAATAGTATAATTTGGTGTTTTGTTTTTAATTTTGAAAACTAATTGATATTTATTTGCTATTTGTTTTTAAAAACTAAACCAATGTGTGTGGTTGCGTATTTTTCAAATTAGGGGGACAATTCATTGTTTTGAATATTGATGGTTTTTTTGTTATTCTCTGTCAATTTTTACGTATATTCATTTGAACGCGCGGAATAAAGCAATGCTTATCAATCGATGAGGTCAATGCTTATGTATGAATCAGCTTCCTATTGTGGGTACATCAGTTGATCTTTTGGAGCTTCGTGATTTGCGCCGGGAACTTCATATCAACGTTTATTTGTATATGGATGCCGAGATTGCTGCATCGTCTACTGTAAAAGATGATATTGCAAAATACCGTCTTGTTGACTTCGATTATCGACCTGTTCTTGAAATAGAAGAGTGGATAAAAAATATGCAGAAACAGATGAAACAGATTTCCGGTTCAAGTGCCAATATTGAACAGATGCTCTCTGAACAACCTCTATGTGCAGAGATTTTGGAAATTGGGGAGATAGAGACGCCCGTTGGTTCTCGAAAATACCTAAAATGTCTCCTGCCATTCTTAGATGAGATGGAGGAAATGGAAGTACATCAAGCGTCTGGTTTCAAATAACTTCCATTTTGGAAGAGATAAAAAGTCATTTATAGAACAACAATCCAATTAAAATTATCTATTATGTCGATGGATAGACTTCTCCAAAACGTCGTAAGTATCTTTCTTATGGCGGGGTACAACGTTTCTGAGCGTTGTGAGATTCGTCCGAGAAGTTTTGATTTAATGACTACTAATGGAGAAAATCTTCTCGTTGTCAAGGTTGTTTCTCAAATAGACAGTGTGAATGAAGATGTATCGTGGGATTTGGATAAAATTGCTCGTCATCTGCATGCAGTGCCACTGATTATCGGAGAACGTGCACGTGACATCCCGCTTGAACGTGGAGCAATTTATCTCCGTTATGGAATCAATGCTATTTCTCCCGCAACTTTATACGATTATTTAGCTGAAGGGGAACTCCCGCTTGTTTATGCATCGCCGGGTGGATTATATGTGAATTTGGATGCAGATCATTTGAAAGAGTTACGCGAAGGTATGTCTCTGTCATTAGGTGATCTTGCTCATGCTCTTGGTGTGTCTCGTCGTACCGTTAGTAAATATGAAAGTGGCATGGGTGCTACGCTGGATATGGCAATGCGTCTAGAAGAATTTTTTAACGATGATATTGTTCGTCCAATAGATCTTATGAAGTATATCCCCGCGGAAGAGGAACGCGTTCCTGCTTCTCTTCCATCTGCACACATTCAAGGAGAAACTGCTGAGAGACCTGAGGATCATCTCCGTTCAATTGGGATTAATGTCCATGAATTGCGCCGTTCTCCATTTCATGCGTTTGCGGTGTATGAGAATGAGACAATTCTTACCTGTTATGGAACACCACAAAAAACAGTTGAGCGTGCAGAACTCCTAGGTAATATTTCTCGTATCTCTGGAACACATTCGCTTTGTGTTGTTACGGACTATGGTAAGGAGAAGAAAATCGGAAGTACGCTTGTCATAGGAGAGAAACGTCTGAAAGATGTTGAAGATGGTGAAGACCTTCTTGAAATGGTTTCCGAACGACAATAATTGTTAGAATGTTCTCTTTGTCTAGTATAAATAGGTATTATTCTTTCTCCTTATGAAGACAAGAGAAGATTAATCATCTATTTTTGTAATTAAAAAAAGGATATTTAGAAGTCCGTCATTACACGGAATTGATCGATTTCTTCAGAGTCAAGTTCTTCAAGGAAACCTTCTGCTGCGTTTTTAATATCTTTGCTTGCAGTAATTGCACGACCCACAACAACAATATCTGCTCCAGCTTCAATTGCCTTACAAACAACTGGCTTTCTGATACCTCCTGCGGTTGCAACAAGTATTTTTGCACCGTATTTTTTGCCGATTTCCTTTACTTTCTTAATGTCTCCCCAACTGTATTCTCCGGATGCTTCTTTATCGATAGCGCGGTGCATCTCAACGTACTGTGGAAGGACCGCAGCACCACCGAGTTTTCCAAGCTCTTCGATGAGTTTTGCCGGTGCATCAACATTCAGCATGTCGATAATTGCGTAGATACCACACTTCTTTGCTTCTTTGATGAATGCAGCAACAGTTTCAATTGGTGCACGACCAGAGACGACTGCTGCATCCCCTCCTGCATTGGAGACCATACGTGCTTCGAGGTTTCCGGTATCCATTGTCTTGATATCAGCAACAATGAAGCAGTTTGGACGAATCTTTCTGATTTCTCCAATGACTCCGAGGCCGAACTGCTTAATAAGCGGTGTTCCTGCTTCAAAGATAACATGATCATTCTGCGGGACGTTGGTTAAGACCCGTTCGACCTGTTTCATGTCGATAAGGTCCATAGCAACCTGGAGATACGGCGGGTTCCAAAGTCTCGGAACCTTGAATCCCATTACTCCATGTGCTGCTCTGTCCTTTTCTTTAAGGACAGTACCTACGTCCGGGAACTTATCGAGTGCACGGGTAAGTGCAAGGCGTGTTGCTCCATAATTGAAACGATAGAGTTTATTGAAGTCTTTTGCTGCTGGATCGATGAAAACGCTTGCAACAATTACGTTTTCTTCCACATCAATTCCTTCAAATACACCATCTTCTAAAGCATCTGCAACTGCTTTAGATACTGCTGCCTGTGCTGGACCGAATATTTGTGTGACTTGTTCTCCATGCTTCAGGGTAACTTTCGGCACGATAAGAACTGCTGGTTTCGGCAGAAGATTCGGACGAATCACTCCTAATAGAGGGGTATGTCCTGCAGAAAGTTGGGTTAAACCGTTTGCGAATGCTGTTCCGACTGGTCCGTTTTTATCGCCAATCATAAGGTCGATGTGAGCAAGTTCTGCTCCATCGCCAACGAGTGCTTCACCAATTAAGAACATGAATCAATCTCTGTTCTAGCGTTTGTCGTATGATAAGATAAATCCGCTCTTCTAAAATATATAGTTGATATAGTGAATCTATATAGTATTGGAGGAATATTCATAGTTATTCTTCTCAAAAAGAAATTCCAGGGAAGTCAATGAGTTTCAAAGATATTGTAATGCCTACTGACAAGGTTTTTTTTGAATTGTTTGAGAGTCAGGCGGATGTTGCTTGCAGGGCAGCTGATGCCCTAGTAGACATTTTTACAGATTATTCGGATGTTGAGGAAAAATACAGAAAATTGAAATCCATTGAACATGAGGGGGATGAAATAACTCACAAAGCTTATGATGAGTTGAACCGGACATTTATTACTCCTTTTGAACCCGAAGAAATCTCTCGCCTAATTACTACATTGGATGATATTGTTGATTTCATGGATGAAGGAGCACGTCATCTTTTAACGTATAATATTGAAGAACCAGCTCCGACAATGATTGATGTCGCTTTATGTCTGCAGTCTGCAACACGAGAGATACAGAGGGGAGTGGCAATGCTCCGATCATTGAAAAATGTCGAGGAATTACAAAAAATCTGCATTGAGATAAACCGTTATGAGAATATAGCAGATGATTTGGAGACGAAGGCGCTTAAGGAATTGTTTGCATCCAATGATGCAATCCATATCATTAAAATGAAAGATATTTATGAACACTTTGAAAACGCCGCGGACAAATGTGAAGATATTGCTGATGTAATAACGGCAATTATTATCCGTCACACCTGATTATGGATGTTGTAACAACTATTCTGGTAATCCTTGGTATTGCAATCTCTTTGATTTTTAATTATTCCAATGGAAAAAACAATGCTTCGAATGCAATAGCCACGGTAGTTGCAACGCATGCTATGACTCCGAGGAAGGCGCTTATTTTTGCTGCAATTTGCTGTCTTATCGGTCCATTTCTCTTCTCGACTGCTGTTGCAAAAACTATTGGTGCGGGTGTTATTGACACCTCAATATTCACTCCTGTTCTTCTATTAGTTGGTCTTTGCGGGTCTGTTCTTTGGGTAAACTTCTGTTCCTATGTTGGGATTCCTGTCTCTTCATCACATGCTCTTGTTGGTGGAATACTTGGCGCAGGAATTGCAGCAGGAGGGTTCGGTTGTGCTCTTTGGCCTTCAGGAGAAACACTGTTAGGAACGCTAATATTTGTTCTTCTAGGGGCGGCAATTGGGTTTATTATTGCTCTAATCCTTGCTCTGATTTTTAAGGAAAAACTTTCAGTATTTCTTGTATGTGGGGCTGCAGTAGGAGGTATTTTTGGGATTCTTGCCAGTATGATTGCAGGCGTCCTTCCATCTGGTGGTATTCTCGCAATTCTTCTATTTATTTGTGTATCTCCTATGCTCGGTCTTACAGTATCGTATACGTTCACAGCAATACTGACTCGTATTATAGATAAGCGATCCAATCATCCGATGAAGATGAACAAATGGTTCCAGCGTCTTCAGGTGGTTGGAGCAGGATTCCAAGCTCTTTCAATTGGCGGAAATGACGCCCAGAATGCAATGGGTGTTATTTTTGCTATTCTCGTATCCATAGGAGCAGTCACTGCAACATCTACGGTCCCTCTGTGGGTTGTAATCATTTGCTCTTTTGCTATTGCTTTGGGTATGATATGCGGCGGTCTTAATATCATCAAAAAAGTTGGTTCTGGTATTACTCGAATAATGCCGTACCAAGGTTTTTCCGCCAGCATGTCCTCTGGCGGTGTTCTTGCCCTGGTAACTGCTCTTGGAATTCCTGTTTCAACCACACATGTTGCAAGTGGGGCTATTATTGGAACTGGAATTACCCGTGGTGCTGGTCTTGTGAATTGGAAGACGGTAATTCACATGGTTGTAGCTTGGGTGCTGACAATACCCTGTGCCGCTATCGTTTCCGGACTTGCTTATCTATTAGTATCACTCATTTTTGGTCTATAATTTGTATGGGTGACAACACATTCATCCCATATCAACACCAATATATCTCTATGAAAATTCTCCTAGCTATTGCATCAAGCCGTTTTATGGATCAGGAGTACACTGAACCGAAAAAAATACTTGAAAATGCAGGAATCGAATGTATCACTGCATCCACTATCCATGGAACATGCTATGGAATGCACGGTGAAATTGTTGAATCTGATCTTTCGTTTGAAGAAGTGAATCCGGATGAATATGATGGAATCATTCTTGCTGGTGGTATTGGATGTCAAGATGAATTCTGGAGAAATGAACTTCTGATTGATATCGTTAATAAAATTGGTAACAAAGGTAAAGTTGCTGCAGCAATCTGCTTAGCACCGGTTGTTTTGGCCGAAGCAGGTCTCCTTGCGGGAAAAAAGGCAACTACCTTCGACACACCCGCATCAAAAAGAATTCTTTCTCTCGACAAGGCAGAGGTTGTTGCAGATAACGTTGTTATTGATGGTAATATTATCACTGCAAAAACACCGTTTGATTCGGAAGCTTTCGGAAAAGCTGTTCTTTCTATCTTGAAGTAAAATGGAAAATTCCACACTTAATCCATCACTTCTTTCATCCGCTATGGCATTATTTGATGCCGGTGAATATGATGAAGTCCTGACACTGGCGTCAGGAACAAATGACCCTGCATTAATGTTACTTGCGGCAAGAAGTTATCTTGCAACCGGAAAATATGACATTGCTGAGACGCTCCTTCGTTCGCTTATCCGAATCATGCCTGGTTCATCTTACCTTCATAGTTATTTAGGGGATGTATTGTTGAAGTCTGGGAAAGAAGGTGCTGTTGATGAATTTGCAACTGCTCTTATTCTGGATCCAGATAATAAAGGAGCAGTTAAAAATTATGCATATCTTCAAGTGAAAGCAGGAGATTATCGTGGAGCTATCCCTTCACTTCGATCCTTGATTTGGTCCGAAGACAGTGAAGAAGAAATAAAATTACTAGAAAAAATTTTGACCCAAGTTGGAGAACCAAAAGAATCGGTTAATGTTCACATTCATCATTTTGGAGAAGAGTGTTATAGCATACCCTATATAGAAACACTGCTTGCAGCTGGTGAATATCAGAAGTGTTTGAATCTTTCATTAAAGGGTTGGAATGAAACAGAAGACACCGCATATCTTCGCCTTGATCTCGAAGCACTGGCTGCAATAAATAGAGAAGCAGCAGAAAAAGCGTATCGTTCTGCTCTGGACACTTTTGAAGATGGGGGAATGGATGATGAAAATATCCGTTCAATTCGTTTTTCCTATGTCCTTCTTGAAAAAGTACTTGGTCACTATGAAATGGCGAAGGAGGAACTTTCACATCTGCTCTCTCCCGATTCCCCCGTTGAATATCTGCTGGTTGCTGCTGATTTAGAGACAAAACTGGGTAATGGCGAGGGGGCTGATTTAATCTATCGCAAGCTTCTCGTCTCAACTCTCTCAAAACAAGATGTTGATTGGGATACAGCAGAGTTGATTATTAATCATTTCATTGGGTTTTTATCTGCAGTCCGGACCAAAGAGGAAGTTGCAGGGGTTATCAGTGTAACTTTGTCTCCTTATCCAATTGCGGTCTGTCTTGCAAAAATAGGTGCCGCGTATGAAGAAGCGAACTCCGCATCACAGGCAAAAGACTGGTTCTATCGTGCATACCGTGCTGATTACTTAAATGGCGGTCTTGCATATGCGGGATATCTGAAACGTGCAGGAGAGTTCCGTGATGCAGAGACTGTTATTCGATATATCTTTAACAACACAATAAAATTATCAGATATTGAACAGGCGGCAAATAACGTATTAAATGGTTCTGCTGGTCTTTATCGTATAGATAAATGTCGTGAGATTGTTCAGAAAAAATTGGCTGCAAATGCAGATAAACTAACCACCGCTGGTCGCGAAATGCTTTCTTCAATGTATCTGTATTCAGCAGTAGAGGCGCTTGAACAGCGTAATTTCGAGGAGTGTAAGTGGTTTTGTCTCTCTGGTATTGATGTTCTTCCATGTTACCCCGCCAAGATTCGTATTCAGGATTTCACGGATATCCTTGTTCAAGCAAAAGGTCGTTCCCTCTATGAACGTCCGGTTCTCCGTCCAGAAGTTGTTTCTTCCGAACCTTCGAATTCCGAAGAAATATTGCCCATAGATGCTGGTGAAGATGATTTGCTTCCGAATCTCGATGAACGTGAGCGGAAAATCCTCTCATTTTTACGTGAACATAAAGAGGCGACTGAAATGGATCTCCGGTCTATTTTGGATACCCATCGCATCACAGGTATAGTTAATACCCTGATTGAGAAAACCACAGAGTTTGGTGTGACCTTGATAGAAAAACGTGGTGTTGGTGATCGTGGAGAGGTATATGGATATGTCGGTCGCCAGTGATCGAAAAGTTGAAAGTGTTGCAATAATTACCGCGTTGCGTCGTGGAACTGTTCCAAATAGTGGTTTGTCACGTTTAGCAGTGGGGATTGATTCGGAGGAGAAAGTTATTTCATCTCAGTTGGAATTTGTAGCATCAGGGCATTCTGACTGTAAATTTATTAGAGGTGATTATGGTTCAGGTAAAACATTTCTGATTGCACGAACTGCAGAACTGGCCGGGAATCAAAAATTTGTAGTATCTCATGTGGTTATATCTCCAGATACTCCTCTCCATAAATTACAGGCAATATACACGAAAATTTGTGCTGGTCTCACGACAGCTACAGAAACACATGCCTTGAAAAGTATAATTGATACCTGGATTTATGGGATAGAAGACCGGTTAATTGAAACGGGAATTAAGGAAGACGATCCCATGCTTAGAGAACAGACATCAAAAGAAATCGAGGCTACACTAGGGCGCGTAGCAGGTGTGAGTTCTGGTCTAGCATCAGCGGTCCGGGTATACTATAATTCAAATAATAAGGGTGATTTTGCTACTGCTCAGGCGGCAATTGGATGGATATCTGGAGACGCCACCGTTGCAAATAGGAGTTTCAAATCCCAAGCGGGGGTTAAAGGTATTGTATCAGAAAGTGACGCTCTCCTTTTCCTGAGAGGTATTGTATATTTAATTCGCCAAGCTGGTTTTTCTGGGCTTTTTGTATCCTTTGATGAAGTTGAGACTGCTCAAGCATTCTCCCGACCACAGCGAGAAAAAGGATATATCAATCTCCGCCAGATTGTTGATTTGGTCGACAAATGCGAAATTCCAGGTACGTTTTTCCTCTTTGCAGGAACCCCTGCATTTTTTGAAAGTGCAAAAGGAATCCGATCTCTTCCCCCACTTTATGATCGAATAGGGCCTATTTCACAAGATGGTTTCGCTAATCCTCTTCAAACACAAATCTCATTATCCAAATTTAATATGGAAAAGTTGGAAAATGTTGCCTACAAAGTAGCAGAAATATATTCTGAAGGGTATGGAAATGTTGATTCTTCCCGTATTTCACCGAAGTTAATCAGGACAATGATCTCAAAAATAACATCACGGTTTGGGGGGAGGGTTGATATTGTTCCACGTCTATTCCTTCGGGAGTTTATTGATGTTCTTGATAAATCTGCTCTCTATGAAAGTTATAATCCGTTAGAAAAGTATTCTTTCGTTCCCGAGAAAGGAGATGCCACCTTAAACGAAGAAGAAATGGCTGTAATTGAAGTCTCTTGGTAATAATATGACAGGAAAAACACTCTATGTAAAGGACATATCAAATGATATATCCGTTGATTCATTGTTTATGATTCGCCGTGCAGATCTCAGAGCAAAGCGTGGTGAGCAGTACCTCCACATGACCATTGCTGATAAAACGGGGATAATAGAAGCAAAGTTTTATGGAGAAAAGGTAACGGATGCTGCTCGTTTGGCTAAAGTTGGTTGTGTATATCGGATAATTGGTGTGGGAAAAACCAATCCGAATGGTTCCCTTATTGTATACTCAGACAATGAAAATTCACTAGGTGCTCTATTATCGGGTCCCATTTCCTTGGTGGCAGGGGATGATATTGAGTATATCTACACCCCTGCTAATCTTCAGAAAAATGCAACAGAACTTCAGAAAATAGTTGCAAGCATTCAGAATCAAAACCTCCGAATTTTTGTAACTTGCTGTCTTGACAATCGTTTTTATGAATGTCCTGCTGCCATAAGACGTCATCATGAATATACTGGTGGGCTCTGTGAACACACCCTCGAAACAGTGCAAATAGTTCTTCATATGATGGAAATTATGCCACGTATGAAGATAAATCGCGATATTGCAATAGCTGGTGCTGTGCTCCACGATATTGGAAAAATTTTCTGTTTTGATAAGGTAAATTCAACTTATGTCCCGAATGATACCTACAACTTAGTTGAACACATTACTATGGGGATTATGCACATCGATCAATATAAGGATTTATTAACTGATTCGGAGTTGCTGCAACTCCGTCATATCATCCAGTCTCACCATGGAATATATGGCGATGTTGTCCCTCTAACGGCCGAGGCATGGCTGGTCAATGAAGCAGATGGTGCAAGTGCGCGTATGAGAAGTATATTGGATGATTTGAATGATACTCCTTCCGGACAGAAGAAGAAAGGATTACGATCAGAGAAATTCCTCTGGAAAGCCGTTTGAAATCATTCTCTTTTTTTAGGTGTTTTATCCGAACGATATATAATATTTCAAAGACTAAAATAAACATAACAATATGGAACAAGCAGAGTTGATTGCCAGTTCATTAACTGACACAAAGGAATCATTATTTACGATGAACCACATAGGCCACTGGTTCAGACTGTTCTTATCAATAGCAATTCCTATAATTCTCGGGATTATTGTTGCATCTGTAATCCTCCAACTTATTGTAAAACCGATAATATCTCCATATTTAATTTGTGATTCATATGGTTTTACAGAATCAAATCTGTCATTTATTCTACAAATTATGGCAATCGGGATTGGAACTATTTGCGTGTTTCTCTTCCCATTTTTCCAAGGATATCTCTATAAAGTGATGCGTTTGAATTATGTTCCCGAAACTCAAAAAGTCTTATCAAATTTCTTTACAGGGTGGAAAGTAAATATTGTTCTGCTCTTCTATTTCATCCCAGTTATTATTCTCAGCATCATCTATTTCATTACTTACAATCTTGTCGCGGATCATATGGATGCTGTCTTTGGAACATTTAATTCATTATTCAATACTGCAACTGATTTTGGGATGACCGTGATTACTGTCCTTCTACTCATCTTCCTCTCTCTCTTTGCTATGATTGGTTTGATGACCACTGCACGTACTGGTAAAATCAGAGAAGGCGCTAATCTGAAGAAAATAGTTGGTATTATTAAAAAAATCGGCTGGTATAACTACATTTTAAGCGTAGTGTTTATGGCAATTGTATTCCTCATATTCTACGTTATTTTCCTAGGAATAAGTAGTGCAATTGGTTCTAATTTGGTGGGAACTTGTATCCTTATTGCTGTTTTCATTTTTGTGATGATTCCAGTTGCTATGTTTCTGTGCAGATACCTATCAAAAGTATATGATACCGCATTCATCCCAGTAATCGAGGATATTGAAGACTTCGATGATTTCTGAGGAACAATTTCGAATACGTTCAGAGTATAGTCCGAAAGGTTCTCAACCTTCTGCAATAGAAGAACTTACTAAAGGTATTAATGAGGGGCGTCAATTCCAGACGCTCCTTGGGGTTACCGGTTCTGGAAAAACTTTCACCATTGCAAATATTATTCAAAATGTCCAGCGCCCTACCCTAGTTCTTGCTCATAACAAAACGCTTGCTGCGCAACTTTACAATGAGTTCAAAGAATTTTTCCCGGAAAATCATGTAGAATATTTCATTTCATACTATGATTACTATCAACCGGAAAGTTATATCCCAAAAAAGGATATGTATATTGAAAAGGATGCATCAATCAATCCGAAAATTGAAATGATGCGTATGGCAGCAACTGCGTCGCTCCTATCCCATCGTGATACTATTGTAGTTGCTTCTGTATCTTGCATATACAGTATAGGAAATCCGATGAATTTCCAGAATCTTGGATTTGAAGTTCATGTTGGAGACTCAATAGGACGACGTACGCTCATTGAAAAACTGATTTCTATCCTTTTTGAAAGAAATGATTTGGAACTGATGCCTGGACGTTTCCGTGTAAAAGGAGATACAATCGATATAATCCCAGGGTATTTCAACGATATCATTCGCATAGAACTTTTTGGAGATGAGATTGATAGGATTTCCGAAATTGAGAAGATATCTGGAAAAGTTAAGGAGAGACTTGACTATTTCTATATTTATCCTGCACGCCATTTTGTTTCAACAGAGGAAGAACAGCGTGATGCAATTATTTCGATTCGTCGGGAACTAGAAACAACGTTAAAGTCGGGGGATTTGGATGAGTTGTCATCCCATCGGCTTCGTCAACGTACAGAATATGATATTGAGATGATGGAGGAGACCGGTTCCTGTAAGGGTATCGAGAATTATTCTCGGCATTTTGATAAGAGAAATAAAGGAGAGCGTCCGTTTTGTTTGCTGGATTATTTCCCGGATGATTATTTGATGGTAATTGACGAAAGTCATCAGTCTCTTCCGCAGGTTCGTGGGATGTACAATGGAGATAAGGCACGAAAGGAACCTCTTGTTGAGTATGGTTTCCGTCTTCCGTCAGCATTTGACAACCGCCCACTCATGTTTGATGAATTTGAAAAATTCATGCATCAAGTCATTTTCGTTTCAGCAACACCCGGAGAATATGAGCTGGAACATTCGGGTCCCGCGGTAGAACAGATAATCCGTCCCACTGGACTTGTTGATCCCTTAGTAGAAGTGCGTCCAATAGCCGGTCAGACAAAAGATTTGATATCTGAAATCAGAAAGACGATTGAAAAAGGAGATCGTGCACTGGTTACAACACTGACAAAGAAACTTGCTGAAGAGTTAAGCGAATATCTTTCCGCAGAAGGTATTCGAACACGATATCTTCATTCAGAGATAAAAACATTGGAGCGAACTGAACTTATTCGTCAGTTCCGTCTCGGAATGTTTGATGTACTTGTGGGAATAAACCTCCTCCGTGAAGGTCTTGATATACCTGAGGTTGGATTTATTGGAATTCTCGATGCAGATAAAGAAGGTTTCCTTCGCAATACTCGTAGTTTGATTCAGATTATTGGCCGTGCAGCACGCAATGCTGATTCTCATGTTGTTCTTTATGCTGATGTAATCACGGATTCAATTAAAGCGGCATTGGCGGAGACAACAAGACGGCGCGAAATGCAGACATCTTATAATAAGGAACATAAGATTATTCCTGTTACTATTCGTAAACCGATTCCCGAGAAGGAAGTCGACATCAAAGATATCAAGCATATTCCAACTGCTGAAATACCGAATATGATAATTGAACTGGATGCCCGTATGAAAGAAGCAGCAGGGAATCTCGACTTCGAATTAGCAATTGAATTGCGTGATCGAATGCTTGAATTAAAAAAGAAAATAGGAGAATCTTAAGTTTCAGTATTAATCTTCTTATTTTTCTGTAATTTTCAATGGTTCTTTAAGTCCAAGTGATGCTATTTCAAGAAGAGTTTCTGTGTCCATTGTTGTTTCTAGACAACCATCTGTGGTATTAATAACCCCCATTGTGGTTATAGAAATTTTTCTTCCCATTTCCAGCCCTTCTTTTACTTCAATTAAACAACCAACTCCAATCATACCTTCCGGGTTGTATTTTTTCACCATACGTTTAATGAATGTTGATCCTGGGATGATGAATGTTGCGTATCCCGCCCCCTCTAATACGGGAACTATCTTTCCAAGTTGGCACTTCCCACATCCTAGGCATTTGATACCATCAGGCGTGAGTCGAGCTGGACAGTTAGATGACCTAAGACAATGAGGAAGGAAGACGACGCGTTTTTCTACAGGGACTTTACTGAAGTCGCTGATGTTCATCTCATTGTCGATACGAATGAGGAAATGCATCAATTGATGTGAGTCAACACCAAGAATTTGACAGATAATTCGAATGGCCCCCTCCATTAATGTTAGGGCTGGACGGAGGATTTTCGGCAGGTACATTCGATGTTTTTTGATTGATATTACAACTAAAATGCCGACAATAATGATAAATATAAACCAGAGAATAAAGGCCAATAGAAGCAGTTCCCCTAATAGAATGAAAATCGAGTTCCATATCGGATTCTCGAAAATTTGAAAGAGGGGTTCCACTGCCATTATTTATAACCCCGAAAAATCATATGGAGGATAGAGGATGCCTTTTTCAGTTATTATTGCTGTTACGAGATCTAACGGTGTTGCGTCGAATGCATAGTTGATGACAGGAACATCTTTTGGGACTGTGTTTTTGCCCCACATTTCCGAAATCTCTTCGCGTTTCCGTTCTTCCACAATGATATCTTTGATTTCCGCGTTTTTATCGAATGTGGAAATTGGTGCTGCTACATAGAATGGAATATTATGGTGTTTTGCACAAACTGCGTGCATATATGTGCCGATTTTATTGAATACTCCATCTTTAGTGATGCGATCTGCTCCCACAATAACCGCATCAATTTTTCCCAGTTGCATCAAGTAGGCAGCTTCACTGTCGATGATGGTTGTTACTGGTATCTTATCCCGCGATAGTTCAAATGCAGAAAGACGCGAACCTTGAAGGAGCGGTCGTGTTTCGCACGAGTAAACCGATATATGCTTCCCCATTTTCGTTGCCGAACGAACCACTCCAAGTGCCGTTCCCCAGGATGAACAGGCTAGTGCACCTGCGTTGCAGTGTGTTAGCACCGTTCCAATCTGCGGAAGCAAGTTTGCACCATTATGTCCCAAGAGCATGCATGTTTTCGTATCTTCTTCTGCTATGGTTTTCGCGGAAAAGAGTGCCATAACTTTTGCAATCTCCGGGGGGAGATTTTCCATTGCTCTCATGACTTTGTCAATACCCCATGCAAGGTTGACTGCAGTTGGTCGTGTTCCCTTGAGTGTATTTGCATCTCTTTCTATTGTTTCTTGGAATTTCTCATCCTCATCGCAGGAACGTGCGGAAAGTGCCATTCCATAAGCCCCAGCAACACCCAATGCCGGAGCCCCTCTTACAACTAGACGTTTAATTGCGTCTGCAAGTTGTTCGACGGTAGTAATGTCAATAATTTTATATTCATTCGGAAGAAGGGTTTGATCAACGGTGGTGATGCAACTTTTCTCATCATCCCACCAGATTGTTTTCTCTTCTTTAATATCTGCTGTTCCACGCGTATGTCTTTGAATCATTTCTTTACTCCTTTGATGCAATGGTATGCATTTGCTGCTGCTGCTCCTCCAGAAATTACAGAGTCAGGAATATCTTTTGGTGCAAGTGCTGTTCCCGCTACGAATATTCCATCAATTCCCGTTATCGCTGGCGAGTAACTGTCTTTCGGTTGCAGGAAATTATTCTTGTCAAGGTCAATGTTGAGAGATTTTGCGAGTTCAACAGTGTTTGGTTCTGGTGACATTCCAACCGACAATACAACAAGATCTGCTTCTAATCTCTGGAATTCACCCGTTTCAGTGTTTTCAACTGGAAGAATAAGTTTATCTTCTGCTTTTTCAACTTCTCCAGGGAAGGAACGGAGGAAGACAACGCCTAGCTTTTTAGCGCGTTCATAGTATTCCTCATATCCTTTTCCATAAGCTCTCACATCATTATAGAGAATTGATACTTCTGTTTCCGGATAATGTTCCCGAATCAACATGGCATTTTTCATTGCATACATGCAACAAACACAGGAACAGTAGTTTCTTCCAAGTGTAAGGTCACGTGAACCGACACACTGGACAAATACGATGCTTTTCGGTATCTCTCCATTTGAGATACGTCTTAGTTCCCCTTTTGTAGGCCCACCTGCATTAATCATCCGTTCGAATTCAAGAGAGGTAATAACATCGGCGTATCTCATGTAACCAAACTGACTTTTGTTCTTCGCGTCGAATAACGTGTATCCAGTTGCAATTATGACAGCTTCTGTTTTGAGTGTTAGTGTTTTTTCTTCGTCTTCTTCATTTCTCAGGATGGCTTTTTTCCCGCATATGTCAAAGCAAAGTCCACAGTTGATGCAGTGGTCTTTATCACGGACTACCAGATTTGGAATGACCTGAGCATGGGGTTTGTATATTGCATGACGAACACCGATTCCTGCATCAAATTTATTGTAGACTTCTACAGGACAAATATCAACACATTCTCCACATCCCGTGCAGTCGTTTTCTTTAATATATCTCGGATGTTTTTTGACAGTAATCGTGAATTCTCCTGCTTTCCCGTCGATTCTCTCCACATCTGCCATTGTAATCAGAGTAATATTTTTATTTCGTGCAACCTCTGCCATTTTTGGCGACAAAATACACATGGAACAGTCATTTGTCGGGAATGTTTTGTCAAGCATTGCCATATGGCCACCAATGGATGGTTCCCGTTCGATAATAGTGACATGGATGTTTTTGTTTGCCAGGTCCATTGATGCTTGAATTCCCGCAACACCCCCACCGATGACAACACAACTATTCATGGAGGTACCTCCTGCCTACTTTTATGTATGTCTCAGCATTTGCGATGTTCTTAGCGACTTCTTCCTCGGTCAATTCACGTTTAACGGTTCCGGGGATACCCATTACAAGTGATTTTGGGGGTATTTCTTTTCCTTCGGTTACCACAGCTCCAGCTGCTACCAATGATCCTCTCCCTATCTTTGCACCATTTAAGATGACTGCTCCCATCCCTATTAGGCAGTCATCATCAATAGTACATCCGTGAATGGTTGCATTATGCCCGATTGATACATTTTTTCCGATGGTTACCGGTTTTCCGATGCTTTCGTGAATAACAGCATTATCTTGGATATTGGATCCGTCTCCGATAGTAATGGAGTCCATATCGGCACGAAGAACCGCACCAAAAAGAATAGTTACCTGATTTCCTAAGCGAACATCTCCTATGAGAGTGGCATTTGGTGCGACATATGTATTTATTCCTTGAGATTTTGCGCCGAAATCCATAATATATTATTATTGGAATTCATTCACTAATGAGTGTTGCGGACTGCACTATCATTCCAATATCCTGCATCACTCCAAAAAAGAATGTGGTATTATTTTTTAGACCCGGGTGCCGCGGTTACTTTTTTGATGTTTTCTGCAATATCCTCAATTATTTCTGCTGGGAATCCTGCAACCATCTCATCATTTCCTATTCCAGAGAATTTTCTAGAGCCATCACAGCCAAGAGAGAAGTTCGGTTTTCCATTTAAGAGGACGTAAGCAGTTGCATCCGAACACATAGATTGAATTCCAGAGAATTCTGGATAAATCCTTCCTCCAAGGTTGTAAAGAGAACTCTGAGCAAGTTTTAAGATTGCTAATGGTTGGGCAAAGATGATAACTACATCCGGTTCAAATGTTGCTTTTTCGAGCGGGGCGTAGATAGTTGCATAGTTTTCCTTTGGTAGGTTCGGAACACTTTCCATGGTACGTCTGGATGCGTTTAATGTGGAGTATTTTCCAAGTTTAAAGTAGTGTTGTCCGGTTTTGAGAGCTTCTCCTTTCTCACGAAGCCCAAGAGCCCATGCACCACCACCACATTGATGCTTTGCGTCCGACGCAAAGAATACATTTCCTTCTCTTGCGAGTGAAATCATTCTGCAGTGGCGAGTTGTCTCTTCAATTTCTGGAATACCTTCGGGAATTTCCTCTATTGATTTTACGATTTTAAGTGCAACAGGAGACCCAACCAAGTGAAGTGCCTCTTTCAAATCTTCTGATACGTGCGCATAATTTGTCATATGTTTACAATAAGGCTCAAGGCATATTATGCTTTTCTCTTATTAACAAATATTCCAGTAGAAAAATCTTGAAAAACTAGTGAATAAAATGCGGATTGTCATTCATTAGAAAAACATGTGCTTATTTTCTTTCACGAATCAAAAAAGTCCGGGGGTTTCCCGGGCTGATTTGATATTTGATTATTTGTTTTGAAAAAGTCAGTTCTTCTTCTTTGATGCAGAATCAGACTGGGTTGCTGCGGCTTTTGCAGCTGCCTTTGCCTGCTTTGCCTCTTTTTTGTGGCAAGTCATGAACAAAATCACCTCGAAACAATCAATTGGTCATCGCTCGTTTATCGCGGGTGTGGCTTAATTTAGATTGTTTTTAGAGGTGTATACGCTTTTCCCTTTGGGGGTATAGAGCGACCTCTCCCTCCCTCCAAGCCAGACTCCAGGAGTGACCCTTACGGAATAAGACACACCCGTCGAGGAAATCAATCCAGTCATCAGAGAAATCATATCCCGTTAGAACTGATATGAATGAAACTACAAATGCATCATGAGTAACAGCAAGAATGCATTTACCGTCTTCTGCAATCTCTTGAATATGCTGAAAGAAAAGCTCAGTTCCTTTCTTTATTGGATGATGTCCCGGGAGTATCTCTCCGTTGATATATGATCGGATAGCGGATATAGTATCATGTTCGACGTAATACTCGTGGCTTAATGGATTGTCATAGACGTAAAGACCGGGATTTCCAAAACACGTGTCTTTGGTGACTCTTTCAGCTATGAATTCTGCGGTTTTTAAACACCGTGGAATCGTGCTTGCATAAGCATTTGTAATCGGAGGTAGATTTTTCGCGAGTTCTTTTGCCTCTTTTTCTCCGCGTGCTGTTATTTTTTTATCAAATCCTCCCTCTCCTCGGTAAAACGGTTCACGTTCTGCATGCCGAATCAGGATAACACAGGCATCATATTCATGAGTCTTAACCAGTTCGGGAATTATATTTATTCGTTTCTTTCTGCGGATTTCTCCGCGTGGGAAGTTATCGGTAGGTTCTTCCGATTTCTCTTGGATGTTACCTTCGATATCAATATAATGCCATCCTTTTTCATCACGTACTTTTGCTCTTCCGTTTATAAACGGACGTACATCATAGTACCAGTTGTTGTACAGGAGTTCTCCCGATGTTGTTATGTGGGTTGCACCGTCCTTTGCATGATAGACGCAGGCAATACCATTATTGAAATCTCCTCCCCAAATGAAATTCATTGGGTCGATGCGTCGTCCGGTTTCTGCGATGTAGTGCCAACCGTTTTCATCTTTTACCCTTGCAGTGTTATCGTAGAAATCCCCTACAGCAGGATAACGTTCAGGGTACACTGCGTTTCCGAAAAAATCAATGTGAAACCATCCTGTTTCATCTTTTGCCGCGGCTAATCCGGGAAAGTGATATTCACGGACTTCTTGGAATCGTTTTTTATAGATGGGACTCCCTGCGAAGGTATGATGTGTCTTGTCTGTGCTAACTTCTGGAAAATCCATTTTCTGATAAAAAAAGAGTGTGTTATCTGATAGCAACGAGTCCAACTGCTTTGTTTGTGATGGCAATGGACTCGTCTGCTGTTTTCACATCGCCAATCAATGCACGTATGCAGTCAACAGTTTCAACGACGACGTCGGCTTCCTGGTGAATTGCTTGGAACATATAGAGGTCGGTTCCATCTAGAACAGATACGGATTCTTCAAAGATTCCATTTTCCCAGACATCTCCTCTTGGACGTAATAAATCAGAAGTATATTCTTTTATCTGAGCGGTACTGGTGATACCACTTGCTTTGGAGATTAGTCCAAGTCTTGAATGCGCCTTTATTAATTTGAGTACTTCCTCTTTCGTTGTTGGGTTTTTCAGTTCCATGTTCAGGAAGTGCATGTGCATCAGCGTGGTTGGAACAATCATTGCAGAAGTTACAATGTTGATGTGTGGGAGAACACTCTGAACATCTGGGCCGTGATGAGATGGGATTGTAACCGGGTTTAATGCAATTGCATCAATTGGTCCACGTTTGATATCACCTGGGTCACCACCACGTCTAACCATTGTTGCACGGACTTTCTTTACCCCAAATGTTTTGTCGATTAAATTGATGATTCTGCAAAGACCGGTTGTATTGCAGGAGACAACACGTGCAAACTGTCTGCCAACCGCCTGCTCATAGTTGCAGGATGAATTGAAAGAAAAACCCGCAACTTCGTGGTCTTCTCCGCCTTCCCAGATTGCCTTCTTCTGGTATTTTTCATAGAGTGCTTTGTTGGAAACGCCGACACCTCCTGGTGTTGCATCAACAATGACATCAGCTTTTTGGATCATCTCTTCGACGCTTCCTGCTACTGGCATTCCTGCTTTTTCAAATGCCTCCTTTTTGTTGATGTCTGCAATGTAAAGTGGATATCCACGTTTAATTGCTACAAGAGCTTCAGCTCCAGGTTTAGTTTTAGAAACACCAATGATTTCCATGTCTGGCTGGAGAGAAACCGCATCTGCGACACGTTTTCCAATAGTTCCGTAACCGTTGACTGCGACCTTAATCATATACTCTATCCTTTGTATTCAAGACTAAAATACTATGGGGTTTCACTTGCGGTTAGCCATCTTGAAATGAAGTGCGAGGGGAGGGATTCGAACCCGCGAACGACTATCGAGCAGATCTTGAGTCAGCCTCCGTTGGCCACTTGGATACCCTCGCAAGAAAAGTACTCATATCTATATGCAGACAGCCATTATCAATCTTTTCTCGTCTGTCTTTTGGTACCATCAATTACATTTTTATGGGAAGCAGAAATTACCTGATATTCTACCTCCTCATCATTGGATATACATATAGACTATTACCTTATTAGAAGAATGATGACAAGTCCGTCTGAACCTTTTCCTCCTCTCCAAACGTTGAGTTGATATTCATCTCAACAACTTGGACACGCTGTACCGCATAGTCTGAAAGTTTGTAGTGTTTAGTCATGTATTTTGCAATGCTCAAGTACTTGGTAACATTTCCCTTATGCATTGTTGCTTTGAGTGACGATCCGCATTTGGTACATTTTCCCGTTAATGTTGGTCGACGATAACTGGTTTTGCACTTTGGGCAACGGAATTTCTGTTTTGAGAATGATCTGAGATTACCTATAATATCAGGCATTAGATGACTGTTCAGGATTCGTTCTGCAAGATTGTCGGTATCTACTGCACGTATTTTATCGGCGAGTTCCAGTTCAGCCATAATTTTATCTTCAGTATCTTTGAAAATCGGGCTGGTATACATCGTGTCAATTGGCCCTTCAGAAATATCATTGGTATCATGTGTAAAAAGGAAACCTTCAAACTGTTCAGGTTTTCCAGTTCGTTTTTCAATATAATCAACGCAGTCTGCTAGGTCTTTGGGTGCTGTATAGGAAAGACATCCTTCATAGACTTTCAGCGGATAGTGTGTTCCAACATCAACATTAAGTGCTTCCTTATCAACTTCTTTCGGGTTGAGTGTTGTTGTCAGAACCAACGGAGCATCCATAGTGCCTCCACGGCTGCTTGGCAGGAATGATCGTGAGAAATTTACAAGACCATCCATCATCAACATGACGCAGTCTTCATCTCCATCACAGTTTCGACGTTTCGCTGCATGGTAATACGGATGGGCATATCCCGCCTTTGCTTTAGTAAAGCCAATTAATCGGGCAAGCACCCCCGCAGATGTATGGGGCGCAAGACCCATAACTAAATGACCTACAAGATCTTCCGGTTTTTCCGCTTTGTAGAAGGGTTCGAGTCCATAGAGATGAACTAGTAGTTCATCAATATATTTTGAAATCCGAAGGAGATACTCACCGCAGTCCTCCGATACAAGAATATCCTGAGGAAGGAGTTCGACCACCTGTTTTTCATCCGTAAGTTCTTTTCCGTAGGTGTCTTTAGTATATCCGATAGATCGCAGTTTTTCTACAGATACAGCAATTTCTTTTGGTTTGAAATGTGTCAACGGCAAATCAATCATGTCGTAGCGGATTGTTCCGTCACGGAATACATAAATATCGTATTTTGCCCGAAGGATTCCCTTTTCCAACGGTTCAATACATTTTTCTCGGGAAATCATTCCGATAACGCCTTTTACATTTGGTGGATTGCGGGTGTATTCCAGACCAACTTTTGTGAGTGCTGTGTTATATTCTGCACTTAGGTTGATGATGCTTTCTTTGGAACAGACAAATGACGTCCCGCATACAGGACATACAGTCTGTCCAGGTTCTGCAATCTTCTTACAGCTAGGACAACGGAAGACTGCATCCGTATGTTCTCCGCAGTCTGGACATTTACTCTTAAAGGTTATTTTGCCACATTTGGGGCAACGCCTTTCACCGGTTTCAACATGAAGCATCCCGGCAAACTGTTTTGATGTTATTCCGAATAGTTCATCTTCATCGGTTGTACATGATTTTGCAGCTGTATCAACGGATCGTTGTTGGCCACCGGATTTTCCTAGAGGGAACAATACATGTACCGGCGGTTTCATCTTACGCGGAGCGGATTTTCCCGGTCTCCCCATACGCCCACCAATACGTGTTCCTGCTTTGGAACGCATTTTAATGCCGGATAAGTGTTCTGCCATGACAAGTCCATTGGTAAAGGGAGGGAGTGTATTCCATGATGGGAGTTTTTTTAAATCATAGGAAAGTCCAAGACCTGCAATCAGAGCAAGCGGTTTTCGAAGAACATAACATCCATCTTCTACTGTATGAGGTACGAGGAGTTCTTCAAGAACAGCTTTTGCATCATTATTTTCTGGAATGTAAAGAATGCCATTATCGATTTTTCCCGTTTTACTAACAATGTCAGACAACGTTCGAATCTGTTCTTCTGTGCAATCATCCCAGAACCAGGTGTAATCCGGGTGCAGATATGTACCTTGAGTGACAAATGCCAGTGCTTCTGTTTCAGTTTCTGGATGTCGTGGTCCTCCTTCTTGAATCCACCATTCTTCACAATAGGATGGAGGAGCTAGAACATGGTTATTTTCCATGAATTCTCCGAAAGAAATCAGAATTTCTCCAATATCTGGGATATATTCGATTTCATCGTAGATTTTGTTCGCTTCCTCAAGTGTGTCAACTCTTCTGATTTCTCCAGATTTGAGGCGAACAGTTGGACCTTCGATGGTTGTTACCGGAACAACGCCGCAGGCTTTTCCCGGTCGTTCGACTTTCATTTGAGTTCCAACTGAAAGATAATCTCCTAAAATGTGAAGTGTTGCAGGATTAAAACCGCATGTTGCAAAACCGGTATTTCTGCTCCGCCCCAATCGCAGTCTGAAGCCACCTTTACGCATGGGATAGGAGAAGGCAGGTCTTCCAGCAATCATATCTCTGATGTACTTGTCTTTTGGATGAATTCCTGGTTCATCTGGTTCGTCGGATGTTGCAGAGGATGCACCGTCAATAATTGTCTGCAGGAAGTCCCATCCATCAAGGACAACTTTGTCCTTGTTCATTTTTGCAACGTTTTTCTGGATTTTCGGGGCTTTAAGGCACATTCCTTCTGCAATAACAAGACACATCCCTCCCCGTACAGTGTTGGTAGCGACACGTTCCAGGTTGCGGTGACCGGAAACCTCTTCCTGTTCTGTTGGTTCTCCGTCGATACAGACTGGACAACTTTTTGCTATGAGACGAATTTCATCATCTTTCGGCATGTATTGCAGACTTGTGATGCTGTTGTACTGTTTGATTTCTTCTACATACCGTTCTATTTCCTCTTCGCGCGGTTTGTAGCGTTCCATCCCGAGCAGACGACGGAGGTAATCCCCCGCAAGAACAGACATTGCTTGTGCAGTACCTCCCGCCGAACGGATTGGGCCAGCATAGGATATGGAAAGATATTCACTTCCATCATCGTTTGTATGAACTGTTATCGATTCAACACCCTCTGTCGGTGCTGCAACCACCCCTTCGGTGATAATTGCCATAGATGTACGGATTGCATGGTCAATAATCTCATCCCGGGTTTTGGATCCTTCAAATTTACCAGCGACAAAGGCATCACAAATTTTGAGGGAGACCAGTTCACGGTTGAGATTAGGGTCTGCTTCCAATCGGCGGATTTCTTCTGCAACTCCTTTATACCCGAGAAGTGCCTCAACTCGTCCAGCAAGATCACTTGCAATTGGCACCTCCAGATATGGTTTTGGATCATATCCCTTTGCCTTTGCTTTTTCTGCGATTTCAATAATTTTATTCAAATCTGCAAGTAAATTGTCTAAATATTCTTGATAGCGAGGAGATGCAGCAAGTTTATCGGTCATTAGAATTTATACACCCCAAGCTTCATAAGAACAATTCCAGCACAGGATCGCACTGTTTTATCAGGTGAATGTGCTGCTTCTAATAGTGCATCAAGTGCGGGTTGTTCTATTTTTTCGAGTGCTGCTCCTGCCATTCCTCGTGCAAGTGGGTTTGTGGAAGAAAATAGACTTATCAATGGAGAAACTGCCTTTTCCTTGAATGTGGCAAGGACTGCTCCGAAATATCTTTGAACAGTAGCATCTGTTTCTTTCTCAGATTCTTCAATCAGTGTTGGTATGACCGAATCTCCTGCCTTTATCAAAGAGCGGGAGAGATACCAGCGGATGTTCATATCCCCTCCTCGAATATGCCGAACTATTTCTTGAATAATCTTCGGATTTCCACAAGCTCGTTCCGCGATCAAAATTTCCGCTTTGTGTCTAATGTCTAAGTCCGGTGAAGATAAATCACGGAGTAGATTTTCCACAGTTCCCCTCCTCTTTTTCCTTTTTTGCTTCGATTGTTTCCTGCAGTTTTTTTGCTTCTTCTTCCCCAAACCAGAGTGTTAACTGATTGAACGGGATGTCGATATTTTCATCACGTAAATCGCTGAACACTTTCCACAATAGTTCGGTACGTGCTGTCCACCAAAATTCGGAAGGTGCCCAGATTCGTGCTTCGATGTCGATGCCGGATGCACCAAGGACATTAACGAATATTTGTGGAGCTGGTTCTGTCAGGACAAGTGGGTGGTCAGCAAGTGTTTTCTTCATTATTTTTATCGCTTTTTCTGCGTCTTCTGTGTAACTGACATCAACATGATAATCGAAACGCCGGGCAACATTAGTTACGCAGTTGGTGATGTTTCCGCTGTATACATTAGTGTTTGTAACGCGGAGAATCAGTCCATCATACTGTCGGATTTTTGTTGAAAGAAGACTAATGTCTTCGACATATCCTTCAACCCCGTTTATGATAACAACATCTCCAACTTTAATTGGGTGTTCAATTATCATGAATAACCCAAAAAATACATTTTTCAATGCATCTTGAAATGCCAAACCAGCGACAATCGCAATCGCACCACCTGCGACGAACATTCCTGCGATATCGAAGTGCAGTTGAGGACATATTATGAGGAATCCGATAATATAGATGATAAAACGAATAACTCTTGCAAATCGTTCTGCTTCTTTTGCTTCCGATTTAATCATTAGTTTGTGCTGGACAATTTTACCGATTTGTCTGGCAACAATTATCGTTATGATTATGATTATTGCAATGGCTATCACATTGCCGATTGTGATATCTCCGATAAGTTTTGTGTCAAAAAACTCGTTTCCTGTAAACGTCTTTGAAAAGAAATTGGTTACATCTTCCATTACTGAGTCTTCTTCCATATTATTTCAACCCCATATCCATTGTAAACATCTTATCCCGCACAACGTCGTTAATGCTACAGAATTTTGATATTTTTCCATGCTTGAAAACACCGGAACATTTGGTTAGCCCATCAAATAGACTAATGTCCAGACAGTTTATATGAGCTTTATCTGGAGAAGTAACAATCATCTCGGCGCAGCTTGCAACAACAGTCGAGTCATAGTAGAGTTCCAGTCCTTTCATATACATTACAATCCGTCCAATCTTAATCCACTGGTCCGTTCTATTATCAATATCTAAGTGAAGAATTGCCTCTTTGTAGTTTTTGGTTGCTGGTGGTTTGGTGTAGACTTTGCTGGTGTGAACCCTGGTAATTACACCTCGTCTTGGCTGTCCGTATAATGCGAATTTGGGGTTGTTGAATCCTGCCATGTCCAAAAGATTCATTTCTCCATTTTCCGCTTCAAGGAAGATGCCAATTCCTAGAGGCATAGTGAGATAAATCGTTGTAGTAGTTTCCGGTTCAACCACAATTTCTTCAAATTTTATCTGAAGAAAATCTGTAATATGGGCTGGAATATTCATCGGTTCGACCGGTTCCAAAAAGTATTCATCTTTTGTTGTGGCCACATTCGCGGTAAATATTGATCCAGAGATTTCTCTGCGGAAATGAAATACTCCATCGTCTTTATCTACAGATATGTTGAGTCCTTTAAAACTGATTTCTTGGGTTGAATTATATTTCCCGTAAGAAATGCCATTAGATGTCTCAGGATTACGTGCTGGTTGGATAATCTCTCTCCGTTTTCCAATCTCTGTACTTTTCTTAATTGGACGTGTTATTGGCATGGCATCACCTATGTTTAGAATATTGGAAGGCAGATAATATTAGGGTTTCAGTTATCTGTTCCTATTCAGAGGAATCAAAAAAACTATCTATATTTCTGACTGAAAAGCAAATGCTCTTATATCTCACGGGTTATGTATGTATTAGATTTTTATGGCATCTGTCGATGAGTTTGAAACCCGTATCAAAAGACTGGAAGAAATAAATGAAAATTTGGAAGAACGTGTTGCGGATTTGGAGCTGCAGATTGCCCAAATTACTGAGCGCGTGCTTCATTCTTGCACTTCCTGTGGTATTTATTAAGGGAATTATAGGAGTTTTTTAACCTCCTCTTCGTGTTCTATCAGAGCGCAGCCTCCATCATGTTCGCCTCCAACCAGTCCAGCTAGCGATAGTTTTTGGAAAAGTGGGGATTTTAGTGCCTCTTTTAATGATACGTTTCTCAAGTTCCTGTCGGAATATGGTGAAAACGGACAAGGTTCTGCAGCACCAGTCGGGCTAATATGGAAAAATCCGCGCCCTCCGGCTAGACATCCCCCCATATACTCTTCATCACCAGGGAAGGAAAGGAACCAGAGTTTTCGGTATTTTTTTCTGGCGCATTCAAGTCTATTTTGGATATCGGCACGATGAATATCTGATAGTTCTAATTGTTTTGTGTCTTTTGTTGTTGCAGAATAGGCTATGAGAAATACTATTCTGGCTCCTGTTTGCTCAAGATAGTTCAAAAAATTTGTTGATAATATTTTGAAATAATTATCTTTTGTCAGTGTGATGCTTACACCGAAGAGAATACCTTTGGAGTTTAGATTTTGGATTGTGTTTTCAATTTTTTCAGCAACCCCCTCTCCCCGTCGCTTGTTAGTTTCTGTTGAATCTCCTTCAATAGAAAGAATCGGTATCAGGTTTCTATATCTGTCAAAAATATCAGTTGTCTCATCATTGAAAAGTGTGCCGTTGGTAAAGACGGGGAAGACTATTTTCTTTATCTCAGCAGCTTTTTCCAGTACATCCTTTCGCAAGAGTGGCTCCCCTCCTGCAAGAATACAGAAAGAAATACCAAGGTTTTCTGCTTGGGTAAATATATCCGCCCATTCATCGGATGTAAGAGATTTGGATATTGGGTTGTCGGAACACATGTTTCTACCACGCGAGTAACAACCAGAACAGTGTAGATTGCATCTCTGAGTGATACTTGCTATAAGAAATGTTGGAATGTGTCTCTCTACTTTTTCCTGCTCTTTTCTTAGGTTAGCCTGATGTTTTTGGGAAATTGTCTGTGAAAGCAGAAATTTTGTTTCCTTCGGATTATCAACTGTTTCTTTCAAAACGGATTTTATTAACCGTTCAATGCTCTCGTTCAGGTAACATGTGAGCTCCGTTTTATTCATGTTTTATCTATTTCTCTTTTCGTCCGTTTTTTTAATTTGTTTCCGGTAATAAACCAGATGAGTGCAAGACAGCATCCGGAAATTCCTGCTATGGTATACATTAGCGCATAGTTTCCCTCGCCTACAAAAGAAAGAATTGCAGGTCCGACGAATGTGGTGAGAAAGAGACCTACGAAAACAGAAACCGTAACTCCGCTCACATATTTCCCTAATACATTTGATGGGGTTATTTTTCCAATCCATGCAGAACCGTTTGGAATGGCTAGACCAAGACCGAAACCAACAAAGATGAGGCCTATAGCTATGGGCAAGAGATATTCGGTTGCAGCAATAAGAAAGAGTCCAATTGCTTCTATAAGGAATACTATGGAAAATATCTCCATATGGCTGAAGCGTTTTGCAAACCGCCAGAAAATAAAACCCGATGCTGCGCTACACAGTCCAAAAAGACCGAGAAGTAATCCTGTCCATAGTGGGGAAATTTCTGAGGAAAACCCTCCTAGGTAGTAGGAAAGGTTTACGGCACAGATATACATTAACAGTGCAATCAGAACCATTGATCCATAGATGAGCAGGTATGTTGTGAGTTTTGCTGGTTTTACCGTATCATCTGTAACTGTAGTATTATTCACTTTTTCAGGTTCACGTATTTTTATGATAACAAATGGCAGAATAATCAATCCGAGGAGATATATAAGAAATGAATATCTCCATCCGATGCTGGCAAGCGCACCGCATGCTGTTTGCAGAATCATGGTTCCAATTCCGTTTGCAGTTGCCATATATCCCAAATATTTTGAACGTAACGGTTCCGAATAATATTCTGTAATAAGAGCAGTTACCATAGGCAACAGACCTGCAATACTGACTCCAAGAACCAATCGACAAGCTATTATTGCGTAGATATTTTCTAAAAAGAATCCCGAAACTCCGGAAAGTCCAAAAACAGCAAGAGCAGTGCAAAGCACTTTTACTCGTCCTATTTTATCAGAAAGGGTTCCTATGAAGAATCCTGAGATGGCTGTTGCGAGAGGGGGAAGTGTTAGGACTAGATTTACAACCATTTCAGGAGCACTGAATGCTTCTTTAATCAAATCAAGAACTGGTGCAACGGCTGCAGTTCCTAATAGAGACGGCATTCCAGCGCAGAGTAGGATAAATAATGCTGTTTTACTTGTTTTCATTTTTCAAACCATAAGGGTTGTACTGTACGTCTCCCTGCTGGATATACTATTGAATGCGCTATTGCTTCAGTTACAAATTCTTTTCCCATTTTTGCCGCATCATAAACAGAATATCCCTTAGCGATGAATGAGGCTATAGCTGATGATAGACAACATCCAGTTCCATGAATATCTTTGTAGGGTAACTGTCTTGTTGATATCTTTTTCATGCCATATCTGTCGATATAGTAATCAACACCTCCCCAATCGGGGCGGTGTCCTCCTTTTATGAGGACTGCTTTACTTCCCGTTTCCAGAAACCATTCACCTGCGGAAAGGACAGATGCTTCGTCATTTATTTCTACTCCAGAGAGCTCCTTTGCTTCTGGGATGTTGGGGGTTACAATTTGGGCACGTGGGAGGAGTTTTTCAATCAGGGTCTCTTCTGCGTTTTTATCCAGAAGACGGCAGCCACTGGTAGAAATCAGTACTGGGTCAACAACAATATTTCTCTTGTTTGGGATTGCCGAGGCAACAGCTTCTACGGTTTCTTCGTCCATTAGCATACCTGTTTTATAACACCCAATGGGGAATTCCTCCTCTAAGGCATCAATCTGTTCACAAATGAATTTTTGAGAAACCTTGTATGATGAACGGACATGATTGCCGTTTTGTGCAGTAAGGGCTGCAATAACCGTCATTCCCCAGACACCACAGGCACCCATCGTTTTCAAATCCGTTTGAATTCCTGCCCCGGCTGAGGAATCAGATCCTGCAATGGAAACAGCATACGCTGTCTTCTCTATATTCATGATATAGTGTGTGCAGGATAAGAGTTTAGTGTTTTCCAAAGCCAACCATTAACCATTAATGAAACGAATATATCTATAATTATGAAATATCTTCTCATTCTTGCAGATGGTGCGGCTGATGAACCGCTCGAGGAACTCGGTGGAAAAACGCCACTAGAGGTCGCAAGGAAACCGAATATGGATAAAATCGCCCGTGAAGGGAGATGCGGTATGCTCAAAACCGTTGACGAATCCATGGTTCCTGGTTCCGACGTTGCCAATATGTCCATCCTGGGTTATGACCCGAATAAATATTATACGGGACGCGGTGCACTTGAGGCATTAAGCATGGGAATTCCATTCAATCATGACGATGTCGCATATCGTTGCAATTTGGTTGCCATTGAAAATGGAAAGATGAAAGACTTTTCAGCAGGTCATATTACAAGCGAAGAGGGTGCTGAACTTTTCAAGTCTCTGCAGGAAAAGTATCCAATGCTTAATTTCTACCCGGGTGTATCTTACAGAAATGTCATCATGTTCCCAGGGGGAAAAGGAGCTGATTCAACTGCTCCTCACGATATAGTCGATCAGGTGGTTGACCCCTATCTTCCGCAGGGAGAAGATGCTGATATTCTGATGAAGGCGATGGTTGCGGCATCAGACGTATTTGAAAATCATCCGGTTAATAAAAAGCGTATTGCAGAAGGAAAGACCCCTGCTACAACGATTTGGCCATGGAGTGGCGGAAAGAAACCAGAAATGCCATCCTTTGAATCCAAATATCATAAAAAAGGAGCTATGATTTCCGCAGTTGATCTTCTTTTCGGCATTGCGTCATGCGCCGGCATGAAGATAGTTAAAGTTCCTGGGGCAACCGGTTTCCTTGATACGAATTATATGGGCAAGGCGGAAGCAGCAGTTGAGACGCTCAAAGGAGATGTTGATTTCCTCTATATGCATGTGGAAGCAACGGATGAAGCAGGGCACCTTGGATCCATTGAAGAAAAAATAAAGGCAATCGAGAATCTTGATAAAGCAGTTGGCTACATCCTCGACAATTTTGAAGGGTGCATCATGCTGATGCCAGACCATCCGACTCCCATTTCCAAAAAGACCCATACTCATGATGCAGTGCCGTTTGCAATTATGGGAAAAGACAAAGCCGATGACTGCAAAATCTATTCGGAAAAAGAATGCAGAGAAAAGGGCTCTTATGGATTAATCCATGCTGTCGACCTCCTTGACATGGTTTTCAAGGATTAATCTTTTTTTTAAGTTTCTTTAACCTATCAAACTATATCTTGCAACTTCCAATATATACCCAAGAATGGAAGAAACTAAGACATTCGGGGAATTTGCGATTTCTGAAGAAGTACTTCAGGCAATAAGCGATATGGGATTTGAGGAGCCTACGCCGATTCAACTGATGGCGATTCCACAGATTCTTGAGGGGAACGATGTTACCGGGCAGGCTCAGACGGGAACGGGAAAAACTGCAGCATTTGGGATTCCAATTATCGAGAAACTCGATCCGGAAAATAGTAATGTACAGGCGATAGTACTTTCACCGACACGTGAATTGACTATTCAGACCGCCGAGGAATTTTCCCGGCTCATGAAATACAAGAAAGGACTGAATGTGGTCCCAATTTATGGTGGCCAGTCAATAGAACGTCAGTTCCGTGCATTACGAGGGCCGGTTCAGGTTGTTATAGGAACACCTGGACGTGTTATTGACCATATTAAACGCGGGACACTCCGCTTAGATAATGTAACCATGTTTGTTCTGGATGAAGCTGATCAGATGCTTGACATGGGATTCCGTGATGACATATTTGAAATATTAAATGAGACATCTGGAGAGCGGCAGACAATCCTCTTCTCGGCAACAATGCCGAAACCAATTTTGGATATTACCAAGCGGTTCCAGAAAAATCCGGAATTTATCAAAATAACACGTCGTGAACTTACTGTTCCACAGATTGAACAGACCTATATTGAGGTGCGGGAACGCGACAAACTGGAAGCTCTCTGTCGGTTCCTTGATATGAACAATCCAGAACTTGCACTTGTTTTCTGCAACACCAAAAAGGCTGTTGATGATTTGATGACCAGAATGCAGGCACGTGGTTATTTCGTTGAAGCTCTTCACGGTGATATGAAACAGATGCAGCGTGACCGTGTTATGGAGCGGTTCAGAGGGGGAAATATCGATGTGTTAATTGCAACAGATGTTGCAGCGCGTGGTATTGATGTAGATGACGTGGATATTGTCTTTAACTATGATGTTCCGCAGGACGTGGAGTATTATGTTCACCGCATCGGAAGAACCGGCCGTGCAGGACGTACTGGGAAATCAGTCACTTTCGTTGCACCAAAGGAAATCTACCGCCTTCGCGATATTCAGCGGTATGCGAAAATCAAAATTGCAAAGACACCAATTCCGACGTTAGACGATGTCGCCGAAGTCAAGCAGCAGATTTTCCTCGATAAAGTAAGAGAGGTAATTAATGGTGGAGATATTGAGCGTTACCTCCCGTTAGTGGAACAACTGCTCGAGACAGAATCAGAGGATGATACCCAAGAAGTAACGAGCATTGAAGTTGCGGCGGCACTTCTGAAGATGCACCTTGAAGACTCCAAAACTACTATGAGCGAAGAGATTCAGGAACTCCAACCACGGCCTGAAATCCGTAGAAAAGAACGTCCAGAACGCAGTAATGAGCCAATTGAAGAAGGGACCTATGAGAACTGCGGTGCCGAAGAAGGAATGGTACGTTTCCGCATAACTTTAGGAAAGAATCAGCAGATTCGGCCGAAAGATATTGTTGGTGCATTTGCCGGTGAATGTGATATTCCGGGATCTTGCATTGGAAGAATCGATCTCTATGGAAACTACTCGTTTGTTGAGGTTCCGTTGGAGCATGCTGATAAAGTCAAGGAGATTATGGGAACAAAATCTATACGCGGCAAGGGGCTTGAAATTACTGTGGCAACTCCTCGTTCGGAACGTGATGGGGATGATGAGAGAAGAGGCCGTCGTGATTTCCACCACAGTGGAGAGAGACGTGGCGGCAGTCGTCGCGACGGGGGCAATTCTCGTCGCGGTGGTGATCGCCGAGGCAATCATAACGGAGGCGACCATCGCGGAGGATATCAACGCAAATCTTTCGATCGCAAAAAGCGTGAGGGTGCCGGTCACACCTTCTACGAATAACTTTTTTTCACGATATCTTCATAATATGACAGGTTCTATAAATATAGCGTTTCAGTTTATGAAACCCGAATTAGGAAACTAATCCGACCTGCGGGACGGACATACAATACTTTTGGGATTCACCTCCCCTGAGTCATGTCCTGAGTGCAGAAAAACCTCAAAAATGGTGAATTAACATGGATTTCAATTTATCCTTACGTAGAGCTATCCAGACCGGAAACGTCGTTCTCGGTCACAACTCTGTTGAAAAGAACGTTGCAAATGCAAAGCTCATCATTGTTGCAGAAAATGCACCGGAAAAGGTTCGTGCAATGCTTGCAGCACATGAGAATGTTCCACTCTATGAGTTTAGCGGAAGTTCCCGTCAGCTTGGAAAAGAATGCGGTCGCGATCATATGATTAGCGTTCTTGCAGTTATCGATGCAGGCGAATCCGATATCCTCTCCCTCAAAGAGTGAATTCAAATATGAGCGAAATCACAATTTCCGAAGATGCAATGCGTCTCATTGCACAGTTTGAAAACTTAACCGGTGCTGGTGCACGTGATTGTGTGGTTGACGAGAAATTCAACCGCATTCTTTTTGTTATCAACCCGGGAGAGATGGGACTTGCAATCGGAAAGAAAGGTGCCAGCGTAAAGAAGGCATCTGATGCTTTTGGTAAGAAAGTAGAAGTTGTTGAATACAATCCTGATAAAGTTCAGTTCCTGAGAAACTGTTTCCTCCCGGTTCAAATTCAGACTGTAACCTTCGAAGAAGGTGAAGAGGAAGGAACTGAAGTTGCCTATATTGAAGTGAAGCCGGAAGATCGTGGACTTGCAATTGGCAAAGAAGGAAGAAACATTATCAAAGCAAAGAAGCTTGCTCTTCGTCAGTTCGATATTGCAAATGTTGAACTCTTACAGGAAGAAGAGGAAGCAGAAGAATTAGAGGAATTATAACTCCTCTTATCTCTTTTCATAAGGAATTCGAATACTAGTAGTATTCAAAAAAAAGAGAATTGTGCATTTTTGAGATTCAGTCCCTCGAATAAAAAGACGAATCTTAGCTAAGTTTAGAGTAAACATCGAAATTTTAGATTAATAGAAATATGGTCAACATTTCTTGAATCTAGGATTTAGGATACACGTCTTTTGGAATAATCATGTGATGTGTTTCGAGAGAGTGTTTCGACAATTGGATTCATAATAATTAAGTGAAAAAAGGGGTGTTTATGCTGTTCCAGCATTGTTTGTTGCTTTTTTGATTAAAATAGCCTGGATGATGGAAATTATGCCATAGATGACCATGAAGATTGCAGATGCATAAACGATAAACACAGCAGTAATCCATGGGGTGAGGTTAAATGCCGCAACAAAGATAATGATACCCAGAATGATTCCGATAATACCTGCAACAATGGTCGGTACACGTTTTTCCTTCATTGAATCTGTAATCCCCGAAATTAGGTTGAAGATACCACTGATTAATGCCGATGCCGCAAGGAAGTAAACAAGGAAGGCTTCAAATGCTGCTGTGTTAAAGAGGGCAACAATACCTAAAATGATAACTATTACTCCAAGAATAACGGATGCAGCACCTACTCCTCCGAGACTTGCACCTCCACAAAGTAATGCAATTCCGAGGAAAATGAGTAGAATTGCACAGATAGTTGCTGGAATTGCTGTTACGGTCAGCGCTCCAACCCAAGATGAGTTGATAAGAATGCCGATAATAACGCCGAGGATAATAAGTAACGCACCTCTGCCGACCAGGGTACCAACCTCAAAATTTGGTGTGATTTTTTCTGTAATCATATTTTAGTTATTTTTTAATTCTTTAATATAATTCTAATGTTATTGTAAAGTAATTTGATTTAATAAACTACTTAGGGTGTCATTTCATTTTTTATTGGTGATAGGAAATATCATTATTTGATTGAATAATAAAGGAAGAAAAAGAAGAGTTTTTGAAATAATTAGCCTTTAATGGCCGCATTTTTTGCGCGTTTTACTCGTTCTTTTGTAGTAAAACAGGTAACTAAATCTAGGAACTGTCTAAATTTTTTATTGGTGTCAAGGATTATTGGATCTGCTTCCTCGTCGGGGAGTGAGAGAATTTTTTCGTCGGTTTCTGTGTTAACAATGACCGTTTTGTTTCCTTCTCCCGGCCATACTTCAAGGAGTTTCATACTTCCATATGACACAGCATAATGACCATTTGTTACATCCGGTTTCAAACCGAAGATGTCTGAAAATCCTGCATTGATTCTGTTTTCGAGATCTTTCGTGTTTCCACGTTTGACTTCGTATTCTTGCATGATAGAATGTTTGCCGTCTTGTAATTAATTCTCTTCCATTTCATCATACTTCCGCATACATAATAATCACTATCTTTATCTTAGTGAACTGCAAATAGTATAGAGCAATAATGGGCTTGTGGCTTAGCCAGGATATAGCGTCGGGCTTCTAACCCGAATGCCGGGGGTTCGAATCCCTCCAGGCCCGTATCTTGTTTTCTGAGTTCTTATCGAGTTTTGTTCTGTTTTTGTGGTTTATTTCCCAATTTGGGTTCATCGTATTCCTGGTTATCTAAAATATCCATGTAGCTTTCTGGATTTCATCCGTCCAAAAAATATTGACGAATATCTTCATGATGAAATGTGCGATATTACGTTCATTGACGAATAAAAATCTCAATTTTTTGACTGAGTACCACAGGGTTTATATGGTCAAACAGCAACTTAATTAGTAAGACAGTTCGCGGAGGTGAGCTGCCAAGAAAAGCGTGATACATCTGCAAGGGAAATAAATGGAAACTTCAAAATGAAGTTGTATAGTTGTTGAATATCTGTTTTGAATTGATTGTTAAGATTATTGTAAAGCGATAATTGTATTTCTCATCCAAGCAAACACATATGCAATGGATATCAGTCATCTGAAATTGGCAGAGGAGTACTATGCCCGGGGAAACTATTCTGGGGCTCTCGCCGAAATCGGGTTAGCAGTTCGTGATCTTGCCTCGGAGAGTCGCGATTTTATTCTGTCTGTTGCTCCCACCGAAGTTGAAAAAATTCTATTATCCATGATTCATCGGGTAGCAAAATCTGTTGGAGCTATTCCTGATTTAATTGAGTTTGTAAAAAAATTTCTCCCCGATTTGATAGATTTTCTTCCATCATCCTTGGGAAGCCTTCCGCTTGATGATTTGAAATATGTATTAGTATCCTTGTTCCAAAAGGCCGAGGAGGAAGTAAAGGAATCTTCAGATGAGTATACCAATGAAGAATTTTGTGAAGATAAAACAGATGCTGAGAAACTCAGCAGTCTTATCAACAAGATGAGTGAAGAGATTCAATTGCGTGAAAAGATTTTCTCGGATGGCGGTGTTTATCAATCATTATCAATGGTAGCATCCCCATATGTCGCAGGCGCTCTCCTTTATCTGAAAGATGAGGATGCTAATTCTGCGGAATCTCAAGCGGAAGAACTCCTTCAAGGACCTGGTCGAAATCTTGCAATTCTATGTTATTCATTCCTGACTTCCGAATTCCTTGCGGGATTGATTCTCTTATTCATCAAACGCCGGATTCATCTTCCATTTATGGGAAAATCGAAAATTTCTGGTGCATCTCAGATGGTAAGATATATTGTTCCGAATATTCCACTGATTATTGCGGGTCTAAAACTCGTCGCAGAAGAACTCACTTCAATCAAAGGAATCATCAAATCAACCTCCACAGAAATAACTATACCTGTGGAGGACTAATATTTTCCACGCGCGGTAATAGTCCAATGGTAGGACGGGAGCTTCCCAAGCTTCTGATCCGGGTTCGATCCCCGGTTATCGCATTTCTATGACATCAAGTTATGCGATTAGCATCTTAGCCGAAAATAAGACAGGAATTCTTCGGGATATTGGTGCTGTATGTGCCAATACCAATGCAAACATAGCATCGATTCAGCAGGAAACGCCAGAGATTGGAGAAGCAGCTGGTCATCCAATTCTTGATTTGGAAGTGGAGTTTGATGGAAATATAGATATCCTCGTGGATAATCTCCGTTCTATTTCCGGCGTAATCGATGTGCATCTACACAGTACGGCAAAAGAGATTTTCGGTAAGCGTGTTATTGTGATGGGGGGAGGTGCTCAGGTTGCACAGGTTGCAATGGGTGCAGTCAACGAAGCAGATCGCCATAATATTAGAGGGGAACGTATTTCAGTAGATACAATTCCGCTTGTGGGAGAAGAGAATCTTGCCAAAGCTGTGGAAGCAGTTACTCGTCTTCCGCGTGCAGCAATTCTTGTTCTCGCAGGTTCTCTGATGGGTGGAGACATCACCGATTCAATTCGGTATGTGCAGTCCAAAGGTATTCCTGTTATTTCTCTAAAAATGGCTGGGAGCGCCTCTTCTGCGGCGGATCTTGTGGTAACCGATCCGATTCAAGCAGGAGTAATGGCAGTTATGCATGTTAGTAATGTCGGTGTTTTTGACGTTGCGCGTGTCAGAGGAAAAGAGTTCTAATTATGGCGGAATTATCATCATCTCATTATGAAATGTCTGAAGACGAGAAGGTCGAAAAGGCTGTTTCTGTTCTTCGGCGTGATGGACTTGTTGTCTATCCTACGGAAACTGTCTACGGACTTGGTGCAGACGCTCTTTCCGAGAATGCTGTTTTGAAAGTATTTGAAGCTAAAAATCGTCCATTGGGAAAACCAATCTCAGTTGCAGTCTCCGACATTGAGATGATTTTTGGAATTGCGCACGTTGATGAGTTTGCAGAAGCATTCATCACCAAGTTTCTGCCTGGGCCGGTAACTGTGGTACTGCCTGTGAAAAATTGTCTTCCGGAAGACCTGACTGGTGGGACAGGAACAATCGGCATTCGTTATCCTGATCATGAACTTGCTTTGAAAATAATAGCAGCACTCGATTCTCCGATTACATCAACCTCTGCTAACATTTCCGGTGAGATATCTCCTACTACTGCTGAGATGGTGAACGTTCCGCACGATTTCCTTGTTGAAGGGGGTACGCTTCCGGGAACTCCCAGTACAGTTGTGAATTTAGCAGAACGTTGTATTGAACGCCCAGGTGCTATGATTGATGAAGTTGCCCACTTCTTGAAACACGGACACTGATGAAAAAAACCTTTACTGTATACGGCATGTCTTGCCAAGCATGCGCCCTCAATGTAGAACGTGCAGTAAAAAAAGTAACAGGTGTTGACTATGCAGAAGTTAACCTTCTATCTAATACGCTCGAGGTTGAATCATCTGAAATATCTGATGAACTCATCTGCGATGCAGTAAAAAATGCGGGATACTCGGCAGTTTCAGGGAGAAAAACAGTAACTCCTGAGTATGTCAGGATGAAGAAACGACTTATTCTCTCTATTTGTTTTCTGATTCCATTGCTCTATGTTTCTTTTGGTCCATTCCTTGGTTTTCCCCTTCCCGCATCACTTGGGATTCAAGCTGTCATTCTTTTTATCCTTACTGCCGTCTTAATTGTTCTGAACCGAAAGTTTTTCTTTCAAGGCATCCCCGCTTTATTCCGTGGGCATCCGAATATGGATTCACTGGTGTCCCTTGGTGCTGCAGCGGCAATTCTCTACAGCATCGCCATTACTATCCTGTATTTTGTATTTGGTACACCAATTCAGCATCTCTACTACGAATCGGCGGGTATGATTCTGACTTTAGTTACGATTGGCAAGTATCTGGAGTCACGTTCAAAAGGAAAAACGACCGAGGCGATTTCTCGATTACTTGATTTGTCTCCGCAGAGTGCGACGGTTTTACGAGAGAATGATGAAATTACAATCCCGATTTCCGATGTGATTATTGGTGATATTGTTGTTGTTCGTCCGGGTGGGAGAATTCCTGTTGACGGGATTGTAGTTGAGGGTAATTCCGCAATTGACACCTCATCTATTACTGGGGAAAGTCTTCCTGTAACCAAAGGCGTTGGAGACGCTGTGCAGGCGGGTACTATCTGCCAATATGGAAGAATTCATATACGCTCGGAGAAAGTTGGAGAGGATACGACACTTGCTCAGATTATTAATCTGGTACGTGATGCATCTGCTTCAAAGGCACCGATTGCCCGTCTTGCTGATAAGGTAAGCGGCATTTTTGTACCTGCTGTTATTGCTATCGCTCTTATTGTCTTTGGTGTCTGGATGATTGCAGGAGCAGAACTTTCCTTCGCTCTTTCTGTTGCAATATCTGTTCTGGTAATTTCCTGTCCGTGTGCGCTTGGTCTTGCAACGCCGGTTGCAATTATGGTTGGTACCGGGAAAGCGGCGTCCCTTGGAATTCTAATCAAATCTGCAGAAGCACTAGAAACAACAGGAAATGCTGATACGATTGTCTTTGATAAAACCGGAACCCTAACAACCGGTACTCCTGTTATTACTGCCATCCAACCTGTAAATTCTATAACTGATGATGAATTCCTCCATATTGTAGCATCATTGGAAAAGCCGTCAAATCATCCTTTGTCTCGTGCAGTTGTTAGATACTGTACTGAGCGAAATATCCCTGGGGAAGCGGTGTCTGCATTTCGTGCGGTTCCTGGAAGGGGAGTGTCTGCAGATATTGGCGGAATCACAGCATTAGCCGGTAATCGTGTATTCCTTGAAGAACAAGGAATATCCCATATCCCCTCCGGAGATGCTACGATTTTTGTTGCGTACAATGGTCGTTATTTAGGAAGTCTTTCACTCTCGGATTCAATTCGTCCAACGGCCAAAGAGGCTGTTGATGAACTCCATCGTCACGGATTGTCGACGGTTATGCTCACAGGAGATTCAACTGCTGTTGCAGAACACGTCTCCCAAGAACTTGGTATTGCTTCCTATGCTGCAGCACTTCTTCCAGCGGATAAAGATGCAAAAATCCGTATGCTTCAGAGTGAAGGCCACTCCGTTGTGATGGTGGGTGATGGTATCAATGATGCTCCTGCACTTGTACGTGCTGACATAGGCATAGCCGTCGGAACCGGAACTGATGTTGCGATAGATTCTGCCGATATTGTTCTGATGAACAGTGATCCGTTGACAGTTGTGGCAGCGGTTTCTTTGAGCCGGAAAACAATACAGATAATCAAGCAGAATCTTTTCTGGGCATTTATTTACAACATCATTTGTATTCCCTTGGCTGCTGGTGTGTTCTATGCCATCTTTGGATTCCTCCTGCCCCCAGGCATCGCTGCTCTTGCTATGAGCTGTTCATCTGTGTGTGTCGTTTTCAATGCACTTCGTCTTCGCCGTTTTAAAATGTCAGGGAGTGAAGTTGATAATGCAGAAAAATCCAATACAGTATTCATGAAGAAAACGATTCACGTGGAAGGTATGATGTGCAAACACTGCCAGACAGCCGTTGTCAATGCGCTCAAGGGAATTGATGGGGTTACCTCCGTCGATGTCAGTCTTGAAAAGAAAACTGCGGTTGTTGAGCTTTCCAAAGATATTGCGGATAGTATTTTAGTTGATGCAGTTATCGCCGCCGATTTTGAAGTAATCGGTGTCGATACGGAATAACTTTTTTTTTCAAAGTAGTTTCTTATTCTTTGAGTGGTAAATAGATAAGCAACTCGTATGCCAACCACTACCTCCAAGACGTATCTCTTGTCCCAGTCTTCTGTTCAGGAGATGAGTTATCTTACTGCTGAGACCTTGAAAGAAGATAAGATTGACTCTCATGATGCAGAACTTCTGCACTCAGCAGTTGAATCCGTTCTGGAAAAATGGCTTGATGGTCTTGGAGAGGGAGCTGAGTGTTCTTTCCATGCTGGGAAGAAACTTGGTCGGCAGTATATTTCTTTGACTGCAGTGGGTCAAAGAGTAAATCCGTTCGGTAAAGAAGGTGATTGTGTCTTAAATGGAGGAAACTCGGTTCAGACACTTCTTGCTAACATCGGTCTTGCACCGTCATATCATTACGTCAATGGCGAAAATCAGATAACTATTCTTCCGAAACGGAGAAAAATCAATCCACTTATTAACCTCGGCATTGCAATTGCCTTTGGTATTATCGTTGGTTTGTTATGTCATTTGCTTCCCGATGATATGCGCTATGCTCTTTCAGAAGTTGTTATAGGTCCGATTTTCAATGCGTTTATCGGTGTGCTGATTGCGGTAGCACTTCCAATGATGTTCTTATCTTTAGTGTGGGGTATTTTTAGTATTGGCGATACTGCAACACTTGGCAACATAGGCAAAAAAGTCATTGGGAGATACCTTGGGCGCATTGTGTTTACCCTTTTTGTATGTCTTGCCATCTCAATACCATTCTTCAACATCACGTTCTCAGGAGGGATTGAAGGGGGAGGGGATTTGGTATCGATCTGGAACCTGATTCTTGGCATCATTCCGAAGAATCTGATAACACCGTTTTCGGAAGGCAATACTCTGCAGATTATCTTTTTGGCAGCAGTATTCGGTCTTGCGTTGCTCGTTCTGAAAAAGAAGATACCAGTGGTTGTTCAATTCATAGGACAGGCAAACAGTATTATCCAGCTAATTATGGAATGGATTACTGCGCTTCTTCCAGTAATTGTCTCTGTCAGTGTGCTGAATCTGATGTTGACCGATGTTATATCTGATGTTTCCCAGTTTGGTCTTCTCTTCCTTGTTCTGATCTTGTCTGTACTTGCCAACATGTTTTTGATGGGGTGTGAAGTTTCTCTCTTCCAGAAAATATCTCCCAAAGTCCTGCTGAAAAAAATTGCACCTACATTTCTCATTGCATTATCCACTGCATCATCCGCTGCGACCTTCTCTACCAACATGGATTGTTGCGAACGTCGCATGGGTATCACCAAGAAACTGGTGAACTTCGGTGTTCCACTTGGAACTGCTTTTTCCCGTCCAGGTCATGCGGTCACCTTCTTCTGTGTTTGTTTGTTCATGGCGAGTTATTATGGTGTTACCATGTCGGTTGCATGGGTGTTTGCCGCTCTTCTGACTTCCGGTCTTCTTGCTCTTGCAGTTCCCCCAGTTCCAGGAGGGGGAATCGTTTGTTACTCAATCCTTTTCCTTCAACTTGGCATTCCTGTTGAGGCACTGGCAATCGCAGTTGTTCTGGAAATCCTCCTCGATTTCATCAGTACAGCGTTAAACATGGTTGCAGTACCGGCGGATTTAATCAGAGTTGCAAACAAACTGGATATGATTGACAAAGAGACGTTGAAACGCGACAATTGAGACACACAATATTTAACCCCCAGAAAATCAAAGATATCAATACGTATGGTGGACAAGCGCACTCTTACCGTGAGCGTCACAATTAATCTTGGGAATTATGAGAATCTGAAACTCGAAGTTACTGATACGGCAGAAACTCTTGAGGAAGCAGACGGTCTTCGCAGATTCCTAGCTGATGTTTTAGACGGATATGGAAATAACAACGCCACTGCCAAATCATCGATTGATAAATACAAAGAACGCATCCTCGCAGAAAAAGAATCGGAGTCTGTGTTTGAGGAGAGTGCTTTTGAACCTGTTTCTCTTCCGAAAATTGATGAGCCTGAAAATACTACTGTGCCGGATCTTCCCTTGTTCATGTCGTTTGGTGATGAGCCGGAAACAAAAGAAACAGCATCTGCCGAACCGATTGAATCATCAGATACCTTTGAAGTTCTCAGTTCAGAAGTAGCTCCGGAACCAGGTATTTCACCACAGGTTCGAGATGAATTCCCGCTTCCGCAGGCACCAGTAACTGCTCCAATACATGAACCGCAGCCGCATTCCGAGTTTGTCTGTTCCAAATGTGGTGCCCCGGTCACGAAAATGCAACGCGATATATCAATGCTGTTCAATCACAAAATTCTCTGCAAGGACTGCATGAAATGAAAAAGAATCTCCTTTCCTGGGAAGAGACACTTTTCCGTGATCCAGATGTATTTGAATTAAACTACGTTCCGGAACAATTTGACTACCGTGATGAACAGACAGAAACACTTGCTTTCGCCATCCGCCCCGGTCTTCGTGGCGGAAAGATTCTGGATACGGTATGTCGCGGCCCCCCGTCAACAGGAAAAACAACCTCTGTGAAGAAAATCTTTGAGGAAGTTGTAGAGACAACGAAATCTATAGTTCCGGTATATGTTAACTGCCGAATTGACAATACAGAATATGCTATTCTCACGCGGATTTATACAGAACTGACGAAATTTGGAGCTCCTCCGTCGGGAACGTCAGTTCGCCAGATTCTTGACTTTATCGGGCAGTATATCCAAAAAGAAGGAGTTCAGCCATTAGTCTGTCTAGATGATGCAAACTACCTCATCTATGATGATCATTTCAACGAGGTTCTTTATCCTCTTTCACGTATTCATGAGACATATCCTGGAATATATATGGGATTAATTGTCATAATCAGTGATCCTGAAATTGACTTATTAGAAAAAATGGATGTTCGTGTTCAGTCAACGTTCCATCCAGAAATAATACACTATCCTCCCTATTCTGCACGGGAGATGGCAGGTATTCTCGATACACGTGTGAAAGCAGGTCTCTTCCCGCATGTTTTTCCACCTGATATTCTGGATAAAGTCGTTGAACACTGTATGGCGGTGGGAGATGTGCGTATGGGTTTAAACCTGATTAAGCGTTCTGTTCTCTATGCAGAACGTGCGGCTCGTAAAGTTGTCTCGGAAGAAGATTTGGATAAAGCGATTATTTCCGCACGCGATTCCCAGTTGAGCGATTTGTTGATTTATCTGTCAAATGATGAGAAACTTGTTTTGAAAACTGCTGCTGAACTCTTTACGCCGGAAAAATCTCCAACAACTAAAGAAATCATCAATGCTCTACCGCCTACCGGTCCGAAATTAACTAAAGTTAGTGAAATCTTCAATCGTCTGGAAAAACTCCGGTTAATTGACCTAGAATATTCGAATGCAGGGTCAGGAAGGCGTCGTTTTGTTCATATTCATGGAGATTTCCAGGAACTACTGCGTGTTCTGTCTAATCAGGGAGAACTCATCAATCAATAACTATTATCTATTTTCCATGCGTATATCTGAATACTATCCTTCCATAAGGGGGTTGTATTTTGGTAGTAAGTGTAAACGAATTAGGACTTGATCTCTTCGAAGAATTCGCAGAGAATGCAGACTGGTTAAATGTCGCATACCACGAACTTGACAACGGAGCACGCATCATTGATTGTGGTGTTGCAGTACCGGGCGGATATGGCGCAGGTGACTACTTCACCCGTATCTGCATGGGCGGACTTGGTGACGTTTCCTTCCGCGAGGGACTCGTTGGCAACATTCCAATGCAGTTTATCGACATCAGCACCGATTTCCCGGCAATCTCCTGCCTTGGTTCCCAGAAAGCAGGATGGACTGTTAAGGTAGATAATTTCTTTGCAATGGGTTCCGGACCGGCACGTGCATTATCTCTCCAACCGAAACACACCTATGATGTTATTGGATACCAGGATGAATGCGAAAGCACCGTTATCTGTCTTGAAGCAGATCACCTTCCGAATGAAGCTGTCATCAACTATATTGCAGAGAAATGTAATGTTGCCCCATCCAATGTATGTGCAGTAGTTGCACCTACCTCTTCTATTGTTGGCTCTATTCAGGTTGCAGGACGCTGTGTTGAGACCTGTATCTACAAGCTCAATGAACTTGGATTTGACACTACGAAGATTCTTGCAGCAGCAGGCAGTGCACCGGTCCCGCCGGTAAGAGGCCCGAAGCTTGCAATGGGAGTCACCAACGATGCAGGTATTTACTACGGACAGATTTATCTGACCGTTAACGCACCGGAAATTGCAGACTATGCAGAAAAGATTCCAAGCTGCGCTTCTGAAGGATATGGACAGCCGTTCAACGAAGTCTTCAAAGCAGCAGGATACGATTTCTACAAGATTGACAAGAGCCTGTTCTCTCCTGCTGAAGTTGTCATTAACGAAGTATCCTCTGGAAAAGTCTACCACGTCGGCAAAGTCGACGCTGATGTCACGCTTAAATCCTTCGGTCTGGCATAAATTAGATGCGGGGATTACCCCCCTCATTTTTCCAAAGGATTAATAGCATAGAATGAGAATCTAATAAGGTAATTGGACTCATGGTCTAGGTGGTTATGACGCCAGCCTTACATGCTGGAGGTCAGGGGTTCGAATCCCTTTGGGTCCACTCGTTTTTTATGACAACTATTGCGATTCTTGATTATGGTGTTGGAAATCTCAGAAGTGTTTCTCGCGGCCTTGCAGCAGCGGGTTGTACTCCTGTAATTACCAACAGTCAAGAAGTTATTCATGCAGCAGATGGTATTCTTCTTCCCGGTGTCGGTGCCTTCGGAGAAGGAATGAAGAAACTTTTACCGCTTATTCCACTTTTGAAAGAGGAAATTGAGGATAAACCGCTTCTTGGCATTTGTCTTGGTATGCAGATGCTGCTTGAAGGGAGTGAGGAGCATGGTTTTAATGAAGGGTTATCGTTAATTCCAGGACAAATCCGTCTCTTTCCTAAATCAGTCGGAAAAATCCCTCATATGGGATGGAACACCATTTATCCTGCAAATCATCCCCTTTTTGATGATGTTGAATCGGGGACCTATGTTTATTTTGTCCATTCCTATTACGCGGATACAACTCCAGAATATTCCATTGCGGAAACAGAATATGGAATCAGATACTCATCTGCAGTTGCCCGTGGAAACGTAATGGGCACACAATTCCATCCGGAAAAAAGTGGAGAGGATGGTCTAAGAATTCTCTCAAATTTTGTTTCCCTTTGCGAATAATCTTAGAAGAAGTCCAAGGTTGCCTGAGTTGCAACTGGTTTCTTTTCCACGGGTTCTTCTTTTTTTATCTCTTCAACTACCGGCGGCGGTGATACTTTCGGTGCTTCAGCAGTTTTTGGTGTTTCAGGAGTTTTCTTATCAAGTTCTTTTTTCTTCCGAGCTGCGGCCGCTTTCTTGACTTTAATCTCACGTTCTTTTGCCGCTTTCATGACTGCTTTGAATGCTGCAGTTGCGCGCTCTTTGTCGTGGATAAGAACTGTCAATTGATCGGCATCGAGGGAATGACGTTCACAGAATTCTTCTGGATTTGCATCGGCGACATAGCCCAGTAAATCAAGATATTCAGCCTGAACCTGTGCATTGGGAATCTGTAATCCTTCAGATAAGGCGGTTGAAAGACTTCTCCTCACGGTTTTCTGTTTTTTAGCAGTAGCCATGCGTTTCCAGCGTTCGGGTGGCATAACCCGCGGACGATATGAGGTTTGTTCTCCTTCTGATGCAACACCAATGGTCATCAGTGCTGTTGCATATCGCCAAAGTGTGTAGTACTGGCGAATCATTGTACGTCCCAGATAGATGTCTGCTTTTGCGACACGCTTGTATGCGCGGATGCGACGATCGGATTGGGGAATTTGGGAGATTGCCTCTTCAATCCACTGGATTACATAGTCGGGTTTTTCTTCGCATTCGCGTGATAGTTTTTGGAGTTTATTGTCGGGAATGCCTGCTGCTACTCCTGATACTAAATCAAAGATTGTCGCGCGTTCGTCTTTCTGGGCAGTGTGAATATCGTTTTCCGTTATCTCCTTATTTCCTGCACCTGCTCCGAACAACATGTTGACAGCAGAACGCAAGTCTCCTTTTGCACTTTCTGCGATTGTCAGAATCGCATCATCGGAACAGGAAATATGTTCATGGATGCAAATCTCTTTCAGGCGTTTTCCCAGTGTTGACGTGCTGATTGCTCGAAATTGTACTGTGTCTGTTAGACGCCGTATCGAGTCGGAGACGCCATACGCGTCATTTGCAATCAGGAGAATCGGTTGTTTTGCTGACTTTAGGAGATCTGCGATAGCTCGCGCTCCCCCTCTGTCTGCATTTCCTTCCAGGTTGTCAGCTTCGTCTATGACGACGAGTTTTCGTGCCGAACCAAAAAGACTGGCTGTGGTTGCAGAATTTCCGGCTATTCGCTCAATGATTGCTTTTGTTCGCGCATCTGATGCATTCAGTTCCAGAACTTCCCAGTTCATATCGAGTGCAAGAGCGAGCGCTGCCGAGGTTTTTCCTATTCCGGGTTTTCCCGTCAGTAAAAGTGGTGCCGAATCAGTTGTCCAATTCTCAGCCCAAGTTACCATCTGCCGTACTGCAGCGGTATTGCCAAGAATATCAGTCATGTGTTTTGGCCGATATTTTTCTGCCCAGTCCATTTCTTATATCCTATTGGTTTTCCGACCTATTAAAACACAGGAAACGACGCATTATCCCGACAATGTTATCTTGCATGAAGGGCAACGAATAATATCAATTACAGTGAGAGGATACTTCCTCTACATGGGTCAGAAAAATATGCCGACAAACTATACTCCGGCTTCTGTTGCAGAAGCTGTTAAACAATATGCAGGGGTCCGCAGAAAAGAGGCTATCGGAAACCTTGTTAATTCTCTCCATATTGACTGTGATGATGTTATTGCAGACTATGGAGAGGATGCTGCAGTAATCCGTCAGGGAGACACTGCTCTTCTCCTTGCCGCAGACGGTATATGGAGTCAACTTATGGATGTTGATCCGTACTGGGCAGGATACTGTGCGATTCTGGTGAACGTTCATGATATCGTTGCGATGGGTGGAAAACCTCTTGCAATGGTTGATGTTCTCTCCGCTTCCGATGATGGACTTATGGCCCGGGTCTCTCAAGGGATGCATGTAGCCGCTTCCGTTTTCGAGGTGCCGATTGTCGGCGGTCACCTTCATCCGGATGCACCCTATAATGTAATTGACGTTTCTATTCTTGGTACAACAAAACTCACGGATGTCATTTACAGTAGCAAGGCAAAGAAAGGGGATGCAGTGTTAATGGCAATTGATTTGCAAGGTCATGTTCACCCGCATGTTAATATGAACTGGGATTCTGTTACCGGCAGAGACTCAAGTATCCTCCGGAAACAGATTCAGGTTATGCAGGATTTGGGAAAAGAGCATCTTCTGACCGCAGGAAAAGATATTTCCAATCCAGGAGTTATCGGAACCCTTGGCATGCTTCTCGAAGCATCTGGTGTTGGAGCGGTTGTTGATCTTGAATCAATTCCACGTCCCGATTTGGATATCGTAGGAATTCCTTTTGAACAATGGGTCCGCATGTATCCGGGAATGGGATTCATCATGACAGCAAATCAGGAAAATGTCGATTCGGTATCTCGCAAATTCCGTGATGCTGGTATGGCGTGCCAGATTATTGGCACGGTAGTAGAAGAGCAGAGTCTTGTTCTGACGAAAGGTCCTGAGAGAGAAACAGTTTTTAACTTCTCCTCCAAAGGCATTACCAATATATGAAAATAGGAATAGGATGCGGAGTAGATGCTACGAAAGTTGTAGCTAGTGCCGAGCGTGTTGCAAAAAGCGGAATTGAAATAATCTGTTATTCTCATGATGACATAAAGTCAGACAGAGTTTCTCTGTCCGTATCCGAATTCCCGGAAAAGATGCTGGTTGATGATTTGTATTCCGGAAAGATAGATGCCGCTATCCGTGGTTCGCTTCCTGCAAATGATACCCTGAAGTATCTGAAATCAGTATTTCAAGTAAATCACCTTGAACGAATTGCCCTGTTGGAAACGGTAGACGGAAAGCAATTTTTCTTTGCACCGGTTGGTGTTGATGAGGGGTGGACTGTCGCGGAGAAAGTGGAATTTGTTACAAAAGCGCAGCGTCTTGCGGTATCATTTGGTCTCTCCCCAAAAACAGCAATTCTTTCTGGAGGAAGAATGGGTGATATTGGCCGTCATGAGAAAGTTGATCAGAGTATCCGTGATGCGGAGGAAGTTGCACACCTAACCGGTGCTGAACATCGAGAAATCCTCATAGAAGATGCTGTTAAAGACTGTGGAGTAATCATTGCTCCGGATGGCATTTCCGGCAATCTGATCTTCCGGACACTTGTATTCCTTGGAGGGGGACGTGGTCTTGGCGCTCCAGTTGTGAACATTCCTGCCCTTTTTGTTGACAGTTCGCGCGCATCATTCGGATATGATGAAATTCTAAAAATTACTGCATCAGTGGCAACACGAAAAAATAGATAATATCTCCCTCTCTCAGGGAATGGGCATTTTTTATTTAAATCTAAATCTGTGTTATTTTGGCTATTTTTACGATTCAGTTGAAATCGTGCGTCGATATCAGAAATAGTCGATTTTCAGCATAGTATTAAATATCTTACAGTTCAATTTCTCTGTCGGTAATAACTATGGCAGACTTACCGAAAGCAGCAGTCGTCAGACTTGCGAAGAAAGCCGGTGCAGAACGTGTCGGTGACGATGCAGCTGATGCCCTTGTTCGCAAGGCTGAGGTTTACATCAACCAGATTGCCAAAGAAGCATTCGAGCTTGCCAAGCACGCCGGCCGTAAGACCATTAAGGCCGAAGACGTCGAGCTTGCAACAAAATAACTCTCCATTCTTGTTCCAGGATTAATGACGAAGACTACGCCGCAGAATGCGGCGTCGTAGTCTTCTTTGAAAATAACTGTTTTGAAATATTCGATGCTGATAGTATTCCCAAATCGGGATGGGGATTTGGATAATAAAAAAAATTATTTGAAATAGACTCCGACGTCTTTCATGCCGTTTCTCATGGCAAGAGTAATGACAAGTGGAGTGATTCCTTCGATTACTTTTGACATAGCAAGCGGTCCGGCATCGAGTGGTTTCAAGTGGGATACGCTAGAAACAAGATCCATTACTGCTTTCTTTGCCTCTTCGTCGTCACCGCATACTGCAACAGTATAGTCGAGTTCTTCTTCCAAGAGCATCCACTTTCCTGCCGCAACATTGTTGAATGCGCATACAAGTTTTGCAGATTCCGGAAGCATCTTCTTGATGGCAAGTGCAGCAGATCCTTCTGCCGGTGCGTCCGGGAGGAAATATTTCTCGGCCGGGTTTCTAATCATCGGATTAATGAGGGAAATGATTACCTTGTTTTCAAATGCTGATTTTCCGATTGTTTCGATGGTGGATTCAATCCGTTCGAACGGGAGGGAAAGAATTAGAATGTCAGCGTCACAGACGGCTGCATTGGTATTTCCGGTGCAGGTTGTTGCAGTACAGTTGTGTTCTGCAAGGCATGCGCGTACTCCTTCTGCCGCTACTCCAGCTTTATCAGCACCGCGGGAACCAATTTCAACATCATATTTACCGCCAAGACAGATGCGGCGTGCGAGACCTTCTCCGATATTTCCGGTCCCTCCGAGAATGGCTACTTTCGTCATTACTTTTTTATTAGCGTTCACGGTATATGCGTTTTACCACCGTTTCCTCCCGACACGTTATTTTGCACAATAAACTTATCCTTTTGAATCAAATAGAGTAGTATCGAACTATGATGGAATACTGTAGCATTAAGGAGGAGGTTATACAGAAACTCTCAGCATCTCTTCCCGAAATCCGAGATAGATTTGCAGTTAAATCCTTGTGTATTTTCGGTTCGGTATCCAGGGGTGAAGACACACCTGAATCAGATATTGATATTCTTTATACATTCTTCCCAGGAGGAGCAACAATGCGAAATCTTGAAGGATTGCAGACGTATCTGGAGCAGCTCCTTGGACGAGATATTGATTTGATTGCGGAGAAATGGTTGAATCCGGCAATCAGACCGATTGTATTTGCAGAGGCCATTATTTTATGAGAAAAGATGACCGCGTTTTTCTGGGTCATATCCAGAGGGAAATCACTCTTCTCAATCGTTACTCATCCGAAATTACCTTTGACAATCTTATTGAAAACCCTCTGATTCAGCATTTTGTTCAGAAAGCAATGGAAAATATTGGAGAGGCAATAAAACAGATTTCTGACGGGACGAAATCCCGTTGTCCTTCAATAGAATGGGAGGATTTACGCAAAATGCGAAATAGACTGACTCATGAGTATTTCAGTATCGACTGGGATTATGTGTGGGATGTCCTGACGACAGTTATTCCGCGTTTGAATAAATGTGTTGGGAAATTGCTGGAAGAGTAACCTCTCTATTATTTTTCTCTGGAGATTCGTTTAACAACTGCCTGACGGTCCAGGCGGTTTGCGTGAATAAAGACTGCCAGTTCTTGTGAATGCGTGAAATCGACTACTAGTGCGTTATACTGGTGAATCGTTCGCTGAAGGATAGCGAGCTTTTTATTGGCAATCTCTGCAAGTTCCCTCGCTCTTTCCAGATTTTTCTCTTCCGCCAGTTCTGTTTTGATTTCTCGCAGTTTTTCTGTTTGAGATGCTACACTTTTTTGCAGGCGAAGAAGTTCTGAAGATAGTGTCCCGTCGGGTTTCAGTTTTTCCTCGAGTTCCTTGATAAGTGCGTGAATACGTGCGGTGTCTCGTATGGAACTATAGATTTTCGTTCCATTGCCGATTTTTATGATTTTTGGCCGTGAGACTATTTTCGATTCGGTACAAGGGTCTCCTCCTATATAGGAAATCATCGTGGTCTCAACGACAGCATAGCCGGTATTTAGATAATCAAATCCTTTGGGTGCGGGAATGCCTACTGCGAGATGATTTTCTTTTGAAAAATGGAGAAGTGCCGCAGCATATCCTTCGATTGCCAGCATTCCTGCAAGAAGGATACTCTTGTCACTGCATATACCGGTTCCGTCGACTACGGTCTCCACCGGAAAACGTGGTGCAATAGTGATTGATGCGAGTTTCTCTGTGTCATAGGGAAGCGACTGGACATAGGCGGTCATCAGTTCAAGATAACGGTCTGAATCAAGATCAAGATCTTTTCTAATCTTGCGGAATGGCGTGAGAAGTGTAGTGTAAAAATGTGTGAGGGAAGGGTCGAAGACAAATGCATTATAGTATCCCTCAATCCACGCATCTCCAATCCCCGCGGGAACACGGGAGGATTTGGAAGATGCCTTTGCCCCTTCATAAAGCGCCTTCTCAATCTGTATTTTATGCGGATAATTTAGATGAGCATAGGGTATAGACAGCTGCACTTCAACAAATTCGTTGCCATCCTCCTTTTTTATGGATGGATTCACGATAAGATGCTTTGGTGGGCGTGTCATGCTGATAGTACTATTAGATTTTGGACTATGAAGATTCTTCTGCCGTTAAGAGAAAAGGTAAATGACAGAAAACGTCAATTAGTATGTAACGAAGAGAAGCGCATCATGGTAAAAATACTTGCAATCAATGGAAGTCCTCGAAAAAATGGCAATACTGAAACAGTACTCGATGCTTTTCTGAAAGGAGCGGCGGATGCAGGGGCGGAAACGAAAAAGGTACGTCTTGCTGATGTCAATTTCAAATGCTGTAAGGGTTGCAATGCTTGTCATAAGAAAGGACTCTGCATTATCAAAGATGATTTATCTGCGTATTTTGACGAAGTCCTGAAAGCCGATATCCTGGTTCTCGCCTCTCCAATTTATTCAATGACAGTAACTGCAGAAATGAAAGCATTCATTGACCGCGGTCAGTTTCTCTGGGCTCAAAAATTCATCACAAAGACACTGGTTTTCAATGAAGAACATCTGAAAAAACATATTGGTGTTTTCATGAGTACATCTGGGCAACCCGTTGACGGAATTTTCAACGCAGCTTTCCCGGTTGTCCGCGCCTTCTTCAATGATGCCGGATTCACGTATTCTGAAAATGTTCTCTTCGCCGGTATGGATGCTCATGGGGGAGTAAAATCCTGGCCGGAAAGTGTTGATGAGGCTTATTCACGCGGAAGAGCAATCACTGTTGCGTTACAACACGACTCTTAAATGAATGAAGAATAGTTACGCAGAATTGCATCTTCTAGCAATTCTGGGTTTTCATCCAGCAGAGATTCCATGGAAAACGCTACCATCCGATTCCGTTCCGCAGATGAAAATAAATTTCTCGCCACTTCTTTTTTCTGACGCATTGGTTTGAATGATAGGTCCGTTTCTGTGTCCCAGAATACCAATCCATCAGCAGTTGCAGGATGTACACGCCAGATATGTGATGTTAATTGTTTTTCAATAATCTCTGCCGATGTTAATTCTAGACCAATCGGTTCAAGCATACCTGCCATTCCACGGACCATGTTCCAGAGGAAACTTTTTGCCGAAACTTCAAAAACAGGATATCCGTCAGTTCCAGCGAAGACTTCCGCTTTTGTCACTGTCCGCATCGGGTCTCTTCCTATCTCCATTTTGGAAAAACCGCTGAAGTCATGCGTTCCAACAAATAATTTCGCAGCTTCATTCATTTTTTCTATGTTGAGTTTATGGGGGTAGAAATACCGGTAGGTACGAATTCCCGCATGGAATCGAGGATTAAAATCATCATCAACCTTTGTGTATCCATGGCACCAGATGTCCTCAGGGAGATAGAAATTTATTGCTTCACAGAATCGGTCAGGATTGTTGACGGTGACAGAAATAAGCTGTTTTCGTGCCGAGACTCCCTTGTCGGTTCTTCCTGCTGTTCTAAAGGATGCGCTTTTTGCATCCTCCCATGCTCCGCATGAGATTCCTGCTTTGATGAATTCACCTTCAACAGTCCGCTTATCCGGCTGATATTGCGATCCGGAAAAATTCGTGCCGATGTATCCAATCAACAGTGCAAGTTTCATGACCGTTTGTGACCGAGGAGTTTTCCTGCGTATTTTTTGATTTTTCGTTTTACGTTATTTGCAGATTCAAGTGCATATGTCTTGCTTGGTGTTTTGACGCAAGTTGCTTTGATTTTTCCCTCTTTTATGGATTTGAAGATACTGTCTATACTTCTTTCTTCCGCATCAATGAGGTTTATTCCATTTCCAACAAATTCACATTCATGTGCATCAGATCCAGCGGTTATCGGTTTATTCAGTTCCTTTGCTTTCTTTGCCGCCGCTTCATTGGATGTATTGAAATAATATCTGCTGTTATAGGCTTCGAGAGCATCTGCCATGGATAATGCATCTTCTTCGTGCAGTCCAACTGCATGGCGAAACATATGATATGGGTGTGGAATAATTACGAGACATCCGTCTTCTTTTGCTTCACGTATTGTTTCCGCCGCACTTTTTCCCGGTTCATACTCTTTTGTTGTTCCGAGAACCAATACATGTCCGCTTTTTGTTGACACTTCGATTCCTGGTATTATGAGAATACCCGGGTTTTCAAGTGCTATTGCTTCCTTTGCACCTGTTGTTGTGTCATGGTCGGTAATTGCAATTGCATCAAATCCGCGTTTTTTCGCCATATCAATGATTGCTGTTACGGGACAGTGTCCATCTGCCGATGCTTCCGTGTGGATATGCAAATCACATTTTATCTGAGGCATATTGGGATAACTACTAATTTGTCGTGAATCCTATTATAAGAATAAGTATGCACGTTCTTTTTCCAACCGGTAGGCAGAGTGTTGACACGCTTGCCTCTGTTCTCAAGGGTATTTCCGGATTTACCCATGAAATACTAGTAACTGGGGAGATTGCTTCCTTCCTTTCTCCGGCAGTCTTGTCGTCACTATTAGCCGAGCACCACGCTGATTGTGTTGTTGTGTCAGGTATGTGTACTGCTGATTTTTCAGCGGTGGAAAAAGAATGGGATGTGCCGATTTATCGCGGAACCCGTCATGCAGCAGATATGCGTCTCTGTATTCCGCTTCTCCTTTCCAATAAGTTATCAAAAAGCCAGCCTGCGGATATGCTTTTGGATGACGAACGTCGCAAAGAAGCTGAAGGAAAGCTTCTCATGCTGGAGAAAAACGCTACGTATTCCTATGAGATTCGTCACATCAAATTCGGAAAGACATCGCGGATTAAGGTTCTTGCGGAAATTATGGATGCCCATCGCCACCCGACCTTGCGCGAGGCTGCTCTTCAACTCCTCTCCCATGGTGCAGATGGTGTGGATCTCGGGTTTGGATTTGATGCAACCCCTGAAGACGTTAAACGATGCTTTACGGAGCTCTCAGATTTGGATTGTATCCTATCTATCGACACTCAGAATCCCGATCTCATTCGTGCATCACTTTTCCGTGCAGATATTGTCTTTTCTGTGACTGCCTCAACATTGCCACTATTGGCAAAAGATTTGAAAAAGTTCGGAACAGTTGTGGTTGCAATTCCGCAGGAGGGTACTACTTTGGACGAGACGGTTCGGAAAATAAAGGATGCAGGAATAAATCAGGTTTTTGCCGATCCGCTTCTTCAACCTCCGTTATCCGGAATGACCGAGTCACTTGCGTCATATCTTCCTGAATATGGGGCCCCCAAGGTAATGGGTTGTGTGAATGTCACAGAGTTGATTGATGCCGACAGTCCTGGTGTCTGTGCTCTGCTTGCCGCATCTGCTGCAGAAACCCATTGTGCTGCCGTTCTGGTCTCAGAACATTCCGACAAGACATCTGGGGCGTGTGCTGAAATGCGCCGTGCTGTTGATATGATGCAGCTCTCACGTGACCGCCCCTATCCGAAAGATGTGGGATATGATGTGTTCTCTATCAAAGAAAAACGAAAACGGCGTGAACCGGTTCCGAAATATGACTCTATTCGTGATGTGGAGGGTATTCCCGAGAATCTATCGTTTGACCCCCGCGGAAGTTTCCGTATCGGGGTTGAAAATGGGAAAATTGTTGCTGTCAGAAGGGGACATGCAATACGTGGTACAACAGCCGAAGAAGTCTTTACAGCTATTCTTGCTGAAGATGGTGTTTCCTTGCTGGACCATGCGGGTTATTTAGGTAAAGAACTCTATAAGGCCGAACTTTCCATTCGGTTCGGCAGGAGTTTCGAACAGGACGGACCTTTCTAACGTCCACGTTTTTTATCGGAACGTCTCCGTTGTTTTGTTTCTTTGATTTCTGACAAATGCTGTTCTGTCGCTTTCTTTCCTGAGGGGAGTTTTTCCGCTTTCCGGATAAGTTCGGTTAACAATTCATCAGGTATTTTCTCCTCTGTATGCAGTTGTTCAATTGTTTTTTCCAAGTTGGAAGTTTTCACGAGCAACGCCCCATATCCAGTTTCTGCGTTTTGAAGGTCGCATTCATCGTTGAAGACAATAATAGATTTGCAAAGGTTTGTATTTACTTGGAAGTAGTCGGCTGCTGCACCCAGATGTTTTCTGTTCTGCTGGACGGGATTTGTAAAAGATATGACGTGGCCATCGCCTGTTTTCGTCCAGAGCCGGTCTCCTGCTTTTCCGGAGACAGTACCTGTCATGTGCTTACTTTCTATGATGAAAATACCGGAAGATGAGATGAAAAGTGCATCGATTTCAGTTAGACGTCTCTCTGCAGTTGGGATGAAGAGGGGTTCTGATGATACAAATGATTTCTGATTATTCCCGCATTTTCGGAGGTGTTCCCTTATGCGTACCTCTTCTTCCTTTCCGCGAAGTTCTGTCAGTTCAGTCATGATTCAGCTTGGAAACAATATCTTCAATTTCTCTAATGTCTTTAATTATGAAATCGGCGGTTCTTTTGAGAATATCTGGTGCTTTGCTCTGTTGCAGTGATAATACAGCAATATCTGCCGCTCGCATAGCAGATAAATCATTGATTCCGTCACCAACCATCATTACAACGTCGTATTCCTGTTTCAGGCTGGTAACGACATCTGCTTTTCTAATTGGTGTTGCGACTCCGTGAACCCTGCTTCTCGGAATGCCGATGTTATCAGCTACCAGTTCAAGTTTCTCGGTTCTGTCCCCCGATGCAATGAAGGAAGCAATTCCTTTCTGGCTGAGGTGAGATAGTAGGTCTTTAACACCTGGGAAAGGATATCCGGCTGAGGCAATGCCATATTCAATTGAATTTGTTCTTGAGTTAACGATGAGTCCGGCGTTCAATGCAAACAGATAATTCTCTTTTTTTATCTTATTTCTACAGGTTTGGACTGCGAGTTGCAAGTCTCCTACTGTAGCATTCTTGTCAGAATGAAGTAGTTTTTCAACACGTGTTGCATCAATAATGCGACGTCCACATGAGATGCTAAAACTGATGTTGTTATTCTTTATCCATGAAGATAGGAGTGTCTCTCCATTACTTTCCAGAAGATCTCCAGTAACAATATTCAAAATGACCAGAAGTCTATCTGGGTCTTCAAACGTGAGGAGAGTGGTTTCAACCGAATTATTCAGGAGTTCGTGTGATTTGATATCAGTAACTTCCCGTACGGTTTTAAGCAGTGTTCCTGCACTGTCGAAGACAATGGCTACGGTCATAATTTCTGTATCTAACTTTGATTGCAGATGCTATAAAGAGTGCTCTTTGTTAAATCGTATGTTATTCCCGAATTGAAAGAAAAACCGAAAATTGAAATTTTCAAACATCAAATAACAACACATGTCCTGCGTGGAAATCACTGATACAGTCCAACTCCATTTCAGAAGTATTCGCCCAAATGGAGAAATATTTGAAGACACGCATGAACAGGGTCCAATAACGGTCACTCTTGGTCAGAAACAAATTAACCCCGTTTTCGAGGAAGCCCTTCTTGGGAAAGAGGAAGGGGAAACTGTTTCCGTAACTCTCCCTCCTGAAAAAGCATATGGGAAATTCAACAAGCATCTTATCATCCCGCTGAAGCGTAAAAAACTGAACCTCGATCACGAACCGAAAATTGGAGAAATCATTACTGTCGATGTTTTCAAAAAGAAGTGTCGTGTCATTGTCGCAGAAGTAACAGATACGAAAATCATAATAGACGGAAATCATCCGCTTGCAGGCGAGACGATTACGTATGAAATAACTCTTGTGAAAAATCTTGGTCACTAAATTAGTGGAGAAGATTCAGAACATCTCTCAAATGATAGTAATCCCTGATTGCCATCTCTTTTTTTATCGTAGCAGGAAGCAGAGGTGCAAATTTCCATACCGTGTCTGGAAGAGGAGGGAGTTCATCAGCAAGAATAGAGATGTCGGTATTTTCAACCTCACTCAGTACTCTCTCCACGGTGTTTCCTGCGTCAGATGTTTCAAATCCCCAAATACGGATGGCAAATGGTGTGGTTCGGTATTCGAGTCCTGGTAAAAGACGATTTTTCAGGAATAATGTCAAAACCTTATTGGCTCGTTCTCCCGCGAATGTAGATACGGAAACCGACCAACCATCTTCTTCTGGTTCGGTCCTGATGTGGAGTTTTCGTGGAGAGAAATTTTTCGGAAGGCTGCAGATTAAATCACTCAGCAGTTCTCTTTCGGTTTCATGTAATGGGAGCAGTGTTTTTCCTCTGATAATGAGATGTTCTGTACTACGGGTTATCAGCTCCGATATCTCTGCCCCGCTACCCACACCGCCCCAAAATGGTCGTTTAAGTCCACGGTTGGCATATGTCGGTTCAATTAATGCACGGCGATGGGTGTCATCCCTGTGAAGAAGACGCCAGGTTTTCCCTGTGAAACTGAAGATTTTCCCTGGGTCCCCTGCTACAAAACGTGAATCAAGGGTTCCAATAACAGTACCATCCGGAAGAACTGCTAAATACCCGCCTGTGTCTGGGATGACTGAAAGAAGGTTTTTCCAGTTTGAATACCCCAGTTCTATTTCCGTTTTTGTTCCTGGGAAATATCGTGCTCCGTCACGCGAGAGATATGCATTTTCTTCGAGGAAGGTGAGTATTTCTTCAATGGTCTCTCCGTTGATTTGGGAAAACGGGGTTAGGGATTGCAAATATGAGATAATCTGATTTCTCCCTTTTCCGAAGGAACGTTTGAGATAGAGGAAGAGTTGCTGAACAAGAACATCGCAGGGGAAATCCTGTGCCATGAGTGATTCAGATTCATGGCGCATTGCCGATTCAACCGTTGCACAGGATGTCAGCAACTCGCAGACATTATTCAGAATGAACACCATTTGTGCTGGACTCCCTCGCCTTCCCGTTCTTCCAAGACGCTGCAGAAATGATGCAACTGAAAGCGGAGTTCCATACTGCACCACCAAATCCAGTTCTCCAATATCGATGCCGAGTTCCATGGTACTCGTACAGATAACACATGTTCCACCATCCATTTCAAAAGAATTTTCTGCAGTTTTCCGCTCCTCAGCAGATATCGCGGAATGATGAACGAAGACTCTGATCAACTGTTCTTTTAGGGGTGTCAGAAGTTTTTCTGCAAAACTTCTACTATCTACGAAAACGAGTGCTTTTTTACCACGGACGGCATCTGCGATGAAATCTGCCTGTTTCAGAAAATTTGATTCAACGATAAATGAGAAGAGTTTCTTTGATGGGGGTGATGGTATTGCGACCAATTTCTGTTTCCGTTCCGGAGAGGAAAGCCAGTTCAGCAGATATTCCGGGTTCCCAACTGTTGCTGAAAGTCCTATTCTAATGATATTCTCATTGGAAAGAAATCCGAGTCGGTCAATCAAACATCTCAGATGTACTCCGCGGGAGTTTTCGATAAATGCATGGATTTCGTCGATGATGATAAAACGAAGGGAGGAAAATGTATCTGATGCATCCTTTTCCCCTAAGAGGACCTCAAGCGATTCAGGGGTTGTAAGGAGAATATCCGGTTTTTCTTCCGATGAGAAATCCCACCTGTTTGTTTTTGTGATGTCTCCATGCTGGATAGCAACCTCAAGGCCTGAGCGTCTGCAGAGCCGGATTACACGTTCCGTTTGGTCGTTTATTAAAGCTTTCAGTGGTGATATATAGACAGCTGACAGTTTCCCAGTATGGTGTTTGAGAATCGCATCAATTACCGGAAGAAATGCCGCTTCTGTTTTTCCACCGGCTGTCGGTGCGAGAACAAGAATGTCGTATCCTTCGGAGATAGCGTTAATTGATTCCTCCTGCACCGGTCGCAGAGAATCCCAAGATAATTCCGAGATGAGAATCTCCTGCAGAACCGGATGAAGCGATTCAAATGTGGTCATGAGCGAAATACTTCGTTCAGTTCTTCACGGAATTTTTCCTGGCTGACGAAGCCAACTTGGACTTTAACCACAGTCTTGTTTTTGATGAAAAGAACCGTTGGAATAGATGCAATGCAGAGTTCTTGTGCTATTCCCTGATTTTCATCTGAATTACATTTGCAGAACTGGACTTCTGGATATTCTTTTGATGTCTCTTCGAAAATAGGTGCAAACATTCTACAGGGTCCGCACCACTCTGCCCAGAAATCGACGACGACATTTGGAATCCCTAAGGTAAATGTGTTGAAATTGGTGTTGTCTAGATGCACAATCGGTTGCGCTTCTACTGGTGGGTTCATATATTATGTATGGGATGGATTATGAGATGAACATTATTGCAATGAATAGTGAATTTCATCTGATGCAGGAACTAGGTTTCCCCCATCATCGAGTACCGAAATTGATCCATGTCCACAGCAGATGTAGAGTTTCTTTCCGTTCTTTTTCAATTCGGTATTGAGTTCCGATGCAAGACGGATCAGTTCTTTCCGTTCTTTTCTGGCAATGTCGCTGTCAACGTTCACAGAACCAATCATTGAATCTGCAATAGAACAGTAATCTGCCCGTTCCTTAGAAAGTGTTGCAAAATTGATGAATGCGTCACTGGTGAATAAGAGTCCTAGATTTGGTTCGTAGAGGAGAATCTGACCAGCGATGTGTCCCCCGAGCGACTCCCATATTTCAAATTCCAAATCGCCGAATGTCAGGTGTTCGATAACCGGGAAAAGTCCTCTATATAAGAGGGGGTTGGTGCTGCATTCAATTACCGATTTAGGTATGTTCATCAGCGACATGGTGTTGATTGATGTTGTATAGAATTTTTCTAAAATATCCAGATTGTTTGTTGTGGTTCCGTAATTGCGGGTTCCGGAATCCAAGAGTGCTTTCGTTACCGGATGCATAATCGGTTTTATGGTGAAATATCCCGATGCTCCGCAGTGGTCGGCATCTCCATGGGTGCAAATTACGAGTCGCGTATCATCGAATCCACCCAGATTCAGGGTATTCAGCATATTCTCACAGTCCTTATAATAACATCCATAGCCTGTGTCAAGAACCAGTTTGCCGAGCGGGGTGATGAAAATATTGAGGTTTCCCCCTCCCGGAAGTTGGAATGAATAGAGGGTTATTGTGTCGGTCAGTTCAATTTTCTGATAGTCTGATGTAAAATTAGATCCAGTTGTCCCTCTAAGATATGTCCCGATTCGTCTCACTAATCCAAGATACTCTTCCGCTGCAATTCCTTCCTTTTCGCGGATTCGAATTGCTTTTTCGCCTTCACGAATGTATATCTGCCTCTCTTTTTTGGAAAGTGATGGAAGATATTGGTCAATTCCTGCCATGAAACGGGTGGTGAAGTATCGGGGAATCATACGTGTTTTTAGAATTTGGTTTTCTTCTCTTATATATCAGATGATATGATTTTATCCACACTCTTAATCTGCATCCAAAGGTTGATTATTCTGAAGGAAACGAACCGTTAAGCCGCTGAATGAAATGATTTCAGATATGATTCTCTATTGTATCATTTGTAGTATTCTTGCCGCAGATTTTGTCAGCAATTCGCGAATTGCTGATAAAGAAAAGTTTTCTTCTGCTATTCATCGATATTAAGCACATCTTATCATCTACAAATTCAAATACTACTATTAATTTATGGAAATAGTGCAGGATATTGAACAGGCTGTTGAGCGGATACGTTCCGCGGAAAAAATAACAGTCATATCCCATATTGATGCAGACGGTATAACTAGCGCATCAATCATGCTCCAGGCAATCCAACGCGAAGGTATCCCGGTCGTTTCTGTTTTTGTCCGTCAATTGGAGCCATTGACCATGCGACATATCCCTTCCGACACGAGTCTCAAACTCTTTACTGATTTGGGGTCCGGTCAGCAGAATCTTTTGGAAGAAGCAGCTATCCCTCCCGAACAGGTTCTCATTCTCGACCATCATATTGCTCAGGATGCCCCGAATGGGACCAAGTATTTCCAGGTTAATGCGCAGTTTTACGGTGAGGATTACCGGAAATGTAGTGCTGCAGGTATCTGTTATTTGGTTGCACGTAATCTGAATCCTAAGAATTATGACTTGGCAAAACTGGCAGTCGTTGGTAATGTTGGAGACATGATGGCACGTGAATCCGGTCGATTAGTTGGTATCGCTCATTGGATTGTTGAGGATGCAGAAAAGAATGCTGTTCTGGTTTCAAGAGTAGGTATCAATTGTTATGGTCTATCCACCCGCGCTCTCCACCTTTCACTATCCAATTGTGATGATCCCGTCATCCCAGGAATATCCGGAAACCCGCAAGCAGCCATTAATCTTCTTTGTAAAATTGGAATATATGCTGATGAACACGACAATCGCACGTTTGAAGATTTGACAGATGAGGAAGTGAAAACCCTATCCAGTAGAATCACTGAACAGATGATTGCAAATGGGGAAGATACTGATCGACTCTTTTCCGAACAGTACTTTTTCCCGGACGAAATGGAACACACTCCCCTTAGAAATGCATCAGAATACGCTACAATGTTGAACGCTTGTGGAAGGTGGGCAAAACCGATGGTGGGTGCCGCTGTATGTGCTGGTGAGAGGGGTGTGAATTACCGTGAAGCAGAACATATGCTTCGCCACCACAGAAGCATCATCCGCGAACTCTGCGAATATATTCTCGAAACTGGTGTCGCGGAACACAGTGCGATTCAGAGCATCCACACAGGGAATAGATACCCGGATACCATTGTCGGAATTGGTGCAGGGATGGCTTTGTCGAAATTAAACCGTGACAAACCGATTCTGGTACTATCTGAAGTTTCAGATGAGCCAGATATGATTAAAGTCTCTATGCGCACGAATGAAAAAGTTGTGCGCAGGGGGGTAAATCTCCAGGAGGCACTTTGTTCCGCAGCGGCAGAATTTGGCGGTGCAGGCGGAGGACATAATATCGCAGCAGGCGCATATATACCGAAAGGATGCGAAGATGATTTCATCAGAAGAGTTAACGAACTTATCGAAACCCAGCTTAATCCGTGTACGGAGAATTGCTGATTTCCAGTTCGGACGCGGTGCGGGGGAAGCTCTTTTCCCTGATGACGTGACCTTTTCCTATTCAAATACGAAACGTGTGCGTTTTGTAAACCGGGGAAAAGAGCGTCTGGTAACAGTCCGTGCAAACGACGGTCGTCTAACACTCGGCTACCCGGGTGCGAAACTTCTGCATGCGTATCTTAAAGCACCGCACAACCGTGTGGTTGTTATGGAAGATGCTATCCCATTCATTGCCGATGGTAAGAATGCAATGGCGAAGCATGTTATCAGCGCTGATGAAGAGATTTTAGCTGAAGATGAAGTATTCATCGTTGATGAATCAGACAACCTTATTGCAACTGGCATGGCTGTTCTTTCCGGTTGTGAAATGAAAGGATTCAATTATGGAACAGCCGTAAAAACCAGACAAGGAGTTAATAAACAATGATGCCAGGAATCAATCCAAAACAGATGAAAGCAGCTATGCGAAAAATGGGAATGACCATGGACGAAATCGAAGATGTCCAGAAAGTTGTCGTTTACACCTCGAAGGGAAACTATGTTTTCGAAAACGCTCAGGTTGTTGGTGTGACGATGCAGGGTCAGACCTCCTATCAACTCTCTGGGGATATGCACTTTGAAGAAGCAGCATTGGAATTACCGGAAGCAGATGTTGAACTTGTTGTTTCCCAGACACAATGCACCCCTGAAGCGGCACGTGCTGCATTAGAGGAATGCAAAGGAGATATGGCAGAAGCAATTTTGAAACTCACTGCACAATGATTGGAAATAAACGAGTCATTCTTCGCGGTAATTCCCGCGAATATTATGTGCTCCTTGGGGAAGGTAAGCTCTCGACTGACAAGGGCATGATCGATTTGGCCGAGGCTGCATTATTAGATGATGGTGCAGTAATAAAAACACATCTTGGTGCTGAATTCACGGTTCTCCTTCCGAAAGCAACTGATTTCTTTACGCATGGGAAACGCACCGGTGCCCCGATGATGCCCAAAGATATCGGTCTTGTCATGGCATACACTGGGATGTGTCGCCGAGATCGTGTTCTTGATGCCGGAACCGGATCCGGCATTGCCGCCATCTTTTTCGGGGGTTGTGCAGGAACCGTTGTAACATGTGAAGCACGTCCTGATTTTTCAAAAACAGCGGAACGGAATATCATTGATGCCGATCTCAAGAATGTTGAATGTCGTAACTGTGATGTTTTGGATGTAACGGATGGTCCGTTTGATATTGTTCACCTTGATATGCAACTGGAGCGTGTTCATGTAGAACATGCATATCATCTCCTGAAAACCGGCGGTTACTTTGCGACCTATACTCCATTCCTGGAACATACTTTTGTAGTAATGGATGCGGCACAGGAACTCTTTGGTGAAGATAATGTGCAGACCGTCGAATGTCTGGAACGCGAACTCACCAGAAGCAAACGTGGAACCCGCCCGTCAACACGTGTTGGTCATACAGGATATTTGACCGTGGCACGTAAAATATAAAAAACATTTCTTTTTTCATTCACGAACTAAATAAGTTCGAATCGGGGCCCATTTTGGGCTTCTTTTGCACTTTTTTAGTTCAGACAAAAGCACCAATTTTCTTTATTTTTCTGTGTTCGCGTATATAGTTTTGTATACAGCAAACTCGTAGGGGCTCATCTAGTAGACCTCGACAAGCTGCGGTTTGTTTGCGTTCAGAGCGCTCCGCAGCACGATGAGATCATATTCCAGAGCCGTGAGGGTGTTGGAGAGAAAGAGCATCTCCTTTCTGATGCGGGTCATTTCATTTATGATTTCAAGTTCGTTCATTATCTGATGATAATCTTGTCTCTTCCTACGGCATCCCCTTCCTGCTGCATCTGGAACTGTCACATTTGGTACGGTATGCTTCGCTTTCCGCCTGGTTTCTGAACTATGCAAGGAAATCCTGCTGCAGTGAATCCAATGAGGAAGTGTACACAGCCTTTGATTTAAGGTTTCGACCCCATCCGACTTTGTCCCAATTTTAATGAACACCTGATTCGTTTCAGTTTTGAAAAAAGAAAAAAAAGAATTTGTGTTTAGTGTCTTCTCTTCTCTATATCGACGCTAACAATATCCAGCACGTAATCCCGAACGTGAAACTCGGTTCCCTGACCGGATTCGAAGGCAGTACCGGAACCATAGAAACCATCAGCAACGCGGATTATACCGCAGTCATCGTCAGTTCAATAACTGGCTGATTGACGTCGGCAACAGTATCGGCGAGTGGTGGGATGGATTATGGAATCCGGGCAAACAGGAGACAACCATAGTGCTCCGCGACCAGACCAGAGACGGTATCGATGCTGCAGCAAGCACCAGGATTCCTGCGAGTGTTAGAATAAGAGATTTCCGCATAATGATAGTCTATAGGATGCAACAGGAAATGGATATTGTTGCGGTAAACCACGGAGAAGAAAATAATCCTAACCTTTCCAATGGTACTGAAAATGCGGTGCCGGAAGAATTCCCGGTAAAAAATCGGGTTTGGAGATTGGTTATTTCTTTCCGGTCTTTTTCGCAGTTTTCTTTCTCAGATCGGGGTAAATCGATGATTCATCCAGAGGCTCTACGTTTGTACGCATTTCTGCAAACATTTTTGCAAGTTCTTTTTTGTCTTCTTCGGTGAGTAAGATGGTCATATTTGTATCACGGTGAACGGGTTGTTCTCTGTTTCCTTCAAAAGCAGATGAGGTCTTACCTGATGAACTATAGGAAATGAGAGGTTACTATGTTGCTGATGTCCGGGGCGGCATCGTGGATTCACCGTTCGGATTACTCGTCTACCCAGCTGGTGTATTTTTCCGAAGTACCGTTTTCCCGCCTTCATTTTACCGTTTTTTCCGGATTTTTAAAAACCTGATTTACGTTCATATTGGTCGTTTTTTAGGAAACAGAACGAAATCATACCGTTGTTTTACCGTTGGTTTTACCGTTTTGATTGTAGATTCCGCAGAGCAGGGAATGTTCGGATTGACGGTCTTTATTTGATTCTCTTGGTTTGGATTGTGACTGAAATGGCAGGTTCTGCAGACGGTGTTTGCTTTCATGATCTATTTTGTTCCTTCCCGTGAGCTGTTCTCGTTGAGGGAGGTTTCATGAGGATGTGTTGTACTTCGTATATAATCCGGTTTCCCCCTGCCCCCCAAGATGGATGATAATGGGGGGCAAGTGG
>DALTWK010000004.1 GCA_029987115.1 Methanocorpusculum sp.
GTACCTTGCCTACCGCACGAAGAAAGGAGACATGCCGCTGGACATCCCGGAACACATCTTCAACGTTCCCCTTGAATGGAAATTCCGGAAAGATCTGAAGATGCGGTGGTTCCGGAGATACCTGCCGGAGTTCATCGGATTCCAGTATTACGTTGCAGAGATGATCCATCTCGAAGGATGCGATTCCGTTCCGGCAATCGAATCCGGCCAGGTAATCAGAAACCTGCGGGCGGCAATCGAAACCAGACTGAAATTCAAAAATGCTCTTCCGGCATGGAATATCATACCGGGTTACATACCGGCGGTGATGCATGATGTCTGCTGATGCGGTACAGTCACCGGTCACCGATTTCCTTGCGCAAGAGGAAGCCCCCAGATTCGTCTACCTCAAAACATACTATATCCCAGAAATCGGGTTCGTAGTTCCGTATCTTGCGGTGAAAGCAGGCGATTCGTTTGTCCCGATGACCATGCCCGCGGACCCCTTCAACACACCCGCAAAGAAGGATGACAAAACCTTCTGGTCGTTCCGCAATTTTCTTCCGACAGCACTGGCAGCCCAGTACGAAACCGCGGAACGCGCCGGAATCAAAGGATGCACCTTCCGGAAATCCATCGAATCCGGGTCCGTCATCAGAAAACTCATGAAATACCTCAGAACACGAATGGACCTGAAAGGAACTGAACTCACATGGAATATCAAGGAGTTCACAAAACCGGTAAAACGTCGGAAACGTTCGTCAAAATAACGATTTAATGCGGTGCCGGGTATGGAAAAACTAACCCTGAATAACGAATATTGAGATTAGAGTGGCACCGCACCATCTCAGAATTCGATGCGGAAGATGATATATGTTTGCTGAATCGATTGGCAATTTTATCCCTCTCGGCAGCATATCCCCGAGTCCGCCCTCAACAGTTTTCTCATTAATACAGATAGTTCCCAGCAATTGTTATTTCTCTCAGACTTCATTTGAAGAGTTCAAAAAAGCCCCGAATATAGTCTGAAGCTCCGCGCAATCGAATGGAATTATTCAGATTCTTTTTTCCTCGAAGATGCCTGAAGTTTTTGAATGTTGAAACAATTCCCGTGAATCTGCCAACGTGCGGATTCATTCAGAGGATTCATCTGAATAAATAGGTTGTGATTTTCATTTTTAATCCTTGTTCCACAGGGTTTTATCTACTTCTTATTTCAGACTTTATTATTGCAGTATAGGCCGGACGGCATCTTCCTATACGCTCCGAATTCCTTCATGGTGCCGACCGGAGGAGGCATTCATAATAATCTGGTGATTATTTTGACAGTGCTTCAAGAGGGCACATTTGTGTCATATCATTACAGGGCATTATCCCGTCTTATGAACGATGGTGAAAGTTCCGGGACCCTGAGTACAGCAAAAGAATATCCCGCCCATACGAGATCGACCAAAATCCGGAGCGGGAAGGCGTCCGAGTTGTATCAGACAATTAATAGATTGTCTTTTACTGCTGATAAACCCATTCGTCGGAACAGAGCGAACGCTCTCGACGGATTTCTGCCTCTAATCAGAAATTCGAACGTAAATCAAGCGAATGGGGGTTCTGTATGAGCTACCGCTTCTGGGTTCAGGAAGATGAACCGTTACTGAAGTTCGTCTATGAACACCCCGGGTGTATTATTCTTGATTTCCGCTCAGTTTCCAATTTGAGCGAGTCAGAAATTCAGTCATCGCTGCAGCGGCTGCTGGGACGCGGCGTACTGGTGAAAGTCAATCGTGTCTATCCGACTCCAACGCGCCATCGAACCGTCTGGTCATACCGGATTAACAATCGATTCGAAGCGGAGGTTTCTGCGTTATGAAGTTAGGGGATGTTTTCACTGCTCTCGAATCGCTTGATGCAGAAAATATGACTCTTGACCCAGCGGAGAAAGGCCGGTATCATATCACGTTTGATATTTGTACGGTGACATCCTCAGGGGATGGGGGAGAATCCGCTGTAAAAGAACCGGTTCTCTCCCTGAAAGAATGGACGAAGGAGGAACGTGCCGCTATTATTTGTGCCGGTGATGCTGATACGGCTTTGCGCCGGTATCAGTACCATTTCTCCGACGGTAGCAGAACCGAAAGCGCAGTACGGAGGATGTGGAGGAAATTTTACGAAACTCATCAGCTGCTTAAGAAAGGTTCCAAGGTTTGCGTTATGCAGCAGGGGAATGACTACGATGGACAAACCGGTGTTATTTTTGATTTTGAGGATAACTACCTCGTTGCAAATGTCAAGTTTTCTCACGAGGAAATCGTCAAGTTCCCGGTTGCCAGTCTCCAGGCGGTGTAACCTTGGTCATTCACAAATCAGCGTTAAAGACCCGGGTGCGTTCACCCGGAAAACCCCCTGTTCTTGCCAAGTGCTGTTACTGTCGCCATCTGCAGTATGTTGCCCGGGACGAGTATGACTATTATGAAGAGTGTGATGAAGGATTCAACCGGACGTATCGCAGGAATGTTCAGCCGGAAATCAATCCGTGCCCGAAATTCTCTCCCTGGGAGGACAGCAAAGGGGGAAGGAAATGAGAGATCATTTGATTCTCTGCTTCTCCTGTCGGAATCTCAAAGAGGTTGACATTCATGAGTTCGGAAAATTCCGTCAGCTGTACGGTATCTGGTGTAAGGATGTTGCATGCGGAGGAATGATGCAGCTTCCCTGCGTATCCTGCCCGCGGTATGATCCGGTGGAGAAACAATGAGCGGTTACAACCTCAATTCCACATCGCTGCCGTCCGGCGCAAAAAACTATCTCATGGCGAATCCGGATTGTGTGACGATATTGAAAGTGATGACAGAAAAACCGCACCAGTTTCTGAATTCAGAAAACCTTTCGAGAAGAAGCGGTCTTAACCGGTATTATATTGCCTGGAATATCATCCGTCAGTTCCGCAGATACAATCTCATTCAGAGAAAGGTGAGAAAGGAGAATAATATCCGGGTTTCTTACTGGCGGCCGCATCCGGAACTGGTATGCCCCCTGATTTCGTTTCTGGAGGGAAGATGAGCGGGAAAGAAAAGGTCCGCTGCAGATACTGCGTCTGGATGGATGCAGATTTACTTGATCCAAAGGATGTCGGCAGGTGTCTGTATCCTCTGAAAAAAGGGGAGCGGTGGATGAATTTTGAAGCAAAGAGAACGTGCGAAGGATATGAAGAGAAGATACAATGACAACAGCAAGAATACCAAACAGCGACATGGCGAATTTCACCGATGAAGAACTGAAGCGGGCTGAAGAACTGCTCGGATGCAAACTCGACCGCGGCAACCTCCTGCGTGCCTTGATTTTTCAGAGAGATGCCGGACTATCTATCGCCCGCGGAGAAATCGGAGTTGTTTCTTTCAACGGGAAACCGCGTGTGGAAGTGACGAAGAACGGTTATCTGGCGTATGCATCGCGGCAGCCGGAATATGATGGATATGAATCAGGATTTGCAGAAGATGAAATCGGCGGACGATATGCCTGGTGCAAAGTATACATTAAAGGAAGAGGCCACATCCCGGCAAACAAAGTCTATTTCAAGGAAGAGATGCAGGAGAAAGCTCCTATCTGGAAACAGCGTCCGCTTTTCATGATGGAAAAAGTTGCAATCAAACGTGCTCATAAAGACGCTTTCGCCTCTTTATGTGGAAACAGTGATGATACTGAAAGCATCTCTGAAGAGTCCGAACTGATATCTGCTGAACCTGTCGCAGGTGATGAATCGGTGTTTACCGAAGATTATACGAAGAATCCGTCTAAGGTATACACAAATGATCAGGCGGAAAGCATCAAGCAGAATATGATTCAGCGCGGTATGTTTGTCGGTGATGTCTTTGAACGTGCACGCCTGGATGACACACTGATGGATGGAGATATGATAGATGAGCATTTCAGAAAAGAGCTTGAAAAGCAGCAGCAGGAACTTGAGAAACAGTATCCGGAGGTATAATGGTACGTTCACTTTCGCGTATGGATGATGCTGATATTGCCGTTTTCTCCTACATTTATGAGCATTCCGGATGTCTGTTCCGCGACATTGCTGAAAGTCTGGAACTTGATAAGAATACTCTTGCGGGTACTCTGGGGCGTCTGCTTAAGTACGGCATGGTAACGAAATGGAAACGGATTGAAGTTGATGATTTTCATGGCACCAAACCGCGTGTTCTCTATACGGTCCCGTCGCACATTCCGGAAGATATCATGTGTGTAACCCTGGAGAAAATTATTGCTGCAGCTAAATCCGTACAGAAAACACAGCCTTCATTTTCCATCCATGATCTCTATTTCGAGCTGTTCGGAGACAGCAGAAGCCACGGAAAAACGGTAGCCTCTCTGATTCGTTCATCATTAAAAGAGCCGCTCTTTGCAGTAGTGGAGGGGGAAAAGACTGCACGCGGTCAGAAGAAATACCGGTATGCGGGTGAAAGCAATGACATCGTTTGAAGAGATTAATTCTCTTTCTCTCCGCCGTGCTGCAGAGGCATACATGGATATGGGATTCTCTCTCATACCCCTTGCCCCTGAAAGCAAATCTGCTGAAGTGAGTCCGGGATGGGCGGGCGATAAATTCCGCTGTCCGCGGAATCACTGGGATTATTTTCTCCGTGATAATATGGGCATGCATCTCGGGAGAAGCAGAATGCTGGTTCTCGATATTGACAGTCTTGACAACTGCATGATTTGTTTCACTGCTATTACCGATGATTTGCTGAATACTACTGAAGTCGCGGAACCCTTCTGGAAACTGCGTACTGCGGGAATCAGAAGCGGGAAGAAAGGCAGTGCAAAGCGGGTGTTTCGGATACCACCGGATTGTCCTGAATTAGAACCGAAAAAAATCTCATGGGTTTCTGCCGACGGCAAATCAGAATGTATTTTCGAACTTCGATGCGGCAGTCAGCAGGATGTGCTTCCTCCGTCCATTCATCCGGAAACGAAAAAACCGTATCAGTGGATTAAGCATTCTGAGGCTCCGGTGATTGAGATTCTCGATGCCCCGAAAGACCTGATTTATCTCTGGGTGAACTGGAAGGATTTCAAGGAGATTATGGAGAAAGCAAATCCGAATTATGTCCCTCCTAAAGTAACAAAAAAGATGAAAAAGTCGGGTATTGTCTACCAGGGGACCAACTACATTGAGATGTGGAAGAATCAGCAGAACCTTGCTTCGTGGCTGGAACAGTGCGGGTATCAGAGGAAGACGGCAACCCGGTATCTCTCGCCGAATTCTCATTCGGGAATCCCGGGAATTCTCATCGGAAACGGAGGGTCGACCTTTTACTCATTTGGCGAGTCGGACCGGTTTGCCGACAATCACTGCCATGATGTCTATGATCTCCTGGTGGAATACAAATGCAGCGGTGACCGCCGTGCTGCATGGGAATATATCCTGAAAGAACTCGGAGTAGAAACCTATGGTGAACGGATTGAAAAGCAAATACGTGAAAAACAGGGCAGAGACCCCTGGCATGGGAGGATTTGATGGTTCCTGAAAAACTCCCCGCTGTTCCTGCAGCAATTGAGTGTGATCCGGTTGCAACTCCTGATCTCGATGACTTTTTCCTGGAAGAAGAGGTTCCGGCAAAAGACGGGAAAATTGGGAAGGTGAAGACGTTATCAACGGTTAACATTGCTCATAAAGCCATCCAGTTTTTCCAGCCGGTGATGTACGCGAACGCTCTGTTCGTTTACAACACCGATAATGGTCTGTACGGAATCGATACCGGAGAGACCGGCTGCTGGGTTCAGAAACAGCTGAACCGCATGTACCGGGAACATGCGAAGTACGGACTGAAAGTCGGTATGAAATGCGACCCTGTTGTTCGTGAAGTTGTAAGCCAGGTAAAAGCCGCCAAAATCTGCAGTATCGCTGCATCGCCATTTGATACATTCAACGGATTTCCGGTGAACAACTGTGTTCTTACGTTCGATAAAGACGGAAAAATAGATGCGGTGCCGTATACGCCGTCTATGATGTTTACCCGGAAATCTCCGGTTAACTATAATCCTGCAGCATCTACTGAAAAGGCTGAACGGATTCTGAAATCATGGATTCCGGATGTCGATGATGATGGAAAGGAACTCTGGGAATATCTGCTGCAGATACCGGCTCAGGCAATATATCAGAGTCTTCCCGGGATGACACCGTTCAAGAAAGCGTACATGCTCATCGGCGAACATGATTCCGGCCGAAGTTCGTACAATGTTGCAATTCAGGGATTTTTCGGGAAGGACAATGTTACCACAAAATCGCTGCAGAGTTTTGCCAACCGGTTTTCCGGCGGGGATTTGGAGGGGAAATATGTCAACTTCGGCGATGACTTGTCAACGCTAAAAATCGACGAGGGAAACCAGTTCAAAACACTAATCGGTCTATCCGAAATGACAGTGGAACGCAAGTTCAGAGACACTTACAAGGCACGTGTTTATGCAACGCATGTCTATAGTGCCAACTCACCTCCCGAAATTTCATCCGCTTTCTTCGATGATGAAGCATGGTGGAGCCGATGGGATATTGTTCTCTTCAACAATCATTTCAGACGTGATCCTTCATGGCTGGCAAAGAATATTGATGCCGAATTCTATGAAGGATTCATGCTGCTGGTGCTGCAGGAAGTTCAGAAAATTATCCGGAATGAAGGTGTTCTGACCTTCTCACAAGACTGGCGGAGAGTAAAGAAAATTTGGACAAGCGACCTATCCATCTTCCATGATTTTGTGATGCTGTCGATAGATCCGCGACAGGGATGTCATATCTCGAAGGAATGCATGATGGAGGGGATGGTGGACTGGGCGCTGCATTATCTGCCGACACCATCGTGGATGACTGACCGCGATGAGATTGCCCAGTATCGCAAGGAGAAACGTGCAGCCCTTCCCGATTCATTCATTGACTTGACTAAAGCGCTGCGGGTTGAAGGAATCGAACCCCGGCAAATCGGTGACAAATCGTGGCCGTACTGGAATGTTACGTGGCGTGACGTGGCATGGGCTAAGATTCCTGAATTGCCGAATGATTCCTGACCCAATCCCTTCTTTTCATCTTTTTCTTCGCAACTCTTTTTTATAATACATATATTCTATCATCATTTCTTTTGATTTTTCTCATGTGTGAAAGATGGAGAAAAAAGAAGAAAAGATGGGGATAACTGCAATTTCTCTCTATTTAATGCGAAAAATGATGGGATTTTCTCCCGGGTATGCTAAAACATACAAATAGGATAGTACAAACAGATTCGGCATGGAACTGATCACCATCGTTCTTACAATTGCCTGTATTGCTCTTGCAGTTCTCTGCATCCTCCTCGTAATTCTCAAGTGGAATGCGTGGTCGGAGGATGCCAAAAGCGGCGTCATCTCACAGCTGTACGGCATCGGTTTGACGGTCTATCAGGCTCTGAAAAATGACGGGAAGATTGACGGGGCGGAACTCCGTGCTATCTTTAATCACATTGTCACAGCAATTGCCGCTATTACCGGACTCCACACTGATGTTGTGGAAAAGCAGTACTCGGAAAAGCAGATTGAATAACGGTGCGGACGAATTTAGCAGGAATCCAGCCGGGTCAAACCGGCCGTCCGCATCTCCGAACGGAGAAGGAATTCGTATGAAACCAGGATGTCTGGAGAAAGCCTCACCTCCTAAGCGAAATCCCCAACGGGTGTAAGGCAGGAGCTACACACTGGCTCCGGTTCATGACCGAACTGCCTTTTGGGGGGTGTAAATCCCCTTCGCTACGTATAAGGACACATTCAGTTCGGTGAAATGAGTCAAGAATACGAGAAGATAACCGGATACTACACATCCGGTTTCCTGTACCGGTGCCGGTAGCTCAGATGGCAGAGCGTATTGGACGCAGGTTCGAATCCTGCCCGGCATCGTGGTGGCCTTTTCCGGGCACGAACAAAATTCGGAGACTTATGTGCCAAGATAGTTGCTTGCCTCAAATAATTTGACACACACCTCAATCAATACGATATCAATAGCATCCAGGGATTCAATATCTTCGCTCTCTTTCCGGTGCAAGTCCGGAGGATGCATTCCATGCAGCAGAAAACATGTTCCGAGTGCATTCACTGCACGAGAAAAAATAGCATAACACAGCGTGGGCTCTGTATTGAAGAACATGCCCCGAGAAACACCATGGGTGAACCTCACCGTCTCGTTAATCTCTGGTCGGTGCAGTGCTGGTACTTTGCCGAAACACCTGCCGGAAAGCCAAAGAGAAAAAATCAGAGAAAGGAGCTTTGAAATGCCGACAGATGCCGAGAATGCCAGGAAAGTTCTTTGGGCTGTCGGCGGTCCGCGGACCCGCTGCATTGCCCATGCCTACTTGAATGAGTCTGCGTATCAGGCGGGAAGCTGTCTTTGCGGCCGCACGACGAAACCATACCTGCCTCTTCCGATGATGGATTTAGATGATCCGAATATGGCTACGATGGCTTGTCCGGTCTGTCGTCAGCGTTTGAAAATACTGAATTTCTTCAACCCTGAAAAATTATGATTACCAAAAAGAACGGCGAACCGCGGATGCCGAAACCGCGAAAAATAGAATACGAAAAGAGAATAACTGAAGTGGCCGAGATGCTGGTTTCCGGTTTGTCACGAGCCAGTATACTGCGTATCACTGCAGAAAAATGGAATCTCGAGGAACGTGCGGGTGATTATCTGATTGCCCGTGCCGATGAAAAACTTGCTAAAGAAGCAGAAGCAAGTCTCCGGGAGGTTCGCGGTCTCATCGTAGGACGCTTTGAACATCTGTTCACAGAAGCATCAGAGAAAGGCGACATCAGAAGCCGCATTCAGATTCTCCGTGAACTGGCAGAAATCTATCACCTGAAAGACCAGAGGGAAGAGAAGCAGTCGGTTACCATTGTCGTTGCTGATTCTCCGGAGGATTATGCCTGACGCGAAACCCGAGTTTGTCCCGACTGCGGTGCAGTTCCGTGCCAAAGAACTGTTCCGAACTCATAAATTTGTTCTTCTTGCCGGAGGATCACGGTCCGGCAAAACCGCTTTTTCTGTCTATACTCTGATTCAGCGTGGCCAGGTTTGCAAGTGCCGGCAGGCAATCCTCCGTTTTCATTTTAATGACGTCAAACGTTCTATTGGTATGGACACCATGCCGAAAATTTTGAAGATGATGCATGTTCCGTATGACCTGAACAAATCCGACTGGGTCTTTACCTTTTCGAACGGGTCGGAAATCTGGCTTGGCGGTCTTGACGACAAGCAGAGGGTGGAAAAAGTGCTGGGCAATGAATATTCGACTATCTACATCAACGAAGCATCTCAGCTTTCTTATCATGCCTACACGACAGCTCTAACGCGTCTTGCAGAAAATGCCGGACTCAACAACCGGATTCTGATTGACTGCAATCCTCCGGAGAAATCTCACTGGCTTTACAAATTGTTTGTCGAACTGAAGCAGCCTGACACCAATGCACCTCTGCCGCGTCCGGAACTCTACGGAATGATGACAATGAATCCGGCAGATAATCCGCACTTGTCGGAAGATTATATCCGCGATGTGCTGTCAACGCTTCCAGAACGGCAGAAGAAGCGTTTCCTCTACGGCGAGTGGCTGGACAAACGTTCCGGGGCCCTATTTTCGGCCGAACAGATTGAGCGTGCTCGTGTTTCTGTTCCCCCTGAGTATCTGCAGCATACAGTTGTTGCCGTGGATGTTGCGGTATCGTCCGGTGAAGATTCGGATGAAACGGGCATTGTTACCGTCGGTCTTGGAGAAGACGGTTCGTATTATGTTCTGCGTGATGATTCGCTGAAAGGTACGCCCGCCGAGTGGTCGTATGCGGTTTCTGCAGCATATTCCTCGCTGCCGTTTGCCGATGGAGCGGTCTATGAAACCAATCAGGGAGGTGAGATGATTGCCCATACGATTCATTCGGTGAATCCATCGCTTCCCTGTTTTCCGGTACGGGCAACACACGGAAAAGCAGTCCGTGCGGAACCTGTCGCGGCGCTGTATGAACAGGGTCTTGTGCATCACGTCGGGTTTTTCCCCGAACTTGAAGAACAGATGACCGAATGGGTCCCCGGAGATTCGAAATCACCGGACCGGCTGGATGCCCTGGTGTGGGCGGCAACCTATCTCCAGAAGTTCAGAAAACAGAGCAGCGGGCTGATTATGGATACGCCGGTTCTTGCATCATCACCGCATATTCCGTATTCACGCGGTTGTCGGCCGGGTGTTCCGGTGTTTTTCAATGGCGGAAGACGATAGACGTTATTAACCTCATCGGTAAGGATAAGTATGTTAGAAGGAAATTAATTGCATGGAAAGCAGGATTAGAAAATCTGTCAATTCATATGTTTTCCAATGATGAGTACTATCCCCTCGTTGAATCATTGATAAATCCTTGCTCTCCATTTTTTGAATGTTCCAGAAAAGATATAAAGGAACTATGAATAATACTGTTCCATGGTAGATATGAATACGTTTCTGGAAGATGCAAAATCTCTTGTGCCGAAAATATGTTCTGTACTTAAGTTACCGGATGATGCTGTTGAACGGTCGGTTATTATTCTTGAGAAATGCAAATCAATCGAACTCAAAATCGGCAATAAAAGCAAACCGGAAGGATATGCAGGGGCTGCTGTTTATCTCTCTTCTATTCTGAGCTGCGATCCCAGGACTCAAGCGGAAACCGCGAAAGCTGCCGGTGTTTCCAATACACTTGTCGCAAGATTGTATCCTCTGATTTCCGAGCAGTTGGATTTAGAAATGATTCTCTAAAAGAGTATCGGGCAGGTCATTTTAGTGTCGATCTAAGTTACCTGCTCGATGAAGATACTATTTTTCAGAACTGTATTATTACTTTTTGATTATGGAAGATTCTCTGCGGCGTTCATCGATGACTCTGAGATCTTCTGCTTTCAGCGTGACGCGGCCGGCGTGCTGGGCATATTTGAATGCTTCTTTGGCGACTGATGCAATGTACTCTTCTGCCATTTTTGTCAGGAATTCGGCGGCATCATCTCCGACGCGGTAGACACCGGCATTTTTTGCGATTCTTGAAACCGCAGCTTTTGGAAGTTCACTCATACATAGAAAATGGTGCTGATACAAGATAATGATGTATCCTTTTCGGGAAAAGAGAGGGGGTGTTTTGTCTATGAAAATACAACTCGAACAAAAAATAATTTGATGAGAATCTTTCCGGGAGAACAGGGAAGAGTTCATAATCCTGTTCACGGTCGATCCGGAAAGCAGGTGATGTAGTTGAGTGTTCCTAACTGGCCCACAAATCAGCCTCAATGGGCTAATACAAGATATGTTTTTAGAGGATATAAAATCCGGACCGTGCGTTGCGAAAGTGCTTCCATTCTATGAGTTCAGCAAACATTCTTAAAGGGATGATTTTTGGGAGAGAGATCTATGCTATAATCAAATCAGAACTATATGAAAAAACTATAGTCAATGCCGATGAAGGTCAATTAACACAAGATGATTTTATTTGAGCAAATAGCAAAAACAGTGCGGCAGAAGAGCCGTACTCTACCGCCTGCATAATATGCAATCGAAAAGAGATCCGGATTGGACCGCAGAACCCGTGAAACCCGGTGACTTGTTATCACAGTCCTTCGCTGATCTCCTCTTCCATTGCGCCCGTAATAATTCGGAACTCCGGACAGCAGTTTCATCCGGACATCATTCAGTTTGAAACAGCAGGGTTTTCCGCTGTCATCGACAGATACTGCAGCAGCGGCCGCGAGAATCTCATCTTCAGAGAAGGTCAAAGAAATCACCTTCACTTTCCGGATGCCGTCAGAGACCGCGTCTGATTGCGACAATTGCTGCCCAATCCGGAATCTGTACATGTTCCGCATAAGTTGTCATCATCGATAATACGAAGATAACCACATTCTGCCGAAACAGTAGCCACACATGTTTCAAATGGTGGTAAATGTTCGAATTGTGTTCGTGTGATAGTTGGAATGTGGCCTTTAACCCCACAAGAGGAATTATTATCCCTCTTTGAAGACAAACAAATAGTTGTCTGATTTCGGTCAGATATTCCCGCTGGTGTTGTTTGGCGATAATAATTGGCGGGAATCTCTTTGTTCTTCATCATAGACAAGTTGCATCACCTTTCTTTTCAGTAATGGCTTGTTCTACCGCTTTTCTTGCTAAATCGGAAATATTAATTCCGGATTCTCTAGCCTGTTGCCTTAACGACGATGGCATTGTGATGCCGACATTAATCATTTGTTGATTAACTGGCAATTCTAATGGTGTTTTATTTACTGTCATTTTTTAATAATGACATCAATTAAACAAAACCACATTGATATCATCAGGGGGTGGTTTTGTTTTACCCTACTCTAGTTATATGGCAATAAGAACTAAATAAACCCCAGAGGAAGAGGGGTGAAATGCCTTTAATAGTCACACGTAAAAATCATAAAAAAAGATGATTATAGAAGATTTAATTTTTGAGCAATTAGCATCCGGACATCCTGTGGTAACTTTAACAACACGTCATCCACAATCTTAACCGCATCATTGACTTTTTCCGCTGCAGCCTCTGTAAGTGCCATTCCACAATCCGGACAATATGATGTTCCTGGTGGCAATATCTTATGGCATCTAGAGCAGGTGATGGGTTTCGGGCTAATATCGGGTTTCTCTTCATCCACCGTCACACCGGCCATCTTCATGTATTGGATTCTAATATCGTCAGAAGTAAGATGACCGTATGTTTCTATCATGTTAGTTTTTGCATTTCCCCAAAATGCTTTTTTGACCAACGTTTCCGACATCCCTTCCCTAAGTACATGTGTAATCCTGGAATGTCTGAATATATGCAGCGTGATTCGTTTCGTGATGCCTGCAGCCTCACGACATCTGTCTATTTCTTTGAGCACACCGCGATATTGTATCGGTTTATTATACCTGGTAACAAACACGAAATTATCACCGGATGCATCGCCAGGATACTGATTCCTCCATAAGTGAACGTATTGGGCATACATCACACAAGGTACGGTTCTTATCTTGTCGGTCTTCGTATCGTGCAAGGTACATTGAATACCCCATGTTTGAACTGTGATGTCTTTCCACCTTAGATTAGCCATTTCAATACTACGTGCACCGGTTTCATAGAGCAAACCGATATAGGCCTTGAATTTTAATGATTTTGCTGCAGAAATTAGTTGGTCAATTTCTTCTGCGGTAAGAACATCGGCATCCGTCTTTGTATGGATGTCGTAAACACCGACCTCTGTTTCCTGGATGGTTTTTTTCGGAACGGTTGTTAGGTTCTGTTCTACAAGGAATAAGAAAAACCGTTTCGTTATCTTCATCCAATCGACAATAGTGTTCTTAGAATAGGGTTCGCCTTTGTGTTTTCCACAAGTATGTTTAGCATACTTGATATTTGACAATGCGATAAGGTAGGCATCTTCATCGACTTGTGAAAATTCCACATCGAAGTACCTTCGAACATTAACCAGCATCGACACAATCTTGTTGTATCTTCCTGGACTGATTTTTGACTTCAGTCTTAAAGCATACTTTTCAATCAGTTTTCGGTCAGTTGTCGTGATGCGGTTCTGTTCTAAAGCGTGTTCAAGGCTGTGATTTGCTAGCCTAAAATAGGTTTCCTCACTACAGTGATAGGTGTTGTTTGGCGTAAACATAGTATGTATTTTAACATATGTAATATATAAAGAGCGGAGGAGGATGAAGTACCAAATGACTTCCGTCCCGCCTGAGGCTCTTATTTTCTGGTTTTTATTCCCTAAACTCATACTAATCCGCGACGGTTACGTCAATCAGGACAACAAAAAAATACGATAAAAAAAGAATTATTCGTTCTTCTGTTCCATACGGGCAGCGTTTGCCATCATCAGTTTGATTCTGTTTTCCTGATTGATTTTGGTTGCTCCCGGGTCATAATCAACTGCCACGATATTGGAAGACGGATAATCATCTTTGAGTTTGCGCATCATGCCTTTGCCGGCAACGTGGTTCGGCAGACACCCGAACGGCTGGGTACAGACGATGTTGTTGGTGCCGGAGTGAATCAGTTCCAGCATCTCGGCGGTCAGAAGCCAGCCTTCTCCCATCTTGTTTCCGCAGCCGAGATAGCCTTTGACCAGTTCCTGCAGTTCGGAGAAGTGACTCATGGCACGGAAGGTGCCGTCCTTTTCGATAACATCAATCATAATATCCTGACATTTGATGATGAACCACTGATACACCCACATGGCGCCTTTCTTGATTTTACTGCCGCCGTAGAGATCAACATCCACATACCGGTTGTTTCCTTTAAAGAGCAGGAAGTCGGTAACACCCGGAACGACCACTTCTGCTCCTTCTTTTAACAGGAACGCTTCAAGGTTGTTGTTGCCGAACGGCGAGTACTTCACATAGATTTCCCCGACAACACCGACACGCGGTTTGGCAGGACCCGAGCGTTCAATCTTCTTGAAGTCGGAAAGAATCTCTTCCATCAGCCTGCGCATCGGACCGAACCAGAGCCCTTCGTTTTTCTGGAAGAGATCGACAATCTTCTCAATCCAGTGGTTCACTAATGCATCGGTCTCGCCGGCATGAACCTCGTAGGGTTTGCACTGATTTGCAAGATGAACAATCAAGTCGCCGTACATCATCGCAAAGACCGCCTTGCGTGCAAGACCCAAAGTCATCTTGAATCCGGGATTCTTGTCAAGACCGGAAAGGTTTAGGGAAATAACCGGAATGAACTCCAGATGTGCCCGCTCCAAGGCTTTTCTCAGCAGATGGATGTAGTTCGAGGCACGGCATCCTCCTCCCGACTGGGTAATCATCAGAGCAACTTTGTGCGCATCGTAGCGGCCGCTTTCCACCGCTTCAATCAGCTGACCGATGGAAAGAATGGCAGGATAGCACATGTCGTTATGCACATACTTCAGACCGGTCTCAATGACCTTCTTGGACTGGTTTGTCTGCAGCTCCACATGGTACCCGCCTTCGATTTCCATCAGCTTGATCAGCATTGCCGCGGTAACCGGAAGAATCTCCGGAGCGATAATCGTATACTCCTTTGCCATCTCTTTGGTAAACAGCAGTCTTCCGGTTTTCTTGTCGTACTTTAACTCCGCCATCTTCAGAATCCTCCCCGCTCGCGTGCTTCCACCGCCGCCATCAGCGACCGCAGACGGATGGTGATTGCGCCGAGATTGCTGATTTCATCAATCTTGATCTGGGTGTAGATTTTTCCGCCATTTTCCAGAACCTCACGCACTTCATCGGTGGTCACCGCATCGGTTCCGCAGCCGAACGAGACCAGCTGCATCAGCTGCATATCCGGCTGGGTTACCACATAATGAGCCGCCGCATACAGACGGGAATGGTACGTCCACTGGTTCAGGATACGCTGAGGAGCTTTTTCCACCAGATGAGACACGGCATCTTCGGTAATCAGAACGAAACCGTAGGATACGGCAAGTTCGTCGATGCCGTGACCGATTTCCGGATCGATATGGTACGGCCGACCGGCCATGACGAGAATCTTGTTTCCGTGTTCACGGGCGTAGGCGATGTATTCGGCTCCTTTTGCACGTACTTCTTCTTTGTATGCCTCGTATTCTGCATACGCAGCCTTCACCGCACGTTTTACTTCGGATGCCGGGATGCCGAATTCTTCCCCGAAGTACGTCACCGCACGTTTCCGGAAGTCTTTGGGGCGGTGCAGACCGAAGTACGGATAGAGATAGCGGACCTTTTTCAGTTCACGGACGTTGGCTGCAATCAGTTCCGGATAGTAGGCAACCACCGGACAGTTGAAGTTCTTGTCCCCGAGCTTCTCGTCGAAGTTGTACGGCATGCAGGGATAGAAGATGGTGTCAACTTTCTGGTGGACAAGATTCAGGATGTGGCCGTGCATCAGTTTTGCCGGATAGCAGACGGTATCGGACGGAATAGTATACTGTCCGGTACGGTAGACGGCACGCGAAGATTCAGGCGATAAAACGACACGGAAGCCGAGCGTGGTGAAGAATGCATGCCAGAACGGCAGATTCTCATACATATTCAGACCGAACGGAATGCCGATGGTTCCCCGCGGAGCATTTTCCAGCGGCTGGTAGGATAAGAGTTTTTCATATTTCCAGCGGGCAAGATTCGGCAGCTGGGATTTCTCTTTTCCCAGCGGTCTGCTGCACCGGTTTCCGGAAACATAGCGTCTGCCGTTGTCGAACGTGTTGACCGTCAGACTGCAGTGATTCGTACAGAGCTTGCAGGTAATCGGTTTTGCCTTGTGCACAAACTCTTCCAGCTGCGCCTCGGTAAGAATAGATGAAGAAGTCAGGTTCAGGTCTCGGGCATACAGTGCGGCGCCGTATGCTCCGGAGATGCCCGCTATCGTCGGACGCGTCACATTGCGTTTCAGTTCCTGTTCAAATGCACGCAGAACGGCATCGTTCTTGAACGTTCCTCCCTGCACGACAATATGCTTGCCAAGGTCGTCGGCACTGGCTGCACGGATAACTTTGTACACCGCATTTTTCACAATGCTGATGGAAAGACCCGCTGAGATGTCAGCGACCGATGCACCGTCACGCTGCGCCTGTTTCACCGACGAGTTCATGAACACCGTACAGCGGGAACCGAGATTGACCGGGTGGCGGACAAAGAGACCAAGCTTTGAGAACTCCTCAATCTCATAGCCTAAAGCACGGGCAAATGTTTCAATGAAGGAACCGCAGCCGGAGGAACATGCCTCGTTTAAGAAGATGCTGTCGACAACGCCGTTGCGGATCTTGAAACACTTCATGTCCTGACCGCCGATATCGATGATGAAATCGACATCCGGGTTGAAGTGGTACGCTGCACGGAAATGAGCGACCGTCTCAACCAGACCGGAATCCAGGTTGAATGCGTTTTTAATCAGCTGTTCGCCGTACCCGGTAACTGCAGCGCCGCAGATTCTTATCCGGTCGCCTGCAGCGGCATAGATTTTCTTGAGTTCTTCAAAGACAATCTGCACCGGATTTCCGCGGTTGGAGCCGTAGTAGGTGAAAAGAATTCCGTTGTTTTCGTCAATCAGCACAATCTTTGTCGTCGTACTTCCGGCATCGATACCGAGCCAGGCATTGCCCCGGTAGGTGCTGATATCAGTCATCTCCGGAGCATTCGAGTTGTGACGCTTGCAGAACGCTTCGTATTCCGCTTCGTTTTCAAACAGCGGCTGCATCGAGTCGGTTGTCGTCGCATCGGAAACCGATTCGCGGATGCGTCTGCAAACCTCTTCAAAGGAAAAGACCGGGTATCCTGCGGTGGAAAGAGCAGCACCCAGAGCTGCAAAACAGTCACCGTTTTCCGGGAAGATGGCATGATTGTCGTCCAGATTCAGGGTCTCTTTAAACCGGGCGCGAAGACCGGAATAGTAATAGAGCGGACCCCCAAGGAAAACAATGGTTTTTCCCAGAGCCCTGCCCTGCGTCAGACCGGCAATGGTCTGATCGACGACTGCCTGATAGATGGAGGCTGCAACATCCTCCTTTCGTCCTCCCTGGTTTAAGATCGGCTGAATATCCGTCTTTGCAAACACACCGCACCGTGAGGCAATCGGGTAAATCTTCTCGTATCCTGCAGACAACCGATCCAGTTCCTGCACAGATACATTGAGAAGCGTCGCCATCTGATCGATGAAGGCACCTGTTCCCCCGGCACAGGAACCGTTCATGCGTTCTTCAAGAGATCCCTGGAAGAAGATAATCTTCGCATCTTCTCCGCCAAGTTCGATAACAGAATCCGTCTCCGGAATATAGGTCTCGACCGCTTTTGCAGTAGCAAACACTTCCTGAATAAACGGAATGTCGGCTGATTTCGAGACGCCGAGACCGGCAGAACCGGTTATGAGCAGCTGAATATTCTTTCCGGAAAGAATCGAAGACGCAGCAGATAGGCTTTCTACGGTTTTTTCACGCACCTTCGAGAAATGCCGTTCATAGGAGCGGAAGATAATCGTATCCGCCGCATCCAATACGATGACTTTCACGGTGGTTGAACCGATATCGATTCCTATCCGATAATCGGGTTTAAGGGGTGTTGCAGTAGTTTCCACCATTATTGTGTAATATATGCGATGGGAACAGAGAAATAGTATTCCCTGTGAATACTCACTGACTATCAGGGAACGTTATTTCATCAGATTGCGTTTCATCTTCTCAACAACGCGTCGGAAAACCAGAAGTTCGTCATCGGAAATTCCGGATACCATGATACGTTTGACGTTGTTGATTTCAGTCGTGACACTGAGAACAAGTTTCCGGCCAAGATCAGTTATGCAGATACGTTTGAGACGGGCGTCGTACATGACCCGTTCCCGGACAATGAGACCTGCTGCTTCCATATTGTCAAGAATCCCGGAAACCGTGGACCGCCGAAGAGACAGATGCTGTTCAATATCTTTCTGAAAAATATCCTTGTCCGCTTCCGAAAGATACGAAAGAATGATTCCCTGACTGGCAGAAAGGGAAGGGTGTTCCCGGATGACCGGAATCTGACTTATCTTCTGGCGGATATAATGACCAAGAACAACTACTCCGGTCAGAGGAGAATCCGAATCAGCTGTCTTTGTCTGCGCATCAATCATACCCAATAGTATGCTTCCGCAGAATAAAATAGGTTCGTGCCCGAACTATTTCCGCAGAAGATCCATTTCCAAAGCAAGTCTCCAGACATTCTTTTTGGAACGGTGACTCTGACCTGCTATCAGCAGCATCCGTTCCTCTTTCCGGATTTCCCGGGAACCTTTGGCAAGATTGTCGGCATGGGCAACGATTTTTTCTTCCAGGGACCGCGGAACACAGTCTGCCGGAGGAAGATTCAGCAGAACGCAGTCATCATCAGAAAGTCCCGCACCCGTATGGGTCCGGATAATTGAGGTGATTTCAGGAGCAAGATGCAGTTCGGACGAAAGTTCTGCACCGACTCGGGCATGATGAATCGAGTGCGTTTTGGAGCGGCCGAGATCATGGAGCATGGCGCCGGAATAGACCAGGTCCGAATCGATGGACTCTCCCTGATACCGGACGGCAATTTCTGCCGTTTTTTTACAATGAGCTACAACTCCTTTGTCGCAGCCGGCGGAAAAAAGAAGGGATTCTTCATTCATTGCTCTTCGAGAGCTTCAGTAATTGCGTTGATGCGTTTCTCAAGAGCAGCAAGAAGAAGTTCGTCATCAAAGTGAGCCATATTCTCACCGCATGACGGGCATTTGAAATCCAGGGTCATTGCCTCGGTAAAGGTGACCATCTGACCGCACTCGGGGCACTGGTAGAAATCATTGTTTCGGTCAAAAGCAAGACGTGCCGAAAGTTTTTCCTTGACCGAGGTCATTTCCGCAGTCAAAACTCCATTCAGATTTTCCATTTTCATGGTCCAGAGATAGGTGAGCCAGCCGGTCTCGTTATTTTTGATACGGCGGTATTCTGCAAGACGCTTCTCGTATAGGCTGTATAAAGCGTGGCGAACCGTATTCAAGTTGATACCCGTCATTTCGGCAATTTCTTCATCACTGTGTTCCCCGTCAGGGTACTTCTCAATCAGTTCCATTCCTTCCGGACTGACGAGTTTCTCAAGATATTGATATATTGCCGGATTCTTAAGATCCTGCTTCTTAATTACGGTCATTCTTCTATATTTTGGATGGCTAACCTAATATTATTATCCAGCATCTCTTTTGCCGCTTCAACCGTATCTCCTGACCCGGTTACTGAAAAGAGCACCATGCCCTCTTCGAAGAAGGTTCCGGGATACGGAATATCAGTAATAATATCCCGCAGGGAAAGAAGATCGGACTTCAGCGTCATGTCATGCGGAGCAACCAGGATTTTCCGTGCCGTAAACCCGTGAGCCTCAGGAACGGTTTCGGGAAGGATGCCGTTGCAGGCATTCAGATGAAGCTGGAAAACATTTGTTTTCAGCGTGGATTCCACCGTTTCAAGCGTTCCCTGGAACCGCGGATTGATTTCGATTGCATAGGCTTCGTCGTCGGTCAGAACGAAATCGATGCCGATACACCCTAAGCATCCGGTAGCCGCAGCAATTTTTTCGGCATACTGCGCCATTTTGCCTGCCATCGGATGCGGGCAGGGCGTGATAGACCCAGAAAAGGCAAACGCACAGGTGTCTCCGCCGCGGAGAATCTGCTGATTGGTCGTAAGAACAACGGCTTTTCCGCCAGCAACAAGACAGCAGCAGGAAGCAGGCATCCCTTCGATATACTCCTGCAGCATGAAGGGATCTCCTTCCACAAATTCTTTCCATTCCTCAAGCTCGGCATCCGAATGCACAATCGCATTGCGCCATCCCCCCGCACCGCCGAGGGTTTTTGCCATGGCTGGATACTGATGAGCACCAAGGCGTTTCGGCACCGGAACACCGAGCGACTCAAAGAAGTCCTGGGTTGCCGATTTATCCATGAACCGCGTGGCAACAGAAGGAGAAGTTCCAAGACGGTTGGGGAATTCAAGCAGTTCTGCTCCGGACGTGGTCACAACGTAGTCCGGATGATACTTCGAAAACATCTCTTCAAAGCAGAAGGGAAGTTCCTCAAGCTCGTCAAATGCCATCCGGTCTTCAGTCACCTCAATCAGATCGGCGTCGCAGAAGTGATCAACTGCATATACGGTAAATCCTGCAGCATACGCTGATGCGGCAACATGCCGTGTGGTATATCCGACAACCAGAACAGACTTACTCATGATCGTGCTTTACCGTGGTCTTTCCGACCTTGGTCGGAATAACCTCGATTTCCGGATGATCGAACGAAAGTTCGAGCTCGTTTCCTTCATAGAGGTGGTCGAGGAAAAGAGCGAGAGCAGAAATCTCCGAATGCGGCTGGTTCGCTACTGCCACATTGTAATCTGCCATCTCATACATTTCTCCCGGAACCTTCTCTGCACCGACCACAACCAGAATCTTGTCCTCTTTTCTGATATCGGCGATGGTATCCTGCAGACGGAGACCGTACATCGTCAGGTGTACAACCTTACCCCCGTCTTTCTTGAACCGGTTGATGAAGGATTTCCATTTCACATCGTTTTCACAGAAATAATCCCCGCCGAAACGGTTAGCAACATCGGTGATGCTCGCAGCAACTTTGGCATCATCAGCTGCAAGATACATACCGGATGCTCCAAGAGCACGGGAAGAAAGCCCGACGTGGGTAGTAACCCGCTGATCCCGTTCCGGACGGTGACCGATACGGAGAATATAGGATACTGGTTTCAGATTCATTTTTTCACCTTGATTATACCGTCTTCAATATAAATTCCCAAATCTTCCAGGCCGCTCGTCGCTTCCTTTAACTGACTGGCGAAGAGGAAATCACTGATGGAAAGGGGGAAGACGCAGTCCCCCTTGACGATGACAAGATGTTTATCTTCAAGACGGATAAGAGAGTCCAGTACGGTGTCGGTATCCAGTCCGGTCTTTGCGGAAAGTTCGGGAATTGCTACCCCCTCTTCTCCGTCGGGAACCAGGTGATATATCATCCAGTCGATGTCGTCGTCACTCATGTTTAAACAAATAGGTTTCCTGTATTCTTAAGGCTACGTATCATTTGGTGAGCGGAAAGTGCATGACAACCTCAGGAAAGATTGTATTATCCAGGAAAACAGAATTCTAGACACACATGTTTCGTCCTGAAAATCCAGAACTGGTAGAACTGGCCGACCGGCTGTACGAACAGTCCGATGATGATGACCTGAAACTCGCAGAACTCATGCATGAGCTTCCCGAAGAGACAGCTGTTGCTCTCTGCACTTCAAATCTGACGAATGCCCTGCAGGCCTACCTGTACGCGTTCAACCATGTTCCAGATGACGACATCTATGACATGCTGCTGCTCCAGCCTTCCGTGATGCTGCTTTCCGGCATCAAAATTGAAACTGTGGAGATGGCATCGCTGGTCTTCGGCTATGACCGGGGAAACAAAACATTCCTGATTGCCGTCCATGACGGGGAAAACCTCGTGAAAGGATTTGCCGGCGATGATGCCTATGAAAAGGCGAAATCGTGGGCTATAGAACATTACAGCGACTGAGAAGCGTCGTCTTCCTCGTCAACACCTTTTTTGTAGTACCAGAGATGGTAGCTCTCGTACAGTCCGGCTGCTTCTGCAATCCGCACCGCAAGCGTGTGCCAGCATTCATTCCCGTACCGGACCGCAGGACAGCTGCAGAACTCCCCGTCCACACAATACTCGTCGGTATTCCCGACAACAACAAAATAGTCAAGATATTTCTTCACCCTGCCGTCTGCAACCGCCGCAACTGCTTCAGCGCCGCGTTTGCCGTAGGTTTCCGTGAAGGCGGCCCTCACTGCATCAGTGATGCCTCCTTCGCGTTTCAGGATGAGAAATGGATTAATCATTTATTCGATTATTGAGGTTTGAGGAACATCCGGGATGAAGGTCCATCCTTCCCGCCGTGCAAGCGCCTCCATTCCCGGCGCCTCAAGCGCATAGTGCGTTGCTTCAATGCAGGGAATCGGTGATTCAATTGCCATATTGTATTTCAGTTCCGATGCCATGAACGCCTCAGCGCCGAGACTGACAGCTTCGTAGATCAGATCCCAGTCGAAAGCCGCACCGCCCGCAACAGCGATACGCCTGACACCGGAGACATCGCCCCAGACACGAAGACCGCAGCCGAGAAGTTTTGCCATCTCGGATAAGGAAACCGTCATGGTGCCGACAACCCCGAGAGAGTTCGGCGTCGCATCCATTCGGATGCGGTCTTTGAGTTTCAGGACGTCAGCAAGAGCGTCATTGATGCCGCCTGCAGCATGGTCGAAATTCGTGTGCATCGCATAGAGATTCACATCCGCCTTGACAAGCGGACGGAGAATCGCCGCACTGCGTCCGGTTACGCCGTGCATCGGCGCCCAGAATGCCGGATGGTGAACAACCAAAGCGTCGAATCCTCCTGCCGCCGCCTGTTCTGCAACATACGGCGTTGCATCAAGCGCACAGGCAACCGTTACAATCTCCTCTTTTCCTTCCGAGAGCAGACCGATGCGTCCAAAGTCAAAGTCTTCTGCCAGTTCCGGCGGAGCAATCGACTCCAGATATGCAATAAATTCATGCCGTTTCATATTCAGTAGTGTTTGATGTAAATTTTTTCTTCCGGCTTTCCTTCGCCGTCTTCTGCTTCCGTGTCCGACCGGAGCTTTGCAATCGGTCTGATGGATAAGGCGTTGACGTATACTGACTGACGGTTGGTCATCCTGCCGTAGACGTATCCGAGAACTTCAACCACCGCACCGATGCCTACCAGACGCTGAGGCATGGCAAACCGCTTGACAACAATCTGACCGGAAGCATCCTGCAGAACATAGACCGGACGGTTCATGTAAATTCCCCCTACTTTGACAATCTTTCCTTCCAGAATGACTGCCTTTCCCCCCATTGCAGCAGTGACCTGCCGTGCACGGACAAATTTCGCTGCGGCACGTGCTCCCGGTTCACGATCCCGAACCTGTTTTTCGTTGAAGTACGCCATGAAAAGCGGAAGGACGATAAGCAGAATAACAATCGGGACACCTACGAAAACGTAGAGCATATCCTTGGTTGCGCCAAAGGAGAACGCACAGATTCCGGCAAAAAGAACAACAATAGCAAGGAATACAGGCGGATAGCGAAGAATGATTCCCTTTATTTTCATTGGATAAGAATGGGCGTGGATTCGTATTCAACATAGCGTATAGGAAGCATCTGTTATATCCTTGAAAAACCCACTCTTATACATCATGAAGAGGAATCCCGTCAGAATTCCGCCAATGCTCATTGCAACCGTCAGTATGGGTCTTTCCGCACTGGACGGAACACTCTTCAAAACGCTTGACCGCTGCCCGCACTGCGGAGGAAGACCGAGACCCTACGACACGAAGGTGAAACAGTACGCAACCCTTTCTACGCCGCAGGGAAAACGGGTCATTACCGTGAAAATCCGGAGATTTATCTGTGAGGACTGCGGGAAACTGCTCTATGCCGATGAACCGTTCTACCCTGATACCAGAGTTGGGTCGGTAATTATCGATCTTGCACTGTCGCTATCACGGACAGCAAGTTTCTCCCATGCGGCATCGGTCATGGAAGCGATGGGAATTATCGTCAACCGCGGTTCCGTCCGGAAATACGCGGAATCCAATCTGCCGATGCGCCCGTCCAACCAGCTCTACGGCATGGCTCTTCCGACAACCTTTGTTTCCCTCATCGGACGCGGAATCTCGGCATCGAGTATTAATCCGTCAGACATTCTCGTTGCAAGCGGATACCCCTCGCGGTATTCCGCATCGGAAACGGGAACTGCAAAAGAATATTTCAAAGAACGAAACCGGAGGACAAAAGAATGATTTACCGAACCTTCAAAGACAAGAAAATCTCCCTCCTGGGAATGGGATGTATGCGCCTCCCCTGCAAAAACGGCAGTGATACCGAAATCGACGAAAAAGAAACCGGAGAAATGATAGATACCGCATTCAAAAACGGTGTCAACTACTTTGATTCCGCATGGCCGTACCACGGAGGAAACTCCGAAACCGTCGTCGGAACAATTCTGCAGAAGTATCCGCGTGACGCGTTTTTCTATGCAACCAAATTCCCCGGATTCAACAGCGATAACTTTTCCCAGTACCGGGAAATCTTCGAAAAACAGCTGGAAAAATGCGGACTCGGGTTCTTTGATTTCTACCTTCTCCACAACGTCTGCGAAGCCGACATCAAAGAATATCTGGAATATGCAGATGTCCTGATTCCGTTCCTGAAAGAACAGAAAGAAAACGGAATCATCAGACATATCGGATTCTCCATCCACGGAAAACCCGACATCATTACCCGGTTCCTCGCATCCTACAAAGACATCATTGAATTCTGCCAGATTCAGCTGAACTGGTTCGACTGGGATTTCCTCGGAGCAAAGGAAAACGTCAGACTGCTTACCGAACTTGGCATTCCAATCTGGGTCATGGAGCCGATGCGGGGAGGAAGACTGGCCGGACTTCCGAAAGAGACCGAAGACAAAGTCAAATCCCTGCTCCCCGGAGCAAAACCTGCAGAAGTCGCCTTCCGCTACCTCCAGTCAATTCCGAATATTGTAACCGTTCTGACCGGAGCATCCACGCTCGAACAGCTGAAAGAAAACATCGCCGTCTTCGAAACCGACCTGCCGCTGACAGAAGAAGAAATTGAAGGACTGTACCGGATTCAAAAAGAGATGCCGGTCGGAGCACCATGCACCTACTGCCGCTACTGCCTTGACGCATGCCCGCAGAACCTGAAGATTCCAAAGATTCTTTCTATCTATAACGATGACCAGTTCACCGGAAACGAATTCACGACATTCCTCTCCGTCCGCGGACTGCCCGAAGGAAAACGGCCGATGGACTGCATTCAGTGCCGTGCCTGCGAAGATGCGTGTCCGCAGGGAATCAAAATTTCAGAAATTTTCAAGGCGTTTACCGACCGTCTGGTCAATTCCACTAATCCAAGAAATCCGTTCAAAAAATAAAAAATATTTTTTTACATGCTTTCCAATGCTTCGATGCCTAAGACATCGAGCGCCTGGAACAGCGTGTTTCTGCATGCATCAACAAGAGTAAGACGTGCATTGCGGACGTTGCCTTCTGCTTTCAGAACCGTGTCAAAGCGGTAGAAGGAGTTGAATAAGTCAGCAAGGTCACGGACATAGATAGCAAGCAGGTGCGGGCGCAGGTCGCGGACAACGGTCTCAATAACCGACGGGAACTGTGCAAGGTGTTTTGCAAGTGCGATTTCGTAGGAGTCAGAGTACTCATAGCACTCCTCGAATCCTCCTTCCTCCTTTGCCTTTTCCAGAATGGAGCAGGCACGGGCGTGAGCGTACTGGACATACGGAGCGCTCTGACGTTCGAAGTCAAGTGCCTCTTTCCAGTCGAAAACCGTGGACTTCTCTGCAGAGACCTTAACGATATCATAGCGGACGGCACCGACCGCAACAGCGTTTGCAATCTTTTCGCGTTCTGCCTCAGAGAGTTCCGGACGGCGGACGGTGACTTCCTCTAACGCACGCTTTTTCGTTTCTGCAATCAGTTCATCTGCGGTAATGAAGACGCCGCCGCGGGTCGTCATGGAACCTTCCGGCAACGAGACGAACTCGAAGGTCAGAATCTCCGGCGGACGTTCGCCTAAGAGTTTCAGTGCGGTCTGCAGCTGAGAGCCGATAAGCTTGTGATCTGCTCCGAGGATATCGATGCTTCTGTCGCAGAGTGTGTTTTTGTACAGGTGGAACGCAAGGTCACGTGCTGCATAGACAGAGGTTCCGTTGCTTCTCCGTAAGACGTAACGGTTGCCGAATCCCTCTTTGGACATATCCAGATACATCATCTTGCCGTCGTGCTGTGTCTCCGGCATCGCCTCGATTCTGTCAAGAACCTGCTGCATGGAACCATTCAGCAGGAAGGTGGTTTCCCGGACAAAAGCGTCATGCTTGACGTTCATGGAAAGAAGCGTCTGTTTGATTCCTTCCGCACAGATCTCGACTGCGTCGTAGAACAGCTTGGCGGTTTCCGGATCTCCGGCCTCAATTTTTTCCATCATCACGTCAAATTCCGGCTCAATCTCCGGCTTTTCCTTTGCAATGCGGTTTGCCTCAACATAGTGGCGGACAATGAAGTCATCGCCTTTCTCGCCCGGGAGACGCTCATAATGAAGATTCTTGACACCCCAGGCGACAATCGCAATCTGACGTCCCATATCATTCAGGTAGTAGAGTGCCTGAACCGGATATCCTGCCTTGCGGAATGCACGGACCAGCGTATCGCCGATAACGGTGTTTCTGATGTGACCCACGTGAAGCGGACCGTTCGGGTTTGCGGACGTGTGTTCGATGACGACCTTCTCGGATTTATCCGGAAGTTTTCCGTAGTCCGGTCTGCGTGCCTCTTTCACGGCATCAGCGACATACTTCGGGCCGAAGACGAAGTTGATGTACGGACCTTTGCAGGTGACTTCAACACCGTCAAGAACGGCTGAAACTTTTTCGACGAGGTCTTTTGCAATCAGCGCCGGATTCTTTCTCTCCTGCTTTGCAAGGGAGAATGCAACGGTGGAGGCGAGATCTGCATGGTCGCCGCCGTCCGTAATCATAACATCTTCAAGACCGGTTGCATCCTGCAGGGCCTTGGTAACTTTCTCTACATATGTTCTGTACATTGCACTCACATTCCTGTTGGATACCGGAGAACAGCGGCAATTCCGCCGAATGCCGACATGAGCATTCCTCCTTCCTCGGAATCATCGGAGATGATTTCAACACGGGTGTTCGAACTGTCTGCAATTGCGGTCAGTTCATCAATAATATCCTCTTCTTTCACCAGAGTCAGTCCCGACTGACACTTCGGACAGTGGCCGAACGCCATATCGCTGAAACGCTTTCCCGGCTCAATCTTCATGGTCTTGATTTCCTGATAGTCGCAGTTTCCGCATGCAATTGTCAGGCGTGACTCACGGAGTTTCTCCGAAAGAAGAAGGGTGTCAACTGCTCCTGCTTCCAGATTCGCACGGACAGATGATTCTCCGTATGCCGCTGCACCGTTTTCTTTCCGCAGCTCGGCAAAGAACCGGTTCATTTCATTCTTTTCGCTGGTAATCTCTTCTCCGCGAAGCGCATCCTGGGCGTTTTGCACCAGTTCACGCAGACCGCATTCATTGGTATATGCGGCATCAAAACTTCCGATAATACGTTTTCTGATTTCGTGGTGGAGATATTCGCCGCGGACAAATTCTTCACGGGTCGGCATCGGTCCGCCGATGAGAACACCCTTGAACTTGTTAAAGAAGTCCGGTTCTGCAAGGAATGCATCGGAGGCATGTTCTCCTACTTTGCTGAAGAAGGCGTTGATTGCAATTTCTCTGTTTCTTGCAAAACGGATACTCGACTGACCTCCCTTTCTCTGCTTATTCGGGACCATCGACTGGGTTCCGCCGACCGGTTCAATTCTGGTTCCCCGCAGGAATCCCCAGTAAGCTTCCTGTAAGTCTATGACAAGAAGACCGTGGACGACACGGTCATCGAGCATATCTTTTAAGACATCCAGTTCAAAATTCGAACTGCATCGGTACGTATAGGTCTTAATCGGCTCCGGCGGCTCTACAATGACGGCCTCGAGATCGGTTTTATCTCCGCCAATGTTGATTGCTCCGCAGAACACTGCCATTCCATTCTCTGGAGGCGCTTTGTAATATTTCAGCCGGGCAAGAATGGAGGAGATAGCACTCTGGACATTGGTTCTTGTCTGTTTCGACTTGATGTTGGAACACTGACCGTATTCATCACGAAGTTGAGCAGTAACATCGTAGATCTGTTTGTCCGGCGGAATATAGAGAGAAATTAATTCGGTTCCGGAACCCTCTTTCTCTTCGAGGCGTTCAAGAACCTTCTTGAACTCATACCGCTTTCGCGCTTCATCTTTTTCTATTTCTTGTTGTGTTGGATCAGGCATTGTATATTCAACCTTGACTTCGCCAGTATTTTGACAAAGTAAAATCGTTTATATTTTGGGTGCAGTCAGCATTAAATATACTGTATAAAAGAAGGTAATCCTCTTTAGGTATTAGGTCCAATATATCAGGATATGAATAATAAGAAGTGGATTGGATTAATCGTAGGAGTCCTCGCATTCCTCATTGTCCTTCTGCTCCCATTAGAGTCGGTGATGCCGCATGAGGCGAAACTGGTGGCAGCGGTTACCGTACTAATGATCATCTTCTGGATCACACAACCGATACCGATAGAAGCAACATCTTTGATTCCGCTGGTGGCATTCCCTCTTCTGGGTGTTTTGAAAGTGACTGAAGCGGCGACGCCATATGCAGATAACGTCATCTTCCTCTTCCTCGGAGGATTCATGATTGCTATGGCAATGCAGCGCTGGAATCTCCATCGACGCATCGCCCTGAAACTTATTTCTATTACCGGAACCAGTCCCGCACGGCTGATTCTGGGTTTCATGATTGCAACCGCATTCCTTTCGATGTGGATGTCGAACTCTGCAACTGCAATGATGATGATTCCGATTGCCATTGCAATCATCGTAACCGTCATCCCGAAACCAAGCGTAAAGGAGATGGACAAATCCGAAAAGGCATTCGCCGGTTGTCTGGTTCTCGGAATTGCCTACGCAGCAGGTGTCGGAGGTATTGCAACCTTAATCGGAACGCCTGCAAATGCAGTGTTCGCCTCAATGCTGACCAAATTCTTCCCGGAAGCGCCACCAGTTGACTTCTTCACCTGGTTCATCTTCGGTGTGCCGTTCGTTGCAGTAATGCTGGTTATTATGTGGCTCTGGCTCACCAAGATTGCGTACCGCAAGATGCCGAAGACGCTCGACCACACCAAAGAAGCTCTGGAGAAAGAAATTGAAGATATGGGACCGATGAGCAAGGGAGAGAGAAATACCCTCATCGTCTTCATTCTTGCAGCACTTCTCTGGATTTTCAAAGATCCGAAAGATCTGGGATTCATTGTCATCCCGGGACTGAACTCACTGCACCAGGCAGGAATTCTCCCGTTCCAGATTGAAGACTGTACCATCGCAATTCTCTGTGCACTCCTGCTCTTTGTGATACCGGTCAGCATCAAAAACCACGAATTTACCCTCAACTGGAAATGGGCAGTCAAGATTCCATGGGGAATTCTCCTGCTGTTCGGAGCGGGTATGTCCTTATCCGCCGCATTCAAGGCAAGCGGTCTTTCTGCAACAATCGGATCGATGTTCTACGGAATCTCGATTCCGCCAATCCTGATTGTACTGCTCCTGGCTTTTGTAGTGATGATTCTTACCGAATTCACCTCAAACACGGCAGTCGCCAATATCATGATTCCTGTCGTGGCCGCTGTAGCAGTCGGTCTTGAAATGAACCCGTTCATCCTGATGATGACGGTAGCAGTCGCCTCGTCTCTGGCATTCATGCTTCCGGTTGCAACCCCGCCAAATGCAGTTGCTTTCGGAACACAATATGTAGAAATGAAAGACATGGTTACTGCAGGATGGTTCCTGAACCTGATAGGTATTCTCCTGTTTACCTTCGCCCTCTTTACGCTTGGATTTGCCATCTTCGGAATGGATGCAAGCCTTCCGGAATGGGCAACCATGATGGTAGGAACAGTAACCTAAAATTCCTTTTTTTACGTTCCGTCAATACTTTTGCGTGCGTCTTCAATCAAATCTGACGCTTTTCTCCGAAGTTCTCTTCCAATAGCATGGGCTGCTTCAAGGGAAGGAACCTCTGATTCCACCCGGACCGCACGTTTTCCGTCGAGCGAAAGGACTTCGGCAAGTATCCGTCCTCCCTGAGAATAGGCACCGAACGGAAGGATACAACCGCCTCCGACTTCTTCTAAAACAGCACGCTCAACGGCAGTTGCAAATGCAGTCTCTTCGTGATTCAATGAGGCAAAAGTATCTTCAAGACCCTCACGGGAAACAACCGCAATGGCCCCCTGGTTCGGCGAGGGAACAAATGCATCTGCAGGAAGACGGAACCCGTGAACTCTGCAGCCAAGCCGGATAAGAGCAGCTTCTGCAACTACAACTGCATCATACTCTCCAGCCTGCAGCTTTGCGATGCGGGTATCAATATTTCCGCGGATGGGAGATACATGCATCTCCGGATAGGTATGGTAATACCGGAGAAGTTGTGCACGGCGGCGAAGCGAAGAGGTTCCGATGACAAATACTTCCTCAAGCGGTTTTTCCACGGCAATAAAATCAAACGGAGAATCACGCTTGAGAACCGCTGAGATAACCAGACCGGAGGGACGATCTGACGGGAGGTCTTTCATGCTGTGTACCGCGGCATCAATTCTCCCCTCCAGAATCGCACGGTCAAGTTCATGAACAAAAATCCCGGAATCACCGAATTCCTGCAGATTTTTCTCGGATTCCCAGTCCCCTTTCGTTGAAATAGGTACAACTTCGCAGGGAATGCCAACTGCTTCCAGACCTTTGACAACACGGTCTGTCTGTACAAGAGCAAGTTTACTTTTCCGGGTACCGATTCTCAGTGGTTCTGTCATGACTGCTAACTGCTCAGTATATTGGAAAAACAAATGCTTTAATCTGTGTTTCGTGGCGTAAAGTGTAAATCATTCAACTCCCCACCAGATACCATGGAAAATCGGGGAATTCTGCTTATCGGGCATGGAAGCAGACGTGAAGACTATCGGAAATTTGTCGAAGATACCGCAGAAATACTGCAAAATAACCATCCGGAATGCACAATCAGAACCTGTTACTTAGAACATATGAGTCCTGCCATCCCCGAAGGACTGGAACTGCTGAAAAAAGAAAATCCCGACGTCATCATCGCAGTACCGCTGTTTCTTTCCAAAGGAGTGCATATCATGGAAACCATTCCGCACCTCCTTGGACTGAAAGAAGGAAGCCACTCCGGGATGGTCACGCTTGCTTCGGGAAAAAACATACCGCTGCTGTACGCAAACCCCATCGGTGCCGACCCGCTTCTTGCAGATCTTCTTTTCAGAAATGCAGAACAGGCACAAAAAGAATACAAATAAAAAAGAAATTCCGGAGATAATCCGGAAATTTACAATAATGCTGCTGCTTTCTCAGATGCAGTGGAGAGAGACTCGGACTTGATGACCTCGATTCTCTTGACCGGGAAGACTGGCTTGCAGGCTTCGAACATCTTCTTGGAGAGTTCGCCTTTCAGCATTGCACCGGTGAAGGTTTCGTAGTCTGCTTCCTTTGCGAAGTCTTCAACAATCTTGACCATGGTTGCACGGAGTTCCTGTGCCTGTGCAAGTCTTGCGTGCTGAGTTGTGAAACAGGTGATAGTTAACTGGAGCTGCTTCTGGGTTCCCATCGGAATGATGGTAAGGGTGGAGTCGACACGGGTTGCCCGTCTCTTGACCATTGCACGGACGAATTCCTTTGCCATTTCGTGACCAACGAACTGTGCGTATCCTGCGTCTCCTGCAACTTCAGTAATCTTGAAGGATGCACGAACATTCTGTTTCGAGTAGTCCTGGATTAATTCACCAAGGCTCACGGTTAATACACGTCCCGGAATGTTTTCCGGGTTCGAGGAGACAATTTCTCCAATTAACGCCTTGCCGAGGAATTCCGGTGCATAGACCTTGAACCAGCTCTTTGCTTTCCATCCCTCAAGCTTGCGTCCGCCACTTGTTTTCTTTCTTGCCATATTTTGTACCTACTGTTTTTTCTGTTGTTCCTTGCATGCGGTATTTACAACACCCCATGCGACAGACAAATTCATCAGATAATCATCTACTGTTGCGAGAACCGTCTTCGGCGATTCGCCGGAAAACTCCGCACAGATTGTTGTTCCCTCTGCCCTGCATTCCATGAATCCGCCGTTGTCCGGCGACAATGCACGTGAAATCTCATCTGCTGATTCAGTTTCTGAAACAATTTTTCCTGAAATAATCATGCAAACACCTCGAGAGTGGTTATGAATTCAGTTTCGGAACTCAGCGGGATTTCTCCGCCGGCACGGGTCTTATGCCCGCCACCGTATCCGCCGAATGTTTCTGCGGTCTGTTTCATGAACTGCTCGAAATCCACATTCGACTCCGCCGGAGCGCGTGCCGAAATTTTCAGATAGTTCTGAGCTTTCCCGATAACAATTACCGGTTTTGCCAGTGATTTCGCGAGGATGTCTGCGACATCGCTTGCAACATCATAGGAAGAAACCTTCCAAGCTGCCGATGCGATTTTTTCTGCAGAATTCACCGCATTGATTACTTTCCTGCGGAAGGAAAGAGCGGTATTCCATGCATCGTCAACCTGCGCCAAATCTCCTGCTGCAACCGCATATCCCAAATCGGTTCTGCCTGATTTTCCACAGGCATCAATCACGGCAGTCAGCGCATACGCATCCTGAATAACCTCACGAAGCAGACGATAGTTGTCTCCGTATACTGCCATGAGATCATGATAGGAAGCGTCGGACCTGACAGCAATCTCGCTGACCAGTCTGCCGGCGATTGAATCCGAATCCGGTAAGGATGTACAGATTGTTTCTATTTCGGCGGCTGCTTTCGCATCTCCTGAAATATTTTTCAGGAACGGAAGCGTTGCACATTCAAGCTGTTCTCCGATGGTGCGTCCGGCGAGAAGAACTCCTCTCTTCGGTTCCACCAGGTTATTCATGAGAGCTTCTTCGAGGATTTCATGGTTCTTGCCGGTGAATTTCTGGGAGTCCCCGATAATTCCTACGAGAACCAGCGATGCAAGATCGCGGTTGTCCCCTAATGCTTTTGCCACCAAGTACGCACAACCTGCAGCGGAGAGTTCAGTTTCTCCGTCCATGCCTTCCAGACGCGGATTAATGTGAAATGCGGTGTTGGCGTAGGGCACGTGATGATCGATTATCATAGTCGATTCCGGCCAATCGGGAATCGACGCACCAAGGTCGCATAAGATTGACTGTTCCGGGATGACGACATCCTCTTTTTTCAGATGAGGTAAAAACCTCAGGAGGAAGGCAATATCAGCCCGCTGCAAAGCAATCGTGAGAATAGCCGCTGCTGCAATGCCATCTGCATCGTGGTGGGAGTATACCTCCACATAGTCCATCGTACGCAAACGGTCTGCGATTTTTCGTGCGGCATCTTCGAGCGACATGGTTTATTGATGAATTTATCTGGAGAGAAGAATCTCTGCGGTCTCCGGGGAGTATGCCCAGCCTGCCGGAAGTCTGTGAGAACCGGTGTAGTATTTCACGAGTCTTCTGATCTTTGCTTCCGTCAGCTGCAGCTGGCGCTTGTTGTGAACATCGTGTTTGTTGTCAACAAGGTGTTTTCTCATTCCAAGTGCCTTGTGCATGAGGTTTCTGAGATCTTCCGGAATTTCAGTATCCATGTTGTTTTCGCGGATGATTGCATTGACTCTCTTGCCGGTTGCAAGTTTTACATTCGGAACTCCGTGTTTGTCACGGAGAACAAGTCCGATCTGCGCACAGGAAAGTCCTTCCTTACGGAGTTCGATGACTTTTGCCTCGATTTCTTTTGCGTCCTTGTTCGACCACTCCGGTGCGGAGGTTCTGAACGGACGGACAGAGGCGGCAATACCTCTTCTTCTAGCATGCATTCGTGCCATAGTTTTTCACCTTTGCGAACACTATTGACCAGCCCGCAACCGTACATGCGGGAAACATATCCGTTTTGTTCGCGAGTAGAACGGATGTGGGTAAGTCACGAAAAGAGCAGCAATATGACACAATGTCAATTAAGTACAGCTGACTCGTCGTAATCCCAAAGCCCCGAAGGCAGTGTTTTTGAAACACGTCGGACTTACTCTAGTCAGCAATCCATACGCTAACGTACTGGAATGCTTCTTACATATTGGAGAGAGCACATATTAAGAGTTTCGCAGATTGAGAAGAATAACACTCATCATCTGGGAAAACCTACAACATACTATGAAATGGTACGGGTCACCGGGATCCTACTCAATCTCACTTGAAACCGCCGCGGAAATCGTCAGAACCAATACCGATACTTCCCCTGACAACCTCTGCAGTTTTGAGGAATTGAAAGAAACAGGACTGATTTCCACACGTGAAGAGTATCTGAATGCTGTTCGAAACGTTGCAATTTACCTCGCGGAAAAAGGAATTGCGGAATCATTTGCTGAAAAAGACACGGAACTTCTTCAACTGGTTCGGATGCTGGACGAACTTGACGATACGATAAACCTCCTCGTTGAGCGGATTACCGAATGGTATCAATCAACAAATATTGACGCATCCCGAAAATATCTGAGATATGATACCAGAAAATTCCTGCTGATGCTCTCCTCGTCCAAGAATATTCCCATGAGACAGACAGCACGGGAAATCCAGTCTATGACGAAACTGAGAAGTCAGTTGATGAAAGACGTTTCAGCGGAAGCGGACAAAGTCATACCGAATATGAGTGCACTGGTCGGAGGTCTGGTTGCGGCACGTCTGGTCTCTCGTGCCGGAAGTCTTGACTCCATTATCAAGATGGCAGGTTCATCCATCCAGGTCCTGGGAGCAGAATCGGCACTCTTCTCCCATATCAGAGCAGGATCCCCTTCCCCGAAACACGGTCTTATCTTCCAGCACAGAAGGGTGCACAACGCGCCAAAGGAAATACGGGGAAAAGTTGCACGGGTTCTTGCCGCAAAACTGGCAATCGCGGCACGTATGGATGCATTCCGTGGCGAACTGAACCAGGAGTTTATCGATGATGCAAATAAGAAAATCAATCAGGTAATGGAGAGCGGACAATGATTGACATTAATGGAACGCTGGTCTCCAAAGGAAAAGGGGGTGTCTACGGAGAGAAGATGCTTGATGGGTTCCGTGTCTGGGATCCTTACCGCAGCAAACTTGCAGCCCTCTGGTATCTCGATACAACAACCGATTTGAAAAATACAGAAGTTGTCCTCTACCTTGGAGCTGCAAATGGAACGACAGTTTCGCATGTCGCTGACTACACAGAAGCAGTCTATGCAGTGGAATTCGCACCTCGCCCGATGCAGGATCTTTTAGAAGTCGCTCAGCGGAGAAAGAATATTATCCCGATTTTCGCCGATGCTACACGACCGAAAGAGTATGCAAGCCTTCTCGAACCTGCTGACCTTATCTATCAGGATGTAGCGCAGCCAAATCAGGCAGAAATTGTCATCAAACATCTCCCGTTCCTGAAAACCGGAGGAAGAGTTATTCTGATGCTCAAAACACGGAGCGTCGACATCCGGAAATCACCCGAAGAGGTCTTTACTGAATCCTGCAGAGAACTGGAAGAAGCAGGACTCCGCATCGAAAAAACGTTCTGGCTGAATCCGTACCACATCGATCATGCGGCAATTGTGTGCAGAAAAATCTAACTGAAAAAAGAGAATTTAGAATCCAAGTTTCTTGGAAAGCTCTTCAATTGGAATACCGTGAACCATTGCTGCCTCACGGATTGTTTCATTGTTTGCGATAGCGCATCCGAGACATCCCATACCGAATGACTGGAGAATTGCTGCAGATTCCGGCTTTTCGCGGAGAAGGTCTGCAATAGTTGAGTCTAAACTAAGTGCCATATTACTATGTTGGCGTGTCAACTACTTGAGGTTTTACATCCGGACATGGGCAACATTATATCCCCTGTCAATATAAAAATAGGTATAATATGGATGATGCGCTGCAAGCTAATCTGCAGATTAGCTCCCTACTAAAACCAAAGATAACCCAGGTCGAAGATGCAATCGAAATTGCAAAGACCTACCTCTCTGAAATAAGTCCGGATGCCGGGTGGAAAAAAACCGAACCGTTTAGAATCGGAAAAGCTGTATTAATCTATTATCCATTCTGGCAGTTCACTCGGGAAGACGGATCAAAAATACGTAAGATTCACCGTCCTGCATTTGGAACGTTAATGACGGATATTCAGGAACTTGAAGGATTAACCGAGGAAGAAATGCCTGAAACCCCCGATATGAAAATCCTTTCACCCACATTGAACGCAGAATATTACTATCCAACTGTCTACGGTATCCCACGGGGAGAAAAAATCGTTGGCATTCCATTCTGGCTTGTCAGCTATAAAATGGAAAAGAGCATTTACATGCTCAAAATCAACGCAACCAACGGGGAAATCGTTCCAGAATGGCACCCAGTTAAGGAAACGGTAAACTGGCTAAAGATTATTCTGCTTACTTTCATACCAGTGATGATTCTCAGCACATTTGCCATACTCCTGCATCCAGCGATTTTCATCCTGGTTGGTGTGTATCTTATCTATCTCATATACTCGAGCAACATGCTGTCCTTACTGAATAAAAAACGCAGAGCAGAAGAGGAGGGAGAAGAAAATGGTGCTTGAACGGGCAAAAGAGGATAGGATTGCAGAAGTCTACTATCCGGTAAAGATAACAAAAGGAATTGCGGATAAAATCGCCCAGAACTGGTTAATGAAAGGACTGAAGGCAACCGACCTGAATACTGCAGCAATCATCGAGGAAAGTTACCTTCTTTATATCCCGTTCTGGCGCTTCATCGCCCAGGGAAAGGCAGTCGCATGCGGTTTTTCGGAATATACGGAAAAGAACGGAAACGTCATCCGGAACAACTACGAAGAACTCATTGACGAGGAATACGTCTGGACCAAGTGTGCCTGCGATACCGGAAAGCACGGCATTAAAGAACTCTGGCTCGACCCGGGACACGAATCCCCCTATGTCCCTGGTTCAATCCCAGTGATGGACGCGGGCGGTTCTGCAACGGATGCAATTGAAGAGGCACGCAATAATATCCGGGAACGGATGACAAATAAGGCATCAAAACGTATTGAGTCGATCACACTCGATAAATCCTTCCTGATGCCGAAAGTCTTCGAACTTGTCTATGCCCCTGTCTGGATTACCCACTATACCTACAAAGGAGGAAACTACACTGTTCTCGTGGACGGCATTAAAGGAGACATAATCGGAGGAACCAGCCCGATAAACATGAATGCACGTACCCGTCTGATGATTATTTCCTTTGCTGTCGGGGGCATTATGATTGGTGCAACCATCGGTTTGCTCATAAATTCAGAGAAATTCGTAGTCTCACAGATGGTGCAGTTTATTATCCTTCTCATAGGTGTTGCTATCTGTATGATTGCATACCCGGCATTCCGTACCGGAAAACGGGTAACATCTGAAGGAACAATGGAAAAAATCAATCAGCTGCGGCCTGCACTGAGAATCCCGAAAGAACTTGTCGATAGCGATGTTCTTTCCCATAAGAACACTGTTCTCCAGTGTCCGAAATGCGGAAACATTCTTGAACGGCCGTGGGGAGAACTGGTCTCTCCCTGTGAGAAATGCGGCGTTCTCCTGGATATGGACTCGGCAAAAGCCGAGATTGTTCCACATAAGGTAGTGAAACCGAATCTTCTCTCGCAGGCAGCAATGAATTCCGACCCAGAGTATATTCCCTTCTGGTGTTTTGATACGAGTATCAAGGTGAATGATTATCTTGCAATAGGAGACGTGGAAACTGGACTTCCGGATATTCAGGGAAGAAGATTCTACTATATCTGCGCAGCAGATATTCCACGATATATCTCTGAACCGTGGGAAGTAGATTTGACAATCAGAAATCCGGAAATGACCGATACTGAAGAACTAGTCAAGGATCCGATGCCAATTCAGATTAACCAGAAAACGGCACGCGAACTTGTTGAATTCCTGTATCTCCGCTATGAGACAGAAAAACCGGGCGTTTTGCAGGTCCTCAGATACGACTTCCAGGTGTACTCTACAAAGATTGTCTACCTCCCGTACTATAAAGAAGAAGGAAGGTACATCCCCGGAGTCTAAGGTTGAAAAATAAACCAAAAGAAATCCAGGACACGTTGGAGAGGTTCTTCCATCTCCAAACATTCCGACCCAACCAGGAAGAAATCATCAGGGCGATTGTTGACGGACGCGATGTCCTCGCAGTCATGGCCACCGGAGGAGGAAAGTCACTCTGCTACCAGCTCCCGGCAGTCATGCTTGACGGACTGACAATTGTCATATCTCCCCTGATTGCACTGATGAAAGATCAGGTTGACTCACTCTCAAATCAGGGTGTTAAAGTTGCAACACTGAATTCATCGCTCTCCTATGACCAACAGAAACGGGTGGAGGCAGATGTCCTTGATGGAGTAATTCGAATCCTCTATGTTTCTCCCGAACGGGCAATTCAGCAGGATTTCATCCGTCTTCTGCAGAAATGCAAGGTATCTCTTTTTGCTGTTGATGAAGCACACTGTATTTCCATGTGGGGACATCAGTTCCGTCCGGAATACCGGAAAATCAAAAATCTCCGACAGAATTTCCCAAACACCCCATTCGCGGCATTCACTGCAACCGCTACAAAACGCGTGAGAGAAGATATTATCAAGGAACTGATGCTCAAAGACCCTGCAGTATTCATCGGAAGTTTCAACCGCCCGAATCTTCATTATTCGGTTCACAAAGAACCGAGGCAGGAGATACGTTTCCAGAAGATAGCAAGCTACATTCTTGCCCACCCGGGAAAACCGGGAATAATCTACTGTTTCTCACGAGCAGATACAGAAAATCTGGCTGACTTTCTCTCGGGACTGCATATAGCAGCAGCCCCATACCATGCAGGAATGTCACCGAAAGAGCGGGCGTCTATCCAGGATCTTTTCCAGAAGAATGAAATTACGGTAATTACCGCCACCATCGCTTTCGGCATGGGAATCGACAAACCCGATGTCAGATATGTCATTCATGCCCATCTTCCAAAGGACATCGAATCCTACTATCAGGAAACGGGACGAGCAGGACGCGATGGACTTCCCTCAGACTGTATCCTCTACTATTCAGCAGGCGATAAAGCGAAAATGCTACGCATGATGGAAAAAGATGGTGAGGAAAATCTCTCGAAAAAAGCTGACCGGCTGCTGCAACTTTACCAGTACTGCGAATCCAAAAACTGCCGGAGAAAAACACTCCTGTCATATTTTGACGAGGAAATCGAACCCTGCGGGAACTGTGATGCATGTGAACAGGCGAAAAAACGAAAAAAACAGGGAATTCGCGACAATCTCCTCCCGGCGGAACTGGAAAACGAGATTCTCTTTGCAGCTGGAGAGATTGAAGGTATGCTGACCATCCCGGAATTCGCCTCGTTTTTGATGGGTATGGACCGGCTGAAAACAAAAACGCTCAACCTCAATCACCATCGATGCTACGGCGTTGCAAAGTACTATCAGCGCTCTGCAGTCATCAATACTTTAGAAGAACTCATAGAGAAAGGAAAACTCCGAACAGCCGGGTCAACCATCAAGAAAGTATACACCGGAAAATGAAAAATTATCATCTCTCCAAACGAATAGAGGATATACAACTATGAAAAAAGAGATTCAAATTGATTCCGTAAAAATCGGCGGGAAGAATCTTCCAAAGATTCTCGGAGTCCTAAATATCAGTCCTGAATCCTTTTTCTCAGATTCTTTTACGCCCTGCAGCCAGGCACTCCGCAGAGCAGAAGAACTCCGGCGTGACGGGGCCGACATCTTAGACCTCGGTGCACGGAGTACCGCTCTGAACGCAACACCAATTTCGGTTCAGGAAGAGAAGGAAAGAATCATCACCTCCTTAAAAGAACTCGATGGTTGCGGCCTTCCGCTCTCGCTTGACACAATACATGCTGAAGTTCTGGAAGCAGCCCTGCACTATGATATTTCTCTCGTAAACGATATCGGAGGGCTTTCAAATGAAAAATATGCCAGAACAGTTGCGGATTCCGGGCTGCCGGTAATTGCAATGGCGGCAAATAAAGTCCCCGGAGATCCAACAAACGCCACAACAACACATCAGGCCCTGGAACTGATTCTGGAACGAAAGGAAAAATACGAAATTGAAAACATTATTCTCGACCCCGGAATCGGAAAATGGGTTCATGAACGTGATTCCGCCGCAGACTGGGAACTCTGCCAGAGGTTCGATGAACTGAACCGGTACGGATATCCTCTTCTTGCAGCAGTATCCCGGAAACTTTTCATCGGAGAAGAACTGCAGAAACCAGCGCATGACCGGCTCTATGGATCGCTTGCAGTTCTGGCGCATCTTATGGAAAAGGGAGCAGACCTTCTTCGTGTCCATGATGTTGCAGCAACCAAGGACTTTGTCACGGTCTTTGCACGTCTTCACAAGGAAGATTATTCACTGTAGACAAGCATACAATTGTACACTATGACGTATTCGTTTTCAGTTCACGGTCTGAAAACTCCAGTCCTGAAAGACGGTGATGATCTCGTCGGCATTCTTCAGGAATCTCTGATAAATACAGATGCGAAAGCGTTTGATGATGATGATATTCTTGTCCTTGCAGAATCCCCGCTTGCAACAACTGAAGGGCGTATTGTCAAGATTGCAGAAATTACTCCATCGAAAAAAGCAGAAGAACTTGCCATCGAGTACCACATTGATCCAAGACTCGCGGAAATTGTCCTGGAAGAAAGCGATGAAATCGTTGGAGGAGTTCCCGGGTATCTGCTTGCAAGACGCGAGAATCTCTTTCTTCCAAATGCAGGAATCGATGAATCAAATGCACCAAACGGTTTTGTAACACTGCTTCCGAAAAATCCGGATGAGTCTGCAGCACGAATCCGAAAAGAAATCAGAACACGATTTGGAAAAGATGTAGCAGTACTGGTAATAGATTCACGAACGCATGCTATGCGTCTGGGAGTATCCGGTGTTGCAATCGGCGTTGCAGGAATCAGAGCAATAACTGATGAACGCGGGAAAAAAGATCTCTTTGGTCATGAACTCCATGTTACCAGAAGAGCAATCGGCGATGATCTCGCCTCAACTGCAGAACTTCTCATGGGTGAATCCGGAGAGTCTGTTCCTGCTGTTCTAATCCGGGGATATTCCTATCAGAAAGCAGAATCAGAAGGAATCGCATCCATTGCTCCGGAAGAAGACCTTTTCCTTGGCATGATGCGGAAATAACACACCATCTCTTTTTTTAGGGCACTGCCAAATCACGAGTTTGTATTTCTATACAAAACGAAATCTTTGCAAAAGAGATTGAAAATGATGGAAAAATAATAGGATTGTTAGTCCTGATTTCTGTCGATTACCCGGACATTGTCTCCGCGTACGGTAATCGGGATTGGAACGATGGACTCGTAGAGTTCAACGGTAATTTCTTCTTTCGTGTGGTCAACGCGCTTAACGACCGCCTTTTCACCCTTGAACGGACCAGCGATGAGTTCAACGATTGTTCCTTCTTCAATACCGGATACTGCCGGCTTGGGGACGAGGAAGTGTTTAATTTCCTCCATTGAGGTTTCGCTTTTCAGAACGACGGTTGCATGTGCAATTGATTCAACCAATTCTTCAATTCTTGCGTGTTCTTCCGGACTCTCAACAAAGACATAGCCTTTGATATTTTCCGGAACAATCACAGCAGTAACCACAACATCAGTCATTTCATTCTCAACTGCTTCGAGGATGTTATCTGCAACAGTACGCTCGTGTTTTGAGGTCGTCTTGACAATGTAGTAGTGGTTTCCAAATTCTGAGGCAGTCATAGTATTATGGGAGGAGATATTTGAACAGCAGGTAGATGATGAATCCAATTACTCCGATAAGGGCGATTCCAATAGCCGCAACTGCGGAAATTTTCCAGAACTCCTGCTTAGTTGGTCTGCGCGCAAGTTTCAGAACGCGAATATATTTTCTGAAGAATTCGGAAATCCGGTGACCGAGAGGTGCCTTTTTTGAATTTGCACCTGCAGACGGAGCGTCCTTTTTCTTCATTTCTTTTGTTTTTTCTGCCATATTTCGTATCCTAGTCTTATTTCAGGAAATCAATCTCAAATTTCGACCGCATTACCTGACCAGACTGCGGTGCCGTATATGTTTGTTCTTGCTTGCCATAAATCTGTGGGGACTGCACACCAGTCACGATAATCATGGTACGCATTCTTCCATCCATCTCCGGGTCAATCTGAACACCCCAAATGATGCGTGCAGCCGGGTCAATCTTCTGGTAAACTTCCTGTACGACACTTTCTGCTTCGGTCATGGTCATGTCCGGACCGCCGATAACGTTGATAAGAGCTGCAGTTGCGCCTGTGATATCAACATCGAGCAGCGGGGAACGGAGTGCTTTCTTTATCGAATCGGATGCCTTGTCTTCGGAATCGGATTCTCCGACACCAATCATTGCAATGCCTCCCTGTTCCATGACGGTTCTGACATCAGCAAAGTCGAGGTTAACTAATCCCGGCAGGGTGATAAGTTCCGTGATTCCCTTCACTGCACGCATCAGGACTTCATCAGATACCTTAAATGCCTGTGCAAGCGGAAGACGCGGAACAACTTCGAGGATTCTGTCGTTCGGGATGACAATCACAGTATCTGCAACTTCGCGTAAGCGTTCGAGACCGATTTCCGCATTTTCCATTCTTGTCGCACTTTCGCTGGTGAACGGTAACGTGACGACTGCAATGGTCAGAGCGCCAATCTCTTTTGCAACCTTTGCAACAACCGGTGCTGAACCAGTTCCGGTTCCTCCTCCCATACCTGCAGTAACGAAGACCATGTTGCTACCAGACAGTGCCTGTCTAATCTGATCTTCGCTTTCGATAGCAGCTTCTTCACCGCGCTGAGGAATTGCACCCGCGCCAAGACCTTTCGTGGTCTGGCGACCGATGAGGATACGCTTTCCAACTCTTCCACGAAGAGTAGATAAGTGCTGTGCATCAGTGTTTAATGCAAAGAGTTCCGCACCTTCAATGCCTTCCTGGAAGATACGGGCAACCGTGTTGCATCCTCCACCACCGCAACCAACAACACTGATCTTGGTACGTAAGGTGTTTAAGATCTCATCGAATTCGTCATCATCATCGGTTGGTGTTTTCTCCGGTGAGGCGAACTTGTATTGACTGGAAAAGTCAATTTCCGGCTTCTTTGCCGGCTCAGCTGCTGCAGAAAACAGCGGTTTCTGGGCTGCCGGTTTTACCTCTGGCCATGGACGCGGAGACGGTTTCTCAGAAACTGCTGGTTCTGCAACGGGAGTCTGTACTGCTTCTTTCTTTGCACCGAGCTCAACTTCAGCTTCGGCATCATAAATTGCGGAAATGGTCGAATCATCGCGTGCGATGTCTTCAAACCGTTTGCGTGAAAGTGCTTCTTCAACGATTGATCTCATGAGTATTACTCCAATCCCGGGATTTTGACAGATGTTATTGATATATCGGTTACATCCTCTGGGTTAACAGTTTTCCCGTCTGGAAGAGTGATCGATTCTCCGGCAATGAGTTTGCCGAACAATGGACCTTTGGGAACGCCCAATTTGCGCGCTTTTTGGGCATCGAACTGTTTCCTGCGGAGAATGATGGTATCACCATCCACCAATGAATCCTGTGTACGTGTAATATATTGGATGGATAAGGCTATTAATCCCTCTGATAGATTGTGACGATTCGAGCTGTTCGTCAGGAAAACGGGCATTACCTTCCCACTTGTATTCGTCGTGTGGAAAACCCCTCCAATGGTTTCTAAATAGTCCAATAAAGCCGAATCATTCTTTCCAAACGCTGCAGAAAAGAAGTCTTCGGGAAGCGCAACAACAGACGGCTCTTCATCAGGAATTTCCCCATGGGGGAACAACCTAAGGGTATAACCGGTTTCGTCCGCGGTTTTTCGGTATTTCTTCCACATATCAAAGGACATGTGGTTGATTTTCAGAAGATCTCCCTCTGTCAGTTCTTCAATTCCAAGTTCCTTCAGAATACCTTCAATATGACCAATTTCCGATTTTGAAAGCGCTTTCCGGTCGATATGCGCGGCAACAGCGGGCCCAGACTTTTCCATCATTTGAGATACAAGAGCAGGGGTGGCTTTTCCAACATCACGGGTATGCATCATGTGCCCCATTGCGCCTTTCGTTTCAAGTCCTATTGCACTCTGCCGGACAGCATAATGTGTGCCGCCAAATCCAATCAAGGGGATGGTAGTATTCGAAGGATTTGCATAGAGAACGCTTTTTGCAACAGCTGTATATGCCTTTTCATCATTCCATTCCTTCTCTGTACTGCCGACTTCCACAAAGAAAAACGGCATCGGAAAATCTGTTGGACCATGATGAGTAATCTCATACGACACACGATACCCCTCCGGGACAAACTTTGCATGATTCTGAAGAACATATTTCATCCAGGCAGGAGAGCAATTTCCCAGTTCCCGATCATTTCCCCCGAGCTCTGCAATTCCGTAGTTCCCTGCGGGGTGAACGGTAAGAACGGGAACCGGGTTTACACTGGAGTGGCGTGAAACAACAATAACCAAATCAGCATCAGGGTTAACAGCGGACGCCGATGCGTTTATTATGCGTTCATTAATTGTATGAAATGTTACCTCGTTCCCATCAAACAGCGGGTAAGCATCCTTTCCATTTTCTTCAACCAGCTTATCTATAGCCCGACGGATGTTTCTTCCTGCGGGATCAATTTCAGAATTCAGAATATCAATTATCATTTTTCAAAAATAACCGATGCCGGTCAGATTGGTAAATATCCAAAGGACAACGTAGATGACCGGCATGTGTACAAGATATATGACAAGAGTAATCATTCCGTTTCCAAGTTTGGAAAGGAATCGTATGACTTTCTTCGGTTTATAGTTCAAAGTGAAATTACGGACACCATTCGGATAAAACACATTTCCAATGCCAACTCCAAGGAGAAGAACACCTAGCCAAGGAAGAAGCGGGAAATAATCCTGGGTATAAAGGAGGAATTCAGAACTGTGGACGCCGATGGGGAACAACCATTCCGGAGAGGTGATCATTGGAATCAGGAAAATGCCAACTGCCAGAATAATCAGACCATAAATGAGGTTCCATTTCCGGAACCGCAGAAGCGGGATGGCAAGAAGCATTGAGATAGACAGCATGTGCAGGAAACCAAATTTAATGAAGGTTACTCCATCCAGGAAGATTATGCTGAAAATCCAAGTTAGGAGCGTAATCATCATTGCAATAGCAAACAACAGGAGGGCCCTGGTCACCAGGGTTTTGTAGTAATCTCTGTTTGTTTTCCCCTTTACCCGCATCCGTTCATGGCGGAGAACCATAGCAATACCGGCAAGAATAACGAAGATAGCGGTTCCAAAAACATAGGTATTGTAAAATTTAAGGAAGGTGTCGGTTTCCTGGATGATGTGGAATACAACAAGAGATGCAAGAACATGGAAAATAATCATTCCAAGGATGGCTGCTCCACGCAACGCATCAATTTCCCAGTAGCGCTCTCCAGAATGAGATGCTTCTGTTTTCTGTACTGTCTCTGTTGATTCCATAACTCGAAAAAATTATTTTATTTCGTGAATTACCATACCGGAAAGTAATTTTGGCTCAAACCAGGTGGATTTCGGTGGCATGATAAGGCCAGCATCAGCAACATCAATAACCTGCTGAGCAGTTACTGGTTGCATGATAAACGCCGCGGAATACTCGCCATTGTCAACTTCCTTCACAACATCTTCCAAAGGAACAATTCCGCCAACAAACGAGATTCTTGGATCTCCGCGCGGGTCAACGATGGCAAGCATGTCATCAAGAACCAGATTCTGCAGCACGGATACATCTAAACGTTCAATTGCATCAGCAGTCTCGTCCTTCTTTCGAGTCAATTCATACCACTGACTCTCAAGATAGAGGTGGATTACATGCATATCCGGAGATGGTTCGCGTGCAGGAACTGCATTCTTTTTGACATCAACCTTTTTAATTGGAGTAATGTTGAATCGCAGAGCAAGGTCTCCCAGGAACATATCTGCATTCATGCCGGCAAGATCACGAACAAGACGGTGGTATCCGTAAATTCTTACGGAATCGTGAGCGAAAAGCACACTCATAAACCGCTCGGCATCCGGCGTTACCCTATTTTCGGAACTCCGGCGTTCGCAGACATTAACCGATGATTTTGCACGGTGGTGACCATCGGCAATATAGAGATTCGGAATGTTAGCGAACATGCCGGTAATTTCTGCAACCTCGGATGGGTCGTCAATACGGTAAATCTGATGAAGCGTCCCATTCTTTGCTGTATATTCGCCAAACGGTTTGCGGGAATCTGCCATCGCACAGAGGGTTTTCTGGACTTCGGACGGGTCCTTATACAGCAGGAATACCTGACCGGTGTGAGCAGATACGGAATCGATATGGCGGGTTCTGTCCTCTTCTTTATCGTATCGGGTAAGTTCATGCTTTTTGATGATATCATCCTTGTATTCTTGTACTGAAACACAGGATATGAGACCGGTAAATACCTCGCCTGCTAGCGTTATCCGGTAGAGATAGTAGGCATCCTTTGCATCCTCTTCAAAAAGACCGTCTGCTTTGAACTTTGCAAACATCTCTTTTGCCCGTTCATAAATCCGGTCATCATGCGGATCGATGTCCGGTAATTCGGCATCGGTTCGAATGACGCGGAGGAAAGACTTCGGATTTTCCGCAATTACTTCAGCAGCTTCCTCACGTTCAATTACATCATACGGAACCGAAGGAACGACCGCAAACGCCTCCGGGGACGGGTGCAGTCCTTTGAAAGGATATATGGTAACCATGTTGTTATATTGATTGGGAGTTTAATAATAAAATATTACATGGTAATAGTCAACGGTATTGGAGGGACTAGAGCTGGATGCACGTTCCGGAAAGCAACACTGGATGATATTCCGGACATCTATCGAATAGAAACCCTTTGCTTCAAAGATCCTTGGGATTACAAATCTATGATAGAGATGATGACGGTTTTTCTCACGTCATTTATCGTTGCAGAAGCAGACGGAAGAATCATCGGTTTTGGAGCGGGTGCTGTTGAAGAAACAGGTCAGGAAAAATATGGACATGTCTGTAATCTTGCAGTTTCTCCTGAAATGCGCGGTCTTGGAATCGGGCGGCTTCTTCTCAGGAAACTAGAACGAGAGTTTTTTTTGGAGGGGTGTACCGCATGCAGTCTTGAAGTCAGAACCAGCAATACCTCTGCGCACAGTTTTTATGAACGGATTGGGTATGAAGATGTCATCGTTTTCGGCGGATATTACGCCGATGGTGAGGATGCCATCGTTATGATGCGATGGTTCTAACCTCTCTTTTAATGTTTTGAACGTGCAATATGTAGATAATGTCAGATGCACCGAAGAAAATAGCAGAAATTGCTGATATATTGGGCATTTCCGAGTCAGAATGCCGTGAGATAGCAAAAGAATTTGAAGAACTTCTCCCTGCTAAAAAAGTCGGCCGTATTTCAGTATACGATGACAATTCCGTTGATCGATTCCGAAAAATCGCGGACCTCAAAGCCCAGGGGCTGCCACATGCAGTGGTAATTGCAGCAATACGCGGCGGAAAAACGCTTGAAGAACGGGCACGTGAAGATATGAAAAAAATGGGTATCGCGGACGGAAACGGACCGGCACCTGTTGATCCCCCAAAACCAAAAGAGATACCACGCTCTGAAACAGAGGAGGAACTTATTCTCGCAATTCGGTCCCTTGAAAAGAAAGTCGCAACAATGGATCACCGGTTTGCGGCCATCCGGGAAACGAATGAAACCAGCATGGATAAGATTCTCGATGCAGTTGGAAACGTTGCATCAGAGGTTCGTTCCCTCAAAGAACAAATGCATGAACTCTGGGACCAGATAGCATCATTAGAGAACTATCTCCAGGAACAGAGTCAGAAACCGTTTTGGAAACGCTGATTTACCACGAGGAATATTTTCCTCCCAATAGCCTACTTTTTTTACCTTTCACAACATAACTATCTACGGTTTAGATAAACTCTGGAAAGCCGGGAGTTATCAAATAATGACACAACTCAAAATTACCGATACAACGCTTCGTGATGCGCATCAGTCACTTGCAGCGACACGGATGCGTACCGAAGATATGCTATCTTTGGCATCTGAAATGGACAAGGCCGGGTTCTGGTCTGTTGAAGCTTGGGGAGGCGCAACCTTTGATACCTGCATTCGATATCTAAATGACGACCCCTGGGAACGTCTGCGTGACCTGAAGAAAATTTTCGTCAAGACTCCTATTCAGATGCTTCTCCGCGGACAGAATCTTGTTGGATACAAACATTACCCCGACGATGTGGTAGATGCATTCATTACAGCTGCAGCGAAAAACGGTGTCGGCGTTTTCCGTGTTTTTGATGCGTTAAATGATATCAGAAACATGGAACGTTCGATGAAATCCGTTATTGATACAGGATCTCATCTTCAGGGAACAATATCCTATACAACTAGCCCAGTTCACACAATAAACGGCTTCGTGAACCTGGCAGAGGAACTCTACAGCAAGGGGTGCAATTCCATCTGTATCAAAGATATGGCAGGACTCATCATGCCGGAAGCTGCGCGTGAACTCATTACCGGCATCAAAAAACGTATCGATATCCCAGTCGGTCTTCACACCCATTCAACATCCGGAATTGCCCCGATGAGTTACCAGGCAGCCATCGAAGCAGGTGTTGACATTCTTGATACAGCAATGTCTCCGTTTGCCGGAGGAACAAGTCAACCGGCTACCGAATCTATCGTTGCATCGCTTGCAGGAACCACGCGTGACACAGGAATTTCCCTATCCTCCCTTCGTGCCATAAAGAACGAGGCAATTAAAGTCCGCAACAAATACGACACCCTCATCAACCCGATTTCCATGCGTATCGACTCGGATGTTCTGGTCTACCAGCTTCCAGGAGGGATGATTTCCAACCTTATCTCCCAGCTCAAAGAACAGAACGCACTGGATAAATTCGAAGAGGTGCTTGTAGAAATACCGAAAGTTCGCGCCGACCTCGGATATCCGCCACTTGTCACACCAACATCGCAGATTGTCGGAACCCAATCCGTCCTGAACGTCTTGTCCGCAAACCGCTATGAAACCGTCACCAACGAAGTACGTGACTATCTCCGCGGTCTCTATGGAAAGAGCCCGGCACCGCTTGATCCGGCATTTGTGAAATCCATCATCGGCGAAACAGAGAGAATCACCTGTCGCCCAGCAGATACCCTGGAACCGATTATTGGAAAAATGAAATCGGATGCAGAAGCACAGGGACTTATCAATAAAGAAGAAGACCTCCTGACCTACATCCTCTACCCGGCAATTGCTCCGGCATTCCTGAAAGGAGAGACAAAATGCCAGGAAATCCCAGCTGCTGCAAAACCAGGGATGACGGTTGCTGTCCCGGCAGTTGACTATGACATTCCACGTTCTATGGAGGTTGAAGTCGATGGAGAAGTCTATGCAGTCCGCATTCTCTCTGTTGAAGGAGAGTCAGTTGTCGACGACACCGAAAAACCGCTTCGCCAGAGAGGAGATGTTCCAGGTGGAGTCAAGAGCAGTATTCAGGGAATGGTACTTGACATCAAAGTGCAGGCCGGACAGAAAGTCTCAGTCGGCGACACCCTCGTTGTTCTGGAAGCAATGAAGATGGAGAACCCTGTTGTTAGTCCGGTAGACGGAACAGTCACAGAAATCTTCGTTGAAAATGGAACGGTTGTCCAGAACGGAGATGTTCTTCTGGTGGTGAAATGAAAACCCACTATTTCGACAAGATCCTTGTTGCAAACCGCGGAGAAATTGCTATCCGTGTGATGCGTGCCTGCAAAGAAATGGGCATCGAAACTGTCGCTGTGTATTCAGAGGCTGATGAAAATTCACTGCATGTGAAATATGCAGATGAAGCATTCCCAATTGGTCCAGCACATCCGACGAAAAGTTACCTCAATATCGAGCGTATTCTAGAAGTCGCTGATATGACTGGTGCCGATGCCATTCACCCAGGGTATGGATTCCTTGCCGAAAAAGCAGAGTTTGCAGGTGCTGTCAGAAAAGCCGGGATTTCCTACATAGGACCGTCCGAAGAAACCATCCGGATGATGGGATCAAAGCTTGAATCAAAACAAGCTATGCATGACGCCGGTGTTCCGGTCCTTCCATGGACACAGTCAACAAACCATGAAGATGCGAAAAGATTTGCAGAATCCATTGGATACCCAGTAATTGTTAAAGCATCAGCCGGCGGCGGTGGAATCGGCATGACGATTGCCACCTGTGAAGCGGAACTTGACGAGGCAATCGCAAAATCCATGCGTACTGCAGCATCCGCATTCGGCGACTCGACTGTTTTCATAGAAAAATATCTGGCCAAACCGCGACACATTGAGGTGCAGATTTTCGCAGACTCTCATGGAAATGTCATTCATTTATATGAACGTGAATGTTCCATTCAGAGACGCCACCAGAAACTGATTGAAGAGGCACCCTGCCCAATCATGACACCGGAGCTGAGAGAACGCATGACACAATCGGCAATCACTGTTGCAAAGACCTGCAAATATGAGAATGCCGGAACAGTCGAGTTCCTCTACGATGATGGAAACTACTACTTCATGGAAATGAACACTCGCCTCCAGGTTGAGCACACAATCACAGAACTGGTCACTGGTCTCGATATGGTCCGCATGCAGATTATGGTAGCAGCAGGAGAACCACTCCCATACACTCAGGACCAGATTACCTGCCGCGGTCATGCAATCGAATGCCGTATCAACGCGGAAGATCCGATGAACGATTTCCAGTCTGATGCGGGAAAGATTACTCACTATCGTTCCCCGGGAGGACCGGGCATCCGTATCGACAGTGGAATCCACACAGGATATGCAATTCCTCCACAGTATGATTCGATGATTGCAAAACTCTGCGCACGAGCCATGACTCGTGATGAGGCAATTACCAGAATGCGCCGTGCATTGAATGAATATGTCATTCTTGGAGTGAAGACAACACTTCCTCTCCACTATGCTGTCATGAACAATCCCGAATTTATTGCCGGAAACACTCACACACATTTCCTCTCTGAACCTACGGTGGAAAACTCTCTTCCTATCTATATGCGTGAGAGCGAAACCCGTATGCATCAGCTTGCTGCATCACTCAAAAGCGGCAAGGACAAAACTGTTGCTGTGACAGCGGCGGTAACCGCATACATGAGTGCCCTGGCGAAAAAGAATGCGAACGGAAAGAACTAACCTTCTTTCCGATACGTATTTAACGATAAACATCCTTTTTATTATGCAATCTTGCTGCGCTGGCCTAGCTGGTTAGGGCGCGGGACTCATAATCCCGAGATCGGGGGTTCGGATCCCTCGCGCAGCACTCTTTTATGAAAATTAATGTACTTTTTCTCATACTTGTTCTATCGCTGCTCGTCATACCGGTTTACGCTACCGAAACCAACTTCATAACTTTTGATGATGAATTCGTAACTTCAGTCGAATTTCATGACGCTGAATATGGAACTCCTGTTTTGAGACATCCCGTCATCAGCGAACTCCCAGACGGCTGTTTCTACACATTCTCCTTTGACGATGCAGACTATGTTCAAAACAATTGGAACGAACCAACAATGCTTTCATTCCGCATCCCGCTTGACACTCTGAAAAAGAACAGTGCAGACGTTACCGACATTATTCTTTATTCTAAAATAGAACGTGACGGGAAACCATTCTGGGATGGGAGGGCGACCAGTTTCCTCGGAGAAAACAACGGGTATGCCCTCTACAATGCACCGATTGTCACTGCAGGAGACTATGCAATCAGTTTCCGAAAAGGGGCAGCAATCAACACAACTGTGATTCCCCCAATCTATTATGAACCAGTAACCGAGAAACCGATTGCAGAATCCCCGGTTCCTATTGCAGGAATACTAGCAGGAATTATATCAGCAGTCTTTCTGTTTCGAAAACGATACTTCTGACAAATGACGCTCAGGAACGGATAGTGTCTTTTGCAAGTTTCGAGGTGAGGTAGGAGAAAACCGAGAATACAACAGCAACCGCACATGAGAGAGCAATGCCCACAGAGGTAAATGTCGTGCTTCCCGAGCCGATAGTTGCAGAAACAGAATAGAGAGCAACACCTACCACACAGCCGATATTCATAACAGTAAAGACGAGTCCTCCTGCAGATCCCTGCAGATTATCAGGACTGTGAACGGTAATTCTTCGGATGCTCGGGCCTTCGTTTAGACCATTGCCGATACCAGTAATCACTAAACTGGCGAAAATAAGCGGAATCATATTCATGAAAATTCCAAGTGCCAAAACCGCAAGACCGATAGTCAGGATAACAGTCGCATAGTTGCAAAGTTTCATACAGCTGAACTTTGCCATTAGAGCACCGGTCGGAATGCCGATTATTGCAAGACAGATTGGCGGAATCAACATAATGAATCCAGATTCGGCAGTTGTGAACCCGACACTGTCCAGATAGAACGGCAGAACGTAAAGAAGCCCAATGTAGACAAGCGTCACCAGAAGGGTCGAGAGGGAAGCAAACATTACTGTCCGATTCAGCAGAAGTTTTGCCGAGAGAATCGGATTCCTGTGCTTCAGTTCGTGGCGGATGAAGAAGAATCCAAGAATCGGACCAAGGACGGTGAGCACAATGCTATACAGTGGCCACCCATTTTCGGACCCAAATTCAAGGCCGGAAAGCAGGAATGATAACGTCAGAATCAGCAGAACTGCACCGAGACAATCGAAATTTTCCGTGGATTTCCCATTTTTCACATCTTTTGGTATGAGAAGGAGTGCGCCGATTACTCCCAAGATTCCAATGGGTATATTGATGATGAAAATCCAATGCCATGACAGATACTCTGTCAGAAGACCTCCGACAGCAGGACCTGCCGCTAGGGCGATTCCCCCTCCAGTAGCAATGACTCCTGTTCCTAGAGCCTGCATCTTCGGTGAGAGATGCAGATTAATAATTGAAGTTGCTGTAGACACCATAAGAGCTGCAGCAACCCCCTGGAGGAACCTGAAAATAACAAGAATTGTCATTGTAGAGGAAAGAGAACAGAATACTGATGCAATAGTGAAGAGTCCGAAACCTGTTGTAAATATCAGTTTGTATCTTCCTGTTCTGTCGGCGATTTTTCCGAAGAGGAGAAGGGTTCCCCCTAGTGTCAGAAGATAGGATATGAGAACCCAGGATGAGAAAGAACTGCTCGCCCCGAATTCTTCTGCAATAGTCGGCAGAGCAATTGTTACAATACTGGTATCAAGATAATCCATGAAGACAGCGGCAGCTGCGAGAATCATCAAAAGATACTGCAAACCTTTTGTCTTCAGTTCCATGGTTCTTACTGATTGGGTCTATTCAGTATTAACATCTGTGGATTTTCGTTTCCGTTTCGCCGTAGTCGATGCAAGATATATTCCCGGAATCATAAGAACCAGAGCTATCAGGAAAGTGATTCCCGGAAGTTCCTGGAACATAATACAAGATATTCCTGCTGCAAGGAACGGTGATATACCATAGATGGTTCCGGCTTTGGCAGCACCGAGTCCGCGCTGGGAATAGATGAGAAACATAATGGCAATTCCATAGACAAAAACCCCGAGTAGCATAACTATCAGAATCTGCTGAATCGAGGGAAGAGATTCTCCCATTATCAGTGCAATAATAAAACATCCGATACTGGCAAAAATCCCCTTGAATATGACAACCTCGGTGGGATTTCTTGTCGAAACTCGTTTCATGAAATTGTTTTCAAATCCCCAGAAAACACAAGCCCCGAGAACAAAGAGAGAACCTATTGAGAAGGAGAAGGTACTAAAATCCTCTACTGAAAGAATAAGTGATCCGAGAGTAATGAGAATAATAGCAACCCAAAGCCTTCGAGGAACTAATTCTTTGAAAATAATGAGAGCAAAGACAGCAGTTGTCACCGTCTCAAAATTGTTGAGAAGAGAGGCATTTGCCGCTGTTGTAAGTGTGAGACCGACCATCATGCAAATGGCAGCAAGCATCTCACAGGCAGTAAGACCAATGAGATTCGGCAGGTCAGACTTTTTCAGGCGACGTTCTCGCGACATTAACGGGGTTTTGATTCCAACGAGACCTATGAGGAGCATGCCGATGCCAGAACCAAGATTAAGAAATGCTGCGGTCATAACCGGAGGTATATCGGTTACAACCATCTTGGATAGAGGAGGACTGAATGCTGCAACGATTGCCGCCAAAATGGCAAAGAGAATTGGGAGGTAATTTTTCTTATCAATGGAGAACATTGGTTATTTTTCCATTTCGAGAATATTGCGGAATTTCTTTCCTGCTGCTTCCAGATTACTTTCTTTCACATCAGAAACCATCTTTTGATAGTTTTTAGATCCTGATTTCTTTTCTTCCATCCACTCGCAAGCGAAAGTTCCTGATTGAATCTCATCAAGAATTGCTTTCATCTCGTTAACCACCGACTCGTTAACCAGACGTTTTCCGCGAGATATTCCACCGTAACCTGCCGTCTTTGAGACGAAATCATGCATCTTTGAGAGCCCTCCCTGATAAATGAGATCAACAACCAATTTGACCTCGTGCGCACATTCTGAGTAGGCGAGCTCCGGAGGATAGCCAGCTTTTACCAGCGTTTCAAACGCTGCATTAATGAGTTCGGGGATGCCACCGCAGATTACTGCCTGTTCCCCGAAAAGATCGGTTTCCGTTTCATCCCGAAATGTCGACTCAAGAATCGCAGAACGTGATGAACCAATTCCCGCCGCATATCCAAGAGCAATAGACTGAGCATGACCATCTGCATTTTGGTGGACAGAGAAAAGAGAGGGAACTCCTGAACCATCCTCGTAGAGTTTCCTAACCATAGGACCAACACCTTTCGGGGCAACGAGGACGACATTTATTGACTGAGGAGGGGTGATGAACTTATAGTGAATATTGAAGCCGTGAGCAAAGAGAAGTGTCTGGCCAGAATGAAGATGAGGTGCAATATCTTTTTCATATATTTCCGCTGCAGACTCATCGGGAAGCATGATGGCCAGAACATCCGCCTCTTCAACAGCGCCAGATACGGAAGTTACTTGAAATCCATCCAATACAGCAGCATCATAACTTTTTCCCGGGCGGTTTCCAATGATGACATCTGCCCCGCTATCTCTGAGGTTCAGCGCCTGAGCTCTTCCTTGTGAACCGTATCCTATTATTGCAATTTTTTGAGAGAGAAAATAGTTGATATCAGCATCAGATGCTGTGTACTCTTTCATCATTTAATTAGTATTGTACGATAAAACTATTAATAGAAGACGCAGGATGCCGTGCAACTGTTAACAACTGTTATATATCGGGATACCAATACATTGTTACACGTTATACTTCTTCTGAGGAGTTGACGATAAAGGATAGAATAATGTCATTACCAGACACCCAGTCCAAAGCGCCTGATGTGCGCATCAGTTTAACGCGTGTTGGAGTGAAAAATGTCAGAAAACTCGTCGAAGTAGCTCGCCCGGGAAAAACCCGGCCGGCAATTTTCATCTCGACCTTTGATGTTTTCGTTGACCTTCCAAGCAGTCTGAAAGGAGCAAACCTTTCTCGTAATTTCGAAGTTATTGATGAGGTTCTTCAGCAGGCAGCCGAAGGTAAAGTGAAAGGAATTGAGGAAATTTGTGGTATTGTCGCAAAGAAGCTCCTGGATCACCATGAGTATGCAGAGCAAACAGAAGTTTTCATGCACAGCCAGTACATGATGAACCGTGAGACTCCTGTATCAAAGACCACTTGTCAGGAAGTTATCAATGTCTATGCTCATGCAACTGCACAGCGTAACGGTGGTAACCACATTGTAAGAAAGAGTATTGGTGCAGAAGTCACCGGTATCACTGCATGCCCGTGTGCTCAGAATATTATGAAAGATCAGGCAATGCACGTTATGCAGAGTCTTGAAATTCCGCAGGACAAAATTGATGCGTTCTTTGCAGAGATTCCAATGGCATCCCACAACCAGCGTGGACGCGGATTCCTCTCCATTGAAACCGACGGTGATATTGTTGTTCCACTCGACACCGTTGTCAATGTGTTAAAAGAGTCCATGAGCGCGAAGATTTTTGAACTGCTGAAACGCGGTGACGAAAGTTTCGTAGTTATGGCTGCACACAAAAATGCACGCTTTGTGGAAGACTGTGTCCGTGAAATGGCACGCCTTGTCGTCACCTCGTTCCCAGATCTTCCAGGAGATACAAGAGTCACCCTTCACCAGACCAACGAAGAAAGTATTCACCAGCATGATGCATACGCAGAGCGCGATGCAACCTTAGCAGAGCTCCGTGCTGAGCTGAATGCCTAAATAACATTTTTTTGACTGTTCCAGAAACAGGGATTTGAAAACCGTTAGGTCTGTAGAACAGAAAAAACGAATCCGGACATTTTTCTAAATACCAGTATTTCTCCAAAATCACTTCTTTTCTTATAATGGGAAGACCAAGTTCGCCAGGATAGATTTTTGTTTTCAATTGAAAAAAACCAAAAAGTTCATGGTATTCTTCCGAACGTCGAAATCTATCGGATAGTAAAACCATATCCAAAAATAGTCCAACAATCACAGCGCATTCCGAAATAGTGACTGATAATCAATCGATATGATTGATTCCCCAATTGTTTTACAATATTTTTAGAACCGGTAGCACAAATAACCGAAATTCTCCCCGTGGCCTCAGTGAATGATTGCGCATAATTTTTTTCCACTCCTATTGGAGGACAATGTTTATTATTGTCTAAAAATAGAAATTACACATAACGTACTTAGGTACGTGTCATTAATCCAAAAGGACAATGGTAATATTTCCTGTATAGCTTTTTGAAAACCTAAATAAACTTAGGATGAGGCGAAAACATTGTCGAAAGTAGTAGAAATTTCCCCAACCACCAGACATGAAGGTCACTCCAAGCTCGTTTTAAAAGTCAACGATGAAGGCATTATCGAGCGCGGAGACTGGCTTTCTATCACCCCGGTTCGTGGAGTAGAGAAACTTGCAGTAGGAAAGACCTACGAGCAGGTCCCGAAGATCGCTTCCCGTGTGTGCGGTATCTGTCCGATTGCCCACACCCTTGCCGCAACAGAGGCAATGGAAGCATCCATGGGTGTTGAGATCCCAGACGACGCATATCTTCTGCGTTTAATTCTGCAGGCTGCAAACAGACTGCACTCCCACGCACTGCATGACATTCTTGCACTGCCGGATATGTACCTCCCAGGTACCGACATGAAAATCAACCCGTTCTCTGCAGAGGAACCGGTTAGATCTGTCGCAAAGCGTATCCAGACCCTTCGTATGATCGGTCAGACCATCGGCGAAATCGCTGGTGGCGAAGCAATCCACCCGTCCAACCCGAGAGTTGGAGGTATGTACAAGAACATCACCCCACGTGCAAAAGCAAAGATCTACGACCTCGCAAAGCAGGCACTTCCGCTTGCACGCGAGCAGATGGAGTTCATGATCGCTGTCTTCAACAACTGGGAGAAGCGTGACTGGGCAGAGATGTGCGGACGCGAAGTTGCAATCCCGAAGGAGTTCGGTTACCACCAGCAGGGATACATGGCAACTGCACCGATGTACGGAAGCTCTTCCCTCGATGAACACCCGCAGTGGGATCCATCCCGCTGGATTGAAGTCAGACCGTGGGACTGGTACATGGGCGAAGAGGAAATCACCCTCGAAGACCCAGCATACCCAGTCGGCGGAACCACCAAGGCAGGAACCAAAGCATGGCCGCAGATGCAGGCATGCACTGGTGTCCCACTCTATGATGGACAGCCGGTTGAAGTCGGTCCACGCGCACGTATGGCTATGTACAAGAACTACGACCGCAAGGGTGCAATGGGCTTAAACGTTGCTCGTGAAATGGAATACATGGACTCTGTCTACACCATGATCGAAGCAGCTGACGCACTTAACACCAGCGGCGCAACTGTTGCAGACGTCATCCCACAGGGAGACGGAACCATCGGATGGGCAGCAAACGAAGCACCACGTGGTGCAGATGTCCACCTCGCAAAGGTCCGCAACGGCAAAGTAGAATGGTTCTCTATGCTCGTTCCGACAACCTGGAACTTCCCGACCTGCAGCCGTGCACTTACCGGCGCACCATGGGAGCTCGCAGAAGTCATTATGCGTGCATACGACCCGTGTGTCTCTTGCGCAACCCACATGATTGTGCTTGACGAAGACAACAAGCTTGTAGCACAGAAGCTCCTTGAATAAGTATATACTATGGAAGAGCTGTTCCCAGAAATATTAATAGCCGGAGTCGGCAACGAACTCTTCGGAGACGACGGATTTGGATCCGCAGTCATCAGAGCCTTAGCTGACGTCGAATTACCAGACAATGTAAAAGCCATGGATGTAGGCCTTGGCGGCCCTCATCTTGTTTTTTCCATGCTGGATCCGAACGTAACAAAGAAACTGATTATTGTAGATGCCATGGATTTCGGAGGGAAACCCGGAGACGTCACAAAAATCCCCGCTGAACTGCTTCCGGAAGGAAGGAGCGAACGGTATGCCGATGCTCATTCCGGCAATCTGCTTGATCCAATCGGCAGACTGAAAGGAAAGATGGAAATTATTATTATCGGGTGCCAGCCTGCGTATATACCTGCCCCGGACGCAGAAGACTTTGTCTTGGAACTGAGTCCGGAAGTCGAGAGAGCCGTTCCCAAAACTGTAACTGTAATCTTACAGGAATTAGGAGCTTAAAATGGGATTATTAGATAAACTCAAAAGCTTACTGTTCGGTAAAGAGAGTGTCAGCGAGGGACAGGCCGCAAAGCCTGGTGCTAAACCAGCTGACAAGAAGGTCGAACAAAAGCATTTCATTCATAAACCAAAGGAGATGAAGCCAGTGGCTGACAAGATTACTGTAGGACACGTTCACATGAGCGGATGTACCGGATGTCTCGTGTCCCTTGCAGATAACTATGAAGGATTACTTACAATCCTTGACAAATATGCAGACCTCGTCTACTGCCTTACCCTTGCCGATGTACGTCACATCCCAAAGATGGATGTTGCATTAGTTGAGGGTTCCGTATGTATCAACGACGAATGCTCTGTTGATGAGATTTTAGAAACCCGTGAAAACGCAGCAATTGTTGTTGCACTCGGTGGCTGTGCATGCTACGGAAACACTACCCGTTTCTGCCGTGGCGGACAGCAGAACCAGCCAGGACATGAGGCATTCCTGCCGATTGGCGACTTAATCAAAGTCGATGTTTACATCCCGGCATGTGCACCAACACCGCAGCAGATTAGAAACGTCTGCTTAATGGCATACCTGTTACTCAAAGGAAACGACGAGCAGAAGGCACTTGCAACCGCATACCTTACCCCGTTAATGAACCTTGCAGCAGCAGGAACCGAAGCATGCGGATGCGACCTGATGACCGAAGTCATCAACCAGGGTCTCTGCTGTGGCTGTGGAAGCTGCGCAGCAGCATGCCCAGTCCGTGCAGTTACCATGGCAAATGGTAAGCCGCAGGTTGAGCGCGACCTTTGTATCAAATGTGGATCCTGCTACGCCCAGTGCCCGAGAAGCTTCTTCAGCTTCGACGTTGTTGGACAGTACGAATCCATCATTAAACTCATTGGAGACGTTATGACTCCATGAGAGTCCCGGAGGTAGAAAAAATGGAATATCTTGGACAATACAAGGCAGTCTACAAGGCAAAAACCGCCTGTGATGACATCCACAAGAAGGCCCAGGACGGAGGAATCGTCACTTCCCTGTTTGCATACGCACTTGACGCAGGAATCATTGACGGAGCAATCGTCGCAGGACCAGGATCCGAGCCGTACAAGCCGGAACCGATGATCGCCACCACTGTCGAAGAACTCTTCGCAGCACGTGGAACCAAATACTCGATTTCCCCGAATGTAGCACTCATTAAGGAAGCAACCCGCAGCTACGGTCTCGACAAAGTCGGTATCGTTGGAACTCCGTGTCAGATTCAGGCAGTCCGTAAGGGACAGCTCTATCCGATCGGACTTCGCGACGTCCCGGACAAGATCGCACTTGCAATCGGTATCTTCTGTATGGAGAACTTCCCATACCAGGGTCTCTACCAGATGGTTGAAGACCACTGTGCAACCAAGATGGAAAGCGTAACCAAGATGGACATTGGAAAGGGCAAATTCTCTGTATACACCGAACGCGGTGCATGCGCAGAAATCCCGCTCAAAGTTACCCACAAGTACGAGCAGCCGGGATGCCACGTCTGTCTCGACTACGTATCCAACTTCGCAGATATCTCCACCGGATCCGTCGGATCTCCGGATGGATGGTCCACCGTCTTCGTCCGCTCCGCAGCAGGAGAAGCCACCTTCAACAAGGCTGTTGAAGCAGGCTGGATTGTTGCAGAACCAGCAGACATGGAAGGCAAGTTCGGTATCCCAATGGTTGAGAAACTCGCAACCACCAAGATCACCAACAACCAGAAGACTCTGGAAGCAAGAGCAGCTGGTCTCAGACCAGGACTCAAGCCACTGCGCAACCCGTACATCTAAACGGTGTCCAAATTGGATTTGTGCACATGTACCCAACCCTCTCGGGTACATTTTTTTTCAAAACTCTTTTAAAAATATCTTAATCAATGAGCCCAAAGGCTAGAACACCAGCTCCAAGAAGCGGTGCGTTTCCTTCCAGTTCTGTCACTCTAATATCCGGAGTTGTTAGATATGTTTCCGGCATTCCGAAGAGGAGTGATGCATAGTTTCGAGCTAGTGGACCATCGAGAACAATCAATTCCGGATTGTAAGCGCAAATAACCGAAGAAAGTCCGCGATTATTAATCGCTTTGACATCTTCTGCAAATGCCAAACACACAGGATCTTTTTTTGATGCACAGGAGAGAATTTCTTCAGATGTTGTTAGTGGGTAGTTTTCTATTCTATGACGTAGTTTCCATGTAGAGAAAAATTTGGGTATGCCTGTTCCGGATGCGTATGCTTCCCAGTGTCCATACCCACCACATCCACAGCGTATTCCATATTCTGTATCTACTGTAAAGTGTCCAACCTCTCCGGCATTCCCGTTGCAACCCTGCAGAAGACGACCGGCAGAGACGACACCAGCGCCTATGCCTGTTGAAAACGTCATATATACCATGTGTTCACGGCGAAAACCAAAGTGATATTCTCCAAGGGCACCCGCTTTGCAGTCAGTCGCCATTACAGTTTGGATGCCGAACGTTTTCTCCAACGTACCGCGAAGAGGAATTTCAGAACACTGCATATTTGGGGAATGAATAACTGTTCCTCGTTCAAGATCAACCGGACCGGCAGTAGAGATTCCGAGAGCTTTCGGTTGCATGCCACATTCCCTCTGAGTTTTTTTCACGAGGGAGATAGTTCTCTGAAGTATATCGGCATTCCTGACTTCGTCCCTGTGATAACCCAAAATCGTTCCATCCCGCAGGATGATAGCTGTTCTAACATTAGTTGCCCCAAGATCAACTGCAAGAACACAATCTTCAGAATTCATAAAATTAGAGGTTGGAAGTGTTTATTTAACGAAAGTAATTGGTACAAAGAATTTTGTTTCCGAATTCTTTCCAATACGCTCCATAACGGCAAAGAAGTACGTTCCAGGTTCTCTTGCAGTTACTACCCACAAGTAATGTCCCTCGCCACCGTATTTAGAATCTAGAGTTCCTTCAAATACATATGCATCTTCGGATAGTATCTGTAGACCTTTGGTTATATGATGATTGTCGATATAGAGTTCATAATCATCACTCTTCGGATTCCCTTCACAAATAATAAATACATAACCACCTGTATTTGGATAGAGTGATTCTCCTTCAAATTCGAAAATACCTCTGGTATTATTCTTTCCCGGTTTTACCATCATGAAATCGCTGTATTCAAAAAGAGAGGATGATTCATCCCCTGGTTTCATGTATTTGACGACAAACATATTGTTTCCGGTTTCTAAAGCAGTAAAGGTGAAGGTTTTATGTGTGTCGGTTGAACCAGTAATCGTATCCAGCGACAAATGCTCATTGGATTCTTTTACATTCAGACCATCCGCAATAGTTACCACCCATTCATATCCATCGATTTTGGTGTTCGGGAGACTGATAGTAAAAGTATCACCAACAGTATAGTTTGCATTACCGTTTTTTGCAACGTTGATAATCAAATCTGGTGATGTAATGTCGATTTTCTCAGTACAACCTGCGGCAAACACACCGGTGAAAATGATAAGAACTGCCAGGAGAATGATTCCGGACTTTTTCATAGATTATTATTGATAGAGTGGCGTAATAAATATTCTCCACTCTGAGAAAAAAGAAAATTATTGCCGGATTTTTCTTCCAGCAATGAGGGCTGCTGCACCAAGACCAATAAGAAGACCGATAACCGGGAACGGACTCTTTGACGGAGATGGTGTCGGAGTTAATGTCGCAAGAACATTTGCACTCTTTCCACCTTCAATGGTGATTGAAGTAGTATAATCTGCATAGCCTAAACAGGATACTTTAACTGTGTGTTTTCCTGCAGAGATGGATGAATCAACATACGGAGTTGATCCAACGTAACTTCCGTCAATATAGACTGCGGAGTTGGATGGAGAGGACTGCACAGAAAGTACTGCTGTTGTCGGTACATCTGGTGAGAGGGAGGGAGAGAATGTTCTATCCTCACCAGTGGATAACTTGAAAGAGGTAGTATAGGTGCTGAATCCACCTAATCTAATCTGCAGAGTATGGGTTGTGTCAGCGGTGACAGTCAGATTCAGGTAGTTGAAAGATCCCGATGGGGTATTTCCTTTGTATTCACCATCAATATAGACTGCTGCTCCATTCGGGGATGATCCGACACTGATGTATGCATATGTTGTATCTTTGGAGAGGACACCATTCACAGTAGATGTTGATCCGTCGTAGACTGAAATTTTCGTGGTGAAACCAGTGTACCCTGACTTGGATAATTTCACAGTGTGAACACCAGTAGTTACTGTCAGCGTTAACGGAGTCTGACCCTTATAACTCCCATCGACATAGACATCAGAGTAGTTCGGGTTAGAACTGATAGACAGATAACCATACGTGGTTGAAGGAGTCAGGGTGGCGTTGACAAATGCAATACCATTTGATTCAACCTTTGCAGTAGTACTCCACGAGTTATAGCCATCTTTCTCAATTACAACTCTGTGGCTACCAGCAGTGACATCCACTTTAAGCGGAGTGGTTCCCTGGTAAACACCATCAACTCTGACAGATGCATTTGACGGATTCGAATCAATTGAGAGAGTTCCAGAGGATATTGGTAATAATACTGCATTGACAGTGGTTTTCGAATACGTATTTACAGTTACAGTAGTATCATAAAGCTCGTATCCATCCAATCCAAAACGAATCTCGTGTTTCCCAGCAGGTACACTGTATTCAGTCGGGGTTGTTCCCGCAAAGGCGCCGTCAACGAAGACGTTTGCTCCTGACGGCTTCGAATCAATTGAGAGAGTTCCACCACCAAGGACTGGATCATTTGCAGCGACTGCCGGAACCAGTACCATGAATACAGCAAGGATTACAGCTGCAATAAAAAATATTTTTTTCATTTTATTCCTCCTCTTTATTCCTCAATTGTGAAAGTAAGCGGAACAAAGAACTTAACTGTTCCTTTTTCGTCTCCGCGTTTCTCGAGAACATAGAAGACATATGCTCCTGGAACGTCGGCAGTTACATACCATTGGTAGAGACCAGGTGCACCAACTGAACCAGCTGTCGGCGCACCATATTCTTCTTTCAGAACATTAACTGTCGTTGATTCCTTATCAACAACAAGTTGATATCCGGTCGAACCCGGGTTTCCGGAACAGGTAATAAGAACGACAGAACCTGCTTTCGGAGAAATATCATTGTTTCCGGAGAAGACAAAGGAACCTTCTGAATGATGATCTCCAGCCACGACAGTCAATTTATCGGAATAAACATCACGGATGGATGAATCATCGCCATTCCTCATGTAGAAGAGCGTGAGAATGTGTTCGCCCGCTTCTTTTGCAGTGAAAGTCCATTTCGTGGCACCTCCAGCACCAAGAAGTCCTTCGGAGGCGGTGTCAAGAATGAATTCCTTTTCATAGGAAAGTCCTTTAGACGTTAATTCTTCAGATACATACCAGTCATAACCGGTTGTCGGATTTGACGGAAGGGTCACACTGAACGTGTCGCCGATGTTGTAGTTAATATCCCCAATCTTTGTGACGCTAATCGTCATAGACGGGTCGGCAACTTGGGTTGTGCACCCTGCTGCAAGCACACAACCGACAATGACCAGTGTTGCAATAAGCAATACTCCAATCTTTTTCATACATTGATAGAATACGCCATAAAACAATATAAATCTCCCCATCGATCGGTCAGAGGATTCATTGTGTTAATGTCAAAATCCGACGACTGTCTTTAGAGTGCGCATAATGAATAACTTGGTGAATTTAGATTGCTCCCTGTTGTGAAAAACCCTGATTTATACATTACCTTTAAGTCTACAAACGTCGACCTTATTGAACCAATGTTGGCATACCTTTGGGTATGCAACATACGGTGATACTAATGGCAGAAACTGTCGAGGTCTTGGTACCTGGCGGCAGAGCGACTGCCGGACCACCACTTGGCCCGGCTCTTGGTCCGCTCGGAATCAACGTGAAAGCAGTTGTTGATGATATCAACAAAAAGACTGCTGAGTTCAACGGTATGACTGTCCCGGTAACGGTTACGGTCGACGACAAGAAGAACGTCACGCTGACAATCGGTATTCCACCGACAACTGCTCTTGTTATGAAAGAAGCAGGAGTCGAGAAGGGATCCGGAACTCCGAACACTGAGAAAGTTGGAAACCTGCCGCTTGATGCAGTCATTCGCATTGCAAAGATGAAGATGGAAAAGATGCTTTCCTACAACCTCAAAGAGGCTGTAAAGGAAGTTATGGGAACTTGTGTTTCCGTTGGTGTCACCATCGAAGGCAAATCCGCAAAGGAAGCAATTGCCACTGTCAATGCAGGTGAATGGGACGCACAGCTTGCATAAGCTGTTTGCATCAGTGGGTACGTGGGAAACCACGTAAAAATGTACAGTAGTAGAGAACAAAGCCATAGGAGATTGGACAGAAATCCAGTCGAATACTATGGGAGGCTTCATCAATGGTTGAAAAAACCCAAATTAATCAAGCTGTTACGGCAGCATTTGAGGCAGCTCCTAAGCGTAACTTCCAGGAAAGCGTGGACATCACGATTAACCTGAAGCATGTCGATATGAGCCAGCCGAAAAACCGTATTGATGAGACGATTCTTCTGCCACAGACAATGGGCGTCAGAAAGATTGCCGTTCTTGGTAAAGGAGATATCGTATCCCAGGCTCGCAACGCAGGTGTCGATATTATTATGGGCCCTGAAGAGATTGAACGCCTGGGCGGTGCACCGCGTGAAGCACGCAAGATGGCCGACACATACGACTTCTTCTTAGCCGAAACAGCAGTTATGCCGCTTGTAGGTCGCTGGCTCGGTCAGAGACTCGGTCCACGCGGAAAAATGCCGCAACCGATTCCGCCGCAGCAGGACATTACTCCGATTGTCGAGCGTCTGAGAAATTCCATCAGAATCCGGTCTAAAGACAGACTTAATATGTCTGTAAAGATTGGAACGACTGCAATGTCGGCTGATGCAATTACTGAAAACATTGACGCTGTCCTGAAGAGGGTCATCGGAAGACTCGAAAACGGAGAATTAAACGTCCGTTCCGTCTACGTCAAAACCACGATGGGTCCAGCAGTAAAGGTGATGTAAAATGGCTATCTATACTCACCACCTCCCTGAGTGGAAACGTGAAGAAGTTGAGCAGATTAAACAACTCGCACAGGAATACAATCTTGTCGGACTGGTAAACATTTACGGTATTCCCGCAAAGCAGTTCCAGCAGATTAGAAGAAACCTGCACGGTAGTGCAACAGTCAAAGTAGCAAGAAATACGTTACTTAACCATGCATTTACTGAACTCGGGGGCAATTTTGCCGAACTCAACGAGAAAGTAAGTGAACACAGTGCACTTATCTTTGCAAACGGAAACCCGTTCAAGTTGTACAAGAACCTTGTACAGAACTCAACAAAACGTGTTGCAAAAGCAGGCGAAATCGCACCGGAAGACATTGTTGTTCCAGCAGGTCCAACCAGCTTTAAGCCAGGACCGATTGTTGGAGAACTCAGTTCCGCAGGTATTCCAGCCGGTATTGACGGTGGTAAGGTCAAGATTAAAGAGACCAAGACCGTTGTCAAGGCAGGTCAGCCGATTAACCAGAAATTAGCAGACGCACTTGCTAAGCTTGATATCAAGCCAATGCCAGTTGGTCTGAATCTGATTGCGGTCAGCTTCGAAAACGAGATTTATCTGCCGGAAGTTCTCTCCGTAGACGAAGAGGCATACAAGGCAAAGATCACTCTTGCAGCATCTCAGGCATTCAACCTGGCTGTCAACGCAGCAGTACCGACTGCATCTGCAGCAGTAACTGAAGCACAGATTGCCAAGGCAGTCCGTGAGGCAAGAAACCTCGGTGTTGAAGCCCCGATTTACGAGAAGGGCGTCATCGAGATGATCATTAGCAAGGCATACAGACAAGCAAGTGCCCTGAAGGCATAATTCAAATCAATAACAAAAATAGGTGAAAAAAATGGAGTACATTTACGCAGCTCTGTTAGTTCACTCCGCAGGAAAAACTGTGGATGAAGAATCGGTTAAGGCAGTTCTCTCTGCCGCAGGTATCGCAGTCGACGACTCCCGTGTCAAAGCATTAATTGCAGCACTCGACGGCGTTGACATTGAGGAAGCAATCTCCAAGGCAGCAGCAGCACCAGTCGCAGCAGCAGCACCGGCAGCAGCAGGTGCAGCACCAGCAGCAGCAGCTGAAGAAGCAAAGCCGGAAGAGAACAAGGAAGAAGAAGAAGAGAACGCCATGGCAGGCCTTGGCGCACTCTTCGGATAAATTCAATTTATCCTCCTTTCTTTTCAAGTATCGTATTTCTCTTTTGTAAAAATTAATTAAAAAAAATAGTTTATAATTTTCCTGCTTTGGATAGACAGCCTGCTGTTATGACCTGACCTGCTGAAATGCAGCCGTCACCAAACGGATACTGCGAGTTGGTGATACAGGAAATATCGGCTGAAGATAATTCTTTGATAATTGTTTCCCTTATTGCACGGTTGATAGCAACACCACCTGAAAGAGCAGCCTTTCTGATTCCCATCCGATTTGCGGATAGGATTGCCATGCGAGCGATACCTTTTGCCAGATGTTCTTGGAAAGAGGCTGCAATATCGCAGACATCAAGACCATCGTCTATCATTGTTTTTGCTTCGGTTAGCAGTGCAGATGTGGAGAAAACATCGGCACCTGTATCATCTTTCGTAAAGACCAACTCCATCGGCTGAGAAACACCACGGGCGGCATATGCTTCCAGCATCATGGATGGTTCTCCATCATAGGTGTGTTCACGACAAATACCGAGCAAAGCAGACGCCGCATCAAGTACGCGCCCAGTTGAAGTGGTTATCGGCGTATTGAACTTACGCTTCGTCATCTGAGCCAGAATCTTCAGAGAGGTGTCATCCCAACCACGGGAGGAGAGAAGATCCAGTATTTCATCGGTCGGAAGGATGCCATAGAGCATACGCTCTGGAAACTTTGTTGCAAGATCTCCACCCGGCATTAAGACCGGTTCCAGGTGACCAGACCGTTTATATCCATCGCTCGGGGATCCAGAAAGAATTTCTCCTCCCCAAATAGTTGCATCGTCACCATAGCCGACACCATCTATTGCAATTCCAATAACCTCATCTTGGCTCACAGAAGCGATGTGGGCTCTGTGATGCTGAACTGGACATAATGTAACATTGTGTTCTTCAGCCATTTCTTGAGCAACTCTGGTACTCAAAAATTGTGGATGCAAATCATGAGCGATGATTTCCGGTTCCGCACCGGTTAGAGAAGTTAACTTCCCGATAGTTTCCTTTAGATACGCAACCGTGGGGGGATTTCTGATGTTCCCAATATGCGGAGAAGTAATCAGGAAATCTCCTTTATAGATGCTGGCATTTGCGTTAAGTTCCGGACCAACTCCAAGAATCTGTTTTTCTCCGAGGTCCATACGAATTCGTAATGGCGCAAATCCGCGAGAAAGACGGATGATATAACCGTCTCGAACCACAGAATCATCACAACGGTTGACAATATCACGGTTGTGGGTTAAGATGTGCGAGACAATACCAGTCTTTCCCATTTTTTCGATGATTGTATCTGTATCAGTTATCATCGGTGTACCAGGAGCATTTGCCGATGTCATCACAAGAAGGGGAGATTTCAGTTTCTGGAATAGGAGGTGGTGAAGAGCAGTATATGGTAGCATAACACCCAGATTATGCAACTGGGAAAGTTCGTAGTGATCAAGCGGGTCAAGCTTATCTAAAATCATAATCGGATGGACTGGACCACTCAATAATTCCATTTCCTTTTCTGTTGGAGGGACAACGAAATCCTTTAGACTGGTTTCCTGCATCATTACCGCGAGTGACTGATTCGGCCGTCCAAGAATCGTCTTCAAGCGTTTTGCCGCGGATTCAATACAAGCGATATGGAACCCACCGATGCCGCGGATGGCAAGAATTTCTCCGGAATCAAGAAGCTCTGCTGCCCTTTCTATGGGGGTTTCAGTCGATATTATTTCACCAGTTCCCCCAAGGAGCATAAGTTCCGGCCCACAACTTTTGCAGGCTATGGTCTGAGCGTGGTGGCGACGATTTTTCGGGTTAGTGTAATCCTTCTCGCAGTCATGACATTTTGGGAAAATCTGCATGGCCGTCCGCTCCCGATCATATGGAACAGTATGGATGATGCTGTACCGTGGACCACAGTCAGTGCAGGAAGTTGCCCAGTATCCATAGTATCTACTCTCGGGATTCATAACATCTTCCAAGCAATGTTTACAGGTAGCAATATCGGCAGGTACAAAACCCGTACGTGCACCGTCGCGACTTGGGAGAATTATAAAAGAGGCAGGAACTTCACCGGAAAGGGGGAGTGTTTCAACCGAGTCGATGACCGACATCTTCGGTCCTTTGGATACAGCCGCAAGGAATGAATCGAATTCGTCACCCCAAGCATCAATTTCTACCTCACTGCCATGATTTATAACAGTTCCTGTAATATGATACGTTTCTGCACAAGCATAGACAAAAGGACGAAATCCCACTCCTTGAACAATGCCCCGTATGATGATTTTTCCTGACTGCATCCTAATGTATACTAATTGTACCCGAAGGAAATTAACTGTTCTGAGACAGATTTTCAGCAAACTCTAATCTATGTCAACGACGAATATATAAGGGAATTTACATGCGCATACCAATATGTGAAGTTACACCGGACTGCGGGCATGCACATATCGCCGGCTGGGTACACGAAGAACGTGCCTTAGGCGGCCTTACCTTCCTGCTCGTCAGAGACAGAACAGGAATCCTGCAGATTACCATTCCGAAGAAAAAAGTAACACCGGAAGTCTTAGATGTTGCAAAACAGATTAGTCGTGAGTCCGTCATCGAGGTTGAAGGAGAAGTCAAAGCTACCGAGAAAGCCCCGGGAGGACGAGAACTTATCCCTGAAAAGATAACAATTATCTCCAAGGCACAGACACCTCTTCCGCTCGATGTTTCTGAGAAAGTTCCAGCAGAACTTGACACGAGACTTGACAATAGATACCTTGACCTGAGAAAACCGGCAGTAAACGCAATTTTCCAAATTAGAAGCGCAACACTCCACGCTATCAGCGAGTATCTCTGGGACCACGGATTTATCCAAGCACAAACCCCGAAGATTGTAGCAGCAGCAACAGAGGGTGGAACAGAACTCTTCCCTCTTGCATACTTCGACAAGGAGGCATTCTTGAACCAATCCCCACAACTCTTCAAGCAAATGCTCATGAGCTCCGGATTTGAACGTGTCTTTGAAATCGGCCCAATCTTCAGAGCAGAGGAACACAACACCGTCCGCCACTTAAACGAAGCAACATCAATTGATATCGAGATGTCTTTCGCCGACCAAGAAGACGCAATGTCAGTTCTTGAAAATGTCGTTGCCTATGCCTACCAGTATGTCAAAGATCATTGCGCAGCAGCACTTGAAACCCTCGGCATCACCGACTTCAAGGTTCCAACCGTTCCATTCCCGAGAATCACCTATCAGCAGGCAATTGAAATCTCCACAGAAGGAGGGGAACCACTCTCATTCGGAGACGACTTATCCTCCGCTGCAGAGAGAGTTATCGGTGAAAAGATGGGAACCATGTACTTTATTACCGAATGGCCATCATCAACCAGACCGTTTTATACCATGCCATTCCTCGACAGACCGGAAGTCTGTAGAGCATTCGACATGATGCACCCGAGAATGGAACTTTCCTCCGGCGCACAGCGTTGCCACATCTACGACCTCCTGGTTCAGCAGATTAAAGACAAGGGAATGAATCCAGATTCCTTCGAATTCTACTTAAACCCGTTCAAATACGGTATGCCGCCGCATGCAGGATGGGGACTCGGAGCAGAACGTCTCATCATGACCATGCTCGACCTTCAGAACATCAGAGAAGGTGTCCTCTTCCCAAGAGACAGACACAGAGTCAGTCCATAATCACTCCATACCTTTTTTTTCCCAAACGTATTACGCTATTATATGCAACTACCATGTCTTCTTCCAACGACGGTAGTCGGTTCCTTTCCATGCGTGAAAGGCGGGCTGATAAATCCCTACAAAAAAGCAGTAAAATTTGCGGTCTCCGAACAGCTACGTGCCGGTGTCGATATCATCTCTGACGGACAAGTTAGAGCCGATATGGTTCAGGCATTCATCTCGAAACTACCAGGTATTGCTGGAAACGATATCGTTGGAAAAATCGGTGCCGCCGATAAACCGATAACCGTTGCTGATACCAAATATGCCCTGAGTCAGACAAAATATGTCAAGGGTATTCTGACTGGGGCCTGTACACTCTCCTATTCCCTGCAGATTAAAACCCCTTTGTATAGAAATAAAGAAGAAGTTGCAGAAGATTTGGCACGTGCTCTGCACGTCGAGGCACGCAATCTTGCCGCTGCAGGGTGTTCTATTATTCAAGTAGATGAGCCAATTCTTTCTATAGGAGCAGTCTCTGTCGAAACAGCAAAGAAATGCCTTTCCATAATCTTTGATGGCATCGATACAGCCTCGTGCATCCACACCTGTGGTATCCTTGGTGGCATCGCTTCAGAATGGTCAAAACTTCCTGTCGACATTCTCGATTTTGAATATGCGGTTAGCAAGGAGAATCTTGACACACTTTCTAAGCAGGATTTGCACGGCAAGAAAATTGGCTGTGGTTGTGTAAAGAGTTCCAATCAAAACATCGAAAGCGTTGAAGAAATCCAAGAGAATATTATTTCATGTATTGACGTGTTTGGAAAAGACAATATATTGATTGATCCCGACTGCGGTCTTCGGATGCATACACCTGAAGGAGCCTATCAAAAACTGGCAAATATGTGCGAAGCGGTCCGTTCTGTTAGGATGGAACTCCTGTAATTATCCAAATCATCAAACATTTTTTCTGATATCAGCGTGTATAGATAGCAATAATCAAATTTTTTTAATAATTACACTGAATATAATAAAATATCCTCAAATATCAAATTGTTTTTCATTTCACAACAGTGTTTCCTACAATTTTGTCATTTACGTATTCTTAATTATTAGAAAAACAAACTACTACAATATTCATGACGCTTGAAGAAAAGATTGTCTTCTTTTCACACGAAGATGCAACGGATTTCCAGAAATATCTCCGTGAAAAGGACTGCGAATCACGTATCAATGTTGAACACGATTTTTCTGGAGAACCATACTTCGAAGGAACAATTGCAGACTTTCTGAATCTGATAAACCACCTAATCAAAAAAGAGGAGGAGGAGGAAGAAGAAGACGAAGATTTGTTCCTGATGAAAAAGGATATTGAAGAGAGAAAAGCAAAGCTCGAGGAGTTTATCAATGAGCACACCGCTGGAGATGTGCTTAGAGATGCAACTCCATCACAAATGCTCGCTCAAGCAGAAAAGCTTGAAGCAACCAGTGACGAAGATTTGAAACGGGAAGCAACCGACAAATTCGTTTCATCCCTGATGATTCTTGCAACTCTAGAAGACAATGATCTTTTGGAGGGGGGAAACGACGAATATATCCTAAAAGAAGTAAAATCAGCAGATGATCTAAGAATCATGTATGCCTACACCGACTTCCCGCAGGTTTCAGGTGAAGAATTGAAAGAGTGCAATATCTCAAGTCACATCAGAACCTCCTCGGTCACTCAGTATGTGATTACAACAGGAACAGACATAATTTATGCCGATGCTGATGAACTCTCTGACTATCTTGATAACGTCGATGTAGATGAGGAAGAAGCTGGAAAGTTCATCGATGCTATCTTCTTCAAGCAGGCAATTGTCGGAAAAATCCGGGAACTGATAGATGGAGGGTGTTCGTCGGAGAAGGAACTTATTGATGCTCTTTCCGCACCAGCATTTCCACTTGAGGGAACTAATGATGTAATTTCCTTTGACATTACGCCCGAATACCTGAAAGTTGTCCTTGCCGACCTCAGAAAACTGGGTCTAATTAGTGGTAAGGACGGTAAGATTAAAAACACCTGAACGCTAATAATAGTATAAGGTGGGGGATGTGGAGTACAAAGCAGTGTGGATACTGCTGCCCTCACCGCACTTTTGAGCTTAAATTTAGCTTTAATTTTAAAACTGAAAGTTATTTGCTGTTTTTTACCATTTCAACGCTGAAAGGAATAGAAGATAACAGTATCGGCGCGGGTAATTATTACGAAAACAGGAATAAAAAAAGATTTTGGATGAGATTTCTTAAAGCCAAATTTACATGTCGGCTTCGAAGTCTTCAACAGTCATAGAAGAAACAATACCTCTCTGTTTCAGGATTTCTCTGGTTAAGAGGAAATAAACCATAGAGAGAGCCTTGCGTCCTTTGTTGTTGGTTGGAATGACAAGATCGACATTGTTGGTCTGGTTGTTGATATCACAGAGCGCAATAACCGGAATACCGCACTGAACTGCTTCGGTGATAACCTGGGAATCTCCAATCGGATCAGTAACAATGACTACTTCTGGTTCAACGTACTTCGGGAGTTTTGGATTGGTTAAAGTTCCCGGGATGAATCTTCCAACATGGGAGAGTGCGCCGATGGTATCTGCGAATTTCTGTGCTGGGAATTGTCCATACTGACGAGAAGTTACAACGAAAATCTTTGCCGGCTCATAGCGGGAAAGGAACTTTGCTACCTGCTTAATTCTCTCATCGGTCTTTCTGATGTCAATGATGTACAGACCGTCAGAACGGACGCGGTAGATAAAGTCCTTCATGTCATTGTCTTTCTGCTGGGTTCCAATGTGGACACCTGCTGCAAGATATTCTTCTACAGATACTAATGGTTCAGTTAATTCGATTCCAAGTTCATTGTCGGTCATTTTAGAAATGCTCCTCAATTCTTATAAGTTCATTTAATTTGGCAATACGCTCGCCACCAACGACACCAGTCTTTAAGAGGCAACAACCAAAGGCAGTTGCCAGATGTGCGATAGTGTTGTCGGTTGTTTCACCTGAACGGTGGCTCATCACAGTCTCGTATCCGTATTCACGGGCGAGGTTGATTGTGTCATACGTGTCGGTCAAAGTACCAATCTGGTTCGGTTTGATTAAGACACAGTTCGCTGCTTCTTTGACAATACCCTCTTCAAGACGCTTGACGTTCGTCACGAAAAGATCGTCTCCACAGATGAGCGTGTCGCGACCCTGAACCTCTTTGGTAATCTGTGCAAAGCCTTCGAAGTCTTCCTCGTGGATTGGATCTTCCACATAAAGGAGATTATACTTATCGATAAGCTCTGTTAGGTAAGCGATCTGCTCTTCTGTTGTACGCTCTGCATTCTTATAGACATAACGCTGTTTTTCTGCATTCCACATCTCAGAGGAAGCAACATCAAGTCCCATACGAACTTCAATGCCGGTCTCATCAAGAACCTTTTCTGTGGCTTCTTTGACAATTTCAAAGGCTTCTAAGTCGGAAATGTGTGGAGCCCAGGCCCCTTCATCGCCTTTTCCACAACCCTTTCCGCGCGAGACGAGAATCTCTTTGATGCGCTTATGAACAAGGGCATTGGTGAAAACTGCTTCCGATGCAGTAGATGCCCCTGTCGGGATAACCAGAAACTCCTGGATATCAGTTGCATCAACCGCATGTGCACCTCCACCAATAACGTTTCCGAGCGGAAGCGGAGTCTGAGAACAGAATGCACCACCAAGATACTGGAAAAGTTCCAAGTCAAGCGAGGAGGCTGCTGCTTTTGCATTTGCTAAAGATAATGCAACTGCAACATTTGCTCCTATGCCAGAGAGGTTTTCTGTGCCATCAATAGCATGTAATGCTTCATCGAAACATCTCTGGTCTTTTGCATCAAGACCGATAAGTTCCGGAATCAGCGTTTTCTTTGCATCTTCGATTGCTTCGTCGCACTTGCGAACGTGGGCTTCATAGATACCGGTCGATGCGCCACTTGGTGCACATGCACGACCAAATCCACCAGATACGGTGGTAATTTCCGCTTCAATTGTTGGATTTCCGCGGGAATCTTCGATAATACGGAGAAGGATATCTGCAATTTCCGTCATATTTTACACATCCTCAACTTTGTTTCCAATGTGGCGTCTTACCGTTATCGGAACACGTTCTTCCTCGAACTCAACAAGAGCGATTTCTAATGGGTCAATCTTTGCTGTCTTGACAAGAACAGGTGCACCCATAGAAATCTGCAGAGCACGGGCTCCTACGATTCTTGCACGTTCATAACGAGTATAACTAGTTGCTGTCATTTAAGAAAATCACATCCATGAATCAGGGAGAAAAAAATGGGGATGCTGAGATTCGAACTCAGGTCACTACGTCCCGAACGTAATAGGATGGTCCAGGCTACCCTACATCCCCGCCTCATTCTCATGCTTCACGTGTAGGGATACATTTCATCATCAGTTTCTTTGTGAGAGATTAACATTCTCCTACAGCAGTAGCGGTCCAATCCCATCGAATCAAGAATTTCTTTCGGATCCTCACCAGCTGCTACTCTTTGCTGATATTCATCCCAATATATGGAAATAACCTTTCCACATGTGAAACATCGAACTGGTATCATAAGTTCTCTTTTTATCCTAATAAATATTTCGAGATAGGAGGAAAATTCCTCCCACCATATTCGAACATCTGTACTTAACGATAGGATTTCTGGAAACGCGCACGGGCACTGTGGCAGTGCGGCTTCTTTGCTTCCTTCTGACGAGAGTCGTTAACAAGAAGCGTTCTGTCGTAGGAAAGGTAGGTTTCCTTAATCTTTGGATCGTTGGTCCAGCCAAGGATTCCGCGGCCGAGTGCTGTACGTGCTGCTTCTGCCTGACCCATGACTCCTCCACCCGAAATCTCAATGTCAACATCGACATTGTCGATTGCTCCCGGTGCAAGTGCAATTGCCTCAGAAATCTTCATTCTAATGATTTCATTGGAGTAAACCTCTAATGGGACGGAGTTAATGCGAACTCTGCCTTTTCCTTCACGGAAAGTTGCACGTGCAATGGCAGTCTTTCTCTTACCGCTGGTGTTCATTACTTTCATTTTCATTCACCTGTTTAGAACTTTGCTCCAAGGTTCTTGCTGATTTCACCGACTGCAACATAGTGTGCACGGGAAAGTCTGTCACGGTGTGCTGCTTCAAGGACCTCGACCTGTGCATCCTTAAGTTCGTACGGAACGCCGACATATGCTTTGACACGGCGGAAAGCTGCTGCTCCCGGACGGGTCTTATATGGAAGCATACCACGAAGGGTTCTCTTGACGAGGTGCTCCGGGCGTCTTGGGTAGAACGGACCGCCTTCGACGGATCCACGAACACGCTTGGTGTAGTATTCCTTTAAAACCATTGCACGGTTTCCGGAAACGATTGCCTTCTCAGCATTAATAATAGCGATTTCCTCACCAGCTAATGCACGAGTTGCAACAATACTGCACAGTCTTCCAAGAAGGAGGTTTTCTCCATCAATAACAGTTACCATGATTACTTACCTCAGAATCTTGACGTGGCTTCCCTTCGGATTTGCTGCGACAAGCTCTTCGATTGTCATGCAGGTTCCGTTTGCCTGGGTAATCTTATCGCGTGCTGCGTCAGAGAAGTTTAAGGCTGCAACCTTAACAGAGGTGCCGATAGTACCTGCTGCAAGGACTTTGCCCGGAACAATAATAGTTTCGTTCTCAGTTGCGTAGCGGTTGATTTTACTGACGTTTACTTCTGCGTGATTCTTGTTTGACGTCGCAAGACGATTTGCAATCTCACGCCAGATGTTTGCCTCATTTTCCCGAGATGCACGTTTAAGCATCATAATCAGGGATTCGAGGCGGGGGTTAGTTTTATCCATTTACAGTCCCTCCTGTAATGCATCAATTAAGTCTGTGGATACTGATTTGATATGCAGCAGTGCACGTTCGATGATTTCCTTAACCGGGAGAGATCCGTCGCTTTCTACAACGAAGATGAACTTCGATGAGTCGGCTCCAATTTTAATTGCCGGTTCTCCACCGATTTCCGAGTCCATACATGCAGTCTCACAGAGACGGCACATGGAACAATCTTTTTCCTTGCTTTCGCCATTAACAACACGGATTCCAACTTTTTTGCCGTTGATAATCTCGAGAACGCCACGCGGACATTCAGAAATACACTTGCCGCAACCATCACAGCCCTCGGTAATCGTAATTACTGGGTACTCTTTGTAGCCGCAAGCAAGGGTCGGCTGCCACTTGGCATGTTCTTTTCCGTAGTTAACTTCGGCAGTTGCTTCCAAAACAATCTTCTGTCCTTCCCATAGTTTGACGATTGGGATATTGTCATAGACAGGAGTTGCATTCTGATCCATAGAAACCAGATCTCCAGAAGTAACTGTTTTTGGTCCTTCAACGCTCAGCGTAAAGGTTACTGTGCATCCCGGACACCCAGTTCCTCCACAGGAGCACTCTGCCCGCGGAACATACTGAGATAAGTCAGTCTTGATTGGAATCAATCCTAACCGGTGAGCTAAAATCTCATCAAAGAGAACGCTCGTGTTGTCGTAAATGCAGATATCTTCGATAGCGAGTGTTGGAACCTCACCAATCATTGAGCGACGAAGGGCGTTGGCGAATGCAGGTGTCGCTCCGTGTATAGTAAAACGTGCGACAGAGTCATCGAGCCTGCTGAATACAAGATCCATTCAGACTCTCCTGCCTCTTCTTCCGCCAGCCGGGCGAATGCTGTCGTGCGGAACCGGGGTCACGTCTTCGATTTTTCCAATACGAATACCAGCACGGGAGAGGGCGCGGATTGCTGCCTGTGCTCCCGGACCCGGAGACCGCTGTCTGCCATTTCCTGGTGCGCGGACGCGGATGTGAAGGCCGGTAATTCCCTTGTCTTTTGCTGCCTGTGCAATGTTGATTGCCATCTGCATTGCTGCGTACGGCGAAGATTCATTGCGTGCCTGCTTGACAACCATACCACCACTGGATTTGCAGATGGTCTCTGCACCGGATAAATCGGTTACAGTGATGATAGTGTTGTTGAAGGAGGCGAAGATGTGGGCAATGCCCCACTTTTCAGCTGCTTCTGCCATGGTTATGCCCTCTGATTCATAATGCGCTGACGCTCACCGTTTGCTTCATCTGCAAAAGATGAGGTTGCATAGTATGCGATGTTTGCTTCATCGGAAACAGAAACCATGTAGCTCGGAACACTGACACGCTTGCCGTTGATTGCAATGTGTCCATGAGTGATAAGCTGACGTGCCTGTTTCGGGCTGCGTGCAAGTCCCTTGCGGTAGACGACAGTCTGAAGGCGGCGTTCTAAGATATCCTCGACTTTTAACGATAAGACATCATCCATCGCTGCACTCGGACCAATTAATCCATAGCGCTGGAGGGTGCCTAACAGTTCATCACGGCGTGCAACGGTCTTCGGGGTTTCACCCATCGAAGAGGTCATTGCGAGAACTTCACGAGCTCCGCTTCTGTGTTTCTTTAAGACTTCGTTTGCTCTCCAGATTTCGCGTTTGTTACGAAGTCCATAGGTAATTGCAAGTACACGCTCGGTCTCGATACGTGCTTTTTCAAAGCGGCGTTTCGGGGAGGAGTACTGTTTTGTGTTCTTTCCTGGGTATCCCATCTTAGTTCACCTCAGTGATCTGACTTCCTCTTGGAAACACCGACAATCTTTCCGAATCTGCCGGTGGATTTAGTACACTGACCACGGACTTTTAAGCCGTTCTCATGACGAATTCCACGGTAGCACCGCATTTTCTTCATGAGGTTGATGTCATCTTCCTTTGCTAAAGCAAGGTCGCTGCCGTAGAGGTGTTTCTGTTCTCCAGTATACACATCTACCGGGCGGTTGACCATCCATTTTGGTACAGTTGCGGCATATGCAAGGACTTCCTTCTCCAATGCTGCGACTTTGTCATCTTCAAGGCGTCCAGTTATTGCATGGACGTCTACACCTGCACGGCGTGCGATAACAAGAGCTGCATGGAGTCCGATTCCCTTGATACCGGTCAGCGCTAGCTGAACAGGCTTGGTACCGTCCAGATCAGTGTTAATGATCCGCACGAAATATTTTAATTCTGACTCTTCAACCATTGTTGTACCTCTCTTCAAGAGAGTTTTTGATTGTGTGTACGTCTTGAAAAGACGCGTGTGGTTCATGCGTAAAGTTAAGCGCAGACGGAGGGATTTGAACCCTCGAGTCCTTTTGGGACACAGGTTTAGCAAACCTGCGCCATACCAGGCTTGGCTACGTCTACAGATAATTCCGCATCTTCACCCCGAAGGGATCGACACTCGCAGTTCATAAGGAACTGCTCCACTAAAGTGAGTGCTCTAATATGTTGAGGTTATGAGGTTATAATACTTTGTGCAGAGATGCTATTATTCTGGAGAAAAAACAGGATTATCATGGAGTAACAACATGGTTTTTTCTAAGCAAACCAAGTCCAAATTTTGGATAACATGACAAACTATACTATTATTCCCACTTGTTTTAGACTTTATCTGAGATTATGCCTCGGATTCATTATATAATTAATTCACATGGCAAGAATTTACCATCAAATATAAACCCTCACCATGCAAATATTATAGAACTATGAAACTGAAGATTCTTGAGCATGAAAAGGATAAAATACGGCTCGTAATAGAGGGAGAGGGACATACTTTTGTCAATGCATTAGTTGAGGAGCTTCTCCTTGACGATAATGTTGATGTCGCAAAATACGTCATTGAATTCCAATTCTCTGACCCGGAGATGTTGGTAACAATGAAGCCGAAATCGAAAAAATCTGCAGAAAAGGCGATAATCGAGGCGGCAAAAAAGATTTCAACGAGATGTGATGATCTTCTCACCAGCTTGAAAAATTAAATATCCTATTCCCATCTTTTTTAGCATTATTAACCCAAACTATAGCCCCTCAACACTGCATCTTTGCAAAATAAGGGGAAGAAAGTTAGAATTGTATCAACTGAATTGAAGCAGGAAGATGTACCAAATCTTTGAAAGAGGAGGAAGCGATGTAGGATATGCCTTTCATGTATGCTCTGTCCAGAATCTTCTGTGTCACAGGTGCATCAATTATTATTCCGTATGCATCAGATTCTAGTTTCGGAAGGATTTCAATGAATTCGTGCATTGTATAATCGCCAATAATGACATTATCAACCGTCAATACACGTGCTCTGCCAGTACCACGAATTGAATCAATATAATCACCGAGTGACGGTTCTTCTACTGTTGGGACTGCGTCACATGGCATTTCTTGTTCATCATCTCTTTCTGTTGAAAGAACAAAATCAGCAATTGATTCATTATCATTGAGATGTTTACGGAGAATATCAGCCTGAATCTTGTTCTTCAAAGATTTCATTATCTCCTTTCTTGTCATATCCTCAACACTTCTTCCACGTTGAGAGAATGCAACATAATCCACATCAGCAACCTGTAACAATTCCTTGAGGATTAAATCTCCTCCTCTGTCCCCATCTACAAAAACAGTTGTTACCTTCTTCTTTGAAAGTTCTGCAACGATATCAGGAACCTTCGCTCCTTCGACTGCTACTGTATTTTTAATGCCACAACGGAGAAGATTTAGGACATCGGCACGTCCTTCTAAAATGATAAGTGCATCGGATTCCTCAACACTCGGTCCTGCTGGTAGATTTTCTTCACCGAGAGATGAAATTTTCACCACCCTACTCGCTTCACGGACTTCTTCTAGTATTTCCTTCGTTGAAAGACCAACTTCATCAAACGATTCAAGAAGAAGCGTTTTGGCACGTTCGACAATCTGACGCCGTTTCAGGACACGCAAATCTTCGATGTTTTCTATGGTTATCTTGGAAGAACATGGACCGATACGTTCAACAGTTTCCATTGCAGCAGCAAGGATAGCAGTTTCCGCCCGATCAAGCGAGGATGCTATCGATAGTTTTCCAACAGTTTTTCCGTGTTTACTTTCGATGTTGATATCGATTCTGCTGATGCGGCCGCTTCGTTGCAAATCATGAAGATCGAGATCTTCTCCCAAGAGCCCTTCGGTTTGACCAAAAAATGCTCCAACAACATCAGTTCTTTCGACCACCCCCTCTGCAATTAGTTTTGCATGAATAAGATACTTGGTAGTGTCTTCTGAGTACATGTAATAAGTCTCCATGGAATGAATGTAAGTACGATAAATCCATTAATAAACATCTATTGGTTCTTCCAATAGATAGATTTTCAGGAAACTCAGAGGAGTTCGCCTTTAGAATCCAAGAATCCCATCATCTGACATGATAATGTGGATAAATCAACAATGGCGGCTTGTGCCGGCGTTGGATTGATATTCATCTGTTTTTGGAATGATGTCTGTGACTGCCAAGTTCCAGCGTTGATGCCAAGGACACCGTGGTAATTGATGACCTCACTGATATGAACATGACCTGTATGTAAAATATCTGGAACTTCACTGATTACCAATCGATCCTTATCAGTTGAGAGGAGTGGGGTCCTTTGACCATAAATAGGACATAAGTGACGGCGCTGAAGCATTGCTTCCATTATTTCTCCCGGGTGGTTGTACGATGCTCCTGGGATGTATTTAATCAAATCATCGATACTCCTCCCATGATACATCATAATTTTAACGGAGTTAATGTTGACAACTGACGGATTCTCTACAAACGTAACATTTTTCGGGAACTTGTTTCGGAACTCCACCGGAAGTGCCGGTTGTGGCTCGGCACCACGGACAGCATCATGGTTACCCGGTGCGAGAACAATCTGCAAATGTTTCGGCAATTCTGATAGCAGTTCTCCAACATAGTCATATTGCTCGAAAATAGTCTTGATGTGAAGCTCTTTATCCTGATCTGGATAGACACCTATACCATCAACCACATCCCCATCAATTAAAAGATAACCAATTTCTGGATGATCAAATAACCATTCATTGAATCTATCCCATGCATCGGGGAGGAAAGTATCACTCCCCACATGAACATCGGAGATAAGTGCGATTTTACCCAATTCGACACCTTTTGGAGGTTCGAATGTGTGTGTCAGTGGAATATCAGGACGAATGAGTTTATCCCCGAAAAGCATTGTGGAAAAATTAGTTCCAGGGCTTGGTTTTGATAGGTTCCCTTTGACACCTATTATTTCATCAGGAATAATTTTTTCCGCTTCACTGAAACCTTCACGATTCTTATTGAAAAGTACTCGAATAGTTCCAGTGGTGTCTTCCAGTTCCACGACTCGGTGACCATTCTTATTTGTCTGGGAAGAGACAACAATTCCAACGACACCAACTTCCATATCGGCATATTTGCTTCCCTGTCGAACCAATGCTTCAATCGGATATGGGGTTATACGATCGCGCAGAATACGAGATATTTGTTCAAATCTGCTCCGCATCAGCTGATATGCGTCTTCTGGATTGTTGAGAGGAGAAGATGTTCCTTCTCTCCCTTCCTCAATTAAGGGAATAGGCGAGAGACCAACATCGAGTTTGTCAGTATGGAATGTCGCCATACCAGCTACTTCTTTGGGAGTAACCACCGATATGCCATGAGGGAGAGTATTGATTATTGTTTCAATAACACCGGGTTTGGCGCACTCGCTGATGTAGTTTACCACACCTGGATGCACCAGCAAGCCCGCTTCCAAGAACCGTTGAACTATTTCCCGTTTCTGCATGTTTAATTCAGTGAATCAACAAATGATTTTATTCGTCGGATTGCTTCCATTAATTTTGGACGGTCGACCGCATAACATGTTCTTACGTGACCTTCGCCACTCTTTCCAAAAGCGCTTCCAGGAACAACCGCAACCTTCTGGTCATGGAGGAGACGCTCAGCAAACTCTTCGTCGGAAAGACCAGTCGACTTGATAGACGGGAAGGCGTAAAATGCACCTTCCGGCACATGGCAGGTGAGACCTATTTCATTCAGTCCTTTAACAAAGAGATTTCTTCTAATACGGTATTCAGCTACCATCTCATTCTTTGCCTCTTCACCGGATTTCAGTGCTTCAATAGCCGCGAATTGGGATGCCGTTGGTGCCGACATCATCACATATTGGTGAACTTTAACAGCAGCATCGCAGATTTCTTTTGGTGCACAGAGATAACCAAGGCGCCAACCAGTCATCGCATAAGCTTTAGAGAATCCATTCAGAGTTATAGTTCTTTCATATAACCCCTCGATAGAGGCGGTTGCTACATGACTACAATCGTAGGTTAGTTCCGAATATACTTCATCGGAAATTATGAGGAGATCGTGATCTATTACGATATCAGAAATCGCCCTCAGATCATCACGAGTCATGATACCCCCTGTTGGATTGTTCGGAAAGTTCATCATCAGAATTTTGGACTTCGGTGTGATGGTTTCCATCAGCATTTCAGGAGTAATTTTGAATTTATCTTCTGCCCTACATGGAAGTGGAATTGGTTTTCCACCAGCCATATAAACTTCCGGACTGTAGGAGACAAAACACGGATCAACAACAATAACTTCATCACCAGGATTTACCACAGTACGCATTGCAACATCGAGAGCTTCAGATACCCCGCTTGTTAAGATGACTTCAGTATTCGGATTATATGAGATATCATAACGTTTTTTCAAATCTTCGGATAGAAGACTGCATAATTCTGGAAGACCACGGTTTGCCGTGTACATGGTCATTCCTTTTTCGATAGAAGTGATAGCCGCTTTGGAGATGCTCCAAGGAGTATCGAAGTCAGGTTCTCCAACACCAAGACTGATAACGTCGTCGCTACCCATTGTAAGAACCAAGTCGAAAAATTTACGAATGCCTGATGGAGGGATGCTTTGTGCAATATTAGAAACAAAATTACGCATTTTTACCCTCAGAAGGTGATTAACTGACGGTCACGATTTCCTAGACGCATCATTGGAACACCTTGCTCCTTATACGTACGCATGATAATCTGTGTCATCGTTTCTCTGACACCGTCGATAGAGGCAATCTGTTCCGCGACAAAACGGGAAACTTCAGTCATGGTTTTGCCATGGATGATAACCTGGAAGTCATAAGTTCCAGTCATCAGGTGGATGCTTTCAACCTGCGGGAACTTTGAAATCTTTTCTGCAATACCATCGTATCCAAGACCTTTTTCCGGTGTGACTTTCAAAGACAAGATAACCATAACATTGTCATCGTCAGTTGCGGAATAATCGATAACTGCAGTACAAGATCGCAAGATGCCTGCATCTTTGAGTGCTGCGATGCGTCTTTCAACTTCGTTTTCGGTAATTTCAAGCATGCAAGCGAGTTCTTCTGAAGGGATGCGGCTATTTTTCTGTAATTCATTTAATATGATAGTGTCTATTTTGTCCATTTTTATCACCAAATTATTATCTCAGCGTTTCAAGCATCGGGCAATCCTGGAACCGTGGTTCATTCATCAGGACTTTTCGCAATTCGGCAGTTGGTCCTTCAAAATAGATTTCTGTACTTCTTCCGTATCTTCCGCGAGATACAACACGTGATGTAACAATACCAAGCATGTTCAATTCGTTGATTAAATCGGAAACTCTCCTATGACTTAGAGGATCAGTTTCGAGTTCAGTTGCCAATTCTGTGTATATATTGATTACAGAGCTGGTAGTAAACACTTTCTGCTCCGAGCGAGTTGAGAGGAGGAGCATTGAACAAAGAACAATCTTACTCTGGATTGGAAGTGTTTTAATACATTCACTCATGGTATCGGTTTCAATACTTTCCTGAGCAGCAGAAACATGTCTTTCAAGAACATGGGAAGATCCTTCGCGTTCTGCGAGTTCACCAGATACACGCAGGAGATCCAATGCTCTACGTGCATCGCCGTGTTCTTGGGCAGCACGTGCAGCACATAAACTAATCACTTCTTCAGAAACGGCATCAGGCAGGAAGGCTGTTTTTGCACGCTGATTGAGAATATCACGAAGTTGATCTGCATTATACGGAGGGAAAACAAGTTCTTCTTCAGATAGGGAAGAAAGAACCCGTGGATCCAAGAAGTCCTTGAATGTCAAATCGTTAGAGATGCCGATAATACATACTCTGCTATTAACCAAATCGCTGTTTATGCGGGTTAGACTGTAAAGGGTATCATCTCCACTTTTTCTTACTAACTTATCAATTTCATCGAGAACGATAATTTGGAGACCTCCTGCTTGTTCGAGAATATTTTTTAATTCAGAGTAGACCTGATCAGTATGCCATCCGGTAGGAGGGATAGTATTCTTAACACGATCACTTGATTTCATTTCTATTCCAGATACGAAATTTGCAATTTGCGCCAGAACTCGATATTGTGTGTCAATTGTTTCGCAATTCAAATGAACAAGTCTACAAGGCGAGAAATCAGAACTTTCTGATTCTAATTCAGAACCAACAAATTTTACGGTCGCAGTTTTTCCAGTACCTGTTTTTCCATAGATTAAAATGTTTGAAGGAGTTGCTCCTTGAAGAGCAGGTGCAAGTATTTCTGCGATTGAATTGATCTGACTGGATCTATGTGGTAATTCACGTGGATTATATGTATGACGAAGAACTTCTCGATTTTTGAAGATTCGACTTTCTGTAATATATCTCTTAAAGAGACCGACTGGTTTATATTGTTCCTGTTCCTCTGACATGTTATATGTTCATTAGTGTTATTTCCTAATAATATAATGGTCTTGCAAGTGGAGATATATATTAGGATTATTCATTGGAAATAATATGGAGGAGAGGAACCCCTCCATTTCCAGTGGAACATTTACTACTTAGATAACTTTTATTTTAGATGAAAAGTTAGCTGTGTTGCAATTAATTTTCAAATTTGATAATCAATACATTATTTTTAAATATTGCTTTGTTTTCATTTTTCACATTTTATTTTTTCGAAAGTTTTATATATTATAAAATTATAATTAATTATGAATTAAATAATAATTCTTTTTAACTATTCTAGATCTAAAAAGAATATTTTTTTCCACTCGCAATATAGGGGTGGGGGACTTCTTAATATTATAAAAATAATTATTTATTAGTAATTAAGCATGAATCATAACAAGCAGCATCTTGAACTTAGTTATTGACTCCACTGCATGGGGTACATTCGCTGGCATTATAATCATCTGATTATCCGAAATAATATGCTCTTCACCTTTAATTAGGATTTTAGCTTTTCCTTCTATAATTATAGCCAAAGCATCATATGGAGCTGAATGTTCAGAAAGACTTTCCCCCTCATCGAAAGCAAATGCCGTTATTGTTCCCGCTTCCTTATTTACTACCATTCTTGATACTATTGCCCCTTCTTGATACTCGGTTAATGAACTTAAATCACTTACTTTTCCTATAAGTTCTTTTGAATCATATCTCATATCTCAATCTATTTGAAATATTAAAATATATTTTTTATTAATTTTTCGTTGTTAGACTTTCCCAATTGAACCCTCTAAATAATCCCCAAATTAATATCAATCCTGGGATAATTTCCAGTCTTGCAATCCACATTACAAGAATCAGGAGTACTTTTGCATATGAAGGCATCATCGGACCAATTAAATTACCTATACTTATTCCATTATTTCCGACACAACTGATAATATCAAAGAGTGTTCCTGTAGGATTAACCGCAAAATAAGGATCATGCAAGAATATAAAAGCGATTATTCCAACGAACATCATGTAGGTAACAATTAGGACAAGAGAACTAAGCATAAGTTTTCCTGCATCTGCATCGTTCACGGCTTTCCTGTTGTGCCGCATGTGTACAATCGCTTTTGGACTCATAACTGCTTTCTTGAACCAGTATACTATCGATTCGATAATGACAACAATACGGTCAATTTTAAAACCTCCAGCAGTACTTCCTTGAGCACCCCCAATCATCATAAATATTGCAATAAAGAGTAGTGGAGCAATTCCCCAACCTATGCTGAAATCGGTATTCTGAAGACCAGTCGATGAGAGTGCGGAACTTGCCATAAACAATCCCTGTCGACAAGCTTCTCCAATGGTAATACCACCAGTAATCATAAGATCGAGGATAACAATTCCTGCTACAACTACAAAGAGAATCAGAATAAGATGAAGAATTCGATCGTGGAGAACTTCTTTGATGGATTTTCTATTAAAGGTGAGATAGTAAAGTCTGAATGGAATTGCACCTGCGAACATAATGGGGATGAGTACCATTTCAAGTGCAAAATTATCAAAATGTGCAAGACCAGCATTATAGATTGAAAGTCCACCAGTTGAGATTGTACATAGTGCTATATTCACCGAATCCCAGATATCAACACCCGTAAAAAGGATAGCAATAATTGCAATTCCAGTGAGTACTACATAAATCTTCCACATTTGTGCAGCAGTTGCAAGAACACTCGGCATAAATGCTTCTGATCTCCCCTCCGAACGGTAGAGACCACGTTTTAGAAGTCCGCTTCTTGCCCCGATTGTTAAAGCGAATGCAATTATTCCAAGACCCCCAATCCATTGCATAAATGAACGCCAAAAGAGTAGTGTTTTCGGCCAAGATTCAATATCAGAGACAATTGAAAAACCAGTTCCGGTCCATGCTGACATAGACTCAAACAATGCATCCAATAAACTAACATTAGTATAAAGGAATGGAAAAGAACCACAGATTCCGACAATCAACCAAATAACTGCTGTTGCAGCAACGGATGTTGCCGTTCGCGGTTTCTTTTCTGTTTTTGGGAAGATATGCGAGAGTATTCCAAGACCGCATAATGTCATCGTTGTAATTAACATCCACGGAATAACATTCCATTCCTGATAGATACATCCTACAATTACAGCAATAAGCGAGAAGAGACCGATGGCGATAAGACCCGGACTTAGGTCGCGTGCGATGGCAGGTAATTCCCGAATGACTTCCATTTATTCTTCTTGATTGTTTTGTTGCTGGATGAATCCAAGAGTGATATTCATTGCTTCAATCAAGTCCTGTTGGGCAAGACCATAATCGCGCATGGCCGAGTAAAGCATGTATATTATATCATATCCATAAAAGTAGAGTGCATCTTCTGGTGATAGTGCAGCTGCATAGGTATCGATAATAAATCCGTCATTTGAAAACATCAATTCATAGAGATTACCCGCTTCAGATAAAACACAATACTGTTGATCAACTTTCTTTGCTGGATTATCGGGACGGAGTGATGCCGGTGTTGTTGCTTTTCCTAAAAGAATCATTTTGTCAGGATAGAACACCTGATCATAGAGTTCTCCCTTTTGATCAACTTTTGCCCTCTGCAGGAATTCTTGCCCAATCTCTCTGACCACACGTCCGACGACTTTAGTCATTTTTTCTAGGAGAATTACCTCCTCTTTTTTTATCCTTTCGGATAGTTCCTTCTGTTCCCCTTTCAGTTCTTCAATGAGTTCTTCAAGGCGTTCAAATCCTTTCTCTACAACTGCATCCATTATAATATAGTATTTTGTTTTCCGTATGCTTTAATTGTTAAGCCGTCATTCTGTATAAGACATGGAATATTTGATAGCACTGAACCAAATTCTTCTAATGTTTATTTTGGTATTAGTCGGATTTTTCTGTAGGAAAATGAACATTCTTCCACAGAATGCTGTATCTGCTATCTCCAAATTTCTCCTAAGTATTTGTATTCCGGCAATGGTCATTTCGGCAATGCAAATTCCCTTCAGTACATCAGTCATGGGGAATGTTGGACTTACACTCGTTGCCGCTCTTATCTATTACGTCATCGGAATTGTGTTCGCTTGTTTCTTACCGAAAATGATTCGTGCAAAGAAAGAGGAAGTTGGTGTATTCCGCTACATGATCATCTTCGGCAATACCATGTTCATGGGATTTCCAGTTATCTCTATGATTTTTGGACAAGAGGCATTATTCTATGCAGCCATCTTCAATATTCCATTTAATCTGCTCAGTTTCTCGTTTGGTATTTGGATTTTGAAAAAGGAAAATGGTGTTAAATTTTCTCCTAAGATTTTTCTTAATGCAGCATTCATATCCACCATTGTCGGTCTTGTTATGTTTCTAATATCTTTTACGATTCCAGAACCAATTGGTGGTGCTATTGATTTGATTGGTGGTATGACTGTCCCCCTTTCTTTAATCATTATTGGTGGTTATCTTGCGAACTTTCCTATCAAGAAAATCTTCACAAATTTTCGACAGTATATTGTGGCAGGTGTTCGATTACTGGTTGTACCGTTTGTGACTTGGATTCTCTGTTCGCAGTTCATCAATAACCCTGTAATACTTGGAATAGCTGTTATCACTGCAGCAATGCCCGCTGCAGTAAACACTGTGATGTTAGCTGAAACTCATGATGCACATCCAAATATTGCAGCACAAGGAGTTTTCATATCAACTCTTCTAGGAATGGTTACTATCCCGTTCTTTGCCGTCTTCTTTGGATAGAAAAATTAGGTGTGGGCGGTGAAGAGTTTCTCGTTCGGGGTTTCAAATATTCTATGCAGATACTCGTTCTGTATTTCATCGAATCGTTCAATCTCTTCTTTCGTTGCAATTCCAGTGTGAACTTTCTCATGTAAGATATCGTATTCATCGGTTCTGATTTTGCTCCCCGGTACCTCATCAATGTATAATTTATCACCATTCGGTTTTTCTAGGATGAAGCGAAGGACATTTTTGTCTTCCACTTTCAATCGATCAGGGTGTTCCCGTAGATGGAATACTGATTGGAGTGCATCTAAAGGACATCGAGTGGAATTAGAGTAGACTTTGATATTTTCTTCATTTCCAGCCCAGTCTACAGCAACACAGGATATTTTATATCCAATGGCAATTCCCGGACATAGATGTCCATGAAACTTTACTATTTCTTCAAAGGAAGGAAGCTGTGTCATAAAAAGGAGTTAGAGATATTTGTGGGCACGAAGCCAATCTACCTGTGGGGTGGTGTAGCGATACACGATATCGCACTTGTCATCTTGGAAGTCCCATGGTATTACGATAAGGATATCTCCTTCACGAATCCAAATCCGTTTCTTGATTTTTCCCTTAATTCTGCCAAGTCTGGTGACACCGTCAGAGCAACGGACACGAATATGGTTGGAACCAAGCATCAGTTCAGCTTGGGCGAACTGTTCTTTGTCGCGTTTGTTCGGCAATTTTACACGTATTATGCTACCGTCTTCGGCAACATCTTGATTGTTATTTTCAATAGAACCCAAGTGATATCTCCCTGTTCTTAGATTATTGGTTTTGTTAAAAGATAAAATATCTTATAGTCTTTCATGTTTTGATGCTTTCCAATAATATTTAGAAAACGAATCAATCAAATGATTTATGGATAATAATATTCTAAATGAGAAGATTGAATTTTTTTGATATATTTGAACAAATATTATCCTTTCACAACAGATTTATGCGTGAAAATGTAATGAATCTCCATGCACTACATAACGCTTGACGTTCCGTTTAAGCTTGATTTATCTGTTTCCTGCGGTCAGTCCTTTCGTTGGAGAGAGATAGACGGATTTTGGTATGCTCCAGTAGGCGAGTCAATTTGGAAACTTCGGCAAGTTGGTAATACACTTTATTATGATGGAGCATCAGAAACCGAGATAAAACATTATTTTGCCCTTGATGTACCGTTGGACGCCATTCTTTCTTCAATAGATACCGATGAATTGATTCATTCGGCTGCCTCGTCCTGTCGAGGTCTTCGGATTCATCGTCAACCCCCATTTGAGTGTCTAATCTCTTACATTTGCGCAACCTGCGCCAATATACCTGGAATACGACTGCGTGTAGAAAATCTGTCAAAAATGTACGGCAAAGAACTGGAAAAAGATGGACAACTATTCTATACATTTCCCACACCAGATTCTCTTGAGAATGCTGAAGATCTCCGCTGTTGTAAAGTAGGATATCGCGAAAGATACATACAATCCGCTGTATCATACGTGCAATCACATCCTTCCTGGATTTCCCATATGCAGTCGCTCTCCTATAATGAAGCGAAGAAAGAACTATTGACTATTTCTGGTGTTGGACAGAAAGTTGCTGATTGTGTTCTTCTGTTTGCTTTTGAAAAATACGAGAGTGTCCCAATAGATGTCTGGATAGAACGAATCTTTCGAACTCGGTACCTTCATTTAGAAAAAAAACTCCCATACAATACCTTGTCGAATTTTGCTCGGGAGCATTTCGGACAATATGCCGGATATGCTCAAGAATATCTCTTTGCTGAACGTGAAATATTATCAAAAAAAGGGGAATGATTACTGGTTGAAGCCACCTTTTTGCATCTGTTTCATCATTTTTCCCATCGCCATTCTGTTCCCTTTGAAGCCTTTTAACGTTCTCTGCATCATCTTGTGGTATTTCATGAGTTCACGAACCTCATCGACGGTAGAACCTGATCCTTTTGCAACACGTATCATACGTGAGGTGTTAATCAGTGATGGGTCATCTTTTTCCTCTGGTGTCATAGAGTCCATGATAATCTTGAATTTGTCCATCTTTGCGGTGGTATCGTCGAGTGCACCATCTGGGAGTTTCATTCCACCTAGCGGAAGCATGGACATAACTTGTTTTAACGGACCCATCTTCTTCAAAGCTCCGAGTTGTTTGTACATGTCATTTAAGGTAAATTTTCCCCGAAGCATAGCATTGACATCAACGTCTTCAGCATCGATGGATTCCTGTGCTTTTTCTGCCAGGGCTTTCAGGTCACCCATACCAAGCAGGCGCGAAATGTATCCATTTGCATCGAACTTCTCAAGGTCTTCAATAGTTTCCCCTTCTCCGACAAAGACAATTCCAGATTCAGTCTCCGCGACCGCTGACATTGCACCCCCACCTTTTGCTGTACCATCCATTTTGGTTATGATGACTCCATCGATTCCGATTGCTTCATGGAAGCGTTTTGCCTGATCACGTGCAGATTGACCGATAGCTGCATCTATTACAAGCCAGCGGTGATCTGGTTGAAGGAATGTATTGATGGCTTCAATCTCTTCAATCAAATCATCTTCAAGGGCGTGCCGTCCTGCTGTATCAACAATGATTACTTCCACATCTTTGAGTGTTGCAATACCATCTTTGACAATCTTTACCGCATCCTTTTCCGATGGGTCCCCATAGCACGGAACATTTATTTTTTTGCAGAGGGTTTCAAGCTGGGCATATGCACCAGGACGGAAGTTGTCGGCACCAATCGCTCCAACTTTCATACCTTTCCTTTGGAAGTAACGACAGAGTTTTCCAGTGGTTGTTGTCTTTCCTGAACCTTGGAGACCAGCCATCAGAATTTTCTGAGGTTTTAGTGAAAAGTTCGATTCTCTGCCAACAAGTGCTACAAGTTCTTCATATACTATGCGTAATACATGTTCGCGTGCATTGAGTCCTTTCGGCAGATTTTCTGCAAGTGCTTTTGATTTGATGGATTGCGAAAGTTGCATCACGAGTTTGACGTTGACATCTGCAGATAACAGTGCCCGTTGCAAATCTCGTACTAAATCATCAACTGCTGAACGATCAATTACCGTTTTTCCTGCAATTTTCTTTAATGCATCTTTGAGCGAGTTGGATAATGTATCAAGTCCCATTATTCTCCATCTCCGAATATTTCATTAATGATTAATTCAGGGGTAAACGGTACCATATCGTTATATTCTTGACCGACACCAAGGAAGACCAGTGGTTTTCCTATGGTATAGGCTATCGAAATTGCTGCTCCTCCTTTTGGATCCATATCGACTTTGGTCAGAATGACGCCATTGGTAGAAGTCGTCTTTTCAAATTCCTCTGCCCTGATAACAGCATCGTTTCCAGCGACCGCTTCATCGACATAGAAAACCAGGTCTGGTTTTATCACACGTTTGATTTTATCAAGTTGGTTCATTAGGTTGGTTTTATTATGGAATCTTCCTGCAGTATCTCCCAAGACAACATCAATGTTGTGTGCTTTGGCATATTCCACTGTATCGAATAGGACTGAAGATGGGTCGGATCCTTCCTGATGTGCAATTAGTTTGACATCGAGTCTGTCGCAGTGGACTCTCAGTTGATCGATGGCGCCTGCTCTGAAGGTGTCTGCAGCACCACAAACGACCGAGACTCCTTGAGATTTCAGATAATTGGCTATTTTTGCTACAGATGTAGTTTTTCCAGTTCCATTAACGCCTGTAAAAATAATCTTGACCGGTTTCTCGTGAGTATTGATGTATTGTACGAGATCAAAACCGTTTCCTAGAACTTTTTCGATTGCGTGCTTTAGTGCTTCGGTTACCACTTTGTCGGCAGATGTGAAGAGTTTGCTGTGTGTTCCAACCAGTTCCTCTTTCATGTGATTTGTGATGGCTTCAGTTACTGGGAAGGCAACATCTGCCTCTAAAAGAACCATTTGTAAGTCGAAGAGTGCCTCGTCAACAGCTTTTTCTGAAAGAACCTTTTCATGGTCAATGAATAGCATCTTCAGTTTCGACATAGCTCCTTCTTTCTTGATGACAACCTCCTCCTCTTCTTCCGGCATTTCTGGTGCCACAGCATCTATAGACTCTCCAACTTCTGTCGCTGGTTTCTGTACAATTGGTTCTTCCAGCGCAGGAGTATTTGGCACTTCAGTTATCTCGGTTTTCTTTTTCTTTCCGATGCCGAGCGCTCTTTTCAATCCTTCAAACATTATCTATATATTTGCGGTTCAGTGTATAAATTCCTCCCGCTGAAGAAATGATGAAAGAGGGATAATTATTCAAACGTCAGAATTTTTGTTTATTTTGTTTCGTGTAATGAAGACACTCCCAATGGAAAACGTAACTCAAAATTTTGCATTTACTTTTTACGAATGGTTTTGGCATCGTTTATAATTCATCAGTGTTTTCACACATGGAAGTTGCTACTTTTAATGGTGGAGAATGATTGAGGGGAATATCCAATTAACACTTCTTAGATGAAAAGATGGTCCTACCAGGGAACAGCAAGACCAAAAGCCATCAGAATCGCAATTATTACAGGGATATGAATTAAGTAGATGATAAGTGTGTGACGTCCAATGAAACAAAGTGGTTTTGCAATTTTCGGAGTATAATCTGGAAATTTATCCATCAAAGTATTTCTTTTTCCATCTGGATACAGAAGTTTTCCAATGGCAAGTCCGATTAACATCACTCCAAACCATGGAAAAAGTGGTTCATAGTCGATGGACATGAATCCATATGGAATGATGCCGAGCGGTATCAGAAGCGATGTATTCAGATGGATGTTTGATAAAACAAATCCGAGAAGTGAAATGATAATTCCTGCAGAAATTGAGAAATACCATTTGAGTTTTAGAAATGGAATTGCAAGAACCGTCCCGAATGCAATCAAATGTAAAACACCGAAGATAACACAACCTTGCGGATAGAAAATCCAGGTTACAATTGAAACGATGGTTGCACAGGTGAGTATTAAAAACCCTCGTTTCAAATACTGTTTCGCCCTCTTTTTAGCAAGAACCAACGAGAGTCCGGCAAGTCCGACAAATGTTGCAGCGATAGGTGCCCCCGTGCCGTTAGGATTGAACCAAGGAACCATGTTTGTGAAGAACCAGAGGCAGAAGAATATATGATAGATTATCATCGCAAGAAGAGCAATTCCACGGAGTGCATCTACTTCAAATAATCTGGTCATTACTCTAGAACTATTGGGATTTTATCGGTATAATCTCTGTTGTTTATACGATACCTTAAGATATATTTTAACCTAACAATTAGTCATGGAAGACAGGCATATTGTTGAGATTGCAGGAACTCGTGCCGTCATCGGAGATGGCAAAGTTTTAGAAATTGGAGTCCCCCCTATTTCATTCTGTCCGTTTGCAAAACGGTTTGCATCACCGATTGATCCGGTGACTAAAGAAACTATACAGAAAAATATCGAACATAGAATCAAATCGTTTGGGATGTGTACGAAACACCGTCAGGTTCTTGCAACAGAATCGATGGTTCTGTTCGGAGCAACTGAACTGATGATTACCTCTCTACGTAATGGGATACTCGATGCTGTCGTTATTTGTTGCGATGGTGCAGGAACTGTAATTGTAACTTCGCCTGAATTAGTACAAGGAATAGGTGGAAGGATGTCAGGACTAATAGCGACAGTTCCATATGCGGAAGTGATTTCTGCAATTGAAGATGCTGGGGGTATAGTCATAGACAAAGAACAAGCTTCGCTTAATGCGCTAAAGGGTGTCATGGTTGCTAAGGAATGCGGATTTGAAAAGATTGCGGTAACAGTTCCAGGATTTCAGGTGGAAATTGCCGAGGAAATTCGCGAACTATATTCCGATGTTGTTATCATTGGAGTTCACACATCAGGCATATCATCCAAAGAAGATGCAAACCGCCTTTGCAGGGCAGCCGACCTTGTCTTTGCCTGCGCATCAAAATATATCCGCGAAGTTGTAGGCGACTTCGCTCTGGTCCAGGGTGGAGTCGGAGTTCCAGTTTTTGCCACTTCGAAAGCGGGAAAACGTATTGTTCTGGAACGGCTTCTGGAAACAAACGAACCATTCCTTGTTAAGAACATGCAACTCCCAATTTGCGATATGAGGAAACAACCTGAACCACTGGTATAACCAAACACTAATCATTTTTCAACACCAACAATTTATTGTACAGAAAATCAGCATATGCTAGGCCCCCGCCTGATCGATACGCAGTCGCGTGATATGATGGATGGGACAACAATATATGCTACAGGTACCCCCTACCAGGTCAAAGATTCGCGAGTACATGCAATAGCATACTGTGAACGGTATCGGTTAATGGTAGGGGACAGTAATTCCTCGCTTTTTTCTATCAGAATCTATATCCTCATTCAAAACCAACAAGTAATCAACATGCCGAAACATTGTGAATCTCCGGTAAAACAGTTCATTCCACGGGCAGGAATGACGGTAAATGAACTTATTAATGAAATGGGTCAGGCGGGTGCTTACAATGGGGGAAGTCTTTATCATGCGGTTGATGTTTATGAAAAGATGCTCTCTGATCCAGACATGACCAAATTTTTTGGCCTCTCCGGTGCGATGGTGCCGGCTGGAATGGGAGGGGTTGTTTCCACCTTAATCGAAAAAAATCACATTGATATTCTAACATCAACCGGTGCAAATTTGACACACGATGTCATTGAAGCTATTGGATGTCATCACTATCATGGAAAAGCTGAAGTTGATGATTTGGAACTAAGAAAAGATGAGGTCAATCGGATTTATGATGTTTTCCTCCCCAACGAGGGATATGAGGAACTAGAAGGTTTCATTCAGGATGTCTACAGCAATCTTCCAGAACAACCGATTACCATTAGCAAACTTCTGAGAGTCATTGGGGAACAACTCGACACGGGTATCTTGGCAACTGCAGCAAAGCATGATATTCCTGTGTATTGTCCTGCATTCCAGGATTCTGTCCTCGGTCTTCAGTATTGGATGTACTCACAGTTCCACAAGAAAACTATTCTCGATGCAATTGGTGATATGCACCAGCTCTTAAACACTGCGTTCAATGTCAAGAAGGCAGGGGCTGTCCTTGTTGGTGGTGGCGTTCCAAAGAACTTTACGTTACAGACCATGCTCATGACAGAAAATGCATTTACCTATGTTATCCAGCTGACTGGTGATCGTCCTGATCTTGGTGGACTATCTGGTGCAACCCTCGACGAAGCAAAGTCATGGGGCAAAATTGGAGAAGGAGGCGTTGGTGTAACAGTTTATGGAGATGCAACTATTACGCTTCCGATTCTTGCAACAGCGACCCTCGAGCGTCTGGAGAAGAACTGAAATGGCACAACTTCTCTTAGCACTCGATGTTAAAGGACGTGAGAAAGCACTGGAAGTAGCGAAAGCATGTTCTGGGGAGATTGATGCTATCAAAATTGGATATCCACTGATTCTTTCAACCGGTCTTGGAATTGTAAAAGAGCTTGCAGAGTTCGGCACTCCGATTATCGCTGATTTCAAAGTAGCGGATATTCCAAACACTAACGTTCTCATATGTGAAGAAGTATTTAAGGCTGGATGCTCAGGTATCATCTGCCATGCTTTCTGTGGTGAAGATTCATTGAAAGCGGTTGTTGATGTGGCACACGCCCACAATGGGGAAGCATATGTTGTATGCGAAATGAGCCACCCTGGAGCACTTGCATTCCTAACAGGAGAAAATGCGGAAAAAATGGCTGAAATGGCAAAAGTTGCTGGTGCGGATGGTATAATAGCTCCGGCAACTCGTCCGGAACGAACCGCAAAACTCCGAACTATTATTGGAACCAATATGAAAATCTGTTCTCCCGGAGTTGGTGCTCAAGGAGCACAACCTGAAGATGTCAAAAAGTATGTTGACGGAATTATTGTCGGACGTGCCATCTATGATGCTGCCAATCCTAAGAAAGCAGCACATGATTTCAAAGTCCGTTGTCAATAATTATCTCTATTTTTCGAAAACCACCCCGTCAAAACCATCTGTATTATCATTTTGGTGCACAGTCCATGCTACAACTGGAACGCGATAGAGGATACGACAGATTAGGAATGAAATTTGGTATCTATGCCGTATGTCGTATGCTATAAAGTCCGGTCGTGTAAAATGATTCGTCAAAAGATTTGTTATGACAAAACGGAATGCAGGTGTCAATTCTTTCTTTTTGAATTTCATTGACAACTGTCCTCGAATAACATTCGGACGATTTTTTCTAAACCATCGGACAATTAAAGGATTGAATGATTCTATAGCATAGATTCCTTGATAGGAGTCAAGAAGTTCTGCAGCGGCAGTACAGAGTTCCTTTCCGTTTACCTCTCCTTTCAGTTCCACAAGGAGTGGAACATCTACCATCTCTTTTAGCACATCCGAAAAGAGTGGTATTTTTTCATCTGAATTGAATATCCTCAGATTCCGAATATCCTCCCAAGTTGTTTCTGAAACATTACAATCGATTCCCGTTGAACGCATCAGATTCGCATCATGTAGAACGATAACCTTCCCGTCTTTAGTAAGTCGAATATCCAGTTCAATTCCACACCCCTCGTTTTTTGCCAACTTAAAAGCGTTTAGAGAATTTTCAGGAACTTTGTTAGAATATAGGCCACGGTGTGCAAATCTGTTTTGGAGATACCATATTGTTTTATCTCTTTTATCGAATGATGGGAGAATCATCCAGAACCATAATATTATTAGACAAAATATTGGAATCCAGAACACAATAGAATCATATTTGGGCAAAAGCGGTATATCAATATCGCTCCAATTATTATATCATGAAACCAATCCTCCAGACGGCGCTTGATTTGACCGAAGCTGACCGTGCATTACAGATAGCACGTGAGGCTGTTGCCGGTGGAACAGACTGGATTGAAGCAGGAACTCCGTTAATCAAAAGTGAGGGTATGAGCATTGTGCGTGCCCTGCATAAGGAGTTTCCCAATCATCCTATCGTCGCTGACTTAAAAACTTCTGATACTGGTGGTGTCGAAGTCGAGATGGCGGCAAAAGCCGGTGCAAGTGTTGTGTGTATTCTAGCATCTGCCGATGATGCGGTAATCCAAGATGCTCTTCGTGGAGCAAATCTATATGGGGTTGAACTTATGGCGGATATGATGAACGTTAAAAATCCGGCAGCCCGAGCAAAGGAACTTGCTACGATGGGAGTTCATATTATCAACGCACATGTGGGTATCGATCAACAGATGGAGGGGAAAAACTCTCTTGATTTTCTGAAAGAAATTGTGGGAATTGGAGTTAAAGTTGCTGCAGCGGGAGGATTGAATGCGGCAACAGCAGCTGAAGCCGTGGAAGCTGGAGCTGATATTGTTATTGTTGGTGCCACTATCGTGAAGGCAGCTGATCCGGAAAAAGCAGCAAAGGATATCAGAGCGTCCATAGATAATCCCAATGTCTCCATTACAAACAAGGCCTCTATTGATGATGAAATTCGTGAGATTCTTTTACAAGTCTCCTCACCAAATGTAACAGATGCTATGTATCGTAAAGGTGCGATGGCTGGACTTTCCGAGCGTCACACTCCGAGGAAAATGGTGGGAAAAGCAGTAACAGTTCAGACCTTTGGAGGGGATTGGTCAAAACCGGTTCAAGCAATCGATGTTTGTAAGAAAGGGGACATTCTGGTTATCAACAACGACAAATGTGAGGATATTGCACCGTGGGGGGAACTTGCTACACGTTCTGCACAAAACAAAGGAGTCGCTGGTATTATCATTGACGGTGCTGTACGTGATTGGGATGATATCGTCACGTTAGACATTCCAGTTTATGCACGTGCAGTGCAACCAAATGCCGGTGAACCGAAGGGGTTCGGAGAAATCAATGCTGAGATAACCTGTTGTGGTCAGACAGTCCGTCCTGGAGACTGGATTATTGGTGATATGTCGGGTGTTGTTGTTATTCCAAAAGAGCGTGCCTATGAAGTTGCCCGCCGTTCTCTTGAAGTGAATCACACAGAAAATCGCATCAGAGAAGAAATACGTCGTGGGGGAACCCTTGGGTCACTATCGCAACTTCTTCGTTGGGAGAAAAAATAATGAAGAAAGTTCCCAAAGTAGACAATCCGTCAGATCCAGTTGAATGGTGTAAGAAGGCAGCATCTCTTATGGAAGAAAGTGACTACAGAGGGGCCGTATTTTGTTATCAGGAATCACTTAAATTGCGATTTGTTGTTCCTGATGTTTGGTTCAACATTGGTTGTTTGTATGATCAACTCAATGATAAAAATGCTGCTCTTCAATGCTTTATGACTTCTGGAAAGATGTTTCCAGAAGACTACCGTTTCCCGGCCGAGGAAGCACGACTCCTTGCCGAGCAGCAAAGATTTTCAGAAGCAATAGCTGCCATATCAAAGGCCCTAGAGATTAATCCTCATTCTCAGATTCTCCTCTCCAACAAAGCGGGATATCTTATTTTCGCCGGAGATAATCAGAAGGCGCTTGAACTTTCAGAAGAGGCTCTAACTATTGCCCCGGGATACACAACTGCACTTTTGCATAAAGCACATGCATTAGTTAATCTTGGAAAAATGGAGGAAGCAAAGACACTTCTTGCAACCGGAGATTTGGACGATTCTCGTGTTCTGAAGATGCTCTCCAACATATGTCTCCGTTTTGGAGATGTAGCTGGGGGGCTCTCCTATGCAGAAAAACTGACGGTACTGGAACCAAAAGATGATCAGGCATGGAGTCTATTAGGAACGGCATGTGCTTACAAAGGCGATAAAATCAAAGCATTAACTGCATTCACAACTGCAATAAAATTAAATCCGAAAGAGAAGTCCTACAAAGAGAATCTCCAAGCAGTGAAAAAACAACATTGATGTTTTTTATAGATTCAGAGACCAAATGACCCAATTGAACCAATTGGGCATCCAATAAGATAGGAAATTCCTATGACTATTAGGATTACCAAAGCGATTGCTGGGATGTGGAAGACATAAACCATTAGAGATTGTTTTCCGAGAATTGATAGGAACTTTCCAACTTTCTTCGGCTTGTCTTTTACTTTAAATCTCCTGTGTCCATCTGGATAGAGAACAGAACCAAGTGCTGATCCGAGGAGCATAATGCCTGCCCAAGGAAGAAGAGGGAAGTAGTCCCTCGGAAGAAAACCTTCTGGCAACACGCCAAATGGCATAAGGCCGATTGGTCCGCTGATTGTACTAAGGAAGAATCCAGATACAATCAGGATAATTGCTGGAATGAAGCTCCATTTTTTCAATCCGACAAATGGAATACAAAGTATCATGGAAAGTCCCATCATCATGAGGAAGTTAAAGAACATGAACTCTCCACCGATAAAGAAGTAAATGAGAATATCTGAAACAATAGCAAATGCTACTCCTATAAGAAATACTATGAGAGCACGTTTTACAATTGCAAGGCAGTATAATTTATGTAGCATCCCATCCATTCTTCTGTGACGAAGAATCAATGAGAATCCGGAAACCATGACAAAAAGACTCGTTCCCAAGTGAATCAATTCAAAACGAATATTACCGACAAGATTCCGACAGATGACATTTTGCCAAAAATCAATGGATATGATATTGAAGATACCAAGAAGAAAAATCGTATGAAAAAAGACCATTCCTATTACTAGAAAACCACGGATTGCGTCGATTTCCCAGTAACGTTCATGTGTCCGTTTCGAGGTATCAATCATAAGTGTTAACATTATAGAGGGTTTAATCGATTAAGGTTTTTGATTATTATCTCACGTTCATTGAAGGCATTTTCGGGGCGCGGTCAGGCTTTTATTAGTTCTTATAACTAATAGAATAGTGGAGATAATTATGGATGCTCAGCAGATCCAACAGATAACCGACCGAATCTCCCTAAAGTTACATGAGAAAGGAGTGTCGCCGGATACACAAAGCATTTTTGACAAACTTGCGGCCTATATCAATGACTTTGGTATTGTGCCGTTTGAAGCAGAACGTAAGGTACAGGCAGACCTTTACAAGAAATACAACCTTCCTGAAGATCCACGTCCCGAATCTAAACGAGCTGAATTAAAAGGTGAAACTGTCACTCCTCTATCTGATATTGCAGAAGGGGACTGGGTTACTGTAGAAGTAAAAGTTGTCTCGCTTCAAACCCCGCGATCTCCTTCTTTTTCCCAGGGAGGGGTTGTTGCCGATCCGTTTGGGGCAGTTCAATTTACCGTTTTTTCGAAAGCAATAGATATTCCGGTCCTTGAAGAGAACAAATGGTATCGTATCGAGTCTGCAGTGGTAGATTCCTATCGTAATATCCTGAGTCTCAAAGTTCATTCGGGAACAAAAGTCAGTGAAATTAATGAAGACCGTATTCTTGTTCCAGCAGTACCGACGCCACTTTCCGATATTAAACCTGGTGTAATTCCATGCATACAAGTTAAGTATGTGGATGAATGGGAATCGAGAAGTGAACGTATGATGCAAACTGGCCTTCTTGCAGATTTATCGGGGCGTACAAAGTTTGTATTGTGGCAGGATCCGAATAAGGAGAAACTCACTCTCGGAACTGTCTACACGATATTTTATGCTACTGTCGATGAATTCAATGGAAGATATTCAATTGGATTAAATTCTGCTATGTGGCTGGAATCTGAAGATTCGAATCTTTCCTCTCTTCCAGTAAAGACAGGTGAAATGGTTACACCAAATGAAGAGCTGCCTATTACTTCAATTCATGATCTGAAACCTGGATATGCCAGTGTCAGAGTAAAGTTCATCGAAGAGTGGGAAAGTAGATCTGATAAGATGTTGCAGACTGGTCTTGTTGGGGATGAAACCGGTCGAATGAAATTTGTCCTCTGGAAAGATGACATAAAACAACCGCTTGAACTTAATCGTGTATATGTAATCAAGAATGCGAAAGTTGACGAATATAATGGTCGTCTCTCAATCACTTTGAATCGCTCGGAATATACTGCTGAAAATGAAAATACTGAACTGATTATTGGAACAAAACTCGATGAGCTTAGCGGATCTCTAGTTCAGATTGGAAAAGGTTCCGGTCTAATAAAACGCTGTCCGGTAGAAGGATGCGGTCGTGTCCTATCAAAACCGAACTTATGTCCAGTTCATGAAATTCAGACCAATTTCAATTACGACATGCGTATTCGTGGTGTTCTAGATGATGGGCAGAAGGCATACAATATTCTTATGAATCGAGAGATTACAGAAAAAATTTCTGGTATAACGATGAATGAAGCAATTGAAATTTCTACAACATCTCCACTTGGGGCCGATGATGTTCAGATTCTATTGACAGAAAAAGTATGTGGTAGATACCTGAAATGCATGGGGTCATGGTTCAATGATCTATTCATGGTCAAGGAAGTTGAGTTTATGAAATTCAATAAAGATGAAGCAATATCGTTGCTGAACAGTATAGGAACAACGGAGGCTCAGTAATATGGTAGATGCAGGGCAAAGATATGAACGTGAACCGGCAAAACGTGTGTTTGCAAGTGAGCTGCGTGAATCAATCCGTGTTATTAAGGGAAGTTTGGATGAGAAAAGTCCTGCATATATTCTTCTGCCAACAGGGGAACGTTGCAATCGTATCATCTTTTCAGGAACTTTGACAGATAAGAGCAAGTCCGCCGGGGATCAGAATGTTCAGTACCGTGCTCGGGTATCAGATCCAACAGGAGTATTCTACATCAATGCCAGTACCTATCAACCCGAAGCAATGGCACAAATGGCAAAAATTGATTCAGAAACCCCAGTATTCGTCATAGTTATTGGAAAACCGAATCTCTATACGAATAATGAAGGAAAAACACTTGTCTCTATACGTGTTGAATCTATTCAAGTTGTTGATCGTGAAATACGCGATATTTGGGTTCTAGATACAGCGCGTGCAACTCTTAAAAGAATTAATAATATGTATGTGGAGGGGGATAAGGTACAATCAGATATTGCGCTTGCGAGAGAGACATATAATCAGAGTGAGGGATACTGGCGCAAGGTCGTTTACAATGCCCTTGCCTCTCTCATATAATATTTATAAAATTCCAACAATTTCATTAAAATTTTTAGAAAAAAATAGTGATGTGTGCTTAAAATTATGAAATTAAGCGCGTTATGTTTTAAATAAAAGAAAAAAATCTACCAAACTACACTAGAAAAAATATAAATACTTGTCATGACGTATATGATAAGGCTGTTTAAGTGGAGAACTCAACTCGAGCCGGCTGCGGTAGGATGCAGTGC
>DALTWK010000005.1 GCA_029987115.1 Methanocorpusculum sp.
GATGATAACTTCATCGATGCTCCCACTCTAACATCTTCTTTTTTAATAATTGTTCTTATTTTTCCGTATTGGTTGCTATTCTAAGGAAGAGACATTCTCCAGTACCTAACTCATAGAAGGTATCGGCTTTCTTGTCGTATCTAGCATCAGGACGCCAGAATTTACAGTCTTTTCCCATACAGCGGTCCTTGATAATTGGGCAGATGTTTCCCATGCCTATAGGGTGGGGATTGACATCATATATAGGCATCGGGTGAGATGTAACTATTCTTTGCGTCAACCTCTAAATAATTTGATGTTTTTTCATTATTTAAATGCCGTTTCAATATTACTATTTTTGAAACAGATTGTTTCCGTTATGGTAGAAATACCCGAATTAAAATTTGACAGGTTGGTATCATCCTGTCTTGAACAGTATAGGAACAAAAACACACAATACAAGAATCGCACAGCAATTTCCTGTTTCTTTTCTTTCATCGAAAAACGCAAGATAAAAACGCTTTCTGAACTCGATAAATCAGCATCACAGTATCTAGAGAATAGAACAAATAACATTGTGATTGATCTCAATCATTTTGTTGATCACCTCTCCTTTTTGAATTACAAGGAAGCTTATGTTCATTCGACTCTTCAAAAGGTCATCCAGTTTTTCCGATTCTGTCACATCACATTTGAGAGGTCTTTTGTTTCAAATATTATGAATCGTTTCTTTGGGAAACCGATTGAGAATCTAAATATTAGTGGGGAATTTCTGAAAAACGTCTACAAACACCTCCCGGTTGGAACATCTTCTATGTTTCTTCTTTCCGCGGAATCGGGTCTTGATCTGAACGAAGTGCTGAGAATTCAAACAAATGATATTACATGGAAACGTGGGGCATCAACTATTTTTGTGAGGGATTCCATTGCTTGGAAAAATGGTCGAGAACGTACCGTCTTCCTTACAGAAGAAGCATCAAAAGCACTCAAATTCTACCTTTGCAATAGACCAGAAAATAATCCGATTGTTTTCCCATTTGACAGAAGGGCTGTTGAACTTGATTTTGCTGTTGCTGTGAGAAAAGCACGTCCGAATAGAACATGTAATGTTTCTTGGGAAATCACGAAGATGTGGTTTCTGAAGCGATTTTCTCTCTATGGCTCCACCGAAGTTGGTGAAAAACTCGCTGGAATGAAACCCAGGAACAATCTTCCCTTCACCAACGAAGAACTCCGTACCAACTTCCGTAAAGTTGCCCCCTATCTTCAATTGATTAAAACAAAATCCAAAAAAAACACGGATTCAAAGATAAAAAAATCAGAAAAAAAGCGGTGACCCTTCCACTTTCATTTTTTAATTTAAAAACGCAAAATATAATTGTTGGGGGGTGAAGTTATTCTGCTGCCGGAGCTTCTGCCGGTGCGAAAATCTCATCGAGAGTCTTCTCTCCATATGCAGTTACTTTTGCATTGACCTGGACAAAGTCACTTGCAATCTCGCATCCTCTCTGTCCTTTTCTTCTTCTCTCACCGTTGTGCTTTGCGTGGAAGCCAAATCCATCAGAAATCAGAAGTCCGCGACGTCCATTGCCCGGAAGATCTGCACGTGCCGGAGTTCCAGTCTTGTCAGATCCACCCGTGATAGTAATCTTGTAGCCTGCAAGTCCAAATGGATTTGCATCAATTTCGGTTCCAATTGCTTTGCCAATGAGTGCACCTGCTGCTGCGCCGGTTGCATCAATGTTGTATGCCTTTCCTGTCTTCGGATCGGAAAGAACGAGTTTTAAATCTGCCATATTGTACAGCTCCTTTATCGTAAATACGAAGTATCTATATTATTGGTATCTCATCCAATATAATTACTTGCGTCTTAATATGGACTATTCTACTTTATAGATAGGATAATTATCGTACTGTAATGGACAAATTATTTTCCCCAAAACGGTTGTGTTTTCCGATAGATTGATGTGTATTCATCGAGTGCTTCGACGGTTCCAGCATTCAGTGTTTTGAGCATCTCTGTCTCTAATATCTTCACATCGCGTTCTGGAACGGCGACGTACAAAACATCTCCAACCTCTATCTGGCGACCGATAGTAACTCCGTCAATTGAGACTGCGACCTCTTGTCCTTCTTTTGCCTCGTTGATATTTTCCTTGTTGAATTTTATTTGTTTGATTTCGCCAACAATGCGTCCTTCGCGGGTTATCACATCAACACGTGGACGTATCGTTCCCCCAAGAACACGAACTCCTACTACAGCAGGACCACTCATCCGAAAAACACAATCAGGAAGCAGTGTGAATTTAGCAGGAAGTGTCACCTTTTCGTATTGTTTTGCCTCGCGCTCCTTCTCCTTTGCGTCACGCCACTCGATATAGTCGTCAATCAACTTGTAGATTACGCGACTTTCAAAGATTTTCGTGTCGCTTTCTTTGGAATCAATCATTTCCTGAGCGTCAGGAAGCATGGGGACGTTGAACAGAAGAGCAGACTTGAAGTAGTCCTCCTTCATAACATCAATCTCTATTAAATCGCGACGCGATAATGGTCCCACTTCCGCACGCATAATGGGGATGTTTTTTTCCTCGAGTTCTTTTGATAATGCTTCCAGAGCGCCGATTGTGTCAGCACGGATGGTAATACCTGTTTCCGAAAGTTTAACGTTAATCTCCTGCATCTCGTTTTCAATCTTATCTAAGACATCTTCACGGTCACCGCGAATAACACGTATTGGAGATCCCGATGTTACCCCGTCTAGGTTCGGTGCTGTTATTTTTACACCAGCAGCCGCGACAACAGCTTTTACCCGTTGGAAACGGTCTTCAACCAAGATTTCCTTTCCAGGACGTGGTTGAAGCAACGCACGAACTTTTGTTGAAATAGCCCCGTCGGAAGTTGCCACTCCGATTTCATCACCAATGTTAATGATGCCATCATAAAGGATGACGTCAAGTGTGGTTCCAAGTCCTTTTTCTTCTTTAACTTCAAGGACAGTGCCGACACCCGGTCCGGATACGGTTGTTTTCAGATTTTCGGTTAGGAAACGTTGTGCCAGACCAATCATTACCATCAGTAAATCCCCAATTCCTTCTCCAGTTTTGCTAGAGATAGGAACAATCACGAGGTTTCTTTGGAAGTCGGAAACTCGGTCGAAACGTTCGGAGTTGAAGCCCATCTCGGAAAGTTTTCCGACCAGTTCGTATATTTTTGTTTCTATCTCTTCTTTCACGCGTTCCGCTTGCTTCTTGTAGGATGCAATAAATGATGCGTTCTCTGTTGCACTCCATCCGTTGATGCGATCAATTTTGGTTGCTGCTATGACAAATGGCGTTTTGCAGTTTCGTAAAATCTGGAGTGCCTCGATTGTCTGTTGCTTGAATCCTTCATTTACATCAACGACTAGGATGGCAATATCAGCAAGCGCTCCCCCGCGTGCGCGGAGTGTTGTGAATGCCTGGTGTCCTGGCGTATCGATAAAGAGTAAACCAGGAACATTTGTCTGTATTTTTCCCAAATTACCGTTCAGTTTCACAATAGATTCGAACGGAATCATAGTTGCGCCAATGTGTTGAGTAATGGCTCCAGCTTCTCCCGCCGTGACCTTGGAGCCGCGGATACGGTCGAGTAACGATGTTTTTCCGTGGTCGACGTGGCCGAGAACGCAGACAATTGGAGTTCGTAAATTATCTGGCATATTGAGGTAATCCCTCCTTCCGATAGAATCAGAAGTAAATACTTATTATATATTGGATATACTGTGTTATAAATAGGGGTCGTTAGGAAATGAATCTCCAAAAACCTGAATAATTGTGTTTTTTCTCGGGCGAAAGATACTAGGAATTTGATTCAAAGTTGAAATCCATGCTATCGATTCAAAGCATACGTTAATATCTTCATAAGACCTATTCTATAAAGTATTTTGGCGATGCCGAAATCATCTCAGGCTAAGGTAGGGTAGCTGGACATCCTTTAAGACTGTGGATCTTTAGACCCGGGTTCGACCCCCGGCCTTGGCCCTAGCGTTTTGTCAATTTTAATACTATTTACGAACTAATACATTTGTATGGGATTCTTCGACGATTTTAAGGAAGATATTAAGAAAGAGATGGGCGATGTCAAAAAATCTGTCCAGATTGCACAATTGAAATCCGATTTAAGAGAACTAGAACGTCAAACAGATGCGATATTTGCAATCATTGGTCGGGCGTTTGTCGAAAAAGAAGGTATCTCTGGATTTGGGGATGATGGAGATAAACTGGAAAAGTTACTAGCAAAAGTGGCAGAAAAGAAAGCAGAAATACGCGAGGCAGAAGGAGCAGAATAACTATGTCAAAAATCCGCATTTTGTTGTTAATAAACTACAAATTATGGTAAAAAAGAGATTTTATAGAGAATTCATTCTCCGATAAATTTCTTCATTTCATTGTAGATGAAGTCTCTGACTTTCTCAACTTCCTCCTTTTTTCCACGGAAAGCAAGCAATTCGCGCTCATCTCCCTCCATATTAGCAAAATTCAGTGGACGTGTGACACTTACAAGTTTTACATCGTACTTCAACACTGCGTCACGGATAGCCTTACGGGGTGTTCCTGGTGGGAGAATGAGATCAAAATCCTCTTCGTCGGTCATATGTTTACTTCCCTACCTTGATTCTTTTTGCCATAATGCACTTTCCATCACGGACTCCTCCGATTGGACACTTCGGGTGACCGATACTGTTCATGCATCGTCCCATCAGTGCGGAACCACGCGCCAGGCCGTCATCGACGAAAACTAGGTGGTTGACTGGGTCATTATAGATATTACGCTCGGCAACCCCCTCTAGAATATACTGTGGTTTATTACCGGAAATAATGGCTCTTCCTGTAAAGCCAATGGATGAGTTCGGAGGAAGAAGTCCTTTCTTGTTGCAGATATCAATAATCCTCAGAGCAACAGATGCACATACACGATCTATAACCTCGCGGATGACTTTTGGTTTTTCCTTTTTTGAAAGTTCGGCCCCAATCGCTTCCAAATCTGGAATTTTATCTCCATCAACACCGGCATCAACGCCAATTAATAATATGCCTGATGCTTTAGCTACATCAGCACAGACTGGGACCTTACCGAAACGCTTTCTTTCTGGAGGGACTTCACGTACATCGATTATTTCAAGACAGCGGTCGATGTAGGGTTGGGCTTTTTTCAAGGCATTGTTTGAAGCTGGCGAGCATTTTTCGCCGAAAAGATCGAGTGCAGTTCCCTTATTCTTGTCGACAAGACCCGTTCCGCGGATAATTGCGTCAGGAATAGCCCCAGCAAGACCACAAAAGTTCCCGATTGTTTTTGCGAAAGGTGATTCTGCGTTCGGGTCTACGTCAGATGTGATTCGGCCGTCAAGCGTTGTCCCGAAGTCCATAGATATGCATGGGTTTCTAAAGTCTACGCCTGTCCATTTGGCTCCTTCTTTGATACCTGCCATCGCAAGTTCTCCTTCCATTTCGTTTGCGACCATCTCAACACCGGTTGTTCCAGATGGAGGTGTTACGCCGGCAACTGCTCCTGTAAACACCAGTTTGTCGGCGAAACTGTGTGGGCGGAGTTTTTGTGGAAGACTGTTGATTCCCATTGGGGGCGTCATCTTTTTCGGTGGTACCCCAGCAAGTAGACAACCATCGGCAAGAGCTTTTATGAATTCTCCAACCTGATCTGGTGAGTCCATAGCAGCAACAACACCGGTACTTCTGACTACGAAGTCAAGATCATCTGTCAGACTCAGATTTACATCCTTGTGGCATTTAATCAACGTGTCGCGGACGAGCTCTGTAACAGATTCACGAGTAAGTTCAGTTCCATCGAGAGTGGTTCCAAATACAGTTTCACCTGATTTTGGCGGTCTGACATCGCGACTCATCGAGACGGTTTTATTGATGACATAGGAATGACCATCTTCTAGATTCGTTCCTGTTAGAATACATTTTGTGGTAGTATTTCCCATTTCGACCGAAGCAACGATGAAGTATGGTTTTTTCTTGTATTCTGGTTGGCTAATACCAACACCGTATCCCTGTGTTAGAGGTGGGGCAACACTCTCCACTATCCAGGGTTGCATTTTTTTCTTGAATAGAGCCGACATAATAGTAGAAAATCTTGCTTTAACTATGTAAATATGTTTCTGTTTAAAAATTAGGGGGTTTTATTCCATCTCGGAGAAAACTAGTTCATATATCCAGTCTTCAAGCAGTTTGCAGGTTGGAACATCGCATTCTTCTGTACAAGCGACACATGGAACGATGGAGTCTCCTGCCATCAGGAGGGCCGAGTTAACGACTCTCTCATGGTTGATTGCAGTGAGGTTATAGGTATTACCCTTGACTTTCTCACGTACAATTTTTCCCTCTTCCTCGAGAATTTTTAATATTCGTGAGCAAGTTCTGCTATTAATTTCAAGCATTTTCCACAGTTCACTTTGCAATACACCTTCACGGTGTCCTTTAATGACTGCATATGCTTTCTTGGTTATTTCAATGAGGTTTTCAGGTGTTTCTGTCATAGATTAGTTCATAGGAGAGATGCTTAAGATGTTGTTTCCTCGGATGACGACCGTTCCCAGGTTTCTCCGGGAGTTATCAGTGATTTCGACTGCATCTTCCATGTGGAGATTGAGATATTCATCCATTGCGACAAGGGTTCCCTCGAATTTGCATCCTTCGTCCTTGATTTCAACGGAAATTTTGGAGTCAACAAGAGAGTTGACCTTTTTTATCGGAAGAACAATACCGGATACCATATCTTTATCATTTGCTTTGAAAAGTAATTAACCTGTTCTTTTATCATGAGATAATCATCAAGTACCAAGATAATATGAAAGAAACAAAAAGAGTGCGAGGGATGGGATTCGAACCCAAGAACTCCTATGAGACTAGCCCCTCAAGCTAGCGCCGTTGACCTGGCTTGGCTACCCTCGCCTTTTGACCTTTACATATTGGTTTACCCTTCTTATAAAACTAGTGGAAACACTTCGATGTTTTCTCGGTTAGTTTATCCCCTCAAATAACCAAACAAGTAAGTAATGTGGCAGAGAATTCTAGAACTATTCGTGGATCTCCCCTCTCAGCAGAAAGTTGTTCAGTTCCTTCTTGAAAATGGATTCAGCATCACAAAGGAAGGTAAAATCGCCGTAAATGGGGTTGAAATAACTGCATCGGCTCTTTCCCGTGCGGTTAAAGTAGATCGCCGTGTTGTGGATGCAACTGTGAAACACATTCTGGAGTTCGAGGATTTGAAACCGGTATTTACCAATCTACGTGTGGTTCCAGACTTCACTAACGTCGCACGTCACTTGGGTCTCTCTGTCGTAACAATTTTTCCGAAACATGCTGAAGACAAAAATTTAGTTTCAACTGTGGTAGATGTCCTTAGCAACTACAACCTTGCCCTGCGTCAGATTTTTGTTACTGATCCATATGCAGCAGAACAACCGCGCCTAGTCATTATCATTGACGGCAAGATTCCCGCAGGGGCAATTCAGATACTCTCCGAACTGAATTTTGTCGACTCGGTTATCTTATAAATGATACCTTTATATTTGCATAATGCGCATCATTGTACATTAAAGTATAATGTTGACAGACTATGCTGAATATCACTACGTTTCTTGATGCGAATGCTCGCCGTCTTGACAAACAAGTATTCCACTGCCCCGAAAGAAACACCTCGTACACATCGCAGGAAATCCTGGCTATTTGTTCAGAAATTGCACGTGCTCTTCTTGCATCTGGTATAAACAAAGGCGACCGCGTCATGCTGTATATGAATAGCACGCCGGAATATCTCTTCTCCTACTTTGCGGTTTGGCGTATCGGGGCTATTGCCGTTCCGACTAATCGTGTCTACACGGAAAGCGAACTACAATACATGCTGACGGACTCTGGTGCCAAGGTAATCATAACGGATTTTGAAGGTGCAAAGATTGCGAGGAATCTCAATGTTATAATATACGTTCCAGAAAATATCGAAGCTTTTCGTAAAACCGAAGTTCTTCCTCCGGCAAAGACTGAGTTCAACGACGTCTGTCAACTTCAATATACATCAGGAACCACCGGGCGACCAAAAGGTGCCATGCTTACTCATGGCAACTGGTTCACGGCTATCCATAACGAATGTGATGTTCTAGCCCTTAATCAGAATGATGTTTACCTCGGCATCTATCCGATGGGGCATGTGGGTCTTTCTTGGGGGATTGCCGCTATGCGTTCTGGTGCTCTCTATGTAATGATGGAGCGCTACGAACCGGAAGCCTACTTGGCCCATTGTGAAACGTATAAGGTTAACGTTTTGGCAGGAATGCCTCCCGTAATCCACTACCTATGCGAAGCTCCGGAAGGAACGGAAAAACGCCTTGAAACTGTCCGTGAAATTATCTCTGGAGGTGGCCCTCTCCACAACGGTATCTGGAAGAACTTCCATGAGAGATACAGCATTCCTATTGTCAATGCTTACGGGTTATCAGAAACCGTTGTCATAGGTACCGGAACTGTAATTCGTCCTGTGGACTATTCAACCGCTGATCGCTTTGAAAGCGTAGGTCACCCCGTCTGTTTTTCAGAAGTAAAGATTGTCGATGAGGGAGACCCCTCCAAGGAAAAGGCAACTGGAATCAGTGGGGAAATTGCCCTTCGTGGACCAGCTGTTGCGCTTGGATACTGGAACATGCCGGAAGAAACCAAGGAAGCGTTCCTAGAGAGCGGATGGTTTTTGACAGGTGATGTTGGTTATCTTGATCAAGATAACCGTCTTTGTATCACGGATCGCAAGAAGGACATGATTGTGATGTCTGGATGGAAAATATATCCAACCGAGGTTGAAGATGCCCTTCTGAAATATAGTAAAGTATCAGAAATCGCCATATTTGGCATCCCTCATGAACACCGTGGAGAAATCCCCGTGGCGGCAGTCGTCTGGAAAGAAGAAGCAGATGAATCAGGTCTTCTTTCGTTTGCAAAAGATCATCTCGCCGGATACAAGATTCCACGAAAAATCATTAGTGTTGATGCCCTTCCGCGCGTCAATGGGTGGAAATTGCTCAGAAGAGAGTTGCGGGAAAAATATTCCTAAAAACTATTTAAAGTCCAACCTTTTTTCCAAGGTTGAACGCATTTTCGTTTATTTCCACTGTCTTAGGTGGAACATTTCTTCTGACAGCTTCTAGGAGCGATGTGCTTGCCAGAGGGAGTGTGTGAGATGCTGCACCGAGAAGCACAATGTTCGCTGCTAGGGGGCTGCCAGCGGTTGTGGCGATTTCGGTTGCATTGACTAGTATGACATTCACACCAGTTGCTTTCAACTGCTCTTCGACATCTTCAATCTTTGGGATATTAAGCTTATTAGAGAAGACCGATGTCGGAACCACCATTTCGCGGTTGACAATCATGGTTCCGTTTTGTTTCAGATAATGGCGGTAACGGAGCGCTTCCAACACATCAAAGGCAATCAAAAGGTCTGCAGTTCCAGGTGCAATCAGTGAACCATATTTACCGTCGATTCTGATGTGGGTTTCTACGGACCCTCCTCTCTGGGACATACCGTGTGTCTCTGCACCACGCACATGGCGTCCTTCAATCACGCAGGCGTCTCCCATGACGTTGGAAGCAAGGATAGTTCCCTGTCCGCCAATACCAACAATTAAACAGTCATAACTTTTCTTCATTCGCGTGCACCTCTCTTGTGGATGGCTCCCGCAGGACAGATGTCGGCGCACACTCCGCAACCAGTACATAGCGATGTGGTCTTTGCTGCACTTGTTGTATCCAATTCTATTGCTGGGCAACCGTATTTGATGCATGCTCCACATTTGAGACATCTGTTTGAATCAACTACATAGCGATTACGCTTGATACCGAGACGTTTGTTCATAATGACGCATGGTTGCTTGGCGATTATAACTTTGACTCCCTTCTTTTCTTTCGCTTCTTGTAAGATTGCAATCATATGCGTCAAGTCGTATGGATCAACTGATTCAACGAAGGAAACACCACAGGCTCTAACAATTTCTTCCAGTGATATCTTGGGAGAAACTTCTCCTCTTGCATTCATACCACTATTTGGATTTGGTTGGTGACCAGTCATAGCAGTAATCCTGTTGTCTAGAATAACGATGGTTTGGTTTGCTCCGTTGTAAACTGCATTGATAAGTCCGTTCACACCTGTGTGTAGGAAAGTTGAGTCACCGATGGTGGATACAACTTCGGCATCTTTAACTGCATGGGCTATACCGGAACCGATAGTGATTGAAGCACCCATACAAATGGTGGTATCGACAGTTCCCATCTGTAAACCGAGTGTATAGCACCCGATATCCGATGGGAAGATACCGTTCTTGAAGACCTTACTTAATGCATAGAAGACTGAGCGGTGCAGACAACCAGGGCAGAGAATCGGCGGTCTAATAGGAACTTCTGCTGGTAGCGGTGCAACTGGAAATGTGCTCTTCATGAATCCCACTTTTTCTAAGAAGGAGGCAACAAGGGAAGTAGAGAGTTCTCCTTCGTAGGGTACAGTCCCATCAATCTTTCCGTGTACTGGAATGGTACCTGCAGTCTGAAGGACTGTTTCTTCTATGACAGGCATAAGCTCTTCAACAACGAGGATTTCTGTGCAACCGAAAAGTGCCTCACGGAGCCAGTCACGGTCAATTGGATATGCACCGATTTTTATGAAGGTGATATCTTCAGGGAGAATTTCCATAACATAGGATGCGGCTATTCCACCGGCGATTACGACTTTGTCACCTTTCTTATTGATTGTATTGTATCCCGCTTCAACGAGATAAGAAGAAAGGTTTTTCTGTTTCTTGGTTAACTCCATGTGGAGCGGTCTGGTGTGTGCTGGAACTACGACAAACTGCTTTGGGTCCTTCTCAAAGAATCCATTCCGCGGAGATGGTTGTTCCGGCTCGAGTTCTACATCACTTTTTGAGTGGCAGATTCTGGTGGTTGGGCGGAACAGTGAAGGAAGATTGAACTTTTCGGAGACGGCCCATGCCTCCTTGATAAAGTCATGAGCTTCCTGCACCGATGATGGATCAAAGCATGGGATCTGGGCGAATTTTGCGTATATACGCGAGTCTTGCTCGTTCTGGGAACTGTGTGCAAATGGATCATCTGCGGATAGGATGATGAATCCTCCTTTGGTTCCTGTATAGGAAGAGGTCATGAGTGGATCTGCTGCTACATTCAGTCCGACATGTTTCATAGTCACTATAGAACGAAGTCCACACCAACTTGCTGCCAGTGCGTTTTCGAACGCGACTTTCTCATTCACAGACCATTCAACGTAGTACCATGGGTCTTTTTTTGAACGGAGACAGTCGACAACCTCTGACGATGGAGTGCCTGGGTATCCTGTTGCAAAATCAATTCCTGCTTCAAGACAGGCATGGGCAATAGCGTCGTTTCCAAGAAGATATTGTTTGGATTTCTCGTCTGCCATAACTTCTATATTATTTGCATTTATTGAGGATTAATCTATGGAGGTATATATCCGTGATATATATAAGGCTGGCAGCCTCAGAATTATTCGATGGGTATAAATACTGATAGCGCTTATCTAATTAGGTAATTGGGCGCGTAGCATAGCTAGGTGGTGCGCCCGGCTGATAACCGGGAGGTCATGAGTTCGAATCTCATCGTGCCCATTCATTTTTTTGATATTATTCCAAGAAACTAAGGTTATCGAAAATTGTTTTTCAAAGATAAAAATTAAAAAAGATTAGTCAGTTGACATCGCGTCAACTGGATTAAGATGTGCTGCTTTCCATGCTGGATAAAGACCGGAAATTAGGCAGACTACAATACCTACCAAGAGACCTATCGGGATGTAAATAAGGACATCGAAGGAGAACAGAGAACTGAATTCTAAGCCCATAAGCATAAGGAATGCTGGTGCAACAAGTACGGAAAGAAACACCCCGATTGCAGCTCCCAATAGACCAATGAATCCTGCTTCATAGAGGAACATCTGGAGAATTTGGTGTCGATAGGTTCCGATACTCCTAAGGATTCCCACTTCACGTGTTCGTTCTTTCACGCTCATTAGCATAACGTTGATAATAGCGACAGCTGCAACCAATAGAGAAATACCTGAGATTGCTGTACGGAGAATTGAGGTCAGATCGAGAATTTCGTTCATGGTATCCATTACTTCATAGGCGTTGACAACTGAGATTTTGTCATCTGAGTCATCATTCTCTTTTCCGTTCATCCGCTTCTCGATAGTTTCGGAAATTGTTGTCATTTTACTTGTGTCGTCAACAATGATAATCACAGAAGTGCATTCGGAGGAATTGTCACCGGTAATTCTTTGGTACCATTCTGGGGTTCCAATGATAGCGAAGTCGGTGCTAATGGTAAACGAAAGCATACCGGTATCTTTGGCAATGCCTATTACACGGCAGGATATTAGATCTCCGTTCTTGTCTGGTATTTTTATGGTGCTTCCGAGATGTAGTTCGTATTTTTTGTAGGTTGATTCGCCGACAATAACGCTGTTGGTTCCTTGTGGCCATTTACCAGATATTAGCGTTACTTGGGTCTTTAGGTCCTTTGGTTCCATTGCCTGGATAATTGTGTAAATTTTCTTATTTCCGATATATGCGTTATGCATCGCAAGCGTTGAACCGTATTTCTTCATGATGGTGTATTTGTTTGTTTGTGATTTCACAGCCAATTCAATGGTTCTGACATCCTTGTCAGTTAGGGTTTCACTTACTGAAGATGAGACTGTAAGCGTGTTAGTATTGTCGGAGACCATATTGGTAATTTCACCAGTGAAACCGCCACCTACCATTCCCATGGCACAAATGGCAAAGACACCAATGACAATTCCAATCATCGACAGAAGTGTTCGGAATTTGTTCAGTTTTAGATTGCGGATGGCAAGGGAGACTACCATAGGGGAATAGATAGAATGCCATATCTTGGGCAGTTTATTCATCGACAATTTTCCCATCCCTGATAACGATGATACGATCAGCATATTTTGCTGTTTCTGGATTGTGCGTTACCATCACAAGCGTTCTTCCTTGGTGATGCAGGTCACTTAATAGTTCCATAATCTGTGTACTCATCTTGGAATCGAGGTTTCCTGTTGGTTCATCACACAAAAGAAATGTTGGGTCATTTGCGAGTGCACGGGCAATTGAGACACGTTGCTGTTGACCTCCAGAAAGTTCATATGGTGTATGTTGCATTCGATCTTCGGAGAATCCTACCATCTTTAATAGCTCAGTAACTCGCCCAGTAGTATCCTTGTGTCCTGTTTTTAAGAGAAGTGGGTACTCGACATTTTCATAGGCGGTTAAGAGACTGATAAGATTGAATTTTTGGAAAATGAATCCTATTGTGTTTAAACGGTGCTCGGTTAGTTCATCATCTGACATATCCGTGGTGGATACTCCGTTGATTTTGATGATTCCACTAGTTGGAACATCTAGACACCCAATCATATTCATAAGAGTGGATTTACCCGAACCCGACGGTCCCATGATTGCAACAAATTCACCTTTCTTAACTGAGAAATTTACGTGGTCTAAAGCAACGACATCTCCCGCTTTCATCGGATAAATTTTGGAAACGTCGATGAGTTCAACCACCGGAGTTTCATGCATAGTTACTCCTTTCTTTTCTCCTTATCGATGATTCTCCCTCTTCGATAAATGACGATAACTAGGATGCCGATAATAATCACGAGGATAATGATGATAATAGTTGCAACAATCGGGTTTCCATCAGATGAGTGATTAGTGGGGAAGATTGTGCCATCAAGCGAAATCATTTCCTCATGAATGAGTGTATTCCCGTTATCATCTTTATAGGTGAAGAGTAGAGTGATGAACTGCTCCCCATCGTTGGGAATACAGGTAACTTCAAATCCTGCAATACTGTCTGCGTCAAGTGATCCGATTGCATAGATTGGATAGGGTTGTACAGTCTTTGCGTTCATAGCGGTGACGGTCATTCCTTTTGCAGTGGAAAGACCGGCATTGTTTGCATCACCAGTGATGTAGAGGTACCCTGCAGAATTGTCGAGAACTAGATTATTAATAATGATGTCCGCATCGCGATTGACTGCTGTTCCGGCAACTGGGACTTGGATGGTCATGGTGTGCCAGTTATTTCCAGTGCGGTATGTAACATCAAGGTTGATAATATCGGTTTCTTCAGAGGTCGTGATGGTCAAGGCCGCTTTTCCTGCTTTTTCGGGTTCGATGGTTCCAATCAAAACAGATTCCTTGTTAGAGGTAACACCAGTTCCGGATGCGGAAACTTGGACTGCTGTGATATCGTCGGGTCTCAGGTTAGTTAACGAGAGGCCAAGTACAGCAGATTCACGCGGAATAAAGATTGCCGGACGTTGTGTAATTTCCGTATAAAAGACATTGCTGTCAATAATTAGTTCGAAGGTGTATTTCATATAGGTATAGTAGTTACTGAATCCGGAGTCAGAGCTGAATTCAATATAGACTTCCGGGTAAAATACCCCTTCATTCTTTTTGGCAGTTATTGGGAACTTGAGCGTAGTGGTTTTTCCTGCAGCGACGGATCCGAATGAGGTTAGTGTAGTTTCTGTGGAGTATGTTCCACCGGTTGAATCTCGGATTAATGCTTTGCTCATTTTCAGAGGAACTGTACCAGCATTTTCTAATACGACTGTGACAGTTCCGTGTTCTCCCGGTTGAAGAATGGATGGAGAAATTTCAAGACTTTGTACGTTATAGGTTGCATCTACATAGCTGAATCCCGCTGCCGATACAACTCCAACCAGACATAGGAAGATGACGGCAAGGGCTACAACACCTTTCGCAATAGTGCTGAACTTCATGATGCCTATTTGTTAGTTCGCGAACTAATAAAGTACTTCTTAATGTTCGATGCTCGGAGTATTGAAAAAAGAGAAGAATTCAGACAAGTATGCCTGAGGAAAAAAACGTTACTATTGCGATTATTATTGCTGGGACAAAGACACTTGTCACGAGCTCTTTTTTTGCCATCTCCTGATTAAGAGATTTGAAACCGAAAAACCAAATTGGAACTTTCCATGCAAGGAAGACGATGCTTAATAGGAACAGAGCAATCGGTACCGGTTGGCCAACAAAGAAAACCAGAATCAGAATCACAGTGTGAAAAATGTCAATCCCTATTGCATATCCACATATTTTTAGTATTTCGCCAAAGCGGCAATTGGAATGTCCGAAAATCTTCAGACTGATGAAGAAAAGAAGCGAATCAATTATCCAAAAAACGATGGTTCCTATTACTGCGCCTGCAATTGAAAGTCCTGTTATAGTTCCAACGAACTCTTTGGGAATCGCTGATGTAGCTTCAATCTGTGTCGTACTTAACCAAGTGTAGATGCCAGAAACGACTGCACTGAGGAGAATGATTAGAAAAACAGGAAAGTTTTTCTGATTATTTTCTTCAAAGAATTTCTTTTGATCGACAAATAAATCAATTGTTTTGATGATGGGATCCATATTGCTATATTCATTTTAGGTAGTCCTTCCTGATATTCTTCGTGACTGAAGGGAACGCTTAATCTGTAATTCAAGCCAAATCTATGTCTATGAAATTGAAAGTCCTTGATAAGACATTTTCCGTTTGCAAAATCGCTGATATTGCCAATATTAACAGGTTGAAACAATACATGTTTTTGGCAATATCAGATGAGGAGGTATCATTAATTTGTCCGGAGGACAATGTCCCTGAAAATGTTCTAGTTCGGGAAAATGGATGGCGATGTTTTCGATTTGATGGTGTTCTTGATTTTTCTTTGGTTGGTGTCCTTGCTAAGGTACTGACTCTATTAGCGGATGCTGGAATTCAGATACTTGCTGTCTCAACCTACAATACTGACTATATCTTTACTAAGGAAGATGTTTTTGATGACGCAATAATTGTTCTAAAAAAGGAAGGATACGTGTTTCTTTGAGGATAGTGTCAATAGTTAAATAGTCCCGTAGGACAATACAATACTCAGAAACTATGAGCCGTCTTCTCATTGTGGTGGATTATCAGATTGATTTTGTCTCCGGATCCCTAGGTAATCCCTATTCGTTAGAAATTGAAGTCGTCATCGCGGAAAAACTGCGGCATGCACATGCGGTAGGAGATGATGTTATCTTTACCCTTGATACTCACAACGAAAACTATCTTCAAACACAGGAAGGACGAAAACTTCCAGTTGAGCACTGTATCAGGGGGACTAAAGGACATGCTTTGTATGGTAAAGTTGCATTGGAGCAGAAGGGTAGTGACCTTATCTTCGAAAAGTCGACATTTCCGTCAGGTGATTTATATATATACCTTAAAGACAAAGCCTACGATACCATTGAGATAGTTGGTGTTGTCACCGACATATGTGTCATCAGCAATGCTGTAATCGTTAAAGCAGCCTTACCCGAAGCGGAAATCATCATTGATGCAAAAGCGGTTGCATCAAATGATAAACAAAAACAGGAGGAAGCGCTCGATATCATGGAGTCGCTTCAGATTAAGGTACTCAATAGGTGATTTCGTGTCAGAAATGAAAGAAAATCTAGCACTCGTTTGTGACTTTTATGAGTTCACGATGGGGAACGGATATTTGCAGGCAGGGATAAAGGACAAAATCACATACTTTGATGTTTTCTTCCGTTCGGTTCCGGACGGAGCAGGATTTGCCATTGCTGCTGGTCTTGAGCAGATTATTGATTATGTTAAGAACCTCCACTTTGACCAAGAAGATATTGAATACTTCCGTTCAAAAGCCATCTTTTCGGAAGAGTTTTTGACTTATCTAAAGAATATCAAATTCACAGGTGATATTTATGCTGTGCCTGAAGGAACGCCGGTCTTCCCGAATGAACCTATTTTAACCGTGAAGGCCCCCGCTCCCCAGGCACAACTTTTGGAAACCTTCATACTCTTGTCACTGAATCACTCTTCACTGATAGCGACTAAGGCCAACCGTATCTGCCGTGCGGCTCGTGGACGTGCTGTACTAGAGTTTGGTAGCCGCCGTGCTCAGGGAAAAGATGCAGCTGTCCTTGGTGCGAGAGCTGCTTACATAGGAGGATGCGCAGGAACCGCTTGTACTTTGACTGATAAACTCTATCAGGTGCCTGCCGGTGGGACCCTTGCCCACTCATGGGTACAGATGTTTGATTCTGAGTATGAAGCATTTAAAACTTACTGTGAAATTTACCCAACGAATGCGATACTTCTGGTTGACACCTACAACACACTTAAAAGTGGTGTCCCAAATGCGATCCGTGTCATCAAGGAGGTACTAATCCCCAAAGGAATTACCAATTATGGCATTCGTCTTGATTCAGGAGATATCGCTTATCTTTCTAAAATGGCTAGGAAAATGCTAGATAATGCGGGTCTAACCGATGCGAAGATTTACGCATCTAACTCGCTGGATGAATACACAATTTCGTCATTGATGGCGGAAGGTGCAAAACTCGATGTCTTTGGCGTTGGAGAGCGGATGATTACCTCCTCATCCAACCCAATCTTTGGTTGTGTTTACAAACTGGCTGCAGTTGAGGATGGCGGTGTAATTATTCCGAAAATAAAAATAAGCGAGGATGCAGTTAAGGTTACCAATCCACACTTTAAAAAGGTTTACCGTCTATTTGACAATGCTAGCGGCATGGCAGTTGCTGATCTCTTGTGCGTCTACGACGAAGTTATCGACGAGACTAAACCGCTTACTATTTTCGATCAAATGAGCACGTGGAAGACTAGCACGCTTACTAACTTTACGGCCAAGGAATTGCTAGTTCCCATATTTATAGATGGTAAACTTGTGTATCATGTCCCACCAATTTCCGATGTAAAGAAGTACTGTGCAGAAGAGCTAGAGAAAATATGGGACGAGGTCAAGCGGTTTGAACATCCACACCGATACTATGTAGATTTATCTACCAAACTCTGGAACATCAAACACAGTCTCATCCATGATATGGCCGACAAGATTAGAAATCTTTAAGTTATATTTTTTTTATTCATGAGAGGAGCTATGAGGATTTCGTGATTAATTCATGGAATCTCATGAATTATTGTTTGATGATGTCAACAGATAATTCTATGATACTATATATAATTTTGAACTCTGAAAAAGAAGAAGTTAGAGGAGGACAGCTTCGTTAATGATGACGTCTTCCAATGGTTTATCGTTGTAATTTGTTTTGACTTTACCGATTGTATCAACGACATCCATTCCATCGATGACTTTACCGAATGCTGGGTGGTGCTTGTCGAGGTAGTTGTTGTTGACAAGATTGATGAAGAATTGGCTTCCTCCTGTGTTTGGTCCAGCATTTGCCATGGATATGGTTCCGCGATTGTTTCTGTTGTCTGGCATAAACTCGTCTTTAATCTGGTATCCAGGCCCTCCACGTCCGGTTCCTGTTGGATCACCTCCTTGAATCATGAATCCGTCAATTACACGGTGGAAGATAACTCCGTTGTAGAATCCTTTTCCAACGAGCGTTACAAAATTTCCGGAGGTAATTGGCATATCCTCACGGAGTTCCAGAGTGATATCTCCCTTATTTGTTTTCAGGAGAACTTTCTGTCCAGTCATATTTAGATTTAGGAATTGAAGAATGATAAACATGAAGGTTATCAACTTACAATAGAATAAGTAACACATGAAAAATCCTTTCCATGTTATGATTATTCCAACGCTTGGGTGTCCCGGGCGCTGCAAATACTGCTGGAGTTCTGACGAGAATTCTCCCAAGATGACCCTTGAGACTGCACGGGATATTGTCGAATGGCTCAAACCCCTCAAGGAAAATCACGTTACGATAACATTCCACGGGGGAGAACCACTTCTCGCAGGAGCAGATTATTACCGAACTGTCCTACCGATGATTTCAAAAGAACTGGCGCATATGCATCCGGAATTTGCAATGCAGACCAATCTTTGGCTAATGGACGATGAACTTGCTGATATTCTTTCAGAGTATCATGTGCCTATTGGCTCGTCCATCGACGGTCCAATCGATCTCACCAACTACCAGCGAGGGGATGAATATTTTGAACGGTGTATGGAGGGGTATCACACCGCAATCACTCATGGTCTTTTGGTTCGTTTTATTTGTACATTCACAAATTCTTCAATAAAAAGAAAGGAAGATATTGTATCATTTTTCAAGGAAATGGGATGGGTTATGAAACTTCATCCAGCACTTCCGTCTCTCAAAGGTGATAATCCGAACGAATGGATGCTTGAACCTAGTGAATATGGGGATCTGCTAATTTGGTTATTAGACATCGCAATAGAGACTCCGTCATTTGAAATAATGAACGTTAACGATCTCTGCCGCTGTGTTTTCACTGGTGCCGGCAGTGTTTGTACCTATGCTGATTGTATGGGGACAACCTTTGCAGTTGGCCCCTCGGGAGAAATCTATCCATGTTACCGTTTTATCGGCATGCCTGAGTGGGTAATGGGTCACGTAAAGGACAAACCGACAATAGATGATTTGATGGCAAGTCCTGCTGGAAAACGAATGCTTTTATTCAAGGCTTTTGTTGATAGTGAGTGTAAGGATTGTCGTCACATCGGTTACTGCCGGGGTGGCTGTCCATACAATGCCATTGTTCCTACGAAAGGAGAGCTATGTGGCGTTGATCCTCATTGTATTGCATACAAGAAAATCTTTGATGAAATATGTGATAGGTTGGAAAAGGAGATGTCATCCAACAACATGACTACGGGTTCGCGTGTATCCCGCGTCAAACGGAATGAAAAATCAAAAATTCTTCCATTAATTCAGCGCATAGTCGAAAAGAAATAACATTATACTTTTTAATTCTTGTGAAACTTGGGTGCAGATTCTGCACCCGGCTTCAAATCCAAAAAGAAATGGTTTATCAGAAGCAGAATTACTCTGGCTTGCTGATAAGTGCGACTTTGGAGACGATTTCTCCGGTCTTCTTGTGTGGCTTGCGGATAACGCCGTCGCAGCCTTTCTCAAGTTCGCGTGCCTGGTCACAGAGTGCTGCTGCTGCGCGCATTACTTCGTGTGCGGAACAGACGATTGGGATGTAGTCAGTCCACTCTTTGGTCATGAAGCAGCCTTTAACGTTGATGCCTGCAACGGACTGTGCCATTTCGTATGCTGCACGTGCCTTTGCCTGTGCGTACGGGTTGGTGAATTCGCCCTTGGTTGCGTTGTCAGAGTTGACAACCATCTTCGGGAGCTCGAGTTCTGCGCCCTTCTTGCCTGCCTTAACCTGGTCGATGACTGCATCGAGTGCGGTCTGGAGTTTACGGAATGCACCGGTGGTTGCAAGAACCTTAATGAGGTTTCCGTTGTAGTCTGCCATCTCTACTGGGTCAAGGAATTCGCGGCGTGCACCAATCATTGCATCTGCCTTCATGATGATGTATCCGAAACCGGATGCTTTGAGTGCTTCCCATCCCTCTTTCTTGTTTGTGACATCATCAGTGATAACGATGACTGGAATGCCTGCTGCCTTAAGTTCTTCGCGTGCGCCGACTGGTCCCTCAAGAACTCCGTTCGGGGAAACAACGATTGCAAAGTCTGGCTGCCATGCTTTCAGGTTAGAAACAACACGGTCAACATCTTCCTTCTGCAGTTTAGTTCCAGAGGTTGCCATGAAGGTCATCATGTCTTCACGGTCTGCACGCTCATCAAGAAGAAGCTCTGCCATAACACCAGATGCGATGTTGCCGAGCTTTGCGACTCCTACCTTTACTACCATATTTAATACACCTCTCATTTGGTTTGAATGAGAACATTAATTGTTTCGACAAGAGTGAATATAAGGCTTGTGACTTGACACCCTTTGATACGAGAAATGGTTAAAATGGCGGTTATCTGTCAATCTAACGAAAAACTCGTGACCAATCTTTTGAATGCTAAAAATAATTTGTCAGATTTTTTGTGATTTTTAACCTCTCCATATATTATCGTGGAAAAAAACTCTGCGCGGAGATGTCGGAAATTCAGTTAAGTTAACTTGTTAATGGTTCAATCAAAGTATTTATTCGATTGAATGCCTATTCATAAGCATGAAAGATACTCTCCTGACAGATCGACAGAAAGAAGTTCTCCGTTTTCGGAGACAAGGTATGACACAACAGGAGATTGCTAATCGTCTTGGGACCTCTAAAGCGAATATCTGTACTATTGAAAAATCTGCTCATGAGAATATTCGCCGTGCAAAAGAAACCATTGAATTCCTTTACACACTGGATGCTGAAGAACTCTGTATCATCGAAAATGGAACCGATTTGATGAATGCTCCAAAGCAAATTTATGCAGAAGCGTCACGAAAACAGGTGAAAATCCGTCTTGATACATTTAGTCTCATTAACGCCGTAAACAATGGCGTCCCAGAGAAAATTAAAGGACGTCTGGTCAAAGACAACATCTGTGTTTATATTAATAAAGATGGGGACCTCTATTTCAGTTAAATAATATCTGATGCCTCTCTGTTAAGACAGTTCGCCATGGGGAAGGTTTTATTATATATTGCGGATAATATAATAAAGCCTTTAAAAAAGGCTGATATCAGCAAATTCTGCTGTATTATGTGGATATCCAGTTGGTGCAAATCAGTGAAATTTCGCTTGGATTTGCAAATGTGTTACTTAGAACGGTGAAATCCGTGGCTAAGTTTAAGACCTACATAGGTCTGATGAAACGCGCAGGGCGAACGTCTTTGATGTGCCCATCCTGCTAGACAGGAGCGCGTTAATGTCAGGTTCTCTTTCCGTGAGACTTGGAAATTATCGCTTGAAATAGAGCGCACCGCGGCATTTTTGCCGGGTGATCGGGCGAACTACGATAAGACGTTATCGTGTTCAAATTTGGATATCCGAATTGGATTATCAAGGACAACCCGTCATTTCAGTCCACCTGCAAAGCAGGAGACCAAGACAAACGTGTCCCGCAGGTCGATTCCCTTGAGGAAGCCGGCGGTGAAAGATAGGCTGTCATATTTGGTGACAACCAGCAGAAGGCTTGAAAAACTTGAAAAAGTAGTTTCAGGCATTATCAGGATTGAATTAAAACATGAGAACAGTGAGACCCAGAGCAGGTTCACTCGCATTCTATCCGCGTAAGCGTGCGAAGGACATCGTACCAAAGTACCAGTCCTGGCCAGCATACGAAGGACAGCCAATGCTTCAGGGTTTTGCCGGTTACAAGGCAGGCATGACCCACGTGATCATGATTGATGATCACAAAAAGAGTCCGACTGAGGGTAAGGAAGTAATGGTCCCAGTGACCGTAATTGAAATTCCGCCGATGACTGTAGCTGCAATCCGCGTCTACGTCAAAGACACCTACGGTAAGCACCCGTTAACAGAGGTGTGGGCGGAAAACACCGAAGCACTCACCGGAAGAATCACAAAAACAAAGACCAACAACGCAGCAAAGGCTGTTGAGAAGATTAATGCAGCAATTGCAGACGTTGTTGAAGTTATGGTTTTGATGTACACCAAACCAACCGCAGTTACCGGTGTCCCGAAAAAGATCCCTGACCTTATGGAAATCCGTGTCGCGGGTGGAAGCATTGCAGATCGTTTTGCATATGCACAGTCCATCCTCGGCACCGAGATTGATATGAAGTCTCTCTTTACCGATGGTCAGTTTGCCGATATCTCAGGCATAACAAAGGGTAAAGGATTCCAGGGTGCAGTCAAGAGATTCGGTATCACCCTCCGTAAAAGGAAGCACTCTCGTGCAAAGAAGACGAGACACATCGGTACTCTCGGTCCGTGGCACCCGCATCACGTTCGCTGGCAGGTTCCAATGCCAGGACAGACTGGATTCCACCAGAGAACCGAGTTTAACAAGCGCATCATCAAGATTGGGGACAATCCGGATGAGATTAATCCTGCAGGAGGATTCCTCCACTATGGTCTTATTCGCGGAAACTACGTCTTAATCAAAGGCAGTATCCCAGGACCTGCAAAGCGCTTAGTCAGAATCAGATCTGCAACCCGTATGGGTGAACAGAAGAAAGTCCAGACGCCGGTCGTTGAATTTGTCAGCGTCCAGAGCAAGCAGGGGTGAATGAGCAATGAAAGCAAATGTAAAAGCAATTAACGGCTCAGTTCTCCACGAAATCGAGCTCCCGGCAATCTTCAATGAAGAATATCGTCCGGACCTTATTAAGAGAGCTGTCCTCGCATACCAGAGTGAACAGTACCAGCAGTATGGTGCAGACCATTATGCAGGTATGAGAACTTCTGCAGAAGGCTGGGGTTCCAAGCGTGGTGAATCTAAGATTCCGCGTATCAAGAACGGAAGCCGCGGAGCAAAGGTACCACAAACCAAGGGTGGACACCCGGCACACGCACCGAAAGCAGAAAAAATCCTTGTTGAGAAGATTAACAAGAAGGAGAAAGCGAAAGCAATTCGCTCCGCTATTGCAGCAACTGTCAACGCAGAACTTGTTGCAGCACGCGGACACAAATTTGAAGGCGACGCAGCAATCATCGTTGAAGACGCATTCGAATCAATCGCAAAGACTTCTGAGGTTCTACAGGCACTCTTCGCATTGGGCGTCGGTGCAGACTTAGACCGTGCAAAAGCTTCGAAGAAGGTTCGTGCAGGTCGCGGTAAGACCCGTGGACGTAGATACAAACAGGCAGTTTCTGTATTAGTTGTTACCTCCGACAAATTTGTTGCAGGAAAGAACCTTGCAGGTGTTGACTGTGTGCCAGTAAATGCTCTCAATGCAGAATTACTTGCACCTGGATGTACCGCAGGCAGACTAACAGTTTGGACCGAAGCTGCAGTCAAAAAACTTGGGGAGGCATAAACGATGACACTCGCACACCCGATTGTTAGCGAAAAGGCTATGGTCATTTTAGAGAATGTTAACCAGCTCTCTTTCATTTGCGAAAAAGAGTCTAGAAAGGAAGACATTAAGGCAGACCTTGAAAAGACCTTCGGCAAGAAGATTGTCGCAGTTAACACTATGATGACCACCAAGGGAACGAAGAAGGCAATCATTACCTTCGAAGAGGATAATGCAGCTGAAGAGATTCTCTCTCAGCTCGGAATCGTGTAAGGTGAGATAAATGGGACACAGAATTAGTACACAGGCACGCGGAAAAGGCGGATCTACCTATCGCGCACCGTCACACAGGTATAAGGCCGAACTTAAGCACTTCGGTACTCCAACCCAGACTGTTCGTGCAACCGTTGCTGACATTGAACACGATCCGGCACGCCACACCCCAATCGCAGTCGTCTATATTGACGGCAAGAAAGAATATGCACTGATTACCGAAGGTGTCGGTATAGGCAAGGAACTCGCATGGGGTCCGGAAGCCAAATTAGAAAATGGTAACACTCTCCGTTTAGCCGATGTTCCGACTGGAGTTGCAGTCTGTAACATCGAAGCACGCCCAGGGGATGGTGGCAAATTCGTCCGTGCAAGCGGAGTCCAAGCAATTGTCATTGGTAAATCCGATGGTAAAGTAGGCGTCAAGATGCCATCTGGAAAGCCAAAATGGTTCAACGAGAATTGTCTCGCAACTATCGGACTTGTCGCAGGTGGAGGACGCAATGAAAAACCAATCCTGAAAGCAGGAAAGCAGTACCACAAGATGAAGACCTCTGCAACCCGCTGGCCAAGAGTCCGCGGTGTCGCAATGAACGTCATAGACCACCCATTCGGTGGTGGAGGACACCAGCACCCAGGTAAACCAAAGACAGTTGCTCGTGGTACACCAGCTGGTAAGAAAGTTGGACATGTTGCAGCACGCAGAACCGGATGCCGGAGATGAGTTTAGATGGCTAAGAAAACTACTAAGAGAATGCCGAAACGGCGTGAGGAGTATACCTATCATGGTTACAACCTTGAAGCTCTGCAGGCCATGTCTATGGAAGAACTCCTTCCGCTCATGCCGACAGGAGCACGCAGGAAAGTCCTTCGCGGATTCACCCGCGGCGAAGAGGACGTCCGTGCAAAGATTGCAGCTGGTGATGGTGTACGTACCCACATTCGTTCAATGATTATCCTTCCGGAAATGGTCGGCAAAAAAGTCAACATCTACTCCGGTAAAGAATTCGTTGAAGTTGAGATTCCTGTCGAGGGTATTTTCCACTACTTTGGAGAATTCGCTTTGACTCGCAAGAAAGTTACCCACGGAAGCGCAGGCGTTGGCGCAACCCGGTCGAGTAAGTATGTCCCGCTGAAGTGATTGTTATGGCAAGAACAGAATACAGCAACAAAACGACCGGCGACAATATCGCCCGTGCAAAGGCAAACGAGCTGGATTGCTCTCCAAAACATGCTGTTGAGATTGCTCACCTCGTCCGCAACATGATGGCAGACGATGCAGTAGCATACCTTGAACAGGTTGTCGAATTAGAGCGTGCAGTGCCGTTCCACCGCTATGCAAGAAATGTAGCTCACCAGAAGAGCCTGAATGGAAAGACATTTGGAACTGCGGCCGGAAGATATCCGGTTAAGGCAGCAAAGTATTATATCCGTCTCATCCGCTCTGCACAGAAGAACGCTGAATACGCAGGTCTTGCGCCTGAAAAGATGGTAATTACTCATGCTGCTGCAAATAAGGGACGCTGCATGAAAGCAATCTTCCCGCGTGCAATGGGAAGAGCAACCCCGAAGCACAGAGATACCGTGAATGTAGAAATCATTCTTCGTGAGGTGCAATAAGATGCCGACCATTGAAAAGAAATTTGTCGCTGACGGCGTAAGAAAAGTCCGTGTTCAGAAATATCTTGGACGCGAACTTAAGCGTGCCGGCTATGGTGGTATGGATATCGTTCGAACTCCGGTTGGAACTCAGGTCACCATCTTTGCAGAGAAACCAGGAATTGTCATTGGTAAAGGAGGAAAGCTTGTCCGTCAGCTTACTACTGACTTAACCAATGTCTACGGAATAGACGCACCCCAGGTAGAAGTTCAACAGGTACCAAATGCAAATCTCAACGCTCAGATTATGGCAGAACGCTTAGCAAATGCATTAGAGCGCGGATGGTACTTTAGAAAGGCAGGAACCTCTGTAATCCGCCGTGTTATGGATTCCGGAGCTCTCGGCTGTGAAGTTATCATTGCAGGAAAGCTTACCGGTGCTCGTGCACGTGTCCAGAAGTTTGTTGAAGGTTACATCAAGCATTCCGGTGAACCGGCTGAGTCCGTTGTCGAGACTGGATACGCAACTGCAGTCAAGAAACTTGGTATCATTGGTGTTCAGGTCAAGATTGTACCTCCAGGAGCAGTTCTCCCAGATCACTTCGAGATTCGTGCTGATGCCAACCCGGCACCAGCAGTACAAGATGTTTTCGACGACTTTGAAGCAGATGCAGCAGAGCCGGAGGTACAGTAATGGCAATCTTCAGAGCAAAAGAAATCGCCCAGTTTTCCGATGAAGAACTGGCTGAGAACGAGAACAAGTTAAATCTCGAACTTATCCAGCACTACGGAAAAGTCAGCGCCGGTGGTGCACCGGAAAACCCCGGAAAGATCCGGGAAGTTCGCAGAACTATCGCACGTATCAAGACTGAACAGTCCAAACGCCAGTAAATCGTCTATGATAACTCCACAGAACATCCTTAAACACGAGCTTATCGGGCTTCAGGTAACTGTGGAGCATTCACCGAATAAATTCGAGGAGAAGATTTCTGGTTTCATCATCGATGAGACGAAGAATCTTCTTTTAATAGATACGGGTAGGGGTATTAAGTCCTTGGAGAAACAATATAAATTACTCCGGGTAACCCTCCCGGATAGTATTTCGGTGATAATAGACGGCTCGGCGTTGTCTGTTTCTCCAACGCGACGCGTTAGTATGCGCGTAAGATGAAGGGTTATTATGGCAAAAAATATCGGCTTAGATGTTGCAGTCCCTGAAAAGGAATGCAACGATGTAAACTGTCCGTTCCATGGCAGCTTACCAGTACACGGCCAGGTGATTACTGGTAAGGTCGTGAGCGAACGTATGCAGGGAACCGTTGTTGTTGAACGGAACTTCCTTCACAAGGTCCAGAAATATGACCGTTATGAGAAGAGAAGTACTAAAATTCACGCACACATGGCTCCATGCCTCGACGCAAAGATTGGCGACGAGGTCAAAATTGCAGAGTGCAGACCATTGAACAAAACAACCTCTTATGTTGTCGTTGAGGTGATTAAGGAATGAAAGGCTTAACTGCAAAGATTCCAAGAGCACTTCAAACAGGTTCTAAGATGGTTTGTGCAGACAACACCGGCGCACGTGTTGTCCAGATTGTATCTGTCTTCGGATATCATGGTGTCAAGAATCGCCAACCGAAGATGGGTATCGGAGACCTTGCAACAGTTTCAGTTAAGAAAGGTACTCCAGATATGAAGAGAAAGCTTGTCAAAGCTGTTGTTGTTCGCCAGAAGAAGGAATTCCGTCGCCCGAATGGACTTCGTGTATCCTTTGAAGAGAATGCAATGATTCTCTTAAACGATAACGGCGATCCGCGTGGAACTGACATTAAAGGTCCGGTTGCACGTGAAGTTGCAGAACGTTTCCCGAAAGTAGGGTCCATGGCGACCATCATTATCTAAGGTGAATAAACATGGTACGTATTTCAAGCATCCAGCCGAGAAAACAGCGCAAGTTCCGCTACAATGCACCGATTCACGTAAAAGGAGCATTCTTAAACGCACCGCTTGCAGCAGATCTCCGCGAAAAGTATGGAAAACGCAGTTTCCGTGTTGTCACCGGCGACACTGTCAAAATCACCCGTGGTCAATATAAAGGAACCGAGGGAGTTGTTGATAAAGTCGATGTCAAGAACACTAAAGTTATGGTACACGGTGTTTCCTTAAAGAAGGCAAACGGCGAAGAAGTTCCAAGGGCAATCGACCCGTCAAAGGTAATGATTACCAAACTGAATACAAAAGACGCAAAGCGTATGGCACGTCTTGAGGTGAAGGCATGACCCGAACAAAACGCATGGCAGCCCCAACCGAGTGGCAGCTTGCCAAAAAAGAAAAGAAGTATGTAACCAGCACTGCTGCAGGTCCACACGATGGTTCCGCACTTCCGTTAGGTGTCTGGCTCCGCGACCACATACATGTCGCTGAGAACGCAAAGGAAGCAAGAAAGATTCTCCATGATCGTCAGGTTCTTGTAAATGGTCACATCGCAACCGATGATCATATGGGAGTTGATGTCTTCGATATCATCACCTTCCCTAAGATAAACAAGCATTATGTAATACTTGTTGACCAGAAGGGACGTCAGACAGAACAAGAGATTTCTGAAGAGGCAGCAAAAGTCAGACTTGTAAAAGTTGCAAACAAGACCACCATTAGAGGCGGCAAAACTCAGATTAACCTTCTCGATGGTGCAAACTTCATCAGTGACTTCGCATGCAAGGGCAAAGATACTCTAATCATTGGTATCACTGGTGATGACCGCTTTGTTGTTAAGGAACACTTCCCATATGCAGTAGGTAGCCAAGCAATTATCATCGGCGGTCAGCACACGATGAAATCAGGAAAGATTACTGAGATTAAGATTCAGGCATCTTCTCTTCCGAATCGTGTTATCATCGAGACAAATGCAGGTGAGCTTGTTGAAACCATCGAAGACTACATCTTCGTAACCGGTACGACAGAGTCTTATTTGAAGAATTGGGGTGTTGACGCATGACCGACATGCAGACACCGTACGTTGCAAAAGTCGTCGTTCACATGGGTGTTGGCGAATCCGGTGAACGCCTTGTCAATGCAGAGAACATTATGTCTGCACTGACAGAAGGTTCCAAACCGCTGCGCTCCTACGCAAAGAACACACTTCCGGCATTCGGTATCCGCCGCGGTCAGCCGATTGGCTGCAAAGTCACCCTCCGCGGTGAAAAAGCAATGAACTTCCTTACCACTGCTATCAAGACCTATTCCATTGAACACGTTCTCCACGAACGTCAGTTTGATGCAACTGGAAATTTCGCATTTGGTATTGAAGAGCACACCGACTTCCCGGGACAGGCATATGATCCTAAGATCGGTATCTACGGTATGGATATCATGGTTGTCATCGAGAAGAAAGGTACCAGAACCGCACGCAGAAAGATTCAGCAGAAGAAGTTCAACACCAAACTCCATGTCACTCGTGAAGAGTCCATGAAGTTCGTGACTGAGACCTTCGGCATTGAGGTAGAGTAATATGGCAGCAAAAGACAACGGCAAAGTCCAGCAGAAAAAGTATGGTCGCGGTGCAAACCAGTGCCAGCTTTGCGGACGCAAGCAGGGACTTGTGCGCAGATATGGCATTTACCTCTGTCGTCAGTGCTTCCGCGAATGGGCACCCACTATGGGCTTTAAGAAGATGAACTAAGGAGACGAAGGAAAATGACACAACAGAATCCTATCGCAGACGCAATGAGCGCCATTAAGAATGCTGGAGATTCCGGCAAGCTTAAAGTGACCGTTGAGCCGGCAAGCCGTCTCTTTGGAGATATGCTTAAAGTAATGAAGGAATACGGATACATCACCAGCTTTGAAAAGATTGAAGACGGAAGAGGGGGGCAGTTCGAAGTTTCCCTTTCTGGCGGTATCAACAAGTGCGGTGCAATCAACCCGCGTTTCTCCGTAAAGGTCGAAGAACTCGAAGACTGGGAAATCAGATACCTCCCGGGTAAGGGATTCGGAATTATCATTCTGACCACTTCCAAGGGTGTTATGTCCCATGAACAGGCACGTAAGCTCGGTATTGGTGGAGAGCTTTTAGGATATGTCTTCTAAGGAGTGAAACTATGCACAAAGTAACATTCCATATCCCGGCAGGCGTTACAATTACCCGCGACGGCGATAACTTCGTCGTTAAAGGATCCAAAGGCGAACTCGTTCGCAGAATGTATCACCCGCAGATTTCCTTCACCCAAGAAGAAGGCGTAATTACTATTGCAACCGAGTCCACCAGACGCAGTGTTCTTGCATTAGTCGGAACCTACGAAGCACTCTTAAAAGTCATGAGTAAGGGTGTATCTGAAGGTTACGAATATCACATGAAAATTGTCTTCAACCACTTCCCAATTCAGGCAAAGGTTGCTGGAGACAAATTTGAAATCGGAAACTTCCTTGGTGAGAAACAACCCCGCTACGCATCAATTGTTGGTGGCGTTAAGGTCAAGGTTCAGGGAGATGAAGTCATCCTGACGGGTATCAACCGTGAAGAAGTTGGAAACACTGCAGCAAACATCGAACAGGCATGCAAGGTCAGAAACAGAGACCCACGTGTCTTCCAGGATGGTATCTACATCACCAGCAGAGGTAACTAAACATGGCATCTGAAATTAAGAGACTTCTCCGCGCCAGAACGGCAAAGAAAGCAACATTCAACCGTCAGTGCCTCCACTCCAAGGTTACCTTAAAGGATTCCTGGAGAGCACCGATGGGACTCCACTCCAAGCAGCGCAAGGACTACCTTGCCAAGGGTGAACACCCAGAGGCAGGATTCGGTTCTCCGAAAGCAGTCAGAGGTTTCCACCCGAGCGGATATCGCGAAGTTAGAATTTTCACTGTAGCTGAACTTGAAGAGATTGATCCAGCAACCACAGCAGTCCGTATCGGCGGATCTGTCGGTGGTGCAAAACGTGTAGCGATTCAGGCAAAGGCAGCCGAACTCGGCATCAAAGTTCTGAATCTCAGAGCAGAGAAAGCAGTAGTTGCCGAGGCTCCGAAAGCAGAAGAGGTGAAGTCCAATGACTAATCTTACTGCTCAGCGCAGACTTGCAGCACTTATTATGAAGTGCGGTGAAAATCGTGTCTGGATTAATCCAGAAAAAATTGCAGACGTTCAGAATGCAATGTCTCGCGAGGATATCCGTAAGTTGATTGATGAAGGAGCAATTTCTACTCATCAGAAAAAAGGAATTTCCCGCGGTCGTGTCCGTGTACGCGTTGCAAAGCGCTCTTACGGTCATGGAAAAGGACAGGGACGCAGAAGCGGTGCAAAGGGCGCACGCACCCCATCAAAGGAAGCATGGATTAAGAAAATCCGTGCACAGAGAAAGGAACTTCGCGCTCAGCGTGACGCTGGAACTATCACTCCAACTGAGTATCGCCATCTCTACCGCAGAGCAGCAGGTGGACAGTTCCGTAATGTCGCTCACATGAAAACGCAGATTGAACTCATCACTTCCCGGAGGAACTAAGCAATGGCAACTAATGGAAGATATTTCGTTCAGTTTAGAAGACGCCGTGAAGGCAAAACTGACTTCTACCAGCGCCAGCGTTTAATTGTCTCTGGCAGAAATCGTATGGTTATCAGAAAGACCAACCGCCACATCATCATTCAGCTTGTTGCTGCACAGATGGAAGGCGACTACACCTTAGTCCACGTAAACAGCAAGGAACTGGAGAACTATGGATATAAGGGTTACCTTGGTAACACCCCAGCTGCATACCTCGCAGGAATGCTGTTCGCAGTTCGTGCACAGAAGGCGGGTTACACCGATGCAATTGCAGACCTTGGACTTCAGGTTGCATCTGCAGGAGCTCGTGTCTTCGCAGCAATTAAGGGAGCTGTAGAAGCAGGTCTTGAAATTCCAGTAGGGGAGGATATTCTCCCGGACGATGATCGTTGCAATGGAACTGTCATTGCAGAGTATGATGAGAAATTCGCTGACTTACCGGCAAATGTTGAGGCTGTGAAGGAAGCAATCATGAAGGAGCTGGCATAATATGGCTTACGAACAGGAAGAGTGGGTCCCAGTAACTGGTCTTGGCAAGAAAGTCTTGGCTGGTGAATTTGCAAACTTCGATGAGGTTCTTGCAAGTGGCTACCCAATCAAAGAGGAAGGCATTGTCGATGCAATGCTCCCAGGTCTTGTTGACGAAGTCCTCTGCATTGATATGATGCAGCGTATGACTGACTCCGGACGCCGTATTAAGTTCAGAGCTGTCGTCGTCATCGGCAACAAAGATGGGTACATCGGTTTCGGACAGGGCAAGGATGTCCAGGTCGGAACTGCGATTAAGAAGGCAATAACCGCCGCAAAACTCTCAATTATCAAGGTTAAGAGAGGCTGTGGTTCTTGGGAATGCGGATGCGGACAACAGCATTCCGTTCCATGGGAAGTTACTGGTAAAGCGGGTTCTGTAACGGTTACTTTAAAACCAGCTCCGAAGGGAATTGGGCTTGTGACTGGTGACGTTGGTAAGAAGGTACTTGACTTAGCGGGAATCCACGATGTGTGGGTTACCACCAGTGGTCAGACTAGAACGACTCTGAACTATGCAAAGGCAACTTTCAACGCACTTGCTGAGACTAACATGATTCGTGTAGGAGGTCGTCAGTAATGTACGCATTAGTTCAGGTCAGAGGTATTGTCAACACCCGCCGTGAAATCAAGGAAACGCTCAAAATGCTGCGCCTTCATCATATCAACCACTGTGTCTTAGTCCCGGAGACCCCGGAATACCTTGGTATGGTTAGAAAGGTCAAAGACTACGTTGCATTCGGTGAAGTAAACGCAGAAACTTTAGCAACTATCCTCGAGACTCGTGGAAGACTTACTGGAAACAAACCACTTACTGACGAGTACGTTAAGTCTGCAACCAAATATGCAACCATTGCAGAACTTGCAGCAGCAATCGTCGCAGGTGAAATCCGTATCAAGGATGTCCCAGAGCTGAAGCCGGTGCTTCGTATGCACCCGCCAAGAAAGGGATTCAAGAGTACAAAACGCACGTTCAACCAGGGCGGTGCCCTTGGTTACTACGGTGCTGAGATCAATGATCTCCTTATCAAGATGAGGTAAATAACATGCCAGTAAACAAGCGTTCAAAATTCCGGGGTTCCAGAACATGCGGTGGAGGAACTCACAAGAACCGCCGTGGTGCAGGTAACCGCGGAGGTCGTGGAGCAGCTGGATGGCGTGACCACAACTTCACTCGCTTCTACTTCCTAGGAAAGACGGAAGGCAAGCATGGATTCGTTTGCAAAACGTCCTACAGTTGGGATGTGATGGATATTGGAGACATCGACCAACTTGTCCCGGATCTGCTCGCACGTGGAATTGCTACTCAGGATGGAGACGTCATCAATCTTGACGTAGCCCAGATTGGTGTTGAGAAGGTTTTAGGTGGAGGTAAGGTTACCCACAAGTTTGCCATCACCGCAGAAACTTTCTCTGCAAGCGCAGTTGCAAAAATCGAGGAAATGGGCGGAAACGCCCTTTCCGAATAAATTTTAATAGGTACTAACTCATGGGAAAAGTGTTGGATAAAATGGAACCACTGTTGGCACGTATGCCATCAGTAAAGCCACCAGAGGGTCATGTCCACTTCAAGAATAAACTTCTGTGGACCGGCGCGGTGTTGCTTCTGTATTTCATATTGACAAACATCCCTGTGTTTGGCTTGTCAAGTGGTTCGGTGGATATGTTCGAATACTACCGTGCACTGCTTGCTGGAGCTCAGGGAACGATTGTCCACCTTGGTATCGGGCCAATCGTTACTGCCTCTATCGTATTACAGTTGCTCCGTGGAGCTGACCTGATTAAAATCAACACATCTGACCAGCGTGGTCAGGTCCTCTATATGGGTCTGCAGAAACTTCTGATTTTCGTTATGATTATCCTTGAAGCTATCCCGAACGTTTTCGGAGGATGGATGACGGCTGATGCTAATGTAGTCGCAGCAATGGGTGGTAACTCGGCCATTGTGATGATTCTCATCTTCTTGCAGATTTGTATAGGAGGTCTCCTCATCGTGTTTATGGATGAGGTAGTATCCAAATGGGGTATCGGTTCAGGAGTTGGTCTCTTCATCGTTGCAGGAGTTGCTCAAGGGCTTGTGAATGGTTTCTTCAACTGGTCTGCAGAGAACTCCAGTGATGGTCTTGCGTTTGGTTTCTTCCCGAAACTCTTCCAAGGTATTGGTGAAGGTCGAAACTTCTTTGACTTCTTTGGTCTTGAAATACTGGCACTTGTTGTGACAGTTGGATTATTCTTCTTGATTGTCTTTGTCGAGTCAAGCAGAGTTGAGATTCCGCTCGCACATGCTAATGTCAGAGGTGCACGTTCAAGATTCCCGGTTAAACTGATTTATGCATCAGTTATTCCGATGATTCTTGTTCGTGTTCTGCAGGCCACTGTCCAGATGATTGGTATGATTCTTTCCAGATTAGGAATTAACTTCTTGGGAGAGTTCAATGGTTCCACTCCATTAAATGGACTTATGTGGTATCTCGCACCAATCAACCAACCTCAGGACTGGATGTGGTGGCTTTCGAACTTCACTGGAGCAGGTCATGCAGTTTGGGAGATATTCATCCGCCTTGGTATTGATATATGCGTTGTAATCCTCGGTGGTGCGGTATTCGCAATATTCTGGGTTAAAACAGCAGGTCTCGATTCGAAACATGTTGCCCGTCAGATTCAGAATTCCGGAATGCAGATTCCTGGATACCGCAGAAGTCCGGCCGTTCTTGAACGATATCTGGACAGATATATTCCAAAGGTCACCGTTATAGGTGGTGTAGCTGTTGGTCTTCTATCGGTAATCGCTAACATGTTTGGTGTTATCGGTTTTGTTGGAGGTACCGGTTTGCTACTTACTGTCTCGATTGTCTACAGATTGTATGAACAGATTGCTAATGAACAGATGATGGAAATGTATCCGTTCATGCGTGGATTCTTCAACAAAGAATAATCCACATCCATTTTTCAAACTATTTTCTGCTTCGCATGAAGAGGTTTTCCGTCAGTAATATATCAGTTTAAATCCAAATTTATATCACTCTAAATAGGAGCATACCTCATGGCAGGAAAAAAAGTTATCATTACAGGAGTTCCGGGTGTTGGTAAGACCACTGTCATCAACTCCGCATTCGATAAAGTAACCGCAGAAGGCATCAAGTACCAAAACCTGAACTTCGGTAGTTTCATGTTTGAAGTCGCTCAGGCAGAGGGTCTTGTCACCGATCGTGATCAGATGCGTAAACTTGACCGTGTCCAGCAGAAACGCCTACAGAAGACTGCAGCAGAAAAGATAGCTGCGATTGATGGAAATGTCATAGTTGATACTCATGCATCTGTTAAGACTCCGGCAGGATACCTTGCTGGACTCCCGGAATGGGTAATTTCTGCAATCATGCCAGACACAATTGTCTTAGTTGAGACTGACAACGATCAGATTCTTGTCCGTAGACTTTCCGATGAGACGCGTGTACGTGATGTTGAAGGATCTCGTTCTATTGCAGAACACCAAGAAATGAACCGTGCATTCGCAGCAGCATATTCCATGCTTACGGGTTGCACTGTTAAAATAATCACCAACGCTGATTTCCTCGTAGATAAGGCAGTTGATGAGCTTGTCGCTGTTCTGAGGTAAATTGAATGGGTAAAATATTCGACAAATACGGTATGTTCATTGCACTTGGTGCAATGGTGGCGATGGTTCTGCTTTACCAGTGGGAAGCAGCGCGTAAAATTGTCGCCGGTATCGTAGATGTCGTCATATCGCCATTTGAGGCGATGGGATTGCCATTCTTTGCGTTGGTGCTGGTTCTAGCGACTATTACTGGTTTCTACTCATCTCTTCTGCAGAAGTACATGATTGATTACGAAGCAATGCAGAAGCAGAACGATAAAATGAAGGAATTCAACGTTAAATTCCGCGAAGCTCAGAAATTGGGTGATGAGCGCCTTCTTCGCAAGATGCAAGCACAACAGCAAGCATTGACTTCCGAACAAATGAAACAAAGCCAGGCTCAGTTCAAGCCAATGATGTGGATTCTATTGGTAACAATTCCAATCTTCTTCTGGCTCTATGAACGTATCAAACAGATGCCTCTTAAAGACATTCTGACGCCACAGATTGCTGATCTTACGAATTCGATTGTGATTCCGTTTGCAGGTCTTTCTTCTTACTTCGATGTCTACTTGCTTGTCTTCCCACTATGGCTCCTATGGTACCTCATCTGCTCTCTCTGTATGACGCAGATTATTCGAAAATGTCTCAATATAGGGGCGATGTAAATGCGTATCGGCATTGCCGGATCTCCTGGAAGTGGAACAACTACACTTGGGAAGCACCTTGCTGAAAAGTATGGTCTATCTTTTTATTCAGGTGGATCTTTCTTCCGAGATGCAGCAGCCGAACGCAATATGACACTCGCCGAGTTCGGTGAGCTAGCAAAACAGAATCCTGATATTGACTACGAAGTCGATCGTAGACAGACCAAATTTGCTCTCGATAATGACAATATCATTATCGAAAGTCGTCTGGTTGGGTGGATGGTGAAGAATGCAGATCTCTTGATTCTTCTTTCAGCATCTCAGAAATGCCGTTCGGAACGGATTGCCGAACGAGAAGGACTCACCCCAGAAGAATCCTACCGTCAAACTGTTGAGCGTGAGAAATGTGAAGCGGATCGTTATCGCGAGTATTATCAGATTGATATTACAAGCCATGAGCCGTATGATTTGATTCTGAATACTGAGAAATTCTCCGCTGATGAGGTGTTTGTAATTGCCTCTATGGCGATTGAATCTCTGAAAAAACACTAATTTTTCATTCGCGAACTAAAAAAGTTATAATTGAGAATTTATATTTCCAATTTGACATTTTTCAAAGAGATGATAGTGACTCATGAGTCTTAATATGTTGAATTATTATGAATATTTGTTGCATCAAAAAATAAAAAAAGATTAATCATCTGGAACGAATTTCGTACCATAATGGATGACACCATCAGCTCCTTCCTTTTCGATAATCCTGAAGACAGAATGCACTGGCATGCCGATGTAAACATCTTCTGGGTCACAGATGACATGTGAGGTCATTCTCGCCCCTTCTTCTAGTTCAATGATTGCAAGGACATACGGTTTAAATACTGCGTACTGTTCGCTCGAAGAATGAATGATTGTGAAAGTAAGTATCTTCCCTTTTCCAGAGAGTGCAACTTCACTCATCATTCCCTCACGTCTGCAGTGTGGACAAATAGCTCGTGGGGGGAAGAACGTTTTTCCACATGTCTCGCATCTGGTTCCTATGAGGTTGTATCTCTGCGGAATTTTTCTCCAATAGCGTGCTACTGTCATTTTCATGTCCTCCCAAAAATATGTGTGACGACTGTTGCTCCAGTTCCACCAACATTTTGTGTCATACCAATTTCTGCACCCTCAACTTGTCGTTTTCCCGCCTCACCTCTGAGTTGCTGGACAACTTCCCAGACTTGTTTGATACCCGTTGCACCCACTGGGTGTCCACAGGCTTTAAGTCCACCAGAGGTATTGACTGGTAATTTTCCCCCAATTCTTGTCTCTCCCTCAGCAGTGAACTTACCCGCCATTCCTTTTGGTACAAATCCGAGATCTTCAATTGCGCAGAGTTCGGCAATGGTGAAACAATCATGTACTTCCACAAAGTCTATGTCTTTTCTGTCCAGTTTTGCCTGGGTGAACGCCTTGTTTCCTGCGGTAACCGTTGCCCCCATTGTGGAAAAGTCTGGTCTGTCATGGAGCGCAATAGTATCTCCTGCTTGTGCGGATGCGAGCACCTTTATTGGTGTGTCCGTGAATTTCCGTGCCTTTTCCATGGAGCAGACAATTACTGCTGCTGCTCCATCTGAAACTGGCGAACAATCGAAGAGACGTAAAGGGGATGCGACCAGCGTTGAGTTCATTACTGTTTCACGAGTAATCTCATTTTGGAAATGGGCAAAGGGGTTACGTGCTCCGTGATAGTGATTCTTCACGGCAACTTCTGCCAGTTCCTCTCTCGTTAGACCATACTTATGGATGTAGTCACAGGCTATCATCGCATATAACCCTGGGAATGTTGCTCCTGCAAAACTTTCCCATTCACGGTCTGCTGCACCGGCTAGGACATCAGTTGAATCTCCAACATCAGTCATTTTTTCAACTCCCGCCGCAACAACTACATCAGCCATGCCAGATCCAACGGTTGCTATTGCCTGACGGAAAGCAAGACCTCCAGATGCACATGCTGCCTCAACTCGTGTTGCTGGAATGTGAAGATCTCCACCGAGACCAACATAGTCTGCTACAAGAGCTCCAAGATGTTCTTGACCGACAAATCTTCCTGCAGACATAGAACCGACAAACAATGCATCAATTTCACTGCCGGAAACGTTCGCATCGTCAAGTGCTGCTACCCCTGCTTCAGTACAGAGATCACGCAGGGATGAAGTCCAACGTTCACCAAACTGTGTCATTCCTGCACCAATTACTGCTACTTCACGCATATGTTACACCCGTATTTTTCCTTTATGTCTGGCATAAATGGCATAATCCAGATATTTTTTCTTTCCAAGCATTGATTCAACCGATGGAGCACTGCTTCGGTCAATCTCCTTTTCAATGGCATCGGTAACGGTTATGTCGAATGCATCAGATCCTGCGCCACTTCCGTAACTGGTGACAAAGATTCTATCTCCAGGATTTGCGATGTCAAGAATCGCTGCAAGACCAAGCGGAACAGCTCCCGAATAAGTATTTCCAAGACGTGGAACCAACAGTCCTGGTTTAATCTGATTTGCGGTAAATCCAAGAGTTTTTGCAACTTTTTGCGGGAATTTTGCATTTGGCTGATGGAAGATGGCGTAAGTATAGTCTTCCGGTTTGGTTCCACTCCGTTCCATCATCATCATTGCTGCTCTCTCCACATGCTTGAAGTATCCTGGTTCTCCGGAGAATCTCCCCCCGTGTTGTGGGTAATCTTCTCCTTCACGCCTCCAGAAGTCTGGTGTATCTGTGGTAAATGAACAAGTGTCGTTAATCTCTGCAATTGGGTTGTCGCAACCGATGACGTATGCTGCCCCTCCAGCTGCTGCTGTATATTCAAGCGCGTCTCCAGGGGCCCCTTGTGCAGTATCTGCTCCAATGGCAAGAGCATATTTCATCATGCCGGATTTAACCAGACCCATTGCAGTTTGGATGCCAGCGGTACCTGCTTTGCAGGCAAATTCATAGTCCGCTGCAGTCATGACCGGCGTTGCACCGATTGCTTCTCCAACTGTAACTGCGGTTGGTTTAACCGCATATGGGTGTGATTCAGAACCAACATAAACTGCTTTAATTTCGTCACGGTTTACTGGTCGGCGCAATAATGCAGCACGTGCTGCCTCCACCGCAATTGTTGCCGTATTTTCATCATAGTCGGGAACTGCCTTTTCAAAAACACCGAGTCCTCCGGAAATTTCTTTTGCATTTGCACCCCAAACCCGAGCAATTTCCTCAACTTTGATTCGATATCTTGGGATGTATGCCCCATAGGTTATTATTCCTACCATCTTGTTCCTCTCAGGCGTGTGAGAACCTCATCTATCTCAAGAGAGGTACTCAGTACAGATATGTGATCTTTTTCTGCCAACATTTTTACCAGTGGGTGGACATTTTGTGGTTCAATTCCCTGCAAAATTACATACGGTGGTTTAAATGGAGTGACACGGATTGCAATCATCGGGGATTTTCCAGATGAAACGTCAGTAAATATTAGCGCACGTTCCGTACTCCAACCGTATATTCTATTGAATTCACTTGGGGAAAGATTCAAAATTGCATTCTTGCTGTCAACCACTGTATATCCAAATATTGGAGATTTTAACGATCCACAGACAATCTTACACTCTAACAGATTTACCAGCGTATTCGGTGGCATGGATGCGGGGAAATCATGCATGTCATAGATGACATCATCGTCGAAGTTTGAAAATAGCAGTTTTCCAAATTTCTTGATATTTTTGGAACCGTTCTGTTCATCTAGCGTCAGGATGCTGTCAACTATTTTCCCAACAACTACAGTGCCGGGACTTTTTCTTCTTCCGCTTTCGTAGTCACTGATAACAGAAGGGGAGACTTTCATGTATTCAGCTAGTACTCCCGGCTGAATTTGAAAACTGACCCTCCATTTCTTGAGCGACTTTCCCGGCGATTCGGAAAGAGTTATCTCACCAGCCATCTTTTCGGCCAGTTTCTGCCTTAATCCGGGCTTCATAGTAACAATATATCTTAGTAAATGAATAAAAGCTTGTTCGTTGATAATCGAAAATTATGATGACAAGTGTGAACATACAACTCATAAATAGTAATCCATCCAATATTGAGTGTATGAGCGTTCTAGATGCAGAAGACACTGCTTGTCTGAAAAAACTGGCGCTGCTCGGTGGCATCACCGGTCCTGTACGGATATCAACACAGGTTCTTGGTGATATGCTCGGAATAAGCCAACAGACAGCTTCGCGCCGTCTTCAATCGCTGGAAAGGAATCATATGGTTTCCAGAACAGCTGATTCAAACGGTCAGTTTGTCCTTGTAACTCAGGAGGGAGAAGAACATCTCCGTCGAGAATTTTCCGAGTTCTGTAAAATATTCAATGACTCCAGCGACCAATATGTGATGAAAGGAGTCATAGTATCTGGAGTCGGCGAAGGGAGATATTATATGTCAATCCCTCACTACCAAAATCAGTTCACAGAATTATGTGGGTTTACCCCGTATCCCGGAACATTAAATGTAAAATTGAATCCACAGAGTATGCAGATACGGAATAAACTTGAGTCTCTTGAGTGGATGATTGTTCCAGGATTCAAGGATGAGCACCGCCAGTTCGGAGATGCACGATGTCTTAAATGTGAAATTGCTGGAATCTCCTGTGCAATCGTTGCTCCCCTTCGAACCCACCATCCATCTGAGATAATTGAAGTAATATGTGGTGAACGTCTCCGGGAAAAACTTGGGGCAACCGACGGGTCCCCAGTTGAAGTCATTATTCAATAACACAGGAATATCATAATGTTCTCACGCCCATCACTTAAGCAACCAACGTTTATTCCAGTAACAAAAGCGGAATTGAAAAAAATAGGCTGGGAACAACCCGATATTATTTTGGTTAGTGCCGATGCATACGTGGATCACCCCTCTTTTCCGGTGGCTGTTCTTGGAAGAACACTCATAGATGCAGGATTTTCGGTTGCAATTCTGAACCAACCAGATTGGAAAGATCGAAGTGGTAAGGCATTCCAAGTGTTAGGAAAACCAAATCTCTTCTTCGCGGTCGTCCCTGGTGCAGTGGATCCAATGATTAATTCATATACACCCGCGCTCAAAAAACGATCCAACGATGCTTACTCTCCTGGTGGTAAACTCACGCGTCCCGACAGAGTTACCATCGTATATACTAATATTCTCCACCGTCTATATCCTGATATTCCAATTGTAATAGGTGGTGTCGAAGCAAGTCTCAGACGTTTTGCTCACTATGATTACTGGACAGATAGTGTGCGTCAGGCTCTTCTTGCTGATGCTCCGGCAACACTTCTCGTCTATGGGATGGGCGAACGTCAAATGATTGAAATTGCCGAGGCACTTTCAAAGAAGGAAAGTATTCGAGGAATCCATGGGACCTGCTATACAGTTTCCATTGCCGAGTTCCGCAGAGGAGAGATTTCTGGTACAATTCTCCCTTCTTATCCTGATGTTCAGGAGAAGGAGACTTTTGCGCATTTCTGGAGACTTTTTTCCTCTTCCGCCGGTCCGTTTATCCAGCCCCATCCAAAGACAGGAATCATCCAGAATATTCCCGCAGAACCACTCTCTTCAGAAGAACTTGATCGAATTTATGAATTACCTTATATGCGCATGCAGCACCCATCTATTAAGGAAAAAATTCCTGCTCTTGAACCAATTCAGTTCTCAGTGGTAACTCATCGTGGCTGTTTCGGGGCCTGTTCATTCTGTTCTATTACTCATCACCAGGGGAAGCGAATCATATCTCGTAGCGAAGAGTCCATCATCAGAGAAATCAAACGAATGGTGAAGATGGCTTCATTTCATGGAACCATTTCTGACATTGGTGGACCATCGGCAAACATGTATGGCTGTCACTGTAAAACTTGGGATTCGGGAGAACCTTGTAGGAACAAAACTTGCATTGGGTGCTCATTTCTGGAAGACGGAACAGAACGTCAACTTAACCTTCTGAAAAAAATTCGCGAGCTTCCGAAGGTTAAGCACGCCTTCATCAGTTCCGGTCTCCGTTATGATTTAATTCCGAAAAACAAGATTGGAGATGAGTATCTAGCTGAAATCACTCAGTATCATATATCTGGTCATATGAAGGTTGCTCCGGAACATATCTCTCCGAGAGTTACTGCATTGATGAATAAACCTTCTGAGGGGGCATTCGAAGAATTTCGAGTCAGGTTTGAAGAAATGCAGAAAGGAAAACAAAAACGTCAGTACTTGGTTCCTTATCTAATGTCATCTCATCCAGGGTGTCACGTGGAGGATATGGTAAACCTTGCGCTTTACTTGAGAAAACACGATATGTTTACAGAGCAAGTACAGGATTTCACGCCTTCACCGATGACACTTTCAACTGCAATGTACTATTCTGGCATAAATCCAATGAATGGAAAGCATGTGTATGTTCCAAAAGGTGGGGAGAAAAGAATCCAACGTGCTATTCTTCAGTGGAAAGATCCGCGACAGTATGATTTGGTTGTTTCTGGTCTTCTTAAAGCAGGGAGAGGTGATTTGATAGGAGATTTAGTTCCGGATAGGGGAATTCCTGCTAACTTACATAAGAAAAAAAGATAGTTTATTGTTCCGATGTCTGCAGTTTTTCTGCAAGTTCTTTTGTCTCTCTCCGTTCTTTACGGAAGAATATGCCATTGTAAATCAAGGGGACTATAATAGTGGTCACAAGTGAAACCACGACAATAGCGATGAATATTTCATTTCCTGTTTGGAGAAGTCCTGATGCTATAGCCTGATCTGTTGTTTGTGCAGCCATTTCTTTAAAATGGTCAAGGGCAATCAGACCCACAATCATTGCCACTTCACCACGCGGAGTCATGCCGAATCCTATAATCATGGAATCTTTCCAAGACATACCCATACATTTGGCAGGCAGACCGCAACCGACAACCTTTGTAATTATTGCAACAAGACATAGTATCACGATGAATCCTATCATTTCTGGAGTGATATAACGCAAATCTGCCATAATGCCAAGTGACACAAAGAAGATTGATGCAAAAATGATGTAGAGGTATTCAGAACCAAGTTTGATGTCCATGCTGTGTTTCAGACTAACACGACTCACGCAGACACCAGCAATGAATGCTCCGACGATTGCTGATATACCGACTGCCTCGGCACACATGGCATAAAAGAATGCAATCAGCATGCAGAAGATGAAGACAAATTCTGGGAATTTTTTGGCAATTTTTCTTCCGTCCATCCAAGTAATCAGTTTGGGAATGAACATGATTCCTACCAGTGCACCGATAATTACGAATCCGAATGCTTTAACCACAGTAAGAACTACGCTTCCCGCTTCAATTCCGCCTGTTGAGCAGAGATCCTTACATATAGAAAGCACAATAAGTCCTAGAACATCATCAATTACAGCGGCTCCGATGATAGCTTTTGCAAATGGCTGTTGCAACTTTCCCATTTCCCTGAGCACGTTTGCCGTAATTGCAATACTGGTTGCTGTGAGAGCCGTCCCGATGAAAACAGCTGAGTAGAAATCCATGCCGAAACAGTCGGCTGCTATGTAACCCCCAGCAAATGGAACTGCAACACCAAGCGCAGCAATGACGAAGTATTTCCAATTCGTGATTTCTTTGAGTTCAAATTCAAAACCGATAACAAACAGAAGAATGATAGAACCAAGTCCTGCCAGACTCTCAACAAAATCTGTGTATGTAATCAATCCGAGAACACTTGGACCTACAAGCAGGCCAACGAGAATTTCTCCGACAACTGCTGATTGATGAATGCGTGTTGCTAGTAGGTATCCTCCCAGTGCGACGAACAAGAGAAGAGACATTTGAAATTCAGGAGTTCCAATTAATTCTTCAAACATTTTGTGTACTTAATGATTTGTTCTTAAAGGAAATATTCCTTATCAGAGACAGTTCTCATCTTGGATTGCAGGACAGTAGTTGCAGAGTGCCTGTGGCAAATCTTTTTCCTTTTCGCGAATTGGACAGAGGATTTTCCCTCCCTTCTCCTTAACGGTCCACCCGCCGGGGAATGGCATACCCACTGGATGTCCCGGTTCATCCGCTAGTAGCATTGTATATCCGTAAACGAGCCGATAAAAAAATTTTCCCGCTGGGTGTCCTAATGATCGCAATGGGTCGTTATCTGAGTTTGCCTCCTGAAATAACATCTCATCTGCGTTGAACCAATAATCATCCCAGAGTTTCCGATCTCTCACCCTCAATTGATTTGTCTTTTTGAATCTGCATAGTTCAATAAACTCATGATACCGATTTAGAAGGTCATTAGAGTACGGTCGATAACGTCCACGGTAGGGTTCTGGTAGTTTTTCCACTTCCCGACGTGCTACTCCACCGATGTATTGCAGGTCAAAAATGGTATAGTGCTGAAGTGCCTCCTTGATTAGAGCAACAGCTTCTGCTGAATCTACAGCATTAGTGAGCTTTCTGCAGGTATTTGTAACAAATTCCTGTAGTTGTTCATCAGAATAGTCAAAGACGTTCACGTGTATTTACACTATGTCACTGGTATTTCAAATAAGTATTGAGAAACGATTAATAATAACAGAATTAAAATTATGTGTATCTTATGGATTTCTTTGGAGCGGTTATAATTGTTGTAGGTTTGGTGGTTTTTGAAACCATTGCAAGTATTGATAATGCTATCATCAATGCTGATATCCTCTCCACCATGAAGGAACGTGCCCGCAAGTGGTTTCTGACATGGGGTCTAATTATTGCTGTATTTGTTATCCGAGGAATCCTCCCTTGGATTATTATATGGGTATCAACACCGGAACTTGGTCCAATCGGGGCATTAACTGCAACCTTCTCTGGGGATGCCCGCGCCGCAACTGCCATAGAGATGAGTGCACCTTATCTTCTTGTTGCCGGTGGGATTTTCCTCCTCTTTCTTTTCTTGCACTGGCTTCTAGCCGAAGAAAAAAACTGTATTGTTCCCGGAGAGCGTTTCCTAACCAAAATGGAGCCTTGGTTTAATGCAGTAGCTGCAGTTGTCTCGCTTGCATTTATCATTATCTCTATGAACGTGAATCCGGTTCTTGCGATTGCTGTTGCCATAGGCTCTGTTGTTTATTTCATTATGATGGGTATCAGAATCTTTGCCGATAAAAAATCTCTAGAGTTGGAAAAGGCAGGGGATTCCCAACCGGAAACAAATTCGAAGAAACTTGCTCATAGCGATGTGAGCAAGCTGGTTCTTTTAGAAGTAATTGATGCTTCATTTTCTGTCGATGGTGTTATCGGTGCATTTGCATTCACCCTTTCTGTTCCATTAATTCTCATTGGAAACGGTATTGGAGCTTTTGTTGTTAGGGAACTTACAGTTAGAAATATCGATAACATTAGGAAATTTGCATATCTTAAAAATGGTGCAATGTATTCTATCGGTTGTCTTGGGGTAATTATGTGCCTTGAGGCGTTCAGAGTTGAAATCCCAATCTGGTTCCCGCCTGTCCTGACTATTGTCATTGTTGGAGTATTCTTCGTACTCTCACTAATCAAAATCAAGAAGAATGATTACGGAGTCTGCAAACTCCGGAACGATTAATTTTCTGAATATTATTAAACATCTATCTTAAAACATAATAAAAAACACAAAATAAGTGGACCCGCTGGAATTCGAATCCAGGATCTCCGCCATGTCAAGGCGACGTCATAGCCAGCTAGACCACGAGTCCATAAATGAATGCACTGTGTGCTTTAACAAATATGTTCTTATTACATATAAATCTATTTAATTATTGCTTTGAATTTGGGAAATGATCTCTTTACGGTAGGGTGAGATGTCCACGTCATATTTCTTTGCTAATACTGTAATTGCAGCTTCTCCAATAATCAGATTATCGAAATGATTTTGTATCTCACTGAGTTCGATTGCAATCTCTTTTCCACTTTTTCCTGAGCGTAGGGCAATTATTTCTAAGAGTATCTCTACAATTCCTTTTTCATCATCTTTGAAGATGTTATCCGTCGGTTTGAATCCAAGGGGAATTTTCTGGTCGCGAAGTTGTTCTGCCAGGGCATATTCTCCGTTTTCATTTTTCGAGATTAAGCCTTTACGTTCTGCAACTGCGATAAGTTTCTTAGCTTCATCGACATTTACCCAACACTTGTCCTGAACATAGTAGAATATGAGGCGTATCTGTGAAAGTTTAACTTCTTGAGAATGAATGAATGGTGCTGCAACGGTAGTTTCGAGTTCGCTCATGAACAGAAAGAAAAAAAAGTATTTATTCAATCAGGACTGCGTTGATAACGCCATCCTGACCTGGACGACTAACGATTCTTGCTTTTCCGAGGTCGGTTGCAATAACTGCGCCTTTCGTCATGAGGTTACGGCGAACATAGTTCGGGTTTGCTGCGTTCTCTGCGACTGAGAGAATCTTAACTTTCTGAACTTTTCCGGTTTTTGCATCGCTGACGTTTGCGTACTCTGCTTTGAGTGCGCGAACTTTTGTGTTTCCTCCGGTTACACGGATGGCCTTAACTTTAGTTTCTCCGATAACAGTATCTGCTGGGAATCTTCCAATCTCAGTCCGTCTCTTTCCACGGGCTGCGTGGTAGCGTCCTCCAGTAGATTTACGGGTGGATTTTCCTTGCCAAAGCATTTTTAGTATCTCCTAAATTTTAGTATCTCTGATATTCGATGCCGGATAACCGGTATCATCAGTTTAATCCAGAGTCCTATATTTATACGTTCTTTTCCTATTTAATGTCTTATGCCAGAATGGCATCTGCAACTTCTTTCACGCCTTCTCCCTTCTTTAGATTGGTTTTGATGATAATCATCTCAGGGTTGTAGCGTTTGATGTCAGAAATCATGCGTTCGATGTTACATCCTACTGCATCTGCGAGGTCAATTTTATTGATAACAGCAATTTGGCAATCACGGAACATCATTGGGTGTTTGTTTACAACATCGTCACCTTCCGTGGTAGATATAACGACAATGCGTTTTTCTGCACCGAGCTTGAAATCTGTCGGGCAGACCATATTTCCAACATTTTCAATAAAGCAGATATTTTTTCCTTCGAGTTTTAGATGATCCAGTGCATGGTGGACAAGATGAGCATCCAGGTGACACTCTTTACCTGTATTTGCATTGTAAGCTTCAATTCCAGTTGCAACAATACGCTGGAAATCATCGTCTCCGTATACATCTCCAGCAATTGCGCAAGTTACTAGTCCACGGGATTTAAGTTCAGGTACAATTTTTTCAACAAGCGAGGTCTTTCCGGATCCAATCGCACCAAGAAGATCAAATGCTCTGACACCGTGCTCTTTGAAATGCTCTGCATTGTGATCAGCAAGTTTATTGTTAGCGCCGTATATTTCGGCTTCCATGGAAACATCGACGTGATGCATGGAATTATGTTTGCTTTCAAATAGTTATATAACTAACACCATGAACACTATGCTTATCTAATCTGAAAAGAAACATAGTTTCAAGAATTATGGCACTTCGATTACTTTATCCAGCATATTTCGATGTTTCGCTAACACGTAAGGAAGGACGCCGTGTGGCAAAGGACAAGGCAGTCGAGCATCCCGATATTGCCCGTCTTGCCCGTGCAATTCGTGCACTCGGTCTTAGTCCAACACAAGAAGATAAAAAATACCCAGGACGTTGGTATGATACAACCGGCCGCATATCGGTAGAATACGCCGGAACGAAGGAAGATCTTCTGAAGGCTGTTGCGGAGAAACTCTGATGTATGATTATCACTGTCACACAACATTTTCCGACGGAGAGTTGATTCCAACTGAATTAATTCGAAGAATGTCTGTTGCAGGCTATACTGAGATGGCAATAGCGGATCATGCAGATTTTTCCAATGTGGAAGAACTGATTGTTGCACAGAAAAAACTGAAAAAGTCAGCAGATCTCTATGGAATCCACCTCTTTACAGGTATTGAAATAACCCACGTTCCTCCGGAGCAAATTGATGAATTGGCAAAGAAGGCAAAAAAACTTGGGGCCGAAATAGTTCTTGTTCACGGAGAGACCATCGTAGAGCCGGTAGCTCCCGGTACAAATCATGCAGCTCTTTCTTCCAACTACGTCGATATACTTGCACACCCGGGACTCATTACAGAAGAAGAAGCGGAACTTGCTGCCAAGAATGGAATAGCTCTTGAGATAACTTCCCGTGGAGGTCACAATAGGACCAATGGGCATGTCGTCTCTATGGGACGACTTGCAGGAGCACGTTTTGTAGTACAGTCAGATATTCATTCTCCGGATGATATCATAGATGAACAAATGCGGTATTTGGTTGCACGGGGGGCAGGTATGAATGATGAGGAAGCGCACGCAACCCTTTCCTGCAACCTTATTTCTTTCTAATCACTCACTCTTTTTTGAGTATTGTAATAAGATATTTCGGGTAATGTTTTTATATAACTTAGTCATATTTATATGAGCATAAATACTCTGCGGTTTGTATCTCAGAAATGAAACGGGGTTTTTCATCGTGAAGATAGCAGGAACGGTTATTGCTTGTCGTGGAAAGCGACTTTTGGTCGCTAAATGTGATGCAGGACAACTCCCTCCACTTTATACAAGTGTAAGCGATATGGAAAATCACCCAGTAGGGAAAATTGTTGATCTCTACGGTAGTGTTTCAAAGCCGTATGTGACAATTCTCTGTTATGGTGAAGCTTCCAATTCACTTGTGAATCAAGAATTGTATGTGATTCCCGACACAAAACCAGAACAAAAGTTCCGCAAGCAGAAGGGGTATTGGAAGAAACATGGAAACTGAAATTGAAAGACTGAGACAGCTGAAGCAACAGCGTGAAAAGATGAAGGAGCGTCAGGGAATATCTGCTCCAAGAGAAAGAGAGAAGGAGAAGCCAGAGGTAAAGGATACAGAAACTGTAACCGTCTGTCCTGAATGTGGAAGTCACCAACTCGTTCACGACTACGAGCGTGCGGAACTTGTCTGTCAGAATTGTGGACTAGTTCTCGATGACGATTTCATTGACAGAGGGCCGGAGTGGCGTGCATTCGATCATGATCAGCGCATGAAACGTTCTCGTGTTGGGGCCCCGATGACTTTTACAATCCATGATAAGGGTCTTTCCACCATGATTGACTGGAGAAACCGTGACTCTTATGGAAGAGCAATTTCTTCAAAGAACCGTGCGCAGCTTTACCGTCTACGAAAATGGCAACGCCGTATTCGTGTATCCAATGCAACGGAAAGAAACTTAGCATTTGCATTATCCGAACTGGATCGTATGGCATCCGCACTTGGTCTTCCAAGAAATGTTCGTGAAACTGCGGCAGTTGTCTATCGTGATGCAGTTGACAAGAACCTGATTCGTGGAAGAAGTATCGAGGGTGTTGCAGCCGCAGCTCTCTACGCCGCATGCCGTCAGTGTAATGTTCCAAGAACCCTTGATGAAATAGCAGAAGTATCTCGTGTTACAAGAAAGGAAATTGGAAGAACATACCGTTTCATATCCAGGGAACTCGGATTAAAACTCCTCCCAACCTCTCCCGGGGATTATGTTCCTCGATTCTGTTCGGGTCTTGGTCTGAAGGGAGAAGTTCAGTCTCGTGCAATGGAAATCCTAAAACAGGCAGGAGAACGAGAACTAACATCTGGCCGAGGGCCAACCGGTGTTGCAGCCGCTGCAATATATATTTCATCCATCCTCTCCGGTGAACGCAGAACCCAGCGTGAAGTTGCTGATGTTGCAGGCGTTACCGAGGTTACCATCAGAAACAGATATAAAGAGCTTGCAGAACAGCTCGATATAGAGATTATTCTCTAATTACTTTTTTGAGAATTATTGTAAAAAAGAAGTGTTTCAGTCTTCAATTATCTTTCGTTTCTTCCGCAGTCTCAGATACCGTGATAGGAAGATAATGCAGAATACAGCCCAAATACCCAAGAATATATAGAGCATCCACTCCCGATTCTTATCATAGTATGTCAGTTGTGCGGAGTTTGTCTGTGTATAGGTTATGACTGTGTTTGTTCCTTCTTTTGTTATAATTCCGTTGTTCTGGACTGTTCCCAAGATTAGATGGCCTGTAGTATACGGCTCGGGGAGCGTAACGGAAACATCAAACTTCGCAGGATATTTTCCATAAATAGTATTTGCATCCACCGCTGCTGTATAGGTTAATAGGTAGTTTCCTTTTTCAAAGGTATATGTTCCGTTCGAATTAATGGGTGAAACATCCGTTCCATCATCACGGATGAGTTTCAAATCAGTAATATCATCTACGGCAGTATCTCCAAATATTCCTGGATTTTGGATATAGAAAATGTTTTGATTGTCGAGTGTCAGGACTGCTGATACCGTTTTTCCGTCGGTTGAAACAGTATAATCTGCTGTGTTGGCGGCCGCAATTGGGGTCGCCAAAAGCAGAATGACCGTAAGTACCGATATTATAATACGGAAAGCAGCGCCTCGATAGTTGGATCGATTTCGATTGGTGTTGCGCATTGTTTGATAACGGTTTCTGGGTCTTTTAAGAGGTGGCCGGTAACAACACAGACAATCTTTTCATCTTTGTCGAGAAGTCCTTGTTCAGCCATCTTTCTGATTCCTGCAACAGATGCCGCAGATGCTGGTTCGACGCCGATACCCTCCATTCTTGCGAGATCTCTCTGCATTGAAAGAATCTCTTCATCGGTGACTGATTCCGCGGTTCCGCCTGTTTCACGGATAGCACGGAGTGCTTTTTCGGCGTTGACTGGTGCACCAATACGGATAGCAGATGCGACTGTTTCTGGATTCTGCTCAACAACAAGTTCCGGTAAATTGTTCTTGATTGCATTGACTACTGGGGCAGAACCCGCTGCCTGAATTCCTGTCATTTTTGGGAGAGAGTCGATATAACCGATTTCCTTCCATTCACAGAGACCTTTGTAAACTGCAGAGATATTTCCTGCATTTCCAACTGGGAGGACGAATCGGTCAGGAACGCATCCCAACTGGTCAACTGCTTCGAAACCTATGGTTTTCTGACCTTCCAGACGATATGGGTTGATGGAGTTTAGGAGGTATATTCCGTGAGTTACGCAGAGTTCATGAACCATTTCTAGTGCTCTGTCGAAGTTTCCTCGGATTGAGATGACTTTTGCACCGTGCATCAGTGCTTGAGCAACTTTGCCCAATGCAACGTGGCCTGCAGGAAGCAGAACAACCGCCGGCATATTTGCCTTTGCGGCATAGACTGCCATGGACGCAGAAGTGTTTCCCGTGGACGCACAGGCGACAATGTTCTTACCGAGTTGCTTAGCCATGGAAACACCAAGAGTCATTCCTCTGTCTTTGAACGACCCCGAAGGATTCATACCTTCATGCTTTGCATAGAGGTTTTTGAGACCAAGTTCCTCTCCTAGCTTTTTTAAGTGATAGAGTGGAGTTCCACCTTCATGCAGAGAGACAGGTTCAATTCTTACAGGGAGGAATTCTTTGTATCTCCAAACACCGATTTCACGTTTTTGAAGTTCTTCATGGGAAACCGTGATTTCGTCAAGGTCATACTTGACAGCCAAAAGATGGCCGCATTTTTCACAGTTGTATACGATGGCATCTGGAGGATATTCCGCACCACAGTGTACACAGACGAGTTTATACATATGTAAATATTCGTGTTCTATCTAAGAAAGGTTATTGGAAAAAGAGGATGATTCAGATGTTTTCTAAAGAGAGACCCCAGAGTTTGCGCATGTTTTTTACATCGTCACGAATGGTGTCTGCGTCACATTCCCAAGTAAGTTCCCCCTCAAAAATGCCTGCATCTTCTAAAATACGTCCTTCTGTATCACATACTAGTGATCTACCAGAACATTCGGTTTGCATTTCTTTATCGTATCCTAGAGCCCCACATGCTACGACATAGTATCTGTTTTCAAGTGCACGTGCCCGTAGAAGAAGTTCCCAGTCGGCAACACGCGCAGCAGACCATGCTGCCTGGATTATTACACACTCGACTCCGAGATTAAGATATTCTCTGAATAGTTCTGGGAATCGTAAATCAAAGCAGATTGCACATCCAAATTTCACCCCTCCGTATTTGAACGTTACAGGTTCTGTTCCCGGAGAAAAAGCCTTGTCCTCTCCCCCGGGAGTAAATAGGTGGATTTTTGAATATTCAGCAAGAATTTCTCCTTCTGGGGATACAACAAGCATGACATTTCTGATACCATCATCCATCGGTTTTTGATAGGATCCGATGATACAGGTGTTTGTTTTTCTGGCAAGTGCTATCCATTGATCGCGAATTTTCAGCCCATCCGTTGGAGAAACTTTTGGACGCCAACCGGTTGCATACTGTTCGGGAAACACAACCAAATCTGCTTTGACAACTCGCAAGAATTCCTCTGCCTTTTCAAAAGCGTTTCTCGAATCATCGTATGTCTGAGTTATCTGTGCACAACATATTTTCATGATTTATCCAGCTCATGCAGTGCATCTAACAAACTCGGCAGGAAAATACCCGCGTCGGAGACTATTCCTATTGCTTGGGACGTTCCTCTATCCATCAATTTTGTTACCGACGCCGGATTGATATCAACACAAATGGTCTTGATTCTTGATGGTAGAAGGTTTCCTACAGCTACTGAGTGAAGTAGTGTTGCTACCATTAGCATCATGCCAAGTTTATCGTCATTGATATATTTACGCATGGCATCCTGAGCTTCGATTGTATTTTGAATTACATCAGGGAGTGGTCCATCGTCTCTGATGGATCCCGCGAGGACGAACGGTACTTTGTTTTTTACGCATTCATACATGATGCCTCCAGTGACAATCCCTTTTTCAACGGCATCGTGGATAGAACCGGCATCTGTGATTTTATTGATGGTATAGAGGTGGTGACGGTGTCCTCCTGTGACCAGTTCCCCGGTTTTCAGGTTCATACCAAGCGAGGTCCCGTATATGTTATTCTCCAAATCATGGGTTGCAAGTGCATTCCCTGCAAACAGAATGTTTATGTATCCTTCTCGGACTAACGTAGCAACTGCTTCCGATGCCCCGCTGTGGATTATTGCAGGCCCTCCAACCAGTGCAACCTTCTTTCCCTCCTTTTTCATTCGAAGAATTTCTGCTGCTACACGTTTTATCATGGTAAGACTCGGACGTTCCGAGGATACTTCTCCTCCCATAAATTCGAAAACTCCAATTTCACGTGCTCGCTCAGGGAACTCGACGTGTACACCTTCTTCTCCTACAACAACCAGGTCTCCTGGTTTAAGTTTTCCTTGGACTGCGCAGTGTGCGGTTTTGTTCTTTGGGTCCACCACTATTAGGGCATCCATCTTCATTGTCTCAACCGCAATCCAGTCTTTGTTCAGGTGGATATGGGTTGGATGGTTTGTTGTTGAATAGAATCCTTCTGGTGCGACTTTCTCCTTCTTAACTTCTGCGAGTTTTACGTCCTCATCACCGACAACATAGGCTCCAAGTCGTCTCAGTTCGTTGATTAGTTCCAGAAGTTTCTCCTCGCTTTCCGCGGTGATTTTCATTTTCGCATAACTTGGATCCAGTTTTTGACGTCCAAGCGAAAATTCCTCTGTATAGAAGTCACCGTTATATTCGACAACAGTATCCATGACTTTATTGAGAATTCCCGAATCGACAATCTGACCCTTCAGTTCAATTTCACGCGATACCTTCATGATTATTCATTGGTTGTCTGGATACTTCAAGATTAAGACAAAGAACTTATTCTCTAAACCCGTATAGTACACATAGAATGGCGAGATGTAAAAGAGAGTTGGAGGAGCTTCGTTCCCGGCTCCTTGATATGACCACACGGAACAATCTTCTAAATTATAAGATGGTGTCTGGCAGATCTGTTAAATTGGCAGAAACTGATTTGTCAAAAATATACCTTACGTTGGTCGTGAATGAAAAGGGTATGACATTCCGTCCGGCAGGAACTGATACAATAGCCGATGCTGAAGAGCAGAAATATTGGGGACTCCCTCGTTTTTCTCAGAAAAACGAAGAATTGCTTCTCGATACGCCATATACCGACATTGAACTACGTAAACGTCTTTATGCCCTACAGGTAAAAAGCAGAAGTGTCTTCGAAGAACAGGGATACCCGGTTCTCTATCTCGCCTTAGGTTTCATTGAATGGTCTGATTCCAATAACAAGAATTTGAAGGCGCCGCTTATGATGATACCTGTTGAACTTGTTCGAAGAAAACTGAAAGATGATTATACTCTCTCTTGGTCTGGAGAAGATCCTCAGATATCACCGACTCTTGTTGCCAAATTATTAGAACAGAAAATCGAACTGCCAGAACTGGGTCATCTGGAATCCGATACTGATATAATAGAGTATTTTGCTGCAGTTGAGGCGATAATTCACAAGAAGAAATGGCATATTACCTACGATGCTATTTTGGACCTTTTCAACTTCAAAAAATATGTAATGTACAAAGATCTTGATCCGGACAGTTGGGGAGATAGTTTTTCAATGGAGAATCAACCCCTTTTGAATGCTCTCTTCAATCCGAAATCCGCAAAAAGTTCTGTATCTGGTGTAACCTCTGGTGTCTCTTCAGAACATGCCTGTTTCAATATTGTTGATGCCGACTCCTCGCAGTTATCTGTTATCGCTGAGGCAAAGAATGGAATGAATCTTGTGGTAGAAGGTCCTCCTGGAACCGGAAAAAGTCAGACGATTGTTAACATGATAGCTGAGATGCTCGCTAGAGGGAAAACAGTTCTTTTTGTTAGTGAGAAGATGGCTGCTCTTGAGGTAGTAAAACATCGGCTTGATGCTGCCGGTCTATCTCCATACTGCCTTGAGTTGCACAGTCAAACTGCCAAGAAGGTGGAATTACTCCGAGAGTTGGAACGTTGCATGCAGTTTCGTTCGGAGCCAGTAAAAGTTGATGAACAGCGTCCGATTGTTCTAAAAACACTGGATGTTAATCTCCTTGGATATTGTGATGAATTGAAATCACCTATTGGCGGATCAGGTTTTACACCATATGAACTATATGGATTGCATGAAAAATATCGATCTTTCTTTGCATCTCGAGGGGAACATCCTCCAGGAATTGTAATAGATAACGTCATGGGAATCACACTTTCGGAATATCAGGAAGCATTGTCTGCACTGACGAATCTTCAGGCGTTTATTCCTGCACTTCTGCAACCAGGGGAAACACTTGCCTCGCATCCGTGGGCAGGCACTCGTCCTGGAACAGTCATGCCATCTGATTGTGAGGAAATCAGGGGGCGTGCGGAAACCTATCAGAAGATGCTGAAACATTTTGTTGCAGTAATCAAAGATGTATGTGAAGAAGTTCACATCCCCATCCCGGAAACGGAAGCTGACCTCCCCTCATTTATTGAAACTTGTCGGATTGTACTTGTCGGATTTGAGGGGACGGAATCAACGCTCTGTCATTCTGCTTGGGGAAAGACTGTCATAGTTGATTCCCTTATATCTCGTCAGGAATCAATTTATCGGAAACATCAGGAAATACTCGAGAAATTCACACCAGAAATTTTCACCTGCAACCCAAGTCAGCTCTATGAAACATATATGCGCGGATCAGATCGTGGATTCATGGGGAGATTGTTTTCGAATGAATTTAAAGATCTTAAAGCTACGGTTGCGCCATATTATCGGATAAAAGTTCCAGCAAAGGAACAGATACTTTCAGATCTTCGTGATGTTCGCGATTATCTTTTGGAGTATGCTGAGTGGAGAGATCATGATGATGAGTTCAAAGAACTTTTCTCTAATGTATGGAAAGGGGTGGATACTCCTTCTGATACACTTTCTGCGTATTCCAACTGGGTTCACTCCCTCGTAGACCTGGAACAAAACAGACGGATTACGAAAGAAACATTTCGCTCATTTGCACCGGGTCAGATTGATACCAGTGCTTATTCCCACGCCCTTGACCGTGCTTATCAGGGATTCCTAATGGCAAGAAGAGATTTGTTCAACCGTCTTGGCATGTCTGAAGAATTCCGTAGGATTCCGTTAGAAGACATCCTCCGACAATCAGATCAGATGGTTGCAAGAACCGATCGGTTGGAGGAATGGGGGAAGTTCCGAACATATGTGATAAACACGGAAAAAACAAGTGCAGCTCCAGTTATCCCCTTCCTACTGTCGGGAAAGCTGGATTATGACGCGTTGGTTCCTTCATATATCGCTGGGTACGCGGAATCGCTTCTTAAGGAAGCGTACAAGACGCGGAAAAAACTGTCTGATTTCTCCCAAGTATCACAAGAGAAGATGATTGAAGCATTCCGTCTTGCGGATAAGGAGGATATTGTTGCCAACGCAAAACGAATCGCACGTATTTTGGATGCTAGGAAACCCGAAGCATATTCTGGTGATGTATATGATGAAGAACTCTCCGTTCTTACCGGTGAATTTACCCGAAAACGCGGTCACATGTCTATCCGTAACTTAATGACGAGGGCGGGGAGCACTATCCAGAGGATTAAACCATGCTTCATGATGAGTCCCCTTTCCGTTGCGCAGTATCTGGATCCACGATCTGTGATGTTTGATATCATTATCTTTGATGAAGCAAGCCAGGTACGTCCGGAAGATGCACTCGGTGCGCTGATGCGTGGAAAACAACTGGTTGTTATGGGCGATTCTCGTCAACTTCCACCGACCACTTTTTTTGATTCCGTTGGTTCGAGTGATGCAGAAGATGATGATGAAGAAAGCCACTTTGCTACTATCACGGATATGGAGAGTTTGTTACATGTTTGCAAACAGGTTTTTCCTTCGCGCAGACTTTCTTGGCATTACCGTTCTCGCCACGAATCTCTGATTGCTGTATCTAATGCTGAATTCTATGACGGAGGATTGATGGTTTTCCCATCCCCGAAACATGAAACTACCGACCTAGGTCTCTTCTACCATTATCTTCCGGATACCGTTTATGATCGGGGAAATACCGGAACAAACCGCGGGGAGGCACGTGAAGTTGCTGAGGCGGTAATTGAATACTATACTCGGTTTCCAGAGAAGACGCTCGGTGTCGCTACCTTCTCTACCAAACAACAGGAAGCAATTCGGCGTGAAGTTAACCTTCTTCTTCGAACCAATCCTGCAGTGGAGGTCATGATGCATCCAGCATCCGGCGAAGATTTCTTTGTAAAGAATTTGGAAACAATTCAGGGTGATGAACGTGATACTATCCTCATCAGCATTGGCTATGGTTTTGACAGTGAGCATCATCTATCAACAAACTTCGGGCCGCTGAATCAGATTGGTGGAGAACGTCGTTTGAACGTTCTTATTACTCGGGCACGAGAGAGGTGTGTGGTCTTTAGCAATTTCAAAGGGTATGAGATACCGATAACACCAACAACTCCATCAGGTCTTAAAGCTCTCTCCAAGTTCCTAGTCTATGCAGAATCCCGAAATATCCAATCTCTTTCATCTAATGGGGCAGAAGAAGGTAATTTTGAGATGGACAATTTCACGGATTCGGTTGCCTCTGTTCTTAGAGACGCTGGGTATTTGATTTCACGAAATGTGGGATGTGCTGGATTTAAAATTGATATTGCGGTTTCAGATCCACAAAACCCAGGGATTTATATGGCGGGAATTCTCTGTGATAGCCGATATTATTGGCGAACCTCCGATACTCGTGATAGGGACCGTTTGCGGATTCAGATTTTGGAAGGTCTCGGTTGGAACATCATGAGGGTATGGTCTGCCGAGTGGTTCCAACATCCAGATTCTTGTAGAAATGAACTCCTAAAATTCCTACAAAATCCATCGTTAAAAGTCGTAGTGGATTCGAAACCTCTTCCTGTTATAGAACCTGTCAGTTGTGAAGAATCTATAATAGAGAAATCTTCCGAAGAAAAACCTGTGTCTGAAATGCCGAAAAAACCACGAAAACGCTCCTCAAAGAAGATAACTGAGCCCGTTGTGGAAAAATCGACAGATAATATCTTTGAACCGCTCGAAGAAGTTGGAGAAGGTATGGTAGAATCAAAACGCGCTTCTAAACTATCTCAAAAACCATCTCCAGCAGTAACGATTCCTCTTGCTGGAATCGTTCCCTATGCACAGATAACCTCCTCAGTTCTTCAACTTTATCATCAATTCTCTTCAGTTCCCGATACAGAATTGCAGAAGGCAATTGTGGAAATTGTGGTTACGGAAGGTCCAATTTCGGAATCACTTTTGATGATTCGAATAAAAGAACTCGGAAATGTATCTCGAATGACGCAGACTATTAAGTTCAATATCGGGCGCCTGATAAACGAAAGTTTAGCAGAAGGAACTATCAGTACTGACCCAGATGGTTTCTACTGTGCGCCAGGCATTCAGATATTACCACGTGTCCGGTCTGAAAAATGGGATATTAAAGATGTTTCCCGGTATGAAATCGCTATCGCTGCAGGATACCTCCTTGCATGTCAGAATACGCTGGAAAAATCTATACTGGTCAAGAGGACTGCAATCAGTCTTGGATTCAACCCAACGCCCCTTGTGGTACAACGTGTTTCCCAGGGTGTTGATTATGGTTGCGGACTTGGTTTGCTCTTAGAATCGAACGGTTTCGTTCAGTTAATGCCGAAAGAATAAAATATTATTTGACCCTATTTTTTTCTATGTCATTTTCTATTGATGTTATTGAAAAACTAAGTTCGTTAATCACTGCTGCCTTTGGACTTGTAGCGGCACTCGCTTGGAACGATACAATTAAAGCAATCTTTGTTTTCTTCCTTGGTGAGCAGGGAACCATTCCAGCGATGATTAGTTATGCAGTATTTGTTACAATCATCGCTGTTCTTGCTGCTATCTGGCTTGGATCCCTCGCAGCAAAAGCAAAGAAGGCTGCTGCAAAACTTGATTCGAAAGTTGCAGAAAAACTTCACAAGGTAAATACAAAAGAGGAATAATCATACCATTTCCTCTTTTTAGAGGTAAAAGAACTCTACCTATTTTGATTGTAATATGATGCCTCCACTTTTGAATGAGATTTCATATCAAAACTTCTGTGCGAATATCTCATTTCAGACAAAACCTATCGGATACTAATTCGTCCGTTTTTTTGGAATCTTCTAAATAAGTGGTTATCGAATGTCGTTTCCCGTGCGGGTTTTGTTTGATAATCTTTTGCGGTGGAGACAAACGTATCGCTATGAGAATAACACAATTTTTGATATTTTCGGCATAGTAATGCAAAAAAGAGAGAAATGTTAGAGGACTTTTTCTATTCTGTCCATAGCTTCAGCGAGACGCTCCATGGATGCTGCATATGAGATTCGAATCCATCCCGGAGCTCCAAATGCAAAACCAGGAGTTGCTGCAACATGTGCTTTTTCAAGCCACTTTGTTGCAATGGCATTGTCATCACCACCACATTTAATGAATGCATAGAATGCCCCATCTGCAGGTGCAGTAACTAGGTCCATTTCAGAAAGGCGTCTTAGAACATATTTTCTGCGCGCTTCAAACTCTCTCCTCATTTCTTCAACACAGCTCTGGTCTCCTGTTAGCGCTGCAACTCCTCCCCATTGTGAGAATGTAGTGACGTTTCCTACTGAATGTTGCATTACTTTGTCCATGTTGGCAATTACGTTTGCTGGAGCTGCCGCATATCCCAAGCGCCAACCGGTCATGGCGAATGCTTTGGAGAATCCATTGATAGTAATGGTGCGCTCAAGCATGTCTGGAAGAGACCCGATGGAAATATGCTCTTTTCCGTAGACGAGCTTCTCATATATTTCATCGGACATACAGTACAGGTCATGGTCGATACATGCATCAGCTATGATGCGAAGAGATGAGCGGGCGAGAACCGAACCGGTTGGATTTGATGGGGAGTTTACAACAATCATCTTTGTTTTGTTGGTGATTGCATCAAAGAGCCCTTCATCTACTTGGAAATCGGCATTTAACTTGTGGTGAATCGGTATTCCACGGGCAATTTTTACTGCTGGATCATAGGATACCCACGCTGGATCAAGAATGATTACTTCATCTCCTGGGTTTAGACAGGCAGTCATTGTTATACGTATGGCATCTTTTGCACCACTCGTTACCATTATCTGTTTCTGGTCATATGGGAGATTGTTTTCCGTCTTCAGTTTTTCCGCAATTGCTTTTGTGAGTTCTGGAATACCACGTGATGGGGCATAGTGAGTTTCTCCTTGGTTCAGCGCATCAATGGCGGCTTTGGTAATGTGAGATGGCGTTGCAAAATCCGGTTCTCCGACGGCGAGACTGATTACATCAATACCTGCAGCAATCATTTCTTTGGATTTATTGTTCATCGCCATCGTTGCAGATGGTGGAACTAATCCGATATTTTCAGAGAGTGGCAACATAATAACTACTAATAATTTCTGTTCTGATGCTATAAAGAATGTCCATGTGGAAAAAAAGAATTATTCAGAAAGGAGTTCAGCGGCTGCTTCCAGTCCGTCCCCTCCAAGTTTGAATCCCGCCTTCTTAAATGCTATCTGAACTGCTGAAAGGGTCGCAAGAATCTCAGGGGTGTCGATGATACCCATGTTTCCTATGCGGAAAATTTTTCCTTTGAATCTGTCCTGACCACCAGCAAATTCAATGCCCATCTTTTTACAATATCCGCGAATAGCCGAGTCTTCAATTCCCTCTGGATAGAAGAAACCGGTAACTGTGTTGGATGCGTGATGGAGAGCGTCTGTTTGTGGGACCGGCTTTAGGCCCCATACTTTTCCTGCTTCACGAACAGCCGCGGAAAGTTTGTGGTGGCGAGCGATGCGATTTTCGATTCCTTCTTCTTCAACTAATCTGCATGCCTCCCTCAGTGCCATGAAGAGCGGTACTGCCGGAGTGGTTGGTGTTTCCATTGGATCAGCGTCGGCAGATTTCTTTGCCTTCTTCAGGTCAAGATAGAATGGGCGTTTCTCGGACAGTCTGTCCCATGCTTTTTGAGAAACGGATACTGCTGCAAGTCCTGCTGGTGCGGCAAGACATTTCTGGCTACCGACAATGGCGACATCTACTCCCCATTCGTCTGCTTTAACTGTATCTCCCCCGATTGAAGTGATTCCATCCAATATGAAGAGTGCATCATATTTTTTACAAAGTTTACCGACTTCTTCTGCGGGGTTTAAGATAGCTGCAGAAGTTTCATTGTGAACAAGGGTAACGACTTCAGCACCATTTTCCAAAGTCTCCTTGAGGGCATCCAAGTTTAACGGATGTCCCCATTCAGATTCAATCATTGTGGTTTCACCGTAAATCTGGGAAATTAGACCCAATCTTTCTCCAAACTTTCCGTTAACAAGGGATGCGATTTTCTTTCCCTGAGCAAAGGATCCGATGGCAGCTTCCTGTCCAGCAGTTCCTGATCCAGAAAGGACCAAGATTTCATTATTTGTTCCGAATACTGGTTTCAGCATTCGTACGATATCTGCATAGCATGCGCCAAGCTGCTTGCTTCTGTGGTTGAAAGCCTGGGCAATCATTGCCCCACGGACTGTCTCTGGCATTGGAACTGGTCCTGGCATCATAAGAAGTGTTTCTTTATACATGGATTTTCGTCGTCTACATATATGTGAACCAACATAATTATAGTCATTCCTATTATGACAGATGTAGCAATTATCGCAGGTTCAGTATCTGATCAAGCAATTATTGATAAGGCAGTTGCTGTTCTCGAATCGTATCAAATTCCATATGAAACAAAAATACTCTCCGCACACCGTGATGTAGATGCCCTTGATGCATATGTAAAAGCATCTGATGCAAAAATTTTCATCTGTATTGCCGGAATGTCTGCTGCTCTACCGGGTGTTGTTGCAGCCCGTACCAAGAAACCGGTCATTGGCGTTCCTGTATCTGGAAAGATAGCAGGCGGACTTGATGCTCTCCTCTCCATTGTCCAAATGCCAAAAGGAGTTCCGGTTGCCTGTATGGCTGTTGACGGAGGAGAAAATGCGGGACATTTTGCCGCTCGCATCCTTGGAAAAAACTGAAAATATGACAGAAGAATCTGATGATTCGGCATACTGGTTTTCCACTGGAGAAAGGGAGCGTGATGCAGGGAATCTTCGTCAGGCGGAACTCTGTTTTCAGCGTGCAGTATCTCTCAATCCACTGAATGCAATTTATCTTGCGGAACTTGGTCTTGTCAAATGTGATTTGCAAAAATCAGATGAAGCAATCTCCTGTTTGCGACGTGCAACCGAAATCGATCCAATGTGCGCTACAGTATGGAATGGTAAAGGCGTTGTTCATTTCAAAAATGGGGAGATTGATGCTGCAATCGTTGCTTTTGATAAAGCGTCAAGGTTAAACCCATCAGAACCAGATTTCTGGATGAATCTTGGTCTGGGGTATTCAACCGTAGATGAATATGAAAAAGCAATTGTTGCTTTTGATCGTGGAATAGAAATCACCCCTGATGACTCCGAGTTCTGGGAACGGAAAGCACGTCTCCTGATAGAAATCGGTGAAAAAGACCGTGCTCTTCATTGTTTTAGAAACGCTGAAAAATTCAGAACGAGGGGAATCCTGGAATCAACTGAAGAATATTAGACATATAGACTGCTACAACTATCATCATCACACAGAATATTCTCCGGAGACAGAGATCTGAGAATTTTCCACTGAGTTTTACTGCAATAATAGCTGAAGGAACTGCTGTTGCTATTAGACAAATCCATATTGACCAGTCAATAAAACCATGAATTAGATATGATATTATCCCTCCGATTGTGATGAAAATTATGGCGGCTGCAGATGTTCCAGCTGCTTTCTTCATTGAAAATTTACCAAAAAGTGTCATCAACGGGACCATAACAACACCCCCTCCAAGACCAAGCAGTCCGGAACAGAACCCAGTAATGGCACCAATCCCTCCTGCCATCGGCGTGGGCATCCGTTCCTTGTTTCCCGCCCGAAGTTTTATTACGAGTTTTATTGCGGTTAGAATCAAGAGAATGCTAAAGAGAATTGTTAGGATTTTCGTTGGAATATAGGTTGCAACACATCCTCCAAGGAATCCAAAGAGAAGTCCGATACACCCCATAATAATTGCATCACGCCAAGAAACGTTTCCTTTTCTGGAATGTCCAATTGCTCCCGCAAGGACAGTTGGGAGTGCAGATGCAAGACTTGTTCCGAATGCTGTCATCAGTGCAGTTTCAGTTGGAACTCCCATTGATAAAAGAATGAAGTAGATAACTGGTGAAAAAATGGTTGCTCCCCCGACTCCTAGAAGACCCGACATCATGCCGGCAAGAATTCCAAATGCCAAAAGAATAGGAATGTGAATGAGTTCTATCATGGGATGATTTCACAACCGTTGTAGCGGGTGTGCTGAAAACTTTCTCTGGATAGTACCCCTTTTTCAAGCAGATTTTTAATTGATGGAAGATTTTCTAGTAGGGCGTCATGGAAATTGCGTACGGTATCACAGACAAGTGTGTAGTGTTTTCCCCACGGACGAACGATATTTGAGTAAAGACACCGACCGCCGCAGAAGTCGTAGATATCACACTCTGTACATGGTTTTTGAATTGGTATCTCTTTTAGATTTTGTGGGTTCGTATTTGAAATATGACCAGCGTAATAATCTTTCATACCAACCATAATTGGACACGGTGCAATCCATCCGTTGGTCATTATGCTGTAGTTCACATATCCGGAACCGCAACGGAGTTTTGTTTTCTGATTGAGAAGAAGATCTTCAGTGGTGGACATGAATGGATACCATTTCGGAACAACCCCATTAACTCCCATTCTCCGAACCCATTCTGCAACCAATTTTCTGATGCCAGCATTGTAATCGTTAACCCATGTTTCAAAGTTACGGTGCGAAAAGTCTCCGGTGAAGTCTGCATCCATCTGCCAATGAATTGAACTAAATTTACCGCTGTCTGCAAGATGGGTTACTGCTTCAAAGATATCAGTGTCTTCAGCAACCGTCATTCTTGCAATCAGTTCTCCGCTAAATCCGTGTTCCCGGATGAGGTCTGCAGTTCTTGTTACTGTGTCGTAGATGCCTGATCCACGGTGATTATCTGTCAGCTCACGGTTGCCATCAATGGAAATGAGTATTGTTTCAAATCTGTTGGTGTATTCTTCTGGAAAATCTGCCAGTTTAGTTCCATTTGTCTGAAGCATGAATCGTTTTACAGGCGCATGGTCCATAATATTCATTATCAGTTCTGGTTTAAGGAGAGGTTCTCCACCGATAAATGTTAGTACAGGATTCGGATCTTTTTCAAGAAATGAATAGAGGTCTTCCAGGTTTGCAGAAAACGACTCTGTAATCGTTTCATCAATGGTTCCGGGGCATCCCCCTGGCTCATCCTCCTCATCGAACATTTTCTCTCGGCAATAAGAACAGCAGAGATTACAGTTATCGGTGACCATCAGATGATAGAACATGTTACTTGTTAATGGTGAGGCCGTTGTCTTCGGCGATTTCGAGATAAGTATCTCTTACATATTCTGCCTGTTTCCTAGTCATTCCATATGTGTTGAATTTCCAGACACGTGTTGCTCCGGGGATAATACCAGTGATTCCTTTTTTAGAAAGTGCGCTGGATAAGAAGAATCCGCGTTTCTTGTGAGTCTGTGCAACAACATCGAAAGAACCAGTTGTGTCAACTCTTGTGAGAGTGTGCTTTCTCGGGTATTCTGAGAGAATCTTTGTTCCTTCGATGGATTTCAGAGCATCGACAATCAGTTTACTGTTGGCGAGTTCTTCTTCAAAATGGTTGACACGTTCTTTAACAGTCGGGAAGGAGGCTAGAAGACCGACAATTGGTGCTCCCATCAAGGAACAACCGAGGATACCGATTTCTTTGATACCAAATGTTCTTCCGGTTAAGTCTCCTTCGAGTTTTGTTGTTCTGAACACTTCATCTGCACGTTCTTCTGTTGCAGCAAGAATTCCCGATGGTGCCGGTGCTGCCATACTCTTATGCCCCGAACCAACAATGAAGTCAACACCTAATTCTTTTCCGTTTACTGGCATGATTCCTACAGTGTATACACCGTTGTAGAGAACCGGAATGTCGTATTGGTGAGCTACTTTTGCGATTCCTTTAACATCATGGAGGTTGCCGAATTGATAGTCGACATGGTCAATATAGAGGAGTTTCGGCAATCTTCCAAATTCTCTGGTGACATCTTCGATTCTTTGTGCCGTATCTTCTGCGGTAATGTGGTTGTCAGCGGTTTTTGGTATTTCACGGACAATACCTTTCTGTATTTCTACGGAAAGATAAGAGGTATAGTGTGCTAGAGATCCGATGAGAACGGGATCTCCCTTTTCAACATAGGTTCCGGCTACCTGTTGGAATCCACGACGCGCTCCCGGGACTGTGCGTGCTTGTGCCATACCGAGCCATTCTGCAACATCAGTATGGAAATCTTTTAGAGGAGGTTTTTCAATATAATCCAAACGGAATGGTTTCCTGCAGTTATCGCAAACTGAATATCCGTCTCCCCAAGCAATCATTGCCTTCATAGCTTCTGGGGTTAAGCGACCACCAACCTGAATTGGGTCAAGGTTGATTGCTGTCTCGTCAACCATCCGAGCATCAACGTTGCAGTTTCCGCATTTCATAACAGTTCCTCCCGAAGTATTGTTATCTGTTTTTCGAGGGATGCGAGATATTTTTCTGTTTTCTGCTTCTGCTCGTCGGTAAGATTGTGAGATGGGGCAGTGGTTCTGAGTATAACTCGAATATCAGTCAGGGAATAGAGTCCCTGAAATACGGCGTCTACGGCACGCTGAGACATGTCTAATACTTCTACTGCTTAAGAGATGAATATGTCGGAAATCTAGGTGGTAAAATTGTATGAGATGGGATAACCGATAAAAGTTAATTACTATGATTACATCAATAACGGTATAGGAAATACAAAAGGAATTTTTTCCTTTGTTTTATTGTTGGATTCGCATCGTTTGATTTTTGATGTTTTGAAGGTAATCTCTCTCAGTAGAGTCTCATGTATTTATACTATCAAATGAAACATACATATATATTATGTCGCCTGTGTCATTGCAGAACGGAGAAGTTCAGTATTATGCATCTCCGGTTCTCGTGAAGAATGTTCGGTACCATGCTACCATCACAAATCTTCGGCTTATTATTGAGGGGTCAGTTTCGCGGGAATTCCGCGTTGCCAATATTGTTGCAGCGTACCCCGCAGTTCTAGAGGAAAATGAACCAGGTATTAAACTGGTTCTCGCAACTCCCACTGGTCAGAAAGAAATGCTTTTGTCATTCCCCCTGGGGGATGTATTCAAGAAAGGAGAGCAGGAAGCATGGCTTAATGCAATACAGAAAGCGGTAGGCGACAAACCGTTTGCAGAGGGTGCTTTGGTTCCGGCAACTGAAGTGGAAACTTCTCCTGGGGTGGCAATCACACCTCAGAAGAATCAGGCGCAACAGGAGACGAGTGTGGCACCAAATCTCATTCGAGGTGAATCCGTTCTTATCAGCACGGCGGGAATTCGTATTAAACATTCGTTCTATACAGCATATCTGACAAATCTTCGATTCATTCTTCAGAACAATATGGGAAAGATTGGAAGGGAATTTGCTATTGCTGAACTGAAGGATGCTGCAGAACTCGAGTCAGATTCTGGGGAAGCTGAGATTGCAATGTCTGTTGGAATGCAGTCTGGTCTAAAGCAGATGATTCTGACCTTCCCAACCAGAAATGCACGTGATGCATGGATGAGGGAATTGCATAATAAACTCCCTCGGAAACAACCGGAATTGTCCCATGATTCGGTATCGACAACCCGTATTGGGACCTTTGTTCCTGCAACCAACGAACGTGTGTTGATTTCCACCCCGAATGTGAAGATTAAAAATCGTCCAATGGTTCTGCATTTGACTAATACGCGTTTTATTATTGACAGTTCCTCAGGTGTTATGGGTGAGTTTGCAGTTAACTCTCTGATTCGCGCCGTGCGTATTTCCAGTGAATTGGGCGAACCTGGTATCAATGTGACAATCGGTTCACCAAGTGGAAAGAAAGATATGCATCTTATCTTCATGGCGATGAATGACAGGGAGGCATGGATGGATGAACTGAGTGCTATGATTCCAAAAGATGCAGCATCTCCTGCTTCTTTCTCCTACGGTGGTTATTCAGTAACATCTGTGGAACCGAAGAAGAGCTCCCAGACATTATCGTGCCCGAAATGTGGTGCACTGAACAACACATTTGATGAATTCTGTGCACTATGTGGAGCAAATTTACATGAACCATCTCGTCGTTCTCCTTTAAGAAGAGAGCGTGAAATACGCGCACGGAAGGAACCGCGTATGCGTCAGGACTATACTGGAGGGATTATCGGATTTATAACCCGCCCAACGGACGCGTACGAGTATTATTCGCATGAAAGTCCAAAAACAGCACTTCCGATGTGTCTAATTGTTGGGTTGCTTTGGGCAATTCTTACATCTCTCCTCCTAGCATATGTCTTTCCGTTCTTCCTTAATATCGAAGGAGATACCTTCCCGGTTCTGGTAGAAATTCAGACAAACTTTATGGCGCTTCTCATCCTGATTTTGATTCTGTACGTGATATGGTTCATCTCGATTATCTTCCGTGCAGTAGTTGCGGGCCTTATCTCCCATATTTTTGATCCAACAGTGAAACTTTCGGAGGTTATGGCTATTGTTATGAGGAGTTCCTTCGCATATGGGGTGTGTGGATGGATTCCGGTTCTTGGTCTCTTTGTAGCGGGTATCTGGAGTGCAATCTCTACTTGGTTTGGACTTCGAATTACTCAGAATTTGTCTGCAGTTGCATCCGCAATTGCATCCGTTCTCGGGTTGATAATAGTATATGTTGTAATTATTGTCGTAGGAATGATTTAATAAGGATAGTAATATGAAATCCTTTAAAATCTCTTTGTATTGGAGTTGAAAAAGAGATATTGTATTTTTTTATCAATGGGAATATGAATCGTACTATCTTGTGAATATACGTTTGTATCTCCTATCAATGGCTAATTTTATTCATGAACAAGAGACACCTCGTTGAGTGAGCATCCTTGTTTATTTTGTGGTTATGGTGAGGATAATATATCACCAATTGAGACGTAGTGTCCGTTTATCAGTTCAAAACCGGGCATCTCGCGTTTTCCTTCGGGTTTCGTCGATGTGATACACACGGCACCCGTTCCGCAGGTGACGACGATTCCTTTCTTTTTCAAAACGTCGACAATTTCACCTGGTTTTCCGAAATAACCGTCAATCTTTTCTGAACGGTAAATTTTCAGTAGTTTCCCGTCTGGGAGATGAGTGTTTGCACATGGAATTGGAGAGAGACCTCGAATCCGATTATGAACATTATCTGCAGATAGATTCCAGTTTACGATACATTCTTCTTTAGAGATGGATGGAGCAAATGTTGCCTTCTCGGAATTCTGTTTGGTACGTGTGGATGTTCCTGTTTCAATCTGTTTTATTGCCTCGACAAGCGCTTCGGCGCCGAGAATCGACAGGCGGTCATGGAGTTCTCCGAACGTTTCATTATCTCCAACGGGAATCTTTTTCTGCAGAACTATGTCTCCTGCATCAAGTGCTTCTTCTACATACATAATAGTCACTCCCGCTTCTTTATCTCCATTCAGGACAGAATATTGCATTGGTGCAGCTCCTCGGTACTGTGGAAGTAGGGAACCATGAACATTAATCGTTCCAAGTGGTGGGAGATTAATCAATCTTTTTGGAATAATCATTCCATAGGCAACGACCGTTGCGATATCTGGATTGAGTGAAGCAATCTCTTCCATCAGCACGTCATCATTTAGTTTTTCCGGCTGAAAAACAGGAATATTGTGTGAAATGGCGAACTCTTTAACTGGTGAGAACTGTATTTTATTTCCACGTTTATTCGGTTTATCTGCTCTAGTTAGAACTCCGACAATTTCATGGTTTGCCGATACTGCTTCAAGGGATGCAACTGCATATTCTGGAGTTCCCATGAATAATACTTTCATTGTTCCTCCTTAAGGGATAAGAGCTGGCGTTCGATAAGACGGCGGGAAACCGGAGATATTCTGTCCACAAAAAGAATGCCATCTAAATGATCATATTCATGCTGAAAAACACGTGCTGGGAAATCTTTCAGTTCCTCTTCGATAACTCCTCCCATTTCATTTTGATATTTTACAGTGATTCTCCGCGGTCTCTTCACTTTTTTATGGATTCCTGGAACTGAAAGACACCCCTCTTCCATTTCTACCATGGCGGATCCTGATTGTATTATCTCTGGATTGATAACTTTACGAATCTTGTCACCTGCATTCATCACAAAAAACCGTTTGGATATACCAACTTGCGGAGCGGCAAGTCCAACTCCGTGATATGTTGAAAGCATTGGAATCATCTCATCCAGTGTTTTCTGAAGTTCGGGTGTTATCTCCTTCACGGGTTCTGCAACTTTTGCAAGAACCTCTTTCCCGTATATCTGTAGGTCCATAGTATAATCTATTGTACGTGTGACTTCTTCAACGTGACGTTGATTGATTATACTATCTTCCCTACTTCCCAAAATATGAATGTTCTTGGGAAGGTTTCTTTCATTTGGGACGTTTTACGGGTGCGCAGGGTTTATGGCTGAAAAGAATGGATATTACAGAATGCGATAAAAAGATATTATTTTATACTAAAATGGATGAAGTGGGTTTTATCGTCATTTTTTCATTATTTTTTTACATTTTCTTCTTTTTTCTTGAAAAAATATTTGCGCTTTTTGATAATAATTGCTGGTGATTTTTCGGTTTGTATGTCAAATCAGTCTTTTTTTCAATATGATTTATATGGTGATGGCCAAAAACGCAGTAATTGCCCCTAAAAAACGGGTATCTGTGTTTAATCTAACAAATTCAGAGTCTCGGTGAATGAGGTTTTATCCACGCAGGATTTCTGCCTAGATAAAAGCAGTTTGGGGAGGTTCTTTGATGTATTGGAATATCGATCGATCTTGCAATGACGATTGTCTCGCGGATACCCTGGAACCGTCTTAATAGCTGCAACATATGAGTGGTGTGGCGTGCACCATTAATGGGTGAAATGAGTCTAATCATTTTCGCATTTATCTAGTGGAACGTCTCCTCCCCTCATAAGTTCCAGATTTCACCAAAGACTTCTGAATCTATCTGGAAGAAAAAATGAACACAAAAGCAACCCATATTACCACAGTTGTTCTTGCAGTTTTTCTTCTGGTGTCATTGTTAGGGGTGGCGGTTTCTGCCGTCGATGGCCCGAAGGTTAATACGGTAACGGACAACTTGGATTTGTATCAAGAACTATCGGGGATTATCGATGATGTCCCAGATATGATGATACAAACAGATAATCAAGAGGAAATTGTTGTTTCTCTAGATATTACAGCTGGAGAAAACGCTGTCATACATGTGAATGGAGATGATGCAGGATTGGCTATAGAACATATATCAATCAGATCAGGACAAACTCTGATTTTGGAAATGCCAGAACTTTGTTCAAACATCAATTATGGTGAATCTGACTCGATATTAATCGACAACGGAGCATCCCTATACTTGTGTACTCCTCAGAGTTTACCAGAAAGTTATGAACGTCATGATGTGGATTGCGATGATAATATTGCATATCACACAACAGGGGAGGGAACAATCTATCTGGATTCAGGTCATACTATGATGTCCGGGGCAGATTTCCTTTGCCGCATTCTAACAGGTGATTTTTTGGGGACGTTGGTTTGTAGTAGCATCAATGAAGAACTTCATTTGACAAATGATGATATTAACATCAATATCGCTAAAATGAGTGATGGCGTGTCCTTTATAGGGAGTGGCTGTGAGGAACTATATCTATTTGGAGAAGTAATACCACCAAATAGTTTGGTTATATGTATCCCTGGTTCCGGCAATATTGATTTGAACATAGAATCATCCATTGGATTTGACAGTGACAATATTGTTGTTTTCTGTGAAGAGAACAAAGAAGTATCCGTCAGAATAAATGAGATGGTTATTACCCCTTATGGAAATCAATTTACTGAAAACAATTGTCAAAAAGAATCTGAACAGAATGCTGTTGACGATCAATCTAAAACAAGTGATTCTGGTGAAATAACCGGACAGAATACTGTTGACGATTTCTCTGAAAATAGCATTCTCGAAGAACAAATTGAACAGATTGTTGTTGACGATCAATCTAAAACAAGTGATTCTGGCGAAAAAACTGAACAGAATACTGTTGACGATTTCTCTGAAAATAGCATTCTCGAAGAACAAATTGAACAGATTGTTGTTGAAGACCCCACTGAAAATAGTAATCCCGAAGAACAAACTGAACAGAATGTTGTCGAATGCCCTTCAGTTCAAAATGTTGATATTGATTGTATCTATTTATCCACCACTGATATGGAGGTATCAGGAAAGACAATTACTATCAATGTTGAATCTAGCGGACTCGAATCAGGTTTACTATTCCAAAAAGAGGCATCGGGCCCCATGCTCAATTCTATAGGGGGTGTAACTCCATATTCTTTAGAAAAAGGAAGTTACATCCTCGATTTTCCTGCAGGCAGGAACTACAGCAATTCTGTAGGGTTATGGACGATTTATCTCGCATTTGATTCGGATATAAGTGTTCCGGATTTAATTCGGACGCCATATATAGGAACTATCTCTATTGATTGTCCCGATTCTTTGGAAGAGAGAGATATCTCATCTTTTTTGGATGAGACTTCTGAATCAAGACTATCCAATGATGACGTCTTCGGCCTTTCTTATACAGAAACCAGTTCTGATGAATCTATACCAAATCCGATTTATCCCTGTGTATCGATTCTCGGTGGAATTGCCGCCCTGTGCGGGTCGTCGCTTCTCTTCCGTAAATTTTAGAGTTCAGGAGATTTCCTCTGACGAATAAGTTATGTAATCACCCCCCTCTAGCATGAGGGGGGTCTCCTTCTTATTCTTAAATAATCGGTTGAGAATTATTATTTGAATGAAGTTTTCTCCGAAATTTTTCATTAATCTCCGAAAAAAAGAATGGACCCGGCGGGATTTGAACCCGCGGCATCTACGTTGCGAACGTAGCTATCTACCCCTGATATACGAGCCCAGATATTTTCTAATATATTGCTGTTGATGCTGTATTAACTCTTCTGTTTCTATACGTAGATAGTATTATTCAATCCCCTTTCTAAAAACGACTAATCTTCTCACCCAATAGAATTATCAAATCAAGCCATCTATATTATATGTAACTATAATTATTGAGTGGACTATGTTGGATTATCGTGTAACCCTGGAAGCTGCGTGGATTGTGAGAGATGTTGATTCAGTTTCTGATGCAATTGGAATTGCCATCAGTGAGGCTGGAAAACGTCTGCAGCCATCGGCAAAATTCGTTGATGTCGATGTTGAAACACTCCCTTGTCCCTATTGTTCTGAAGAAATCAATACAGCAATAGTAGTTGCCCGTACAGGTATCGTTGGTCTCCTTTTATCTATGCGTGTTTTCTCTGCAGAAAACTCCGAACATGCTGAACGGATTGCAAAGACTGTTGTCGGCAAAGCATTGCGTGATATTCCACTTTCAACTTGTCATATTGAGGAATTGTCACAGGAGGAGATCCATGAGTAATCTTATCTCGATTACAGGGCATCTTTGTAATGACTATATCATAACAGTTGATGAGTATCCTCCAGTTGGTGAATCCCGACGTGTAGTAAATCGTGAGACTTTCTTTGGCGGGGGAGCAGCAAATATCGCGGTTGGTATTGCAACCCTTGGTGGGGAGTCTGAACTTATTTCCGCTGTTGGAAAGGACTTTCCAGGAAGTCCTTATGAACGTCATCTTCAGGAACTCGGTATAAAAACTACTTTCTTCACAAGCGAAAAAAACTGCTCAACTGCATTCATGGTTAATACAACTGCAGGTGAACAAATTACCTACTTTGAATGGGGAGCTGGCGAAGTCTTTTCCAAAGCATCTGCACCAAAACGGGAATTTGTGCATATGGCAACGGGGGATGCTGAATTTAATATTAAGGTTGCAAAAAATGCTGATTTTGCATCACTTGACCCGGGGCAGGATGTTAAATATTACTCTAAGGAGGAACTGGAGGAACTTTTCGGCAATATAGATATACTCATCTGCAACATTTTTGAACTGAATATCATGAAGGATACTCTGGGTTATTCTTCCAGTGATATTTTCAAAGCGGTTCCGATGGCTATTATAACTGAAGGAAAGAAGGGGAGCACCATCCATGCTGATAGTGGGAAAACACAGATATCTTCTTGTGTAGTTGATGCAATGGATCCAACTGGGGCCGGGGATGCCTATCGAGCAGGTCTCTTTACTGCATGGAAACGTGGATATGATATTGAAACCTGTTGCAAGGTAGGAGCGGTCGTTTCCTCCTTCGCTGTGGAAAAAATTGGCACTCAGACCAATCTTCCTAACTGGGAAATGATGGAGGATCGTTATCGAACCTTCTTCAAAGGAGGTCTTTCGTGAAGTTAGTGGCATTAACATCTGGAGGAAAAGACTCTATCCTATCTATCCAGAAAGCACTTGATGAAGGTCATGAGGTCACTCATATGGTAACAGTTGTACCAGAAAACCACGAGTCCTACATGTTCCACTCCGTGAATTTAGCGGCTGTGCCAATTATGGCAGAACGAGGAGGAATGGAATATCTGGAAATCCCCACTAAAGGTGAGAAAGAGGAGGAAATCCGCGATATGAAGCACGGAATGGAAGATATCGTCGCTGATGGCATTATCGCAGGAGCAATTGCTTCCGAGTACCAGCGTTCTCGAGTTGCTGCTGTATGTAGTGAACTCGGAATGAAATGCTATGTTCCACTTTGGGGACTTAGTCCAGATTCTGTAGTAAAGGAAGTTGCAGATCGCATGGATGCACGCATTGTCGTTACAGCAGCTGATGGACTGAATGAAAATGTTCTAGGAAAACGTATTGATGCTAATCTTATTCGTGTTCTGAAAGCTGTTGAAGCAAAGCGTAGGATTCATATTGCAGGAGAAGGTGGTGAATACGAGTCGCTGGTCTTTGATGCGCCGTTTTTCTCTTCCCCCCTCCATGCTGAAGATCCGATTGTGACCTATCATAGTTCTGTTGGCATTGCAACATACGGGAGGTTCTGGTAAATATGAAAATCAAAATACGCAGTCTACAACTTGAAAATCTAACAAAGTGGACCTTCTTTGCCCCAAAGTGGTGGATGTCGCTCATCTACATCCTTATTCTGGGTGCAGTGACGGAGACTGTCTGCTATTTCGCCACTGGGATTATTGGGGTCGGAACTTCTGTTGCCGCATCGGCTTTATTTGCTTTTATCACCACGAAACCGCTCTGTTCTCTCCTCGGTCGTCAGGTGTTTACTTGGAACCGTTCCGGTCTCATGTCACTTGCTGGAACCATCTTTGCCATTTGTTGGATGATTGTTTCCTTCCTTCCAGATGTCGGTCTTATGCTTGCCTACACGTTTGGAGTAGGTTTTGTTTTTTTCATACGTATCATTGTATTAGTGGCAGTTGTCGACTATCGTACTATACGGATGTTACTTCCTGCTCTGATGCCGACTATCATTTCGATGGTATTTGCCTACTTGATTTTCGGATCGGGAGTAACTACTCCGCTGGTGGTTTCTGTATTATTTTTTGGTTTAGCGGCAATCATCTTCCTTGTCATTTTCGATAAGCCGCTTCGCAGGGGAACCGGACTTTCCGCTATGCGTTTCGTCAATGTATACATGGGACATTTAACCAATGGAACACATGATATGGAAGATTATCTACGTGAAATATCAGTTCCATGTTCCGTGCCTGAAACTACATTCTTCTTCCATCGCAATGATAAGAAGGACATATGGTTTGTTGTTCCAAATTTGCATCCAGGACCGATGGCAGAAATTGGAGGTAGCAATTTCCCGACACTTCTCTTCCGCGAGTTTGAAAACGAGGCGACTCTTCTGGTTTCTCATGGTTGTGCATCCCATGATTTGAACTTAATCTCTAATGATGAAACAACAAAGATTATCTCTGCTATTCGCAAGTCGAAAAAAGATGTTCGTTTCTCCAATCTTGCAAGCAGACCTATGCGTAGCTCCTGTGGTGCAGTATCCGTGCTGTCACAGCGGTTCGGCGATTCTATTCTTCTGATTACCACTCGTTCACCAGAAATGACAGAAGATATGGATTTCTCTATTGGTAGAATTGTGATGGGTGAGGGAAGATCGATGTACCGTAATGTTGGATTTGTCGACGCTCATAATTCAGTCAGAAAAGTTGGTAATATTACTTATCCCTCCACCAAAGAAGGAAATGAGTACATCAAAGCGGGTGTTGATGCAATGGTTTCCATGAGCACTGAATCTATGTATCCATTCTCAGTTGGTGCATGCCAGGTGAAGCTTCCATTTACGAAAAAGGATGGTTTTGGAGAAACAGGTATGGTCATCATGGTGGTGGAAGTAGATTCCATGAAGACAGCGTATATTCTTTTTGATGGAAACAATGTTTATCCAGGCGTTCGTGAAACACTCCGCGATACAGTTCTCTCTCTTGGATATGACGAATGTGAGATTCTGACTACCGACTCTCATGTAGTCAATGAAAAATCTGGTATGAATCCTGTTGGTATGGCAATCCCGTCGGATATGATAGTTCCATTCATTATAGATGGGTTGAAGGAAGCAGAAAATGATTTATCACAATCGGAAGTCGGTGCTTCAACAGGTCTTTGTGAAGATGTCGCAGTGTTTGGTCCGGGAAAGATAACCCAACTTGTCGCTTTAGTATCAGGTATATCCTCAAGTCTTTTACCGTATACCATCCTGATTGTTCTGGTGGCATTCTTTATGGTTCTGACCATGTGTCTTCTGGTGCTCTAATCAGAAAGAATCCTTTTTTTTCTTCCAAATAGTACATCTTATATCTTTTCTCCGCTAACAGTATGGTATGACCCTTACACCGAAACAGGCTCTTTTGCAATATCACCTAGCAGAACGCCTCAAACTCGATATCATGATGCTAGCTCACCAACTTACCACCATCCCTACCCTTAAAAAAGAGGACAAACCGGGAGCAAAATATATGCTGGTTACTCTTCTTGATTCAATCAATGCAGATATGAAGGCTGCTTCGGAAATGACTGGTTGCAACCATTTCACTGAAGCATCAGCAGGACTGGATGAAGTTGTCAAGCTCGCTGAAACCAATCAGTTCGGAATTGCGTCTGATAAGTCAGGAGAAGCAATGATTCCTGTTACCACCGCAGCCATGGAAGCATTTGAAGTCCTTGCCGAAGAAGGTCTTCTATAAATGGATCCTGTTGAATTCCAAACATTCCTAGCTACTCGTAAGTCTGTTCGTGAATATGAGGAGGCTGGTGGTATCACCGAAGAGGAAAAAGACTATCTTCTTGAAGCGGCAAAAACCTGTCCCACTGCAGGTAATTTAGAAGCGTGGGATGTTGTTTTTGTTACTGATGATGGACAATTAGAAGCTGTTCAAGATGCGGCAGGGGGTCAGCATCAAATAATGGATTCTGGATGCGCTGTAGTTGTCTGCGCAAACTATGTCCGCTCCATGTCACGCTATGGCGATCGTGGTATTCTTTATGCTGTACAGGATGCAACAATCGCTACAACCTATATGATGCTTGCCGCCCACGCCATCCGTTTGCACACATGTTGGATTGGCGCATTTGACGAATCGGCAATAAAAGAAGCCTTAGACCTACCTCCACACATCCGTCCAGTTGCAATTCTAGCAGTTGGATTTGGCATGCCACCAGAGATATCTCCTGAACGAATGGATGCTGAAGATCATGCACATTATGATGTGTGGTAATCCATTTTTTCTGATACCTTAATACTCACAAGAATCAAATATTAGTTACTTCAGGTGAATTACCATGGCAGAAGATATAGAAGGACTCCCATCCAAGGCTGATTTCAGCTCTTGGTACAATGATGTCATCTGGCGTGCTGAGATTATGGATGTCAGATATCCGGTCAAGGGCCTCTACGTTTGGTATCCGTTTGGATTTGCACTTCGTCAGCACACCTATGACATGCTTCGGGAAATGCTGAATAGAGATCATGAAGAAACTCTTTTTCCACTCCTGATTCCCGAAACGGAATTCATGAAGGAAGCAGAACATATCAAAGGTTTTGAAGATGAAGTATACTGGGTTACTCACGGTGGTCTTAGCCCACTTGACGTGAAACTCGCACTGCGTCCAACTAGTGAAACCGCAATCTATCCAATGTACTCTCTTTGGGTTAGATCACATGCTGACCTTCCGTTGAAACTCTATCAGGTCGTCAACACATTCAGATATGAGACAAAACACACGCGCCCGCTTATCCGTTTGAGAGAGATTACATCATTCATGGAATCCCACACGGTTCACGCTACATGGGAAGAGGCAAATGAGCAGGTTGAATATGAGCTTGGTCTTTCTCAGGAGTTCTACAAGGAGCTTGGAGTTCCAATTATTATCTCCAAACGTCCGGACTGGGACAAGTTCCCAGGGGCGGACTTCACTATGGCTGTTGATGCAGTCATGCCAGATGGAAGAACTCTTCAGATTGGGACTGTACATCATCTTGGAAGCAAGTTTGCCAAGACGTATAACATCACATATGAAAATGTCAACGGCGAACAGCAACTTGCATCTCAGACCTGTTTCGGTATCTCCGAACGTTGTCTTGCAGCTGTAATTGCTGTTCATGGAGATGACAAAGGTCTCGTTCTCCCAGCAACAGTCGCACCAACGCAGGTTGTTATCATTCCAATTATCGTTGGAAAACGCGGTGACGAAGTTCTTGCGGAAGCGGAAATATTGGAGAAAGAACTCAAATTAGCAGGACTACGCGTCAAAGTTGATAAACGTGACATGCGTCCCGGTGCAAAATATTACCATTGGGAACTCCACGGTGTTCCACTTCGGGTAGAAATTGGTCCGCGCGATATTGATAACAAGCAGCTCGTTTGCTGTAACCGCTTAGGTGAGAAGAACACTATACCCCGCGAAGGAGCTGTTGAATCTGTCAAGAAACTCTTAGGTGAGGCACATGATCAGATTCTTGCCAAAGCCGAAGATCACTTGGAACACCACCTGATGCACGCAGAAACTGTTGAAGAATGCAATGAAAAGCTCGATGGAAACGTTGTAGTTGTTCACTGGTGTGGTGATAAAGAATGTGCTGACAAACTTGAGGAACTAACTAACTCTTCTCTCCTCGGAACTGAAGTTCGAAGCAAGTTCGTCACCAATGAAGAAGGAAAGTGTATTATCTGCGGAAAGCCAGGAAAATCTGCTTTGGTAGGGCGTACATATTAATTCCTATATTTTCGAATACTCACATAAAATACCCAATATCATCATAAAACTGGAGAATATCATGACAAATCTCTTTGCCCTTGAGAATCCAAGTGAAGGAGATCGCCTCGATCTCGAGGCGATGGAACGTAGTCTTGGCTTCAAGGAACGGCGCTACATCGAAGAACTTCGCATACTTACGAAATCCACGGCAGTTGACTGTGTTATAGATGACCGTTTTGAACGCATCATCTACATCATCAAAGAGGGAGATATGGGATATGCCATTGGAAAAAACGGTGATAATATAAAAAAACTATCCCGTGTTCTCGGAAAACGTATCGAGATGGTAGAATATAACGTGATTCGCGAAGATTTCGTTCGAAATATGTTCCGTCCTGCAGAAGTATCTGAAGTGACTTTTCCAGAAGGAACATCCTCTGTTCATGTTGTTATGCAAAGCCGTTCTAATCTTGGTCTTGCTATTGGTAAAGGTGGAGCAAATATAGAAAAGGTTCGGCTTCTCGTGAAAAGATTCTTCGGTCGTGAATTGGATGAAATTGAAATTGATGGAGATGAAAAATGACTAATGCATCGGTATTTGATGAACTCTGGCAGGTTATTTGCCAGCGCGCAGAATCGCAATCGCCAGAAAAATCCTATGTTCGCCACCTTTTGTTCCATGAAAAAGGAATTGATAAACCGTTAGAGAAAGTGGGAGAGGAAGCAACAGAATTTATTCTTGCTTGTAAAAATGGAACAGAAGATCGTATTGTTGAAGAAGCAGCGGATGTGCTCTTCCATCTGATGGTCGCCCTGAAAGCGGCAGGCGTTGACTTTGTACAAATTGAAGAAGAACTACATATCCGTCGCCAGGGCATGCACCTTCACGACTAAAAAAAAATATTATTTTTCCTTCTTTTTCACGACACCTGTTGGAATACGCGCTGCTGGTTCTTCATTGTCGATTTCTACAGTTATTCCTATCAGATAGGCGTTCATACGGTCAATTGCTTCACGATTCTGCGTGTCTGCTGCTGCTGCTCGCTGATAACAGGAATAAGCATCGTCGCGTGCTCCGCGCAAATCGTAGACTTTGCCGAGTTCGGTCAGTGCACGACTGTCTCTTGGATGGTTTTCTACCCAAGCTGAAAGAATTCCCAAAGCGTCATCATATTTCCCTGCTCTTCTAGCGTCGATTCCTGCTTCAATCGCGTCCCACTCGTTCAACTGCCTTCTCTTTGGTGCGGGGATGAACTGGTTTGCCTCGCGCTTCTTACGTTCGATGCGTTCCTCTTGCTCTTTAGTTGCTCTGCGTGGTGTTTTGACTCCTGTTTGAACCAGCTCCCGGTGAGGTGGTTTGCAATCGGTTTTGTCAGCACGTTCAATCCGTTCTTTGGTGTGTTGGTGTTTGGCAATTGCATTCTGGTTTTTGCGTTGTGCGACCCATGCAGGCGGTTCCTGCTTTTTACTGTCAAGTTCGCGTGCTTTATCGAGTCCCTTCTTTTCAAGCGAGCGCCCCTTCCTATCCTCACGCCGGCGGTTCTTTTCATCCTCTTCATCCATAGCGGCGAGTTCTGCTATGATTGATAGTGGTTCATCCATTTCCCTGACAAGGGTGTCAATTGCTAAGACACGATTCATGCCGATGAAATGTTCTGCCATCACTTTTCCAAGAGGTGCTAGTTCCAGTTTGCTGCCATTGCGCACGACCAGTTTATGTTTAATCAGTTCTGGAAGTGGATCGTCTTCTTCACCCACCATCGATGTGGAGATACGGTTTATTTCCTTTTCGTTCCCGTGGGTTATCACTGCATTCGCTGCAAATTCTTCAGACGATTCTTCAACTTCATAGAACGGAGCAACCTCTTCCATCTTTCCTTTGAGTAGTTGGATTGCCACCTCTTCTTCGGTAAGTTTGGTATCGCGTGAGTAGGATGCACCAGGTTCTGCCAGAAGAACCACTCTTCCGATGTCGTGATAATCTGGACGTCCGGCACGTCCCATCATCTGGTGGAACTCCTGTACAGAGAGCCAGTTAATTCCCATGGCAAGCGCATCGAAGATGACTTGGGATGCTGGAAAGTCCACACCCGCAGCGAGTGCTGCTGTGGTTACGACACATGCCAGTTTTCCCTCTTCAAATCTCTTTTCCACCATTCGACGTTCCTGCGAGGTGAGACCTGCATGATATGGGGCGGCCATGGAACCAATGGAATCAGCAAGGGTGTGGCAGCGAGAACGTGCATTTGTGAAGACAATTGTTTGTCCATGGAATCCCTTTGATGAGGTTTTGTTAAATTCTTCAAAAATGAGTTTTTTGATGTAGGGGGCCTTTGCATCCTTTTCGGTAAAAATGAGATGTCGTTCCAAAGCAACCGGACGATTGGCATAGGAAACAAGAGATGCATTGAGTTTCTTGGCAAGAATGTTCGGAGAACCTATTGTTGCAGATAGGTAAAGGAACTGAGCTTTCGGTGCTATGTATTTCAGACGCGAAATCAGACCGTCAAGGCGGTGACCACGTTCTGGGTCTTCAAGCATCTGAACTTCATCAATTACTACAGTTCCGATATTATTGAGTTGCATGCCTTTTCGCAGCATATTGTCAACTCCTTCGTACGTACCGACGACAATTCCTCCAGATGAACCCCTGTTTCCCACTGGTTTTGTCTCAGGAAGGTTCAAACGTGATGTACCTGTTAAAATGGAGGTTTTTGTGATAGATTTGTATTTTTCCGAGAATCTGTCATACTTCTGATTCGCCAGTGCTACAAGTGGGACCAGAAAGAGCATTTTTCCCCGGTTTTCTATGATGTTTTTGAGACCTGCCATTTCTCCGATAAACGTTTTTCCTGATGCAGTTGCAGCAACAACAAGCAGGTCTTTTCCATAGAGTAGACCTGCTTCTACAGCAAGTTGTTGGGCTGGCATCAGGGTTTCAACACCAGCTATATCAACAAATTCACGTGGGAGTGGTAGATTTTCAAGTCGTTCGGTTGCCACCTGTTCGTGTGCTTCCAGGCAGTCGAACATGGTTTTCTTTGTGTCAAGTGATTCTGGTTGAAGAATTGCCAGGACCATGTCAAGGTCACGGTATTCCTCGAGCAAATCTTCAATATGAAGTTGGGTTCGTTTTCCAAGTTTTCTTATATGGGCAAGTTCACGGTGCAGTTCTCTCTTTGCGCAATCAAGGCAAACGAATTCACCGCCGCATCGAATCTGTGTCTGTTCATTCAGCGGTGTGATGCGATCATCAAAGAGACAGGTGCGGCATAGTGTTATCTTCTTCCATTGAATCTGCATACCACGAAGGAAGTCCTGAAAATCTGGAAGTGTTTCCGTTAAGAGGACCTCGCCGTTTGCTCGGAGAACGGTAATCAAATCTTTTGTTGGTGTCTTCTGAACGTGTGAGGTGCCTGGCCTCCGAACATAGAATTCAGAAGGACGCATTCCTTTTGATGTCTGTTCAAGTTCACAGGTCCCAACGTGCTTGATTTTCCCGCCTTTTGTGTCATCGCAGAAAAAGATTTTATATCCTTTCTTGAAAGGCTGAACAATGGTTACCAATGTTTATTTCACCAGTTCGTGGACCGTGTAGGTAAGTCCCGACGTTTCCATACGTTTTAGGAAGTCGGTGAACTCTTCGTCGACAATCAGCATCAGACAGTGCATTCCATGGAATGAGGCCTCGATGATTCCTTCTCGTGCTCCGAAGAACATATCCGGAGTGATGTCTGCCTTTTTCAGTGCAAGAAAAGCTTCAAGGCCGACTGCTCCAACTACATCAACACCCTTTGCAACTGCTTTAAGTCGTTCTGAATCGATGGTTTCAGAACCTCCACGTTCTATTCTCGGAACTTTTGCGATTTCAACTCTTCCTTCTGTGTGTTCAATAATGCCAGCAAGACGTGCCACCCCAACATCGTCCCCCTCCTTTGCATCATTTGCTACCATACCCATCGCAGTTTGTGGTTTCTTTCCAGCATAGAGCCAACCACCTTTCATGTAGACTCCAACTGCATCTCCCTTCTTTAAATCCGTGTCGGCGATTGCTGCCCAGGTGACTACTTGGTGAATGATGTCCTTACGAACATGGCGGGCGTAACTTTCAAGAAGTTCAGCATTGTTGATGACCCATTCCACTCCTTTATGAGTTACATAATATCTCCCGCGTCCTTCCGCACTGACAAGACCGTCATCAACTAATATACGGATGTATTCAGATATTGCTTGAGGGGTCACTCCCAATTTTTCAGCAATTTCTTGTTGCCGGATGGATGGTTGATGCTCGGCAACTTCAACGAGAACTTGGAACCTCGTGGTCTCACGTTTGCTCCGCAGAATATTGGATAAGAGATCTTCAGTCATAGAATCACTTGTTATAATACAATATTTGTATTCATTAAAGATAAGAACAGCGCCGAAGATTCAGATTATTTGTGTTCAATCAGTTTTGTCAGTTCATAAATAAAGGAATTCATCTGGAGATACTCGTTCATTCCTTCTCGTATGGAAGCGTCTGCTTGTGCAAATAATATTGCTGTCTCTGGTGTTTGATAGGCACGAATGCTTTTTCGAAGCAGTGACAAGACGTTGGTTGCAGTGAGACCATATTCAATCATCAGATTCTCTGTAATCTGTTGTGCTTTTTTTGTATTTCCATCGACCATGTTATGAATGGCGACATCGGAGAGACAACTCGTTTCTGTCTTGGAAAGTTCGAGTGGATCGGTTATTCCGTAGTTTGTTGCAAGTTCGGTCCAGAAGATTGCTTTTCTCAAATCCCCCTTTGCTCCAAGTGCAATCATGTCAATCATATCCTCTGATATTTTATTTTCTACTTCCTCCTCTTTCAAAATAGCATGAAGATGAGATAGAATTGTATCTGTATCAATCGGGAGGAAGAAAAGAGGGACACATCGTGATCGAATTGGTTCTATCAATGAGGAGAGTGAGTTTGTTACAAAGACGAATCGACAGGTTTTGCTGTACTGTTCCATGATTCGTCTTAGCGCCGCTTGTGCATCTTTCGGCAAATCTCCTGCGCCGTCAAAGATGATTATTCTGAATGGAGCAGAGAGTGGTTTCATCGAGGCATGCCATTTAACAATATATTTGAAGTTTGCAAGAACCGACTTATTTTTTTCATAGAGGTGGCTGAATCGATCATTCCCTTCGAAATAGGCGTGGCCTTGGGAGAACATGGTACTCACAGGAAGTATTGTTGTATTTTCATCAGTTGCTTCCGCATAGAAATTTTTTGTGAATATTTCCAGTGCTGCGGATTTTCCGATGCCTGGTTTTCCGATAACCATCAGGTGGGGAATGTTTTCTGATTCAGTACATGCTCTGAGCTGACGTACTACAGCTTCCTGACCGAGGAGGGTTTCATAGGAATCTGGACGGTATTTCTCAATCCAAAGCATGTTCAAGATACTCCTGCATTTCGCGGATTGCTTCTTTTAGAATTGCTCTGCTGTCAAATGTTGGCATATCACAAACAGTACCTTTTAGTTTTCGGCACTCTTCTGCGATGTTTGGAAGAGCACGCCGTACTTCATCGACAATAGGCAGTGTTGCAGTTCTTGAGGTCCTATCAATCGGGTTCAAATCAATGGTAATAACGATTTTTCCCATTTTTACCAGAGCTTCACAACGATCACCGTCCTCGAGCGGAACAAGTACAACATCTGCAGATCCGATGCCTCTTGGATCACAGAGTCCACGATCGTGGGGTAGTGGAATACAACGTTCAACTATACCCTTGTTCAGTACGCATCCTGCATCTTCAAGGACTTTCGAGACCTGCTTCACACGTTCATCCGTACGATGAAAAAGATTTACCTCTACTTCAGCATCTGATGCTTTTTGCAGGTCAGCTATTTCCTTTGCGGCAAGCGCAGCGGTGTTTCCATTGATTGATAGAACAGGGTGTTTTGCAGCAAGTAGGACACGTGCTGCTAGTTTTTCGGCGTTTAGTCCTGATGGTGATGTTTTCTCTCCTAGTAGGTAGTCGAATGCTTCGCCTCTTCCATGTGAAGTGAGGCCCTCATATGCGACAATTCCTTCGTGGGCTGCTTGTACCAGTTTTTCTCGGGTAATCAGGGATATATAGCGGGGATGAGATGGCGGTATTTCAGACATAGTTCAAAACCTCAACAAATGGTCCAGAGGATGCAACGTGCAGTTCGTAGACATGGCCGTATTTTTCCAGAATTTTCCTGGCGTTTTTTCCGATGGCAAAGATTCCATCGCCGAGCATGGTCATCGATGCTAACACTCCTTCATCATCACAGTTTTTGAGAATTGATTTCAGTCTTTCCGTTAGTAATCCGCTTTTTTCGGCAAAGGATCGGGAATTGTTCATTAAATCATCAAGCGTATTTGGTATAGTATCGGGAAATGCTCTACTGACTGCTTGCATCTTCTCTTTTGATCCAATAACATCTGGTGTTGCAATTTTACCGAAGGTCAGCGCATATATCTGTTCATTCGAATGAATCTGCTTTGAGATTCCGTTCACACCAGGTTTTGTGCGGATTATCACTCCGGATTTTGATGCTGCTGCTACATCGCCTAGACCAGTTCCATGTATTACTTCGAATTCATGGGCTTTTTCTGAGATTTCATCGGAGGAAAGGCCGAGGGAGAACAATTCATTTGCTGCGTGGTAAAGTGCAAGAAGACCGGCCGCACTCATGCCGAATCCTGCTCCTATTGGCATTTCCGCATCCACTGTAACATCTGCAGTAATCTCTAACGAATCGAGGACATCCTTGACAAGCCAACTGTCTTCTGTGCTATTCTTCAGAGTTATTCTCGTTTCAGAAGATTTTTTCAAAATGACGGAAACACCTTTGTCGATTACAATACCTGCTCCTATGCTCCCCGTCTCCCGAGGAGAATTCCCATCAATCCGTTTGAAATATCCCGAGATGTGTCCCGGTGCAAAGGCTCTTACAACACGGCGTTCCATAATTCTCTCGCAATATCATCTTTTCCGCCGGAAACATGTTTTGTTCCGGTTTTTTTCATTAGAAGGTAGTCTCCCTCGTTGCTTCCCATTGTTTCCGGTTTATTTGCTGCAACTAGTACAATGTTTTTTTCTTCAAGGAGTTTGACTCCTTCTTCTTCTGCTGACTCCCCTATTTTGAATCCGATAATCTTTGGTCCATTCACTTTATTGATTATTTTCGGAAGTGGTTTCAGTTGCAAGGAAATTGGTTTTCCCGAGGCAATCTTTTCTGATGATGCTACTGGTGAAAAGTCGGAAATTGCAGCGGCAGAAACATAATAGTCAGCGTCCTCTACGGAGGATAATACAACTCTCATCATATCATCAGCTGTAACGATAGATTTATTTTCAACTACCGGAACGGTTCCATGAATATCGGTATTCGAGATGACAGTAACGTCAGCTCCTCTGCGGAATGCTTCAAGGGCTACTTCACGCCCCATTCTCCCGGAAGAACGAGTGGTTAGAATTCTCACCGAATCTACGGTTTCGCGACAAGAACCCGATGAGATTACAACTTTTTTCCCTTTTAAATCCTGTTTTGTCAGGGCACGTTCAGCGTAGAGACAAATTGTCTCTATTTCAGCAATTTTTGCTTTTTCTTCTTCCACTTTTGGCGGAACAACAATAATCCCGATGGATTCCAGCGTTTCCAGATTTTTCTTGATTATTGGATGGCGATACATCGATTCGTGCATAGCAGGTGCTAACACCACAGGCATACCACGACCAATGGCGGTCGTTGCAAAGGTGGTAACTACGGTGTCATCGATTCCTGTTGCTATCTTAGAAATGGTATTTGCTGTGGATGGTGCAATCAGTAGAAGGTCGGCTCTCCCCCCCTCTCCGCAGTAAAGGACATGCTCGACCATTCCAGTAATTTTGGTAATTGCTGGAATTTGACAGGCATAGGTTAATGCTTCGGGATTGATAATGCCGCATGCTGCTTCTGATATAACAGGGATTACTTCCGCACCCCGTCTTCTGAGCTCGTGCGCAAGTTTCACGGTTTCGACAGCGGCAATGCTCCCTGTTACAGCAAGCACAATCCGTTTGTTTTCCAGCGTTTTCATTCGATTGTCACATCCCATACACAGTGCCAAGTGTGGTTTGTGTATTTCTTTACTTTATATTCGCTTAGTGTATACCTAAATCCTGCGGAAGTGAGTGTTGCTTTTATCTCTTCTTTTCGGTCTCCCAAACCATGTACGTGAAGTGTTGTGTCTGGTTTTACGTGTTTCAGCGCTACCTCCAGAAAATCAGGTGCATCGAAGTGTCCCATGAGAATCCTATCATATTCCCCTTTCAAGAGGGTACGGCAGTCTCCGCATTCTGCATGAACGCGGGAAGACAGTCCATTGTTTTGTATATTTTTCTGTAAATAGGCAAATGAGTTTGGATTCAGTTCCATAGCATTCACTTCTGCTCCTGCAAGTGCTGCTGAAAGGGTGAAGTATCCAATTCCTGCGAACATATCGGCGGTTCTTTCTCCAGGATGGATGAGTTTTCGTATTCGCTGTTTTTCGCCGCGGTTTCCCTGTGAAAACATGACCTTGGATGGATTTAAGGTGTAGCTAATCCCTGATTCTCGGAATGTCACCTCATGTGGACTGCCGTACAGTACTTCGATATCAGGAATCCGCAAAACACCCGTTTGCCCTCGTGATAGGAGAACACAGGATGGGTGCTCGAATGAGAGTACCTTTTCTACATCTTCGTCTGTTGCCGGCTTCCCATGAAAAAGAATGGTATCTCCCATTTTTTGATATCCCCTACCGGTGTAGGGTGTGCGTTCAGGAATATCTACATCGTATGGAAACCCTTCTTTTACAGGAATGTATGCTGTATCTCCCTCTACGAAGACTCTTCGAGTATGATCAATCCATGCATCACTCTTCAAAGCTCTGATACTATCTTTAGGAACGATTCTTGTCTTCACAGGTCTTCCGGTTCAGCTTTTCCCAGCGGGATGATAGTTTCCTTGTCGCGAACAAAAAGAAGTGTGTCTCCAGCATTTGCTTTAATCCACTCGCGATCTGGCGCTTCCAGTACTTCATTTGTTATTGGATCCAGCAGTCCTATGAGTCCTGCATCACGATAGATGATAGTTGTTGCCTCTGCCTCACGGAAGTTTCCAATCAAAGGATCTTCGTCATCCTCACGGAATGAACGGTTGAGACCTGTTTTCAGATCGCGGACAAAAATGGTGTCTTTTGTTTGGCGTAAAATCTGACAGTAGGTTCTGTCGCGGAAAATAATATCTCCTTTAGAGAATCGAGGGAGACGCAGAGAGTAGGTTACCCGATAGAGACGGATTCCTGCTTTTTCACCCACAAGTTTTGGATGTGTCGTATACGACCCCCCCAGGGCACCGGTTATGTCATGAGCTATTGCGTTTCCTATTGCTTGAGAACTAAAGGTAATATCGATTCCTCCATCTATATCGTCAATTGAGGATACAAAGGACAATCGATCTCCTGCTGTTTGCATCTGATCTTCAATCTGATAGGAGATTTCGGCTGCGCGTTTCAGTTCAAACGGTGTAGGTTTTCTTCCCGCGGCCCGAACTTGAATAACTCCTTCGTAGTAACTCCCCATAATACGCGAGCAACGGTCGCATTGTTCATGAATCCAGACAAATTTTATTTTTGCAATCTTTTCGACAGGGATGGTATATAATTCCCCCATGACAAGAACGGTGACTAATGATCGGTTGCTGCTGGTGTCGCGAATATCGATGGATATCTGAACGTTTTTGACATCCGGGTGTATTTTTATCGAGGTATTTGTGATGGTGTAGGCAAGTTCTTCTTTTTCTGCGGAAGAGTCTGACCACATACCAGCAGTTTTCACGGACCCGCATGTTGGGCATATCGTACATTCTAACCGTTGCGGGATTTCACACCAGACCAAATCTTTTGCCCGGCATTTTCCACATAATCCTCCGTCTTCGGTAGGAGCTCCACATTTTGGACAGAAATTAGCAGTAAGACTCATATTACACCCGATAAATCTGTGCATGCGGGACGCCATTTATTTCCATGCATGCCTCTTTTTCGATAATTCCTGTTTTTATTGCAACGCTACACACCTTATGTCCGATGATATTCGCGTTTATCGCTCCTTTTAGTGCAGCAATGAGTTCTTCTTCAGAAACTGCCTCGGTTCCATAGAACGATTCTTCGATTACTATATCACAGTGTTCCCCTGTCAAGGTTTTTCCGATGAGTTCTGCATCGCAGGCGGCTACTACTGTTCCTTCACCCGGTATTTTGTGTATTTTCAGATGCATTGATGTGGGATATAATTGGATGCAGGAGATGATAACTGTTCGTAGATTCTAACATGGGGTATTATCCCTTTTTAATGCATATAATTACGCAACATCTATCTTTGGTGACAATATGGAAGAAAAAGTACATGAAAAAATCCACTGGGCTGATGCGAAGGCGGAACAGGTTCCGATTGACGTACCCCAACTCGTGGCTACCGGTATCACACCATCTGGCCCGATTCACTTAGGAAATATGCGTGAAGTCATGACCGGTGATATGATTTACAAGGCCATTCTTTCCAAAGGAGGGAAAGCTGAGCTGGTCTATATCGCCGATGATTTTGACCCTCTGAGAAAGGTATATCCATTCCTGCCCGATGAATATCAGAAATATATTGGATGGCCTGTATGTGATATCCCGTGTCCGTGCGGAAAACACAAGAGTTATGCGGAACACTTCCTTGAGCCGTTCCTTTCTGCTATTGAGGAACTTGATATCCACCCAAGAGTAATCAGAACGTCTGAAGCATACCGTTCCGGGAAGTTCACGGAAGGAATCAGACTTGCTTTGGAACACGCAGAGGAAATCAAAGGAATTCTCGAAAAAGTTTCAGGAAGACAACTGGAAGATGGTTGGACTCCGTACTATCCTGTCTGTGAAAAATGTGGTCAGATTTCCCGAGCAAAGATTCTCGAACATAATCCCGAAGAGCACACGGTAAAATATGAATGTTCCTGCGGACATATCGGAATCTCGAATTATGCTAAAGGTGAAGGAAAACTTGTATGGCGTGTTGACTGGCCGATGCGCTGGGCTATGCATGGCGTTACTGTTGAGCCATTTGGAAAAGACCACGCTTCACCTGGAGGATCCTATGATACGGGTAAAATTATCACCAAAGATATCTACGGCTATCAGGCTCCGATTCCAGTTACCTATGAATGGATAAGCCTCAAAGGAAAAGGTGAGATGCACTCTTCCAAAGGTGTTGTTCTGACCATCCGTGATATGCTTGATATTGTTCCTCCGGAGGTTCTCCGTTATATGATTGCCAAAACCAAACCGGACAAAACCATTGCATTTGACCCGGGAATGGGACTCTTAAAGCTCATCGATGACTACGATCGTGCGGCAAAGGTTGGTGGTTCACGTGAACTGGAGCTTTCTAAAATTCACACCAAACAGACAATGATTCCGTTCCGTCACATGGTAACCGTTGTCCAGATTGCAAGAACCGATGATGCAATCTTTTCAATCCTCAAACGTAGTGGGTATGAGATTGTGGATGAAGAATCCGTTCTTGATCAGGCAAAACGCGCAAAACTTTGGCTTGAGCGCTACGCTCCAGATGATGTCAAATTTTCTATTTCCGAGACGCTTCCCGAAGTTGCAGCAAATGAACCTGCAAATGTGAAGGCGGCTGTTCAAACCTATGCGAAAGCAATAGAAAACGGGGAGTGGACAGCAGATGTCCTCCACAACGCGGTATATGATGCTGCAACCTCAAACGGAGTTAGCGGAAAAGAGCTCTTCACCGCAGTCTATCGCGCTTTCCTTGGTGCTGACCGCGGTCCAAGACTAGGATGGTTTTTAGAAGCTCTCGGTCGTGAAGAAACCCTTGCAAGACTTGCACTTATGAAATAATGGCGAAAGATAAACTTCCAAAAAATCTTTCTGAGGGTTGCAAACTCTGTTATCAAGGGGCAAAACTGGTTCTCTTCATTACTGGCAGGTGTACGCGTACCTGCTGGTACTGTCCGCTTTCATCTGAACGTAAGGATCAGGATGTCATCTACGCAAATGATAGAAACATTACAACCCCAGAAGAAGCTATTGAAGAGGCGGAAATCATGGATGCGCTTGGTACCGGTGTAACTGGTGGAGAACCGCTCCTTGAAATAGACCGAGTTGTTGAATTCTGTACAGCTCTGAAGAACCATTTTGGACCAGAGCATCATATTCACCTCTACACGGGTTCTGCGCCATCTGAGGAGGAACTTGCCATGCTTCAAAACTGTGTGGATGAAATCCGCATGCATCCTCCCCATGAAGAATGGGCTGATATTATGGAGTCTGCCTATCCAAAGTCTATAGCGGTTGCAAAGAAAATGGGATTTGATGTTGGAATTGAAGTTCCCTCCCTTCAAGGACTTAGACATTTCTTTCCGCTACTGGATTCTCTCGATTTCTTCAACATTAATCAGTTGGAATGGGGTGATACTAACTCAGAAGCAATGCGTCTAAGAAAACTCGAACCTGTGAATCCATTATGTAATGCCATCAAAGGTTCGACCAAATGGGCCGGAGAAATCAACGGTCATCCAAAAGTTCATTACTGTACATCTGTCTTTAAAGATTCTGTGCAACTAAGAGAACGATTAAAGCGTATTGCAAGAAATTCCGCACGTCCTTTTGATATGATTACCGATGATGGTACCATCATGTATGGAGTTATGGATCCGGGAACTGATTTGGAAATGATTCTTTCACTCATGCGACCGGGAAGTTATTATGAAGAAATGGATGATGGAACCATTGAACTTGACTGGCAGCAGATGCGCAAGATTCCGCGTAAGTTCGGAGGAGAGCGCAAGATTATCGAACGGTATCCGAATGATGGAATGATTGTCGAGGTTATTCCTCAGTGATTTTTGAAACCTTTCGTGTAAACCGAATTCTTCATTCGCTTCACCATATCCCGTCACATGTCGCGGTAATCCTTGACGGAAATCGGAGATATGCGGCACAGCATGGTCTCTCTACCGTTGAAGGTCATCGGAAAGGTGCCGAAGTAGCATTTAATTTTGCTCGATGGGCACGAGATATCGGGGTTACTCATTTGAGTCTCTTTGCCTTCTCAACTGAAAATTTTCAGAGGAGTGATGATGAGAAAAAAGGACTCAAAGAAATATTTCTTGAAAATTTCATCCGTCTTGCTGAAGATTCGCGGATTGTTGAATACCAGGTTCACATATCTTTTATCGGTGATCGGAAACTGATATCACCAGATCTTCTAGAAGCAATTGAAGCACTGGAAAAAAAGACTCGATTGTTTTCCCGTTATCATGTCAATATAGCCATAGCATATGGGGGGAGGCATGAAATTGCAACCGTCGCAGCAAATCTATCAGGATGTATTGTAACACCGGAAGTGATGACAAAAGAACTGTATCAGAACAGCAATACCCCGAAACTGGATCTTCTCATCCGGAGTGCAGGAGAATCCCGAGTCTCCAATTTTCTGCCATGGTTGTCTTTTGGAACGGAATGTGTGTTTTGCTGCATATGTCGTAACTGGCCGGAAATCCGCCGATATGATCTGGTAAAGGCGCTGAAAGAATATTCAGATACGTTTCAGGAGTGAGAGACGTTCTTTATCTCTGTCCGGGACGCGCCGTGATTCTCTGATTTTCTGAATGGCTTTGTTGAAGGTCCATGTGTCTATATGAGCTGATTTCATCCACGTTTCTGTTATGTCAGGATATTTCACATAGCAGACTGATATCAGCCATGATGCAGCCATTTTGGCATAATATCCGTCCAGTATCGCATCATCCACTATCTGCAGAATAGCCAAAATGTGTTCCCCATCGACAAAGTGAAACAATAGAAGAACCAACCCAAACCTGACATGGAATTCTCTTCCATCGTCTATACACTCTTTGGCATACGCAAAGAACGTTCCCGGATACTTTTTCACGATTTTGAGTGCGGCTGCAGACGAGTCGCAAATTGACCAGTTGCTGATTTTTACTACGAACTGCTCCAATGCGTTCAGTATCTCTTCTGGTTCATCTTTTGCATTGGCGATTACGAGCCCCTGAAGAAGAATCTCTTCAAATGTGTCATCCGTTAGGTTGAGAAGTGACTTCTTCCAATCCTCTTGGGCAAGACGCTTTGCAATGCTTCGTAGTATGGGTATTCTTACACCGATGATATTTTCCGTTCCCGGAAGAAGACTTGAGCTGAATTCTTTATAGCTCTTCTCTTTCAGCGACTCAAGTTCAGTTCTGATTGCGTGATTCGACAATTCCTTTCCCCAAAGAAAATCCTTTTTCATATGCTGCAGAGAGTATTTCCGGTTTAGTATCAATTTTCATGATTTTATCCATATCATTTTGGAACAGTTCGTCGGAATATTCTACATCGATTATATCGGCGAATGCCTTTGTTGTTAATTTCGGTCCGATAAAAATATCTTCCGCAGACATTCCTCCAATGCAGATGAAGAGCATTTTTCGGATTTTTGCATGTTCTTTGCTAATAAGAGGTTGCTTCCGGTAGTATTTTGCCATATAGAATGGTTGGAACCGGTCCATGAAACATTTGAGTGCCCCTGGAATGCCGTATGTCATGACCGGAGTTGCAATGATAATCCCGTCCGCTTTTTTCAGCATTGTATAGTATTTCTCCGCTTCCTCATCTACGTAGCAGTGGGGTTCTATCATGCATCCGAATGTTTGCATGCAGGGTTTGATATTGATATGTGCGGCATTAATGCGTTCGACAGTGCATCCGGCATCTTCGGCACCACGAATAGCTTCCATGAGGAGTTTATCGGTGTTTCCACCAAGGATATTGCTTCCAAGGATGGCTATGATTGTATTCGGCATAATGATGAGATGTATCTTTCTGATATTATAAAAAATAATATAACAAGGAATAATCTCCCGAATCCGGTCTGTTTGAAAAAGATTCTATTGGTGGATTTGTGCTTGAAAAAAGGGGGGTTTATTTCATCTGTAATCTCTCGCGAATACTTTTCTCTACGAAGTCGAGAATGGTTTCTGCAGGGAGTTTCGCATCTATTGTAACAAATCGGGATGGTTCTTCGTTCATCCGTTCTAGATAATTTCTCTGAACTTCTTCAAGGAATTCCTCCTTCTCGAAATGATCTCCGTCTTCACCTCGAACGGAAATACGTGCAAGTGCATCTTTTGGAGAAATAAGTAGAAGAAATGTTAGATCCGGTTTTATTGACCAATTGGCATGCGTTGCGGTAAGCCAGGCTTTTGGATTCGGGTGGACATTTTTCAAGGAAATTTGTTGATAGGCGAAACGTGAATCTGAGTATCGGTCGGATATTACGAGGCGCCCATCTTCTAATGCAGGGCGCACCACTGTTGCAAGGTGCACGGCATGATCAGCAACAAACAAGGTAGCCTCCACCATTGGATCATTGTTGTCGGCAATTGCTTTCCGAACTGCTTGGCCGAGATAGGGAGACCCAGGTTCTCGTGTGAATAAGGGGTGAAGGTCTCCCAATCGTTCCTGTAACCCTTTGTAGAGGGTTGATTTTCCTGAACCGTCAATACCTTCTAATGTGATTAGCATTCTTCTCCCCTTTGAATCCATTCTAATGGTATATTCCCCTTATGAACAGCTGTCGAGATGATTGCTCCGTCGAAACCTGCCTTCTCAAGTTCTTTCAAATTTTCTTTGGATGCGACTCCTCCTCCATAGAATAACAGTTTCTTAGTGGCATTTCGGAGTTTTTCCAGCAACGTCATATCAAGACCCGATTCTGTACCGACAGATGTTATATTTAGGATGATATACCCCTCAAAATCCGCCTTGTCTGCCTCTTGCAGGAATGCGACAGGGTCTTTCCCTTCAGGGATTACTTTTCCATCTTTTATGTCAATGCTGAGAAATCCTCCTTGAAACTCCTCCATTGGTGCATCAATTGTTTCCGTGCCGACAATTGTATTTATTGGTGATGGCAGATACTCTTCCGGAATACTCGTCCCTCGGTCTACGTAGAGTTCTGAGACTGTCGGTGCTATTTTTACTATTGTTTCCGTATGATCTCCACAGAACGATATCCTGTCCAAATCTGCGATATAGAGGTATTTTGGTCGCATCACCGCGAGGTAGGAGAAAGGTTCTGCAGATGGGGAAAGACCCCACGTTAGCGGACGATAGGTGTCACGGTCACCACTTTTCCCATGGACAACTACACCGTCTTTTAAATCTGCTGCGAGAATCAGTTTCATTAGATATGAATTGCCTTTCTGATGAAATCCTCTTCTTTTGTAAAGTAGAGGTTGTCATGACCTTTCCACGTGCCACAACCGGAGAATTTTACGGCAGGGATGCCGTTGTTGCTTTCTCCCATAATAAAGTTGGAGAATGCCGCAATTTCATCGACAACTGCTTCTTCAGTAATTTCAAGTTCAAGACCGAATAAATCATGATCTCCTCTGAAATCCCGTATTGCAGTCATACCTGCCCACCCGATAGCGGTTCCACACTGCCCTCTTCTGAAGGCACGTCCACAGGTATCAGTGATAATAACACCGACATCACGATTTGAGATTTCTTTTATTGACTCTCGAATTTTATTTGCATCGCTCATCGGATCTTTTGGGAGAATAATGATGTTTTCTCCCTCAATGTTACTGTTGTCAACACCGGCACGGACACCAACATGTCCACATGGCACTTCAGATAAGATGAATGGGTATTCAATGATAACGTCTTTGGAAGAATCGAGAATTCCCTGAAGGAATTTCGGGTCTTCCCCCGTCAGTTTAGAGATACGTTTCGCATCTTCGGATGGAATAATCTCGGCAAGGGAACGGGTATAACCGAATGCTTTGGAAACGATAGTTGATGCAATACAGACTATATCGCCGTCGTTAAATTTGGTATTATTGCAGAGAATCTCTGCAATATTGTCTCCCTTTTTAATAAGGGGGATGTTAGGTATTCCTTCAACCTGAATAGACATATTTGAGTGTTCGCTTGGAAAGTATAAAAGAGCAGTGGAAAAGTTTAGGGAGTAAGAACGCGTGTTAGAAGTGCAATGGTCTTCGCATCGGAAATCTCTCCGGATTGAATCATAGAGAATACTTTATCTTTTCTGATTTTTACGGGTTCAATAATTTCGTCGTCGTCCATCGGCATATCATCACAGAACGACAGTCCCCGTGCTTCAAAAAGCCAGAGTTTTTCCGTACAGAATCCTGGTGATGAATATACAAAACCTTTTGGTATTATCTCCTCGGCTTTCAGACGTGCTTCCTCAGCAAGTTCTCTTCTCGCAGCCTCTTCTTTTGATTCTCCGGGGTGATCCATACCTCCTGCAGGGACTTCTAGGATATAGGTGTTTATTACTGCACGGTACTGGCGGATGAGGAAGACGTATTCATCGTTGGTCGGAAGAATGCAAACAGCTTCTACCGGTTGGACAAAAAGGTATGTTCTTTCGTTTCCATTTGGTAGGTGAATGTCTCGCGTCTCAATTTTCAGTCGCGGTGTATTGTAGATAATTGAATTCATAGTATTCAGTCAGGATAGGATACCAGATGTACAAAAAAAGATTTGTTTGTGTATTATGACTGTTTTTTCTTTGCCGCTTCACTTTCTATCCAGAGTTCATTTGCTCTGGCTGCCCATTGTTCGGAAATCGGCTTGCATTTTCCAGTAAGAACATGAACATCTTCCGGATTTTGCATATCCGTCGATTTTGCACCTGATTTGTCAACCATCATGGCAAGTTTTTCCGGATTGTCCAGGCAGGGGCATGGACGGAGATGGTTGCAATTGAATGGTTGATTGTCATGATACTGCATAAATAATGGGGACTTGAATGCTTCGAGGAGGGTCTTGTTTCTGATGTTGGAATCTGAATAGTGGATAAATGCACATGGCTCAATGTCACCGTTTGCATTAATGTGGAGGTAGTATCTCCCGCCTGCAACGCAGCCATTGACGTATTCTCCGTCATTCCAGAAGTCAAGTGCAAAAATAGGTCTGGTGCTTCTTAAGTGACGGACAAAGTGATACATGTGTTCTCTCTGTTCAGGACGTGCAAGGAGTTCCGGAACCGCATCGGCACCGACTGGCATATATGTGAAGAACCAGGCAAATTTCGCTCCCTTCTCAATCATATCGTCGATAAACTCATCATTTCCAATTTTTTCCGTATTTGCGCTGGTGTAACAGCAGGAAATACCAAATGGAAGGTTATGTTTCTTGAGAATTTCCATTCCTTTTGTGAGGCTTTCATAGACATTCTCTCCTCTGCGTGCATTGGTTGCTGCTGCATCACCTTCAACGGAAATTGCAGGGACGAAGTTTCCTACTCTCTTCATCTCCTCGGCAAATTCCTCATCAATCAGGGTTCCATTGGTAAACGATAAGAAAATACAATCACTATGACGTTCGCACATGGTGATAATGTCCTTTTTCCTGACCATCGGTTCACCTCCTGAGTAAATGAAGAAGTATGTTCCCATCTCTTTTGCTTGGGTAATGATTGAATCCCATTCGGCAAGGGAAAGTTTCATTTTATGGCCATATTCTGCAGCCCAACAACCGATGCATTTCAGGTTGCATGCGCTGGTCGGATCCATTAGGATTGCCCATGGTATGTTGCATCCTTCTTTTTTGACAAGTTCCAGTTTTTTCTCACGTCCAACAATGACCGAATTTACGACGAAATTGGTAAAGAGTTTCTTTCGTACGTTTGCATCCATGTTGGTTAGAATATCTTTGACGAATCCAAACCACACGCCGTTTTCATCCTGGAGAACACGTTTAATAGTTGGCAGTGGATTTCCTTGACCAGTTAAGAGGTTTGTCTTATCCAGTTTTTCTAACCAGTTCAGAACTTTTGGTATGTTTTCTTCTGGATTCGTCTCAAGATATCCGAGAACTTTACTGAGTCCGAATGCCTCAAGTTTCTGTTTGATTGTCATATCCGTCATATTAAACCCAAACAATAATTCAGAAATATATTTGTTTTTGTATGTGAAATACTTTCTCAAAATGGGATTACGATATTTTGGAAAAAATGTGATTTTTTCTTAGTTTCTTTTCTGCTTTTTGATGCGTGATCTCATAGTGAAGAAAAGAACGAGAATTACGAGTACGGCTATGACATATGCTATGATTGGAATCGCTCCGATGGAGAATGTCTGGTTCATCACAACAAGGGAAAGGCCGATGAGAATGGCAGCCATTATTAAGCCGATTACCATTTTATCGACCGCACTCGTAATTGCATTACTTAAATTGTTGATTTCTTTGGCATGGATATCGACTTTTAGCTTTCCTTCTGATGCCATATCAAGAACACCGGCAAGTTTTTGCGGAACATGCAGCAAATCCTCGAATTTTGCTTTGAGGTTTGTTGCACGTTCCTCCATATTGCCCTTGTCGGTTATATCCTGTTTTATTAATTCCTTCAGATATGGTTCAACCTCGCTGACGAAATCAAGTTTCGGATCGAGAGTGAAAGCAACATTGGAAACCAGCAGAAGTGCCTTCAGAAGTTGCATAATGTTCTGTGGTATGCGGATGTTATATGTCTGGAATAAGTTCTGTATGGTAGTTAGCAGTCCAGAAAAGTTTCCGTCAGTTCCCAACTCTTTGAAGTCGGTTAATGCAAGATATAGTTCTCCTTTAAATTCATCTATAGCTTGTTGAGGAAGGGAGACTCCCAGATTTTTGATGTATCTGATTGTCATGTCTGTGTTGGCAGAGAGGATTGCAAGTAATAATGAAATAAATTTGTTACGAATATCTTTCATTAAGATTCCACAGACACCGAAGTCAAGGAATATGAGTTCTCCTGTTGGTGAAACACGAATATTTCCTGCATGTGGATCTCCATGGTAGAAACCGTTCTGGAAAATCTGGGTCATGAAAGCTCTCAATCCGATTGATGCCAGTTCCTTCGGGTTGATTCCCTGTGCGACAATTGCATCAATGTCATCACTTCTGCAACCAGCCACAAACTCCATTGCAAGAAGTTCTTTTCCGGAATATTCCCAGAAAATTTTAGGAATCTTAATGCGCGGGATACCTGATTCACGCATGTTGCGGGCGAGACGTTCCGCGTTCATACCGTCACGTGTGAAATCCAGTTCTTTTCGTACCTGCACACCGAAATCATCAACCAATGATACTGGATTATACATACGCAGTTCTGGTTTCTTATCCTCTAATATCTGTGCGATTTTTCTGATTAATGCAACATCCTGTTCAACACGATCACGGATATTTGGACGCTGGACCTTCATTGCAAGAACTGTCCCGTCCCTTGTAACTCCACGGTATACTTGTGAGATTGATGCTGCAGCCAATGGGTTTGGATCGATGGATGTGAATAAGTCTCTCCATTCTGGAATATATTTGTCGAATGTTGGAATCACCTCGTCAAACGGAACTACTGACACGCGGTCCTGGAGTTTGGTTAATTCTTCAATCAGCTCCGGCGGGAAAAGTTCGGAACGGGTACTCATCAATTGACCAAATTTAACGAATGTTGGACCGAGTTCTTCCATGACCATGCGGATTCTGGCGTATGTTGTATATCCGCTGAATTCTGCTTCCTGCCGTTGTCGCTTTTTCTTCGTTGTAAAGTTCAAGCCAGGAAATAATTCTCCTGCATAGTATCCGAATCCATATTTGATTAAGACCTCAGCAATCTGGCTATATCTTTTGAGACTTACACCTGCCATAAATATACTATTTTTGGATTTCAATCATGTTAATATTACCCCATTCGGAGAGATTATAATAGTAGAGATAAGAAATATGAGTGTATCTCTATTATAATGTAAAATAGGGAACAGGAAGTGAATTAATAATGGAAAAATACCGCTGTACAATTTGTGGATATGTTTATGACCCTGAAAAAGGCGCAGGCATCATGTTCCCGCCAGGAACTTCTTTTGAAGATCTCCCGGAGACCTGGAAATGCCCGGTTTGTGCCGCAGGCAAATCCTCTTTCAAAAAGGTGTAAATTAGATGGCATCCCGCGAAATTGTAGATAATGTCTTTGCTGTAGGTACCGTTAATTGGGATCTTCGATATTTCGATGCAATCATGCCGACTCCCCGCGGCAGTAGCTACAATGCCTACCTAGTACGCGGAAGCGAAAAAACTGCAATCGTGGATCTTGACGAGGCAAACAATGAGGCTGAATTCATCACAAATCTGATGCGATTGAATCAGCACTCACTTGATTATATTGTCTGCCTTCATGCAGAACAAGATCACTCCGGCCTTCTTCCCCTCATGCTGGAAGTATATCCGATGGCAAAGGTTGTGACAAACGAGACGTGCAAGGGATTGCTTTTTGAAATGCATAACCTTGAGGGCTGTGAAGAGCGTTTCATAACCGTTTCTGATGGAGAGACACTTTCTTTAGGAGATAAAACGCTAAAATTCCATTTCGCTCCGTGGGTTCACTGGCCTGACACTATGTTTGCTGAAGTTGTCGAAGACAGGGTACTTTTCACCTCTGATTTCCTCGGAACTCACTATGCATCCGAAACTCTCTTCCAGGATGATGATTCTCCAGACTATCTGGAAGCATCAAAGCGGTACTATTCTGCGATTATGATGCCATTTAGGGCCTCAGTTGTGGAATATCTCGATTTGGTTAAAAAAATAGATCCTCTCTTCATCGGTCCATCTCATGGTCCTGTTCTAAGGATGCCTGCAAAAATACTCGATCTTTATGCTGACTGGGCGTCTGACAGACCGAAAAACAAAGTTGTTGTTGCATACGTTTCAATGCATGGGAGCACGAAGCAGATGGTCGACTTTTTAGTTGATGATTTGTTACAGCGCAATATTCCTGTCAATCAATATAATTTGTTGAATACTGATTCAGGAGTTCTTGGAAGTGCCATAGTTGATGCTGCAACCATCATTCTTGCAACCCCAACTGTTCTCTATGGGCCGCATCCGGTTGCAGTCAATGCAGGATATCTTATCCGCGCCCTGCGTCCGAAAGTAAAACACATTGGAATAATAGGTTCCTTTGGTTGGGGAAGCAATGCCGTGTCCTATCTGCAGGATATGTTGTCCCCAATTGGTGCAGAAAATCTGGATCCTGTCTACATTAAAGGAGTCCCTGATGAAGAGGCAATCAGGAATCTGCATGTCCTAGCAGATACTATTGCCGAGCGTCATCAGGCATTATAACTTTTTTTCGCCTATTGTTTTATCTCATTGAAAGGCCCATACATTAAACAGTAATATTGGTAGGTGCACAGAGAACTATGCGTCTTGTAATGAAATTCGGAGGAACATCCGTAGGCGATGCCGATGCTATCCGCAAGGTTGTATCCATTATCAAAGAATCCCATAACAAAGGAAATGAAATTGCAGTTGTTGTTTCGGCAATGACAAAAGTAACCGATCAAATTATTGATACAGCAGAAAAAATTCTCACTGAAAAAGATACTGCCCTTCTTGATACATTTATAAATAATCTCCGCACCCGCCATATCAATACATTAAAGGAAGTAGCTCCTGATTACGTTAAAGAAGTAAGTGATCATCTTGAAATCAGACTCGAACGCCTGAGAGATATGTTGATATCGGTACAAAATTTACGTGAACTGTCTCCTCGTTCGTATGATTATATTATTTCAATCGGTGAGAAACTGTCGGCTCCGATTGTATCTGCGGCACTGCGTCAGGCAGGTATCCCCTCTTTCCAGATTAGCGGTTGTGATGCCGGTATCATTACTGACGGTGTCCATGGAAATGCAACAGCTCTTCCTGAAAGCTATCCCCGGATTGCAGAACGTATTGGTTCCAGGCTTGCAACAGAAATCCCTGTTATTCAAGGCTTTGCAGGGTGTTCGCTGGACGGCAGTGTAGCAACTCTCGGAAGAAGCGGTTCTGATTATTCCGGTGCCATTATTGGTGCAGGTATTGGTGCAGAAGAGGTCATTATTTATACCGATGTAGATGGTGTTATGACAACCGATCCGCGTATGATTCCCGAGGCACGTGTGATTGATTCTCTCTCTTTCATAGAAATGATGGAGATGTCGTATTTCGGTGCAAAGGTAATCCACTTCCGTGCGCTCTTGCCGGCAATGGAAAAAGGGATCCCGGTATATGTAAGAAATACGTTTAATCCATCGCATCCGGGAACACTCATTAACCGGGACTATCACGATGATGCAAGAATTGTCAAAGCCGTGTCACTTATCAAGAATAGTTGTTTGATTTCAGTATCTGGATTTGCTACTGGACGTCCGGGAGTTGCTGGAGAAATCTTCACCTCCCTTGCGGAAGCAAATGTCAATGTTATGCTGATTTCACAAGGGTCATCAGAACTGAATATTTCTATGATTATCACTGAGGATCAGGTGGTTGCAGCGGAAAAGGCACTTTCCAAGATTCAGGAGAAAGGATTCATAAAAAGATACACGTTCTCAAAAGATGTTCAGGTTGTCTCAGTAGTAGGTTCCGGTATGCGCGGAACACCAGGAACTCTTGCCCGCATTTTTAAGAGTTTAGGTGAAGAGAAAGTCAATGTTCTGATGATTTCACAGGGATCCGAGGTCAATGTTTCCTTTGTGGTAGATGGCGATGACGGTGTTAAAGCCGTTCGTGCGATTCATGACGAATTCCATTTGGACAGGGAGGAATAAAAATGGGATATTCTTACAAAGATGCCGGTGTAGATATAAACCTCGAAGCAGATGGTGTTAAGTCCCTCATAAAAACACTCTCATTCCGGAGAATGGGAGAACATGGAATGGTTGGGGATGTGGGTCACTTTTCCGGTTTAATTGATTTTGGCGACAAGGTTCTCTCTTTATGTACTGATGGAGTTGGAACCAAGATGAGGATTGCCGATGATTTGAAAAATTGGTCCACGGTGGGTATTGACTGTATGGCTATGAATGTTAATGATATGTATGTGATGAATATCGAACCAGTTGCATTTGTGGATTACATAGCAACAGAAGGCATAAATAAAGATCAGATGGTGCAGATTGGTATAGGTCTGAATGAGGGTGCAAAACTTGCCAATTTGAATATCGTTGGTGGCGAAACAGCAACATTGAAGGGGATGATTAACGGGATAGATTTAGCAGGAACATGCCTTGGCGTGCAGAAGAAATCAGCAGTTGTCACCGGGGAGAAGGTTGCACCGGGTGACGTGATTATTGGAGTTCCATCATCTGGTGTCCATTCAAATGGATATACTTTGGCACGTAAGATTGCAGAAGAAAATGGTGGTTACGATGTAAAACTCCCATCCGGAAAAACATTGGGAGAATCATTACTTACCCCAACTAGAATATATTCCGAGGTCCTTGAGGTATGTAAGGAAATAGATGTGCATGGAATGTGTCATGTAACTGGCGGTGGCCTTTTGAATTTCCTGCGTATTTCTGAATGTGGTTTCTCCTTTGAAAATCCGATGCCGGTTCCTGAGGTCCTTCAGTGGATTGCTGAAAAAGGATCTCTCTCTATAAATGAGCTCTACCGAACCTTCAATATGGGGATGGGTTTTGCCTTCATTGTTGACGAGAAGGATGCGGATAAGTTGATTTCACTGGTTCCTGGTGCAAAAGCAGTAGGTCACGTCATTAAGGAGCACAAAGTGCTTCTAAATGGTGAAGAAATCAACTAAAAACCTTATTTTTAATGAAACTCTTTTAATCATTTGTTTGAGATACTCTAATCTATGTCAACAGTATCTTAATGGTTTTGTATTAGAGACGTCGGATGTGGTTTATCGGTCTCTTGGCAGGACTCGGCGCAGCAGCTATTCTTCTGAAGAGAAGACAGTAAACATAGTTCTTTTTTTTTACCAGTGGTAGCCGGATTCGGCATTTCATTTTACCGTTTTTTCTGGGTTTTTAAAACTATATTTGCGTTCATATTGGGCGTATTTTAGGAAAAGGAATGAAATAATTCCGTTGTTTTACCGTTTGTTTTACCGTTGGAACGGTATATTCCGCAGAACAGGAGGCACACAAAGCTTCGGATACAGGAAAGCGATGAAATCGTGTGCTGGTCCATTTCTGCTCTCATGAGAATGTATTGGACTTCGTATATAATCCGGTTTCCCCCT
>DALTWK010000014.1 GCA_029987115.1 Methanocorpusculum sp.
TTTTTCGTCTTTCTTACTCTTAAATGTCGTTCGAATTTATTCAGGACAACACACATTGTCGTTTATTCTGCGATTACAAATCCGTATTTCTGGAAAATGGCTTTTCCATTTTCACTGGTCATGTACTTCACAAATTCAATCGTTGCTTTGTCATTCGCTGCTGCATTCAGAATTGTGTACGGAAGTTCTGTAACAGTATTATAGGGGGAAGGAATCTCGATAATATCTAATTTGTCTGCAGCTGCTGTATAATCGGTTTTGTAGATAATTGCAGCATCGCATTCACCGGTTGCAACAGCAGTACGTGCTTCATTAACATTCTGTCCTTTGTAAGTGATATGAAAAATAAACTCATCTTTAAATCCAGGATTTCCTGCTTTTTCATATTTCTCAGCAACACCAATGCCATATGATGCAAATGGAACTCCATCTACACCTGATGCAATTTCTATGCCGTCATTAATAAGATCTGCAATGCCAGTGATATTCTTTGGATTTCCCTTTCCAACAACAATAATCAGAGAATTATTAAGTAATACAGAGTAGTCCTTAGTTAACCCTGCATCAACAACTTTCTTCATGTTTGAAACATCTGCCGAGAAGAAAACATCGGCATCAGCGGCTCCTGACGTCATCTGTGTAACTAAAGAGTTGCTCCCTCCGTATGATGCTTTAACATCAACATTTTTGTAAAGGTTTTCAAATTCTGCGACAATATCATCCATTGCCTTTGTAAGAGAAGTTGCTGCTAAAACAGTAACTTCTCCAGAAAGAGAGTCGGGGCTGGTTGTACAACCTGCAGATACGACAACAAGCAGAACAACTAGTACTGCAAGAGTCATCGATGCTATTTTTGCTAATTTCATACACATAGTAATCAACTCCATTTATTAAATATTTTTTGTTAACTTATGTAGTTAAATTAAATTTACTATGTTTACAAACACCCTAAGTTATAGCGTTTGATAGCATGTTAATTATTTTTAATTGATTATTAGGTTAAGTTATTAATATTTAGTTTTCTTAATACTATATGATATCTATGGATATGGATTCAAATTATGTGAAAAAAATCATCAAGATGTTATTTGCTCTTCTTGTATGTGTTATGGTGTTTACAAGTACAGTATCTGCAGTTGCTTACACAGATGATCTTGGAAGAACGGTAGAGATTCCAGAAACGGTTTCCCATATTATTCCATCGGGGTCTCTTGCACAAACAGTTCTTACGTCATTTAATCCGAGTTATCTTGTATCACTTTGTTCTAGTTATGATGAAGATGCAGGAAAATATGTTGATGCATCCTTGCTAACTCTTCCAAACACAGGGAGTCAGTTTGGATCTAAAAGGACAATGACCGATGAGGAGATTATGAAACTTTCCAAGGAAATCAATGTTGATATTATTCTTGATATGGGGGAAGTAAAGGATAATATGGGTGATGATATGGATCAGCTGCAGTTTGTCACTGGCGTTCCCTTCTTGTTCATTACTCAAGCTACAATTTCTGATATTCCCGAGTCATATCGGAAGCTTGGCATCCTTATCGGTGCAGAAGAGCGCGGAAATGAAATTGCAGAGTATGCCCAGAGTATAATTGACAGATTCAATAATGGAATGGCTAAAGTCGACGAGGATAAAGTTTCAATGATTTATGTGACCCAGATTGACGGTAACTCTGTGTACATGATTGGGTCTGGTAAGAAATCTGCATATCATACAAATGTTATCGATAAAGTTGCGATTAATGTTGCACCTGAGGCAATATCCGGAGGGGGAAGTGGAAATGAATTCTCAATGGAGGAAATATTAAAACTCGATCCTGATTACATCATTGTAAATGCAAGCGGAAATAACGAACATATCTACTACGATAAGATAATGAACGATTCGCAATGGGCTACCCTCCGTGCAGTTCAAAACAATAATGTTTATGAAGCTCCTATTAATGTTCCATATAACTGGATGGGACAACCACCATCGTCTGTAAACAAACTTGTTTCTATGATTTGGCTGGGAAAGATTTTCTATCCTAACACCTTTTCATATGATTTGAAATCTGAAATTCAAAAATTCTATAACGTTATGTTCAACTATACGATGACAGATAGTGAATATGAAAAACTTACCAAATGTGCCAAGGGAAATAATACTGCAACATCCACTCCGTTCCCGATTATCGGGGTCCTTATTGGAATTGGAACTGCAGCATGTGTTTTTGCTAAGAGACGGTTTTAGTTTAAACACCTAGAACCATTTTTTATGATTTGAAATGGCATTACTCACTTTTTCCCGACGAATCATAAAATCAAGTGCAACGGTCTGAGAAATACACCTCATATGGTGTTCTGAATCCGAGACATTTTCTGGGACGATGATTTAGTTCGTCCACTACGACGGTTATATATTCATCCGTGTAGTCTGAAATATCTTTTCCCTTTGGGAAGTATTCACGGAGAAGTCCGTTGGTGTTCTCGTTGGTACCTCTTTTCCATGGTTGGTGCGGTTGAGGGAAATAGAATTGAACTCCATTCAGTGTTTCCGTCACCTTTTTGTGATTCGCAAATTCTTTTCCTCTGTCAGGAGTGATGGTATGGAGATGCTGATCTTTCAGCAGTTTAATCATAGCATCAGCAACACACTCACTCCCTTTCTTCTCAACTTTTCAGCAGAGAAGGAAACGGCTTTTCCTGTCAACCAGGGTCATAAGACAGGCTTTTCCTATTTTCCCGATTACGGTGTCTGCTTCCCAATCACCCAGACGGGAACGAGTTTCAGCTTCAACCGGACGTTCATCTAATTCATGGCTTATCTGAATCTTACCGCGTTTCTCAACACTGTCCTTCTCGTGTCTTGGTTTTCCTTTATGCCGAAGGAAACGTTCTGATCCTTTCTGATTCGGTTTCTTGCCGGGAAGATCAAAGTCACCTGCATATATCCCGCGATATATAGTAGAGGTACCAACAGAATGAGGACAATCATCAGCTTCCATCCATCCCGAAATCTGTTCAGGAGACCATCGGTGGGTGAGGAATTTGTCTTGAACAATCGAATACAGGGTGAAATTGGAGAGTTTCAACTTCTTATGAGAGTTGGTTCTTCTCTGATGATATTTGTCCTGAGCTAATGTTGCTGAATAATCCGTTTTACGCGAATTGCGCTTTATTTCACGAGATATGGTGGATTTATTCCGATTCGTATTTCTGGCGATTTCTGACAGAGAGTTCCCTTTGGAAAGGCCAATCATGATATCTTCACGTTCAAATCGTGATAGATGAGTGTATGATTTCATTCGTATCACCTGGTTAGTCTTCATCCCAGAGATACATCTTCATGAAAATCAGGTAACCAAAGTGAATTGTTGTTTTCCTAAGCGTTGCACTTAGATTGAATATTCATCATCAAAAATAATCAAAATCAACATGGGGTTTTATGGGTGTTGTTTATGAGGATTTCGCATATCGCTGATTATCGACTTAGATAAAAAGAGTATGGGATTTTTGAGTTTTGTTATTCTTTTTTCGTCTGTGCCGCATATGCTGCACGGGCGACTAGAAGAATTGCTGCAATTGCTGCTACAATACCGATAATTAGGGCGATAATTCCGCCGACTTTGCTGTCTCCAAGTGAATAGTCTGCAAGCGGGGCGTTCCAGTTCACCGGATTCAGATCTTCACCGGAGATTTCATCACCTGTTGCCGGCGCGAAAATCTGCTTCTGTCCTTCACTTACTAGGAACGTGCTGTCAAGTCCGTCTGGGTTGCTCGATGCAAAGAACACTGCTCCGCATGCGATTACCAAAGCTATTATCAACCCAATTGCCACGAATTTTTTCAGCGACACTGGTTTCTTTTCGGTGTTTCCGGTCAGTTCCGGTCGAACTTTGAAAATCAGCGCAACGATGATTGCGGTAATAATTCCTTCGATAACGCCGATGATAGCATGGTAGACAAACATCGTCGGAACGCCGATAACTACTGGTATTGCGCCAACCAGTGCAAGTTCAAGTGCACAGCATACAGCTGCAATTACACATGCAAGCCAGCCTGCAATTCCTGCAGATACTGGTTTCGGCAGTTTCTTGGAACAAAGTTTGTATGAATAAAATCCAATACATCCTGCGATAGCTCCCATATTGATAATGTTGAGTCCAAGTGCAAGTACACCACCATCACCGAAAATAAGTGCCTGAATGACAAGTACGATTGTCATAACAAATATTGCTGCAAATGGCGATCCGAAGATAATTGCTGCAAGCGCTCCGCCAACAAGGTGTCCGGATACACCAAATCCAGTTGGGAGATTGAATGCCTGCAGTGCGAAAATACCTGCTGCAATAACAGCAAGAATGACAATCTTTGACGTTGTCATATTCTTCCGTGCCCAGTTAATGGACAGTGCAACGAGAATCAGAGCAACAATACACGCCCCGATTCCAATGCCGATTCCGGCCGATGAATACCCAAATATGAAGTCTGGTATGTGCATAAGTAATAGTGTTACTTATTTTGATATAAATATTACTATAATACTACGATAATTAATTTTGTGTTACTATGGTGTTACAAGTTATGAAAAATAGCGTTTCGAATCATAACAATATCATTATCCCTCAGAAAAGCAAAGATTAAAGATATTATGTTCCGCATTGAGACCAAGGACCTCTGCTATTCATACCCCCCATCTAAGGAAAACGCTCTCAACGGCATTAATTTCACTGCAGGTGAACGCCAAAGAATTGTGGTCCTCGGTCCGAACGGTGCCGGAAAAAGTACGCTTTTCAAGCATTTCAACGGGATATTAACTCCGTCTTCAGGAACAGTTCTTATTGACGGAGAGCCGATTACGAAAAAAAATCTGGGTAATGTACGCAGAAAAATCGGTGTTGTCTTCCAGAATCCGGATGATCAGATTTTTTCGTCCACTGTAGAACAGGATATCGCATTTGGTCCTCATAATCTCGGACTCTCGGAAGAAGATGCTGGAAAACGCGTTGATGAAGTAATCCATATGCTGGGGCTTGAGGATTTACGCACCCGTGCACCGCACCATCTTTCCGGCGGGGAAAAGAAGCGTGTTGCAATAGCCGGTATTCTTGCAATGCAACCGGAGGTTCTAATCCTGGATGAACCAACTGCGGGTCTTGATCCCGTTGGTGTTACGGAACTTTTCTCTTTTCTGAATAGCATCCCGGAAACGCTTGGGTGTACGGTTATCTATTCTACGCATCAGGTGGAACTTGTTCCGGAAATGGCCGATCTCGTCTACGTTATGCAGAAAGGAACTGTTGCTGGAATCGGGACGCCATCGGAAATATTCCTGCAGGATGATTTGCTGAAGAAGGCCCGTCTGGAACTCCCTCCGCTTCTGAAACTTGTCAAATCATTGAGGGAAAGCGGGATTGTACTCGAAGATGCCTGTAGTTATAGCGAGGTTGAACGCGCTGTCCTTCATGCATTTGGAAAGGAACCGAAAATACATCAGGAATCGCATGCAGAAGTCCATACACATGGCGAATATCACAGCCACCCTCACTACCATCACGAAGAAGAATGACCCTAGCAGATGAACTCTTCGATATAGAACACGAGGCGTACCGGAAAAGTCCGGTGCACATTCTTGATGCACGAATCAAATTGATTCTCTGTCTTGCCGGTCTTCTTGCGACAGTTTTTCTGCCGTTTAACGCGTCATCCGATGGAATTATTCCCTGGACACAGATTTTCGGTCTTGCTGCGCTGTATCTTCTATTCTGGGCTCTCTACTTCTTATCGGGAGCATCTGTCAGATATTATCTCCTGCGTCTGATGATTCTGATTCCATTCGGAATTTTCATTATTATCCTGCAGCCGTTCTTTTTCAACCCGTACTATGATGCATATCATGTAATTTTCACATTGCCGTTTGGAATCAATGTCTACTGGGAATCACTTGTGTTTGGGATATCCCTTTTCCTGAAATTCATCATATCGCTTTCATTCATCATCCTTCTCTCAGCCACAACGACAATGCAGAGTCTGGTGCAGGGGGCGGCACGCATGCGTGTGCCACGGATTTTTATCACCGTTCTGACTCTTACTGTCAGGTATCTTTTTGTTTTTGCCCAGATATTCAAAAAGATTCAACTAGCATTCTCCTGTCGCTGTTTTCAGGGAACTGGAAGAGGTATGAAATTAAAATACCGTCTGAATGTTATCGGAAATGCTGCAGGCAGTCTCTTTGTCCGGGCATTGGAGCAGGGAGAGCGTACCTATCTTTCCATGTGCTGTCGCGGTTATAACGATGACTCCTCAGTTTTTGTCAGGAAAAAACCAATCACGTCATATGAGTGGGTGTTCCTTGCGGTCGGTATTCTATACATCGTGATTGTTCCAGTACTCATCTATACGATGTTCTGATTTATTTTGTAAGTAGGAAATATGTCGCGATTCCAGTCGTGAACTTAAAAAAAGATGGTTATTTTTTGGTGATGGTTTTCAGAAGTTCCTTCATTTCGCTGTTGGAAGCTTCAATCTCTTCCTCTTCAATTACAGGCATACTCTTTGCCCGTTCCATTTCCTGCTGCTCAAGGAAAGGGTAATCAACTTTGGAAAGTTTTGTCATCGGCATCTCATCGATGACTTCAACTTTGACTGGAACACTCCAGCGGTTCAGATTCTCGCGGGCATAGGCAATCAGTTCTCTATCTATCTTTTCCGGTGCAAAGCCTTCATTTAAGACGACAAAAAGCATAATCTTCCTGTCTTTTTTATAGGGGGTGGAAACAGCACAGACCTGCTTGATTGCTGGGTGTTTCTGCATTGTCTCTTCAATCATAGATGGGTAGACATTGTAACCGTTGATTTTAATCATACGCTTGTATCGGGAGCGGAAACTGATGTTTCCGTCATCGCCGATTGCAACAATATCTCCTGTATGGAGCCACGTGTTTCCATCGGGGTGTTTCTGGAGAACAGCCTCCGTTGCCTCCTCGTTTTTATAGTAACCATTCATAATGGTTGCACCGAGGAAACAGAGTTCTCCCTCCTCCCCTTGTGGGACCTCGGTTGTGGTTCCCGGCTCTACAACACAGATGCGTGAGTCACCAAGCGGTTTTCCAATACAGCAACTTGGAAGAAAATCCATGTCATTCGGTGAAAGAGTGCAGGTTCCACACGCTTCCGTGAGTCCATATCCTGCCCTAAAACGAACCGTATTGTTGTCGCGTTTCAGCAAATCGTTATATTTAGTGATAAGTGTTTCCGGAACACGATCCCCTCCTGATACCATGAGTTTGAGGTCTGATAAATCATAATTCTGGAAGTATGGATACATCCGCTCGAAGAGTGCCGGGACTCCTGCAATGAACAGAATGTGTTCACGTTTTATTTCCTTGAAACATCCTTTCGGATTAAAACGCGGTACAAGTACTGCTTTCATACCGGAAATCAGCGGGGCATGAACTGTGACTGCAAGACCAAATGCATGGAAAATCGGGAGCAGTGCAAGGAATCCGTCTCCGACATCTGTTTTCCCTTCTCCGACTTCAATCAGCATCTGCATGGAAATGGTGTTTACAGCATAATTCGAAAGCATGACGCCTTTCGATGTGCCGGTGGTACCGCCGGTGTACATGATGACCGCTGTATCTTCCGGTTTCCCGTCTTCAACCGGGAGTTCAAATCCGGCACGAAGTTTATCCCGTCCTTCTTTCAGGAAGTCCGTCCACTTAGTTATGCTCTTCACATTATGTGCGGGTTTGTTATTTCTCAATGCTAGTGTGTATCCTGCTTTGAGTATAAGACCCCTTGGTGAGCAGGGGAAATATTTGGCGGTTGTACAGCGGATGACCTGAATGTCGCAGTCAGAGACTTTTTCTTCATTCAGTTCTATCGTGAAAACCAGTTTGCTCTCTGTAAGATTAATTGCATAATGAGCTTCTTCAGTGGTGGAGAGAGGATGAAGCATATTGGCAATAGCGCCGATTCTATTGATAGCATACAGGGCAATGATACTCTGTGGAATATTCGGCATGAAAATAGTGACCATGTCGCCTTTCTTGATTCCTCGGGAAAGGAGGGCTGCTGCTGCTGCATCGACCTCCTTCATGAACATCCACCAGAAAATACGGCGGTGGTAATAGGTCATTGCTACCGACCATTCTCCGGAGCGTTTGCGCCCGTAAAGAAGTGCCTGATAAAGGGAACGTTTATCCTCTTCGGTATAATTCAGTGCTGCCACTTTATATCTCCAACCACGATAATTGTAATATTATTTGTCTTTGTCTGTTATAAACATCCTACCAAAGAATAACTGTTTTCCTATCTAAAATTCAAGTATTGATGACATATGGCAAATATACTCATCGTTGAAGATACGATACCTGATTCATTATCACCTGATTATCTCCGAATCATAGAAGTTACTGGCAAACTCGAAGATGCCGGATTTTCACTGCCGCGGATTGCTGTTGACAAATGTGTTGCACCGGCAGTTCTCGACTTGGTAAATAAGAACGGGATGTCAATTCTGCCGATTACACTGGTTAACGGATTTCCGATGTATCTATCGCGTTATCCGTCAAATGATGAAATAAAGCAGATTCTGAACGTTCCTGACGGCATTCTCGAAAAGAAAATCTGCGGATGCTGTTGTATCGAAGGATGTGGTGGCGACTGCTGATTTTTGGATTCGGTTGGTATATCTATTTTCAAAACCCATATCTAAGAAGTTATGGAGCCAGACGACAGTACCTATCAGGAAATCATTAATTTGATTCTCGCACACCCGGAACGTGATGTGCAGTCAATTAAACTTACGGTCTGCCGTAAATATTCTCTTGACGCCATGCCGAAAAACTCGGCAATTCTCAAAGCTGCTCCAGTCGAGGTCTATGAAACTGTGCGCGAACGCCTGCTGGTGAAACCGACCAGAACTTTGTCCGGTGTCGCTCCTGTTGCCGTCATGACTTCCCCTGCACCATGTCCGCACGGAAAATGTCTCCCATGTCCGGGCGGTCCGGAACATGTATTCCATTCTCCGCAGAGTTATACTGGAGAAGAACCAGCGGCTCTTCGTGCACGCCAGAATGATTACGATCCCTACAAGCAGGTTATTGCTCGTCTCGGTCAGTTCAAACTGCTTGGTCATCATGTTGATAAAGCAGAACTGATTGTGATGGGTGGTACGATGACAGCACGCGAAGATGCATACCAAACGCATTTCGTCTCTGAATGCCTTCGTGGAATGAATGAGTTCTCTGGTAAAAAATCGACAGCGGGAAATATTGCGGAACTGATGATAGAAAATGAGACATCCGATGTCCGCTGCATTGCAACCACCTTTGAAACCAGACCGGACTGGTGTAAAGAGGAACACATCAACAAGATGCTTGAACTTGGGGTTACCAAAGTGGAACTTGGATTCCAGCATACAGAGGATGAGCTTTTAACCCTCAATAAACGCGGACATACGGTTGCAGATAGCGTTCTGGCAAATACCAACCTTAGGGACGCAGGCATTAAAGTTGGATTCCACGTCATGCCGAATCTGTACGGAAGCACCATTGAGCGTGATAAACGGATGTTTGATACGCTCTTCACTGACGAACGGTTCTGCCCTGATTTCCTGAAAATTTACCCTACCTTAGTTACACCTGGTGCTGAATTGGAAGAGCTCTGGAAAGCAGGGGAGTATCAGACGTATGATGAAGATGATTTGGTCGGTCTTCTTGCATATGCCAAATCGAAGTTACCTGAATATGTTCGTCTCCAGCGTATCCAGCGTGACATTCCAGCAAAACTTATTGTCTCCGGTTCTATCCATGGTCACATTCGGCAGATGGCACAGGAACGTCTTGAAAAAGAAGGGGGGTGCTGTCACTGCATCCGTTGCCGTGAAATCGGAAGACGCCCGTCAAATGCGGTGGAAAAGGATGAAACACTTACCTATTCATGCTGCGGTGGAACAGAACATTTCCTCTCAACCACTGCCGGTGATGCCCTCATAGGATTTGTTCGCCTTCGGTTCCCCGGACGCGTCTTCCGTTCAGAGCTTGAAAATGCCGCATTAGTCAGGGAACTGCACGTTTACGGCATGCTGGTACCGCTCGGAGAAAAAGGGGCCGGAGAAGAACGTCAGCACCGCTCTTACGGGAAGCATCTCCTTGCAAGAGCCGAGGAGATGGCGAAAGAAGCCGGTTACGAAAAGGTTGCTATAATGGCAGGAATTGGGGTCCGTCCGTATTATCATAGGCAGGGATATGTGCGAAGAGGACCATATATGGTTAAGGAATTATGAAACCAGCCACGCTCGAGTTCGTCAGAAAACGCTTTGCAGCGTACTATAACGGCGAAATTAAAGGAGCGGGAGCGCTTTTTGCACCATCTTCAATGACTCAGCGTGAGTGGGGTTTCCTGTTTTTCAGCACAGATGCCAAAGTGGGTATGCGCCGTCATCTTGATTTCCGTGATTTGGACTCACTGAAGTCCTATCTAAAAACCATGACTCCTGCGCATGTCTATTATTCCACAGCATACTATCGGAATCCATCTGCCGGAACAATGGCAGAAAAAACCTGGCAGGGGGCCGATTTAATTTTTGATCTTGATGCAGATCATATTCTGCATGCATCGTATGAGGTCATGCTCTCCCGCGTCAAGGAAGAACTTTTCAAACTTATTGATATGCTGACCGGTGAACTTGGGTTCGACAAAAAAGATTTGCACATCAATTTCTCAGGGGGGCGTGGATACCATATACATCTACCGCTCCTGACAGTCAGGAGCATGGATACCGCGGCACGTAGGCAGCTTGCCGACTATGTTTCCGGTGTGGGGCTCACTGCAGAATCCATGTTGGCAAGTCCGCAGAAGACAGGCTGGCCGGTTCGGTGGAGAAGTGCACTTTCCGCAGAACTGGAGCGGATTTCCGGTCTTACTCAACCCGAGACAAGAGCATATCTTTGTGGATTCCAAGGGGTTTCCGAACGTCAGGCAGATTTATTCTACAAAGGAATCAACGACGTCAGAAGAAAACTGAATGAAACACCGTCACTGTTGAAAGAAAACAAGATAATAGCAGCTATGACGACACATGAGAATCCGGTTTTCCAGGAGAAAATACAGGCACAGGCCGCCCTGGTCGATGAACCGGTTACCGCAGATGTCAAGCGTCTTATCCGCTACCCTGGTAGTCTCCATGGGGGTTCCGGTATGCAGGCTGTCAGTGTTGATGTATCCGATCTCGATACCTTTGACCCCCTCGTTGACCCGGTTGTTTTCGGGGAAGATCTTGTAACCGTAACCTGTCAGTTTCCGGTTAAGATGCCTATGCTTGGAAATACATACAATCTGGTAAAAGGTACGAATAAGGTTCCTGAGGCACTTGCCATTTTCCTCTGTTGCAGAGGAATTGCTGAACTTGGGGGTGAAAACTGATGCGTGAAATTACCATATCCGATCTTCACGGATATCTTCTTGATGAGCGTGCATCAGGTTCTCTAGTGGAGATACCCGGGGACTTTTACGAAGTGGTTCTCAAGAATATTGATGACCTCCGAAAGAAAGCCGCATCTATTAACGATCCCTTTGGTGAAGGAGTTCAGAGTCTTATTAAAGAGCGAGAGAGCCTGCGCGAATATCTGCGCGACCTCTATTCTGTAAGGACGAAAAAAATCATCAACCTGGCTCAAGCAAAGGCAAATGGCGAGGAAATAGACCGAAACGAGCTTCGTATGATGGTTTCCGGAGAACGTTCTCTCTATCAGGTGGTATTAGAATCCTGTGAATCTTGCAGAAAAACTCTTTTAGAAGGGAAGCCAACATTAGAAATTACTGCATATGGCTACGGAGCACCGGAGGTTCCGGAAATTGAGGAAGCTTCACCCGTAAATTCCGAAAATACCCCAGTGCTGGAATCCGCGCCAGATTATGACGCGCAATCCGTATCAGCAGACAGTGCAGAACAAGCTCCCGAACCGTCCCGCGTAATTGCGGTACGTTCTGAAATTCAATCATTCCAGGACATAAACGGACGCGTTTACACTCTTTCGCCAGGAGATATCGTGTCTCTGCCACAACCTATGGCAGATATCCTGTGTAATACCAACAAAGCATTAAGTATCCGTATCCGCAAATAAATACAGGTATTTACTGCAGTCTCAGCTAGAGGCTATCCTACTATAGAGGGAAACATCATGAAGAAACCAGTAAAATTCAATACCTACTGCCCATACTGCCGCAAGCACACTGAGCACGAGGTTGAAAAAGTAAAGAAGGGAAAGACCACCGGTCTCCACTGGATTGACCGTCAGAAGGCACGCAGAAGCAACATCGGAAACCGTGGTAAATTCGGCAAGGTTCCGGGAGGAGATAAGCCGACCAAGAAGATTAACGTACGCTACCGGTGCAAGGAGTGCGGAAAGGCACACCTTAGAGAAGGATACCGTGCAGGCAAATTCGAACTTACGGAGTGATTGAAAAATGGTAAAAGCAACCCGCGAAAACCGGAGCAAGTTCTTAAAGGTTAAGTGCCCGGACTGTGAAAATGAGCAGCTTATCTTCGAGAAGGCAACCTCTGTTGTCCAGTGCACTGTCTGCGGTCGTATCTTAGCTGAACCGACCGGCGGAAAAGCAAACCTCAAGGGCGACGTTGTCGCAACCTTTGAATAAATAAGGAAAATCTAATCAATGAGCGAAAGAGACTGGCCACAGGAAGGAGAACTTGTCGTCTGCAGTGTGACTGAAGTTAAAGACTTCGCCGCATTTGTGACACTCGACGAGTATGAGAAACGCGAAGGACTTATCCCAATTGCAGAGGTAGCTCGCGGATGGATTAAATACATTCGTGACTATGTACGTGAGGGACAGAAGATTGTATGCAAAGTCCTGAATGTTGACACTTCCAAAGGTCACATTGATCTTTCTCTTAAAGATGTCAATGAACACCAGCGCCGTGATAAAATTCAGGACTGGAAGAATGAACAGAAGGCTTCAAAGTGGATAGGCTTCGCATCGAAAGCATGCAAAATTCCGGAAAAGGAACTTTCGGAAGCAATGTACAATGCGAAGTATACCTCCCTCTATGATGCATTTGAAGATATTGCATTAGATCCGGAGAAGACTCTGGCGAAGTTCGATCTTCCAGCAAAAGGAAAGACTGCATTGCAGAAGATGGCCGAGGAGAATGTAAAAATCCAGAAGGTTACTGTCAGTGCGATTCTGGAACTTACCTCCAACAAACCTGACGGCGTCAATATTATTCGCCGTGCTCTGCGTAGTGCAGAACCGAAAGTTGACGGTGCTGAAATTGAACTGCTCTATCTGGGAGCTCCGAACTACCGCATTAAAGTGACTGCAACTGATTATAAGAAGGCAAACAGTGCCCTGAAAAAGGCAGCTGATGCAGCAATCGGTGTTATGGAACGTGCTGACGGTATCGGAAAACTGATTCAGCAGAAATAAGGAATCGATAAATGTCAGGTCATATTCGCGAGTGTCGGACTGACCACATTTATACTCTTTTGAAGACTTGTCCAATATGCGGAAGGGAGACAACTTCTGCACATCCCGCACGTTATTCTCCCGAGGACCGTTACGGAAAATACCGGAGAATGGTGAAAAATGGACTCAATAAACATTAGATGGTTTGTGGAAGATGTATCTGCCCGCTCTTCCGATATTGCAATAGCGGGACTTCCGGGCGTTGGTCATGTAGGTAAACTTGTAGTTGATCATTTGATTCAGACGCTCCATGGTGAAAAGATTGTTGAGATTACCTCTACACTATTTCCGCCACAGATGTATGTGGGGGAAAATGGCGTCCTGCGTTTTCCGCGAAATGAGTTTTACTATGTTCCGAAAGGAAAGAAGAATCCCGCAATGATTCTATTGGCAGGAGACTGTCAGAGTGTTGGTGGCGAAGGTCACTATAAACTTGCAGAAGCCTACGTCAAAATTTTTTCCATGCTCGGGGTAAAACGTGTTTATACTCTCGGGGGTTATGGAACTGGGCGTTTGATTGAAAATCCAAGAGTACTTGCAGGTCTTTCCTCCTCTTCCTTAAAGGAAGATGTTGAAAAAGCTGGTGCCATTGCCAATGGTGTAGAACCAGTTGGTGGGATAATTGGTGCATGCGGATTAATCATTACTTTCGGCCGTCTTGCCGGTATGGAAGGTGTTGCCCTTCTTGGGGAAACATCCGGCTATCTGGTTGATCCTGTCAGTTCAACTGCAGTTCTTGATGTCTTGGAAAAACTCACCAAACTCAAGGTTGACAGAACTGATCTTCTGAAACTTGCAGAGGAAATGCAGACGGAACTTTCTTCCTTCACCTCTTCGGTCCAGCAGAATGCAGCCGATGATCTCCGCTACATTGGATAAGCATGGACGTCAACACAGATTTACACATCCACTCGAAATTTGCAATTGCAACATCACCTGATTTATCTCCCGAGACAATCGTAGCCGGTTGTAACGTGAAAGGGATTGATGCAGTTGCTACAGGAGATGCTCTGCATCCTGAATGGCGCCGGATGTGGCAGGATTTCGGAGACTCAGGAGATGTCATTATTGTTCCGCAGACAGAAGTTGAAGATGAACGCCGTGTTCACCATGTCATTCTTGCTGAAAGTCTGGATCAGTTTGCCGAACTGCAGGAACTGTTAACGCCATTTTGTTCACACCTTGCTACCATCGGCCGTCCGCACATCTATGCCAACGGGGAAAAAATAGCTGAGATTGTTCACCAGGTTGGTGGCTATATTGGTCCGGCACATGCATTCACCCCATGGACGTCACTTTTTGCCGCGTATGATCTTCCATCGGAATGTTATGGTGAGGAACCGTTCGATTTCTGTGAACTGGGACTTTCTGCGGATTCCTCCTATGGTGCGGGAATCGAGGAGTTCAAGGATATTCCGTTCTTAACAAACTCGGATGCCCACAGTCAGTATCCGACCAAACTCGGGCGGGAATTTAACCGTATTTCTCTTCCGAAGGCATCGACCAAAAATGTGCTGGAAGCTGTTACTAAAGGGAATATCACCCTCAATGCAGGTTTTTTCCCGGAAGAGGGAAAGTACAACCGTACTGCTTGTGTCCGGTGTTATACTCAGTTCACCTACGAGGAAGCAGCTAAACTTCACTGGAAATGTCCTCATGACAATGGTGCAATAAAACTCGGTGTCAGAGAACGGGCTCTGCATAAAGCAACGATTCCTCCAACCAAGCGCCCTCCGTATCTGAAGATTATTCCGCTTGGAGAAGTGATTGCCCGTGTTCTCAATGTTTCCTCTCCGAATACCAAGAAAGCAAAGACTCTCTACGGAAGATTTATTGAAGCATTTGATAATGAAATTGATGTCCTGCTGTTCAGAACAAGAGAGGAACTCTCGGCAATCTCACCGTCAGTAGCAGATGCTGTTCTTGCTATGCGGGAAGGAAGAATTATTCTGCATCCGGGCGGCGGCGGACAGTACGGCTGGTTTGAATTTCCAAAAAGCTGTTGAGTGCCGGTTACGTGCACTCTAAAAAATGTTATTAGAGAAGGCGGTAAAGCGTGTCTCTTTGTCGTAAAACCCGCCCTGTATCTTCACACATCATCTGCATATCTTCCGGTGAGAAGTAATCTGCAGTATCATCAGCTCCTGCGGTTCTTGAAAGAGAATCCACAAACATCGTTCCACCAAGATCGTTTCCTCCGGCAAGAAGACATGCTTCGGTCATTTTTTGTCCTACTTTAGACCAGGGAATCTGAATGTTGTCAATGTTGTCCAGATAGAGACGGGAAACTGCTGTCATCAGCAAATCTTCCCTGCCGAAGGAACCGTGGTTGACTATGCCCTCCTTTTCCAACGGTGTATTTTTGTGAAGAAATGCAAGCGGAACAAGTTCAGTAAAGACAGGAACTTCATCCTGGATTGTCCGCAGAATTTCCAGATGCCGTGCTCGTTCAGCGGTTGTTTCAACCGATCCGTACATAATAGTTGAAGTTGCCTTGAATCCCAGAGATCCTGCTTCCTTGATGATTCGAATCCATTCTGCGGTTGGGAGTTTCTTTTCACAGATGATTTTTCTCACGCGGTCAACAAGGATTTCTGCTGCTGTTCCCTGAACGGAATTCAGTCCCACAGCTTTCAATCGTTTTAACGCATCAAGCGTGCTGATTCCACTTCTTGAAGCTGCATAGAGAATTTCATCCGGACTGCATCCATGCACATGGATTCCCGGAATCTCTTCATGGAATGTCCGAATTATTTTTTCATAACTTTCAACGGTAAAGGACGGGTGAATTCCGGCAAGGTAGCAAATTTCTGTTACGTTTTTTGCAAGAGCATCGCGTGTGTGTTCTCTAAATTCTTCGTCCGAAAAAAAGTAGGCGTCTTCATCTGTTTCTTTTTTGCCGAATGCACAAAGTCCGCAGCGGTTTTTGCAGATATTGGTCAGATGAATATTCATGTTACGGACGTAGGTAACGGTATTTCCAACTTTTTTCTCCCGCAGTTCATCTGCTGCTGCTACAATTTTCCAGAGATTGCGGTTTGTGATATTGAAGAGGAATTCCGCCTCTTCTGTTGTCATACGTGCTCCGCCGAGCACATTGGAAAGAATGGTGTCTACATTCATTGTTTCGATTTTTTCTTTTGTTGAACGCGTTTCTGTTCGCGTTTCTCAGTTCTACCAGCTGTATTCTTCTTTTTATTCTTCGAGATAATCCTCGATACAATTTCGAGGATTACAACAATGGCAACTGCAATCAGAAGACTCCAGAAAATATTCAGTGGGACCCATCCAATCAGGGGTATTGCAAACAGTGCTTTCCCGACAATCCATTCGTCCTTCACCGGTTCAACAGCTCCATATCTGGAAAAAATAGCATGCTGATCTTCAATGGCGTTGTTATCTCCTTTGGTGATTATTCCAGCATGCCCGCCGTTGTATCCTTCAGCAACAGCTTCTTCATCAGTAACCCGTTTTATCGCCCGATGAATTATCGGCGTCACTCCGTCCATTCCGTTCGGTTTATAGACAAGCACATCTCCGTATTTGTTGAACATCTTGTTTGACTCGGAAGCTATTGCTTCTTCCTGAGTCTGCCATCCGCCATAGCGGTTTTCTTCCACAACGAACGCCAGACTGAAGGTCATGATGTTCGGTTCCATGCTTTCGGATTCGATGGCGACAAGTGTCGGCCAGGTACCTGATATTGCAAACAGAAGGAGACCAATTATCGCAACAATCAGAATTATTGCCACTATATCCCGTATTGTTTTGCCGCCTTCTGTTTTTGGATGAAGGATATCATGGAATGACATACGTGACATACTATTTGATGGTAAGATGTAAAACTCTTTTCCGTTATTTCCCGAATCTTCTTACCCGTTTTCGGAAATCGTTCAATGCATGCAGAAATGAATGCCTGGTAAACCGTTTTTTTATGAATGCAAGTTCCGCATACACCGACTGCCATATGAGTACATTCTGAAGCCGGTTGCTTCCAACAATTATCACCAGATCCGGTTCTATCTGGTGCAGAAGATGTTTTTCTATTGATTCTTCTGTAACTTCTCCCTCTGCAATTGCCCCTTCTATCGCTCTGCAGAGTTCCTCCTGCCCGTCCTTGGATTTGATTATTTCAATTCTCTGATCTTTCGGAATGAAAGAGTCATCGATGAAAATAATAATTTTTTCAATCTCAGGATATCTTTGAACCCATTTTTCAATCTTTGCTATGGGATTATTTCCGTATTTTTTACCAGCGAAGACGACGGCAACATTCTTCGGTATTTTTTGTCTAGTTTCTCTTCGCATTTCTCATGAATTATTTGATTTTTCAACATATAATTCCTGCAGAATGTCACATTGAATAGGTATATTTATATTGTCATAGACAGATTATTATTCATGATTAATGCTTCGGATTTGAAGAAGGAGATTGAAGCAAGGTTAACTGCTTACCTCTCCCGTGACAAGTCAGGAATCAGAGCAACGCTGTTGAAGTTGCTCGTTAAGCTGAAGTCATTCACCGTGAACATGGTTCACGAAAAATTGTCCGAAAAATTCCAGGTCAGTGTCCATTCTGTTGCTTCTATGATTGGAACCATAGCATCGAAGTTTGGCATCCTTTCTGTCAGACGTACGAAAGATGGTGACCTGGGAGTATATGAACTGAAACCGCAGTACTACGAGATGGTTTCCAGAATCGCAGAAGCTGCAATCGTCTAAACTTTCTTTTTTTTATCCATGGAACCGAAAGCGAATCCCGATGATATTAGAGTAGATGCTGCTGTTATAGAATATATGGATGAAGGAGGCGGTGATTACCGAATCAGTACCACCTGCAGCGGTCCGGTACTTATGTCGGTAAAAGTTAAACCACCGAAGGATTCTGATATTGCAATCCGTGCAGGAAATCACATCATCTATATCTCGCGGTATCAACTGGAATGGATTACAGAAATAACAATGCGGATGGTCCCGCGGTATTTCGTCTCTCCTGATAACTATGCCCTTTGAAGAACTGGAACATACCGCAGATATAAAAATGCGGATTACAGCTGAAGACTTTCCGTCTCTCCTATCTGAAAGCGGTTTTTCTCTGGCAAAGACGCTCTACGGGGACTACCCCTCAGAACCTTCTGACAAAATGGTAGGTATTGAAGCAGACGGTGCCGATGATATTGAACTGGTGGTGAATTTTCTCTCGGAATTATTGTTCCAAATGGAAATTGAATACCTGGTTCCTCAGTCATTCTCATTACTAATACAAGATAATCACGTGTCGGGAACAGTTTCCGGCGTTGAATTCGACCGGGAGAAACATGCAGGCGGAATCGGCGTCAAGGGGATTTCCTACTCAGGGATATCGTTAACCAAAACAAATACAGAGTTAGAACTCATACTAATCTTTGACATTTGAATATTATGAATAGCAAGATACAGAAAATTACCGATACCGAGTGGGAAATACCGAAAGGATTTGTCGAAGGAATGCGTGTTCCGGGACGTTTTTTCCTGTCTCAGACACTGGCGGAAGGTATTGAAGACGGTGCACTGACCCAGCTTGCCAACGTCGCAACGCTTCCTGGTATTATCCGCAGTTCCTATGGTATGCCTGATATCCACTGGGGTTACGGTTTTCCTATCGGCGGAGTTGCAGCATTTGACGCAACGGAGGGCGTTATCTCTCCGGGTGGTGTCGGCTTTGACATCAACTGCGGTGTCCGTATGATTACCACTCCGCTGACGGAAAAAGATCTCACCGATAAAAAAGACCTGATTGAAGAACTCTTCACGGCAGTTCCGACCGGAGTCGGTGCGAAGAGTCCTATCCGCATGTCGCAGAATGATTTGACTTCGTTAATGGAGGAAGGTTCCCGTCATGCAGTAGCAATGGGATACGGATGCGAGAAGGATATCGAGCATTGCGAGGAAAACGGTGCAATGGAAGGTGCGGATATCTCTGCAGTCAGCAACAAAGCACGTCAGCGTGGCATTCCTCAGTGTGGTACACTTGGATCCGGAAATCACTTCCTTGAACTTCAGGTTGCTGATGAGGTCATGGATGAGGAAACCGCCAAGACGTACGGAGTTACCAAGGATCAAATCTGTGTGATGATTCACTGCGGTTCCCGCGGTCTGGGGCATCAGGTTTGTACTGATCATCTGAAAACTCTGGAGGAAGCAACGAAAAAATACGGCATTCTCCTGCCGGATAGACAGCTTGCCTGTGCACCGTTACCTTCGAAGGAGGGTAAAGCCTATTTTGGAGGAATGGTGGCATCTGCAAATTATGCCTGGGCAAACCGTCAGATTATCACCCACATTGTCCGCGGCATCTTTGAAAAACGCTACGGTATAGATTATGATGAAATGCCGCTGATTTACGATGTAGCACACAATGTTGCCAAGTGGGAGGAGCATGATGTTAATGGTGCAAAACAGAAGGTTTGCGTGCACCGTAAAGGAGCAACCCGCGCCTTCGGTCCGGGGCGTATCGAGGTCCCGAAGGTTTACCGTTCCTCCGGTCAACCGGTGCTGATTCCTGGTTCCATGGGAACACCGTCGTATCTCCTTGCCGGAACGGAAGATGCCATGCAGCGTACGTTCGGCAGTACCTGTCACGGATCCGGGCGTGTGAAGAGCAGATCCTCTGCCAAGAAGGCCATGACCGGAGATGAGGTTGCGGCATCTTTGCTTGAACAGGGGATATATGTCCGTGCGCCAAATCCAGGAGCAATCGCAGAAGAGGCCCCGGAAGTATACAAACCAAGCAGCGAGGTTGTTGGAACGGTAGCAGGTGCCGGCATCAGCAGAATTGTTGTCAGAATGAAACCATTAGGAGTTATTAAAGGATGAGCAATACAGCAGTATTTTGGGACAGCACCATCATGTTCCATAAATTAGTGGAAGAGACAACCGGTCCGGTAGATTCCGTAACGCCGCTGATTTTGGCGGCACCGTTCTTCCGCGGAAAGTTCAGCGGAATCATTATCCCGACCGGGTTCGGAAACACGCACTATTCCCGCATGCTTCCTGCACTTCGTGCCTGTGCTTCACGAATCGAGGATTATCTGGAAGAAGGAGGAAAACTTCTGGTGTACGGAGCTGCAGACGCATCTCCAGCCCGCTACGACTGGCTGCCGGTTTCTGTCGATTATCATTTCGAGTTCCTGGAGCATGATGTTGAAGCTGATGCATCTTCGAAGTGGAAAGGAATTATCGACGGATATGACTGTTCAAAATTCGCCTGTGACGGATGGTTTGAAAACGTCGAAAATGGTCGTGCAGTGGTAACGTCAAAGACGGTTGGAAAACCGGTGTTTGTGGAAGTACCTGTCGGAAAAGGAACTCTGCTTCTTGCAAGCACACATGAATATCCGACCGTTTCCTTTTTACAGGAATTCAAGGAAGGAGAACCGGTCTCCTTCTGAAAATCTATTTTTGTTGTTCTTTCTTAGTGTGTTGTTATCGGAATAACACCGCTGGAAACCAGTGTGCCGGTTTTCATGTCGTAAAATGTGTAGATGAGGTTTCCCGGTTCTGACATTTCGGTTGGGAGTCCTTCTGGTTTCTTGACTGCAAATCTTCCTCCAAGCGAAACGGTTCCAGTCGTAGCAATCGTGCCCTCCATTGTATTTGTCTGGTTATCCTTGTAGTAAAATACAACTTTGAGCGAGTCAAGTGAGAACGGTTCCCCGGCATTCATTTGGAATAGGTATTTGCCAGAGGAATCGGTTGTTACATAGTTGAGCTCTGCTGAAATTGAATTGTCGTTTCCGGAAAAGATGCTGGTCGCAGCTACCGCAACAACTGCCACCAGGATAATTGTTATTGTCAGCATCAGCATGACGCCGACAACAGAAGATACTGCATTGTCTTTCATTTGATACTCACCGTTGCTTTGAGGACGATTATTTCCGTCACTCCTAATTTTTCCTCCGTTCCGATTTCCACAGTCGTATCAGAATCTATGCTTATGGGTGTATCTTTTTCAATTTTCAGTGTGAGTGTTGCAGTACCGGATCCGCTTTTGAAGTTTGAATCATCGGCAGTCTTGAAATCAATCACGGTCAAGGTGTCTCCATTCACATAATAACCGTTTTTGGAGTTTGCTAGTTTTAGATACTCCACAAATCTGTTAACAGAATCTTTTTTCACCTTCACCACACCTTTTGAATACGTATATCCCAAATCACTCCAGTAGGATATTGTGGGGATGTACGTGATGTCAAGCTTCTTGCAGATAATCGGAGACGCGAGGCCAGTATAGTTGATAGATATATTATCAGTATATTTCAACTCAAATGTTCCGGATGACTTTGACGGTGATAGCAGAACATCTCCTGCACCAAGTGAGATTACCCAGGAGTAGTACCCGCTCTGCTGTGTTGAATAAGCGCCTTCGATGGTAGTTGCATAACTTAAGAATACATCACGAATCTGTTCCGAGTTCTGGATTTCTGAAGTTTCTTTCAGGTCCGGAAGATAGATGCCCATAAAGAGCGAAATCCCGATAACCAGTACAGCCAGTATCAGCATAATGGCAACAACGGATGACACACCATCCTCTTTTTTCAGTTTCATGATACAGACACCACCATTGTTTTTGTCTCTAGAATGCCGCGTGGTCCGGTAATGACGAAGGTAAACGTGTGTTCACCAGATAAATCAGTTGGTATATTGAACCACACAACAACATAATCTCCGAGATCTAGCGTTGCCTTTGTCGCAGCATCTACCAATTGACTATCTGCATCTGTCACTCCCCACCGTGCAGAACAAATCGGTTCCGTGCTGTCGCCGTCATAGACAATCACCCGCACATCGGATGCTGCTATGAAATCTCCCCAGATGTGCTGGAACTGGAATCCAAGTTCATAATCATAATCTGTGTTTCTAAGTTGATGAGTTCCACCGTCAAATTCAATCACTTCTGCACGTTCTCCTGGCATGATGCCGAAGAATGACATGGCGAATACTGATACTAGGACAACCGCAATTGCAAGAAGCAGCATTTCGCCGACAACATTCGATACTCCGTCATCTTTCTTTTTCAGATTCATTCAGCGCACCCCCACGAGAATAACAAAGGTAACTATCGTCATGGCAAGCATCACAATCGAGTGTTTCAGGCCTGAAAGAATAGTGTTCGCCGAAAGTTGTCCTGCCATAATTCCGGAGAAAAAGGCAAGAATAATGCCGATGATAAACATCTGTTCTGCACTGTTTCCTGTGTTGATTGCCATGTTGAACGAGGAGAAGCTGTTGATGAAGGCAACGTTCATCTCGTAGGCAGCAAAGAGGAAGATGCCGACAGACAAGTAAATGATTGCAAGATAAACAAACGAAACGTTGAATCGTTTGTTTTTCATCTTGAGGTAGTGTTCCAGATCGGCAATGGCAATTGCAAGGATTTCTCTTATGTAGTCAGTAACTTCGCTTGCACGTACCAGGAGGGAAATGGCACGTTTGACCGTCGTCAGACCAACACGTTCCTCCATCCGCACAAGTGCCGATGATAACGATGCTCCGTATTTCACTTCTTCAGAAACCATTCTGATTTCTGTAGAAAGCACACCGCGTTTGTGACCGGAAATCATGTTAATTGCACCCTGCAGCGTCATACCGACGTCACGCATATCTGAGATTTCCCGCAGAACTTCCGGAAGCTGTTTTTCCACACTTTTTACGTACCGGTTTCTGATTTCATATGCTACCGCAAGAGGGAGAACTGCTACCATCAGTACAAAACAGATGGTGACTTCGATTGTATAATAGGGAAAACCTTTCTCAATAATGCCGAAATACCAGAGGAGGATAACAACAACCACGAACACGCCGCCAAGAATCCCTGCCGGAATATAGGAGGAAATATATGCTTTTACCGGATGGTGCAGAATATCATTGATTTTCAGCATCCGCTTTTTCCGGTTGATTTTCTTTTCGAACTCCGGATCTTTTGCCAGACCCCGCACCCTGATGATTTCTGAACTATACTCTGAATCTCGAATCTCCTTCTTGCTGATAACCAGATTGTTCGGCGGAAGCAGCACATACAATATGAAAATCAGGACCAGTGCCCCAAGCGGAAGGCCGATATACATCAGCGGCATGAGGTTTCCGATGGTGTTCTGACCCGAGATGTTCTGGGCTACGACCATAATGATGATGGCAATAGGACCTGCAACAAAGGCGGTAACATAGACCTCTGCAATCATTTCCAGGAATTCCAGGAGGGATTCCATCTCGTTTTTGGATACTTCACGGTATGATTCCGACTTTGCGTTGAAGAAACCTCTCAAGTCTCCTCCGGAACGATGGACCAGCAGGAGATCATTCAGGAGTTCTTTGAAATTCTCCGACGGCGTGACTTCCATGGTATTTTCAATTGCCGTGATTAAGTCCTGACCGAAGAGTTCGACATCGCGGACAATCATGCCGCATTCTGCTGAGACTTCTCCGTAGAGATCTTTTGCTTCATAGACGGAACGGAATATTTCATACAGCGTAATCGTGGTTGAGAGTGCCTGCATGTAGGTGATGGCATACGGCAGGTCAAGATTGATTTTGGATTTTCTGCTGGATGCCTTCAGTTTCGGCGTGAAGTATGACAGAAGAAAGGCACCTGCCGGAATCAGACCGCAGAAAAACACATAAAGAATCCATTCCGGAATGTCATAGAGAAAGGGAATGGGGAGGGTGAGTGCATGGCGGAGCAGGAAAACCGCAATTGCAAAAATAACGGCAAAACACCCTGCCTGCAGGACAGACTGCACAAAATACTTTTTTGGAATCTGCGTCATGTGCGCCATGCGCATATCTTTTTCCAGCGATTCCAGCATCAGTATCTTCCTCTGCGGAATTTGCGGTGACGCAGTCTCCGCGCCTGTGTATGCTGAGTATCTTTCCGGAGTACGAGATTCGGATTGTCTTCCAGGGCTTCTTGAATGGTGAGTTCGGTGATGGCTGCAACCATCTCGCTGGTTGACACCTTCTCGCGCCGGCCGAGGTCTTCAAGCACTTTTCGCCTTACATCAATTCTTTTCTGCAATTCCTCCGCAGACCAGCCGTTCTGGTATGCGATGCGGTCAAAGACTTTGGATGCAGTGAATACCTTTTCAAAAGTATCGGTGACATGATTCCATTCGAAGAGCGGCGTGTAGGTAACGGTATCTCCGGAAACCGAAATCTCGTTCAGCGAAGTCGAGCGGCGGAAACCGTTGCCTTCACTGTAGAGCAGACTCTGCACCACAATCAAATCAAGCGCATCGAACATGACAACCGGGACATTAATCGGGTCGTGGGTCAGACGGTTCACCGCTTCATTGACATTTCCGGCGTGGAGGGTGGAAAACGTCGTGTGTCCGGTGTTCATAGCCTGGAAGAGTGTCTGCGCTTCACTGCCACGCACTTCGCCGACAATGATGTATTCCGGTCGCTGACGAAGTGCAGCTTTCAGCAGAGAGAACATGGTAACCGACCCATCTTTGCTTGAAATCGCCTCTCTGGTTTTCATTGAAAGCCAGTTTCCGTGCGGCAGCTGGATTTCACAGGTATCTTCGATGGAAACGATTTTTGCAACTGACGGAATAAAGAAGGAAACCGCATTCATGGTTGATGTTTTACCGGATGCCGTTCCTCCGGCTACAATCATACTTTTGCGGTTTTCGACGGCAAGCCAGATGTGCGCCAGCAGTTCTGCGCTGTAGGTGTTGTTCCGGACGAGTTCTGCCGGCGTCATCGGATCAGCTTTAAACTTACGGATGGTGAATGAACTTCCTTTTGCAGATACAACATCCGAGTAAGTAATCTGTGCACGCGATCCGTCCGGAAGAGCCGCATCGACAAGTGGTGTGGTGAGTGAAAGCTGCTTGTCTGCTTTCTGTGCAAGTTTCAGCACGAACTTGTTCAGTTCCTCTTTTTCGAAGATGCAGTTGGTTTCTATGTTTCCATAGTCGCGGTGGTAGAGATAGAGCGGGATAGCATGACCGTTGCAGGTGATGTCTTCGATTCTTTCATCCTTCAGCAGTGCATCGAGTTTGCCGTATCCCATGAAGTTCCGGTACAGGAAATAAATCAGAACATCGGTACGTTCCTCATCGAGTTCGTCATCAAACATTCTGATGGCGTTTTTGAGCACATCGCGTTCGAGTTTAATTTCTTCTCTTCGTTTTACCGTGTCCAGAATCAGCGTAGTCCGCAGATATTCGAACGTCTCTTCCAGGATAATGTACTCTTTTTCCGTCAGTTTCGGTTCGGTAATGATGTAGCGGATTCGGTTTTCCCGGTCGCGGATGATGGTTGCATATGCGTGAGGCGGATTCAGCCAGTACTGGACAAGTACCGTGTCGGAAGTGTGATATTTCGGGATTTCGATTGTTTTCGGGGGAGTAATAAAGACTGGTTTCTTTTCAGCGGGTTTTTTCCTGAACGCATCAAATGCCGCCTTCGTCTCATCCATGGTTTTTGCTTTGAGGACGCCTTTGGTCAGCTCCTTGACACGGGCGCTGAGGGGAACGGTTTCCTCTTTCTGTTTTTTCGAGGAGGTACTTTCTCCGACTTTCGTTTTCTCCTCTGACCTGTCTTTTGTTTTCAGGGCACTTTTGACAAGAGTTTTTACCCGTTCCATCTGTTTCTGCGTATTCATGGGTTATTTTCTCCTGAAGATGCTTGCTGCAGTGCCGAGACCGGCGAGGATTCCGAGAATCGGGAACGGCGACTTTGTATCTTCCGGCGGAATTGGCGGGATGTATGGAACGGACGGCTGTACCGGGGTAACTGGTTCATCCTGGGTGACGACCGGTTCAACGATATGATTTGTGACTGCTGTATCGAAGATTGCAATTGTTTTGTACTCGCCGTTTTCCTTTCCTTTGATGATAATCTGGTAGGTTCCAAGCGGAGTTTCCGAGGTGTCGAGTGTCAGGGTCTGCTTCGTAATGGCGCCGTTGGATTCGGTTTCGCGGATGACGAAGGTTTTGAGATAGTTGATGTTTTCGGCATCAAATTCGAATTCGTTCTCTTCGAGTGTTGCGAAGACGCCATCCGGGTATTCCGTGTTATCGATAACAATGGTGATGATTTCTCCCTGTGTATAGGCATCTTTCGCACCGGAGATTGTCTGCGGTGTTCCTGCATCAGCGACAACGGTGATTGTTGCTCCTGCGTAGATGTCGTTTCCGTCTGTTATCGCAGAGGTCAGTGCCTGCGCAGCTTCGATGTTCTGCAGTGCGGGAACATTGAACAGGAAGGTGCCGTTGGTGGATATGTCCACACCGTAACCGTCTGAAGAAGATTTTCCTCTTGTGTTGAAGATACCGTCAGCCATTGGATGCTGAAGGACAACATAGTATTCTCCCAGGTTGAATACGGTGTTGTTACTCTTTTCATTTGGATATTTTCCCAGTCTTTCTTCGGTCAGTTCTGTTTCATCCTGGATATGGAGATAGATGGTGAACGTTCCGTCACGGTTATCGATGATGAGATAAATGGGGTACAAAACTGAATCAGCTACTTTCTGTCCGAGTTTTTCAGCGACTTTGGTCACTGAGGATATTGCAATATTTGTGTAATAGTAGGGATTTGTATCTGCCCCTTCTTTGAACAGATAGTCACTTCTGTCGCTCTTCAATGTTCTGATACAATTATTTGTCGTTGCATCATCACCATTGATGAAAAACATCTTGTTCTGACCGACAATGTACAGGGAGATTGCATCTGCTGCTTCTGCTTTGACTTTTATGGTCAGATACTTTGATTTTCCTGATGCGGATATTCCAGTTTCAACAGTTTTATCTATATTCAGTATCTGAATCGTCGGCTGAATCAGTGTCAAGGTATGGGAAATCGAGTTCCTGACAACTTTTTTCCTGACATCTTCTGTATACCCTATGTTATCTGCAACATACTCTTTGGTGATATACAGAGTATATGTCCCCGGGTTGTATGCTGAGGTAAATGCTCCGTCTAGAACATAATAATACTTGTGACCGTCAACTTTGTAATCCTCGGATGGTCCATTATTCTTTTTTGCAGTTGTGAGTTTTACCATCGGGGTGTTTGTTCCTTCCAGATAAAAGAAGAGACTGATATCATCGCCTTCGTAGGTTCCTGCAACTTTGAAGTTTGCACCGAGTGCGTATTTTTCCTTGTCAAGTTCTGCAGTGAATGCATCTCCTTTGATAGTGACAGTGACCGTTGCTGGGTTTTCCAGCGTTCCTTTATTTTCGTCGGTACATCCCTCAACCCAGACAGCGATGACAAAAGATTTGCTGGTTAATTCTCCGGTTTTTCCGAGCAGATTAATGGTAACTTTTCCGTTCGCATCGGTTTCGTAATATTGTTGCGGATTGGTCGGTGCAGAATAATAAGCAATTTCACTAGTGCCTGTAACATCTTTTGCGTCATCCGGATAGGTTTTCCCGGATTCATAATACATCAGATGTACAGGTCTGTTTTTCGGTCCGGTAACCGCGATACTGAATGCAACACCGTCGCGAACTTCGTTTTTGGAAATGGAAACTGATGCTGTTTCTTCAGCGGATGTCGTTCTGACATCGAGTGATCCGACCAGGACATATTTTGAAGATTCGGGGGCTTCTGTTGTCATGTATTCAGAAAAATTTGCGTAGATTTCCCAGGTTCCTAAATTTTTATTTGTATCATTCCCTGGCTTAAATGAGAATTTCTTTCCCGCGCTAACTGTTTCCACTGCTTCCGCGAGTTGAGGGAGATAAGTTCCTTCTTCCCCAGATTTTTTGAACGCAAGTTTTGCTTCGATTCCTGGCGTAGTCCCAACTGTTGCTTTATAGATGGCGTAGTCGATATCAACATAGACTACACTATCGTATTTCGTTGATGTTATTGGAGCAGTCGATCCACTGCTATGTATCAATTTTTTAGAGAGTGTTGCTGACTGGAGGTGAATGTATGTCTTTGTTGTGTCAGAATTTTGATGTGAATATAACCCCTTGGGATTTAAATCTGATATTTCAATGTTATTTTCTCCTTCTGTAACAGTAATGAATTTTGTTGTGTCGCCGTCAAGATAATATATTCCAGTTGGTAGCTCCCCAACTTCTGTTCCTCCTGTGAATTTTTCATAATAGAAGATATTTGTCGTTGTATCTGCAGCTACTCCTCCTGCAAACACCATCAGCATAAGGAGTGCTGCTGTCACCACATATCCGGTACGTTTTCCTATTTCCATAATTATCTCGCCTTTTCCTGGAAACAACGTTTATTCCGCTTTCATTCACTTATTAAATCAAATTTATTTGTAATTAAAAATTTAATTTGTTTAGTTATAAATTATATTTGTATATAACAAATTTAATTGTTGTTGTTTGTTGGGTGTTGGAGATGACCTGTCATTCTTATTACACAGTACAGCAAATTTTCCTGTAACGATGGTCTTTTCAGAATACGAAGCAAAGGAACGCTTCCGAAATGCAGGAATCCCTGTTCCGCACGGTGTTCTCATATCTTCTCCCCGGGAGGCAGTTTCAGCTCTCGAAACTCTGTCTTCATCGGTCATTTTGAAAGCGCAGGTTCCGGTAGCATGCCGAAGAAAAGCAGGCGGCATTCTTCCGGCAACGTGGGATACTGCAGAAGAGACCGCTCGAGAGTTATTTTCGCGGGAAATCAAGGGATTTCCTGTTGCAAAGATTCTGATGGAAGAAAAGCTGAGTATTCATCAGTCCTATTATCTGAGCATTACGCGGATTCGCAGTCAGGCGCTTCTTCTTTTCTGTGTTCTTGAGGGATCCGGTTTTTCAGAATATGCGGATCGGCATCCGGGGTCAGTCAGGCGCGTGATTGTTGATGCCGCATCTCCGGAACTTGGCATGGAAGATATCCGCGCTCTCTGCGGGTCTGCGCCCGAAGAGGTCTGCAGTATTTTTCAGAACCTCTATCATATCTTCCAAGAGGAGACTGCTCTTCTTGTTGAGATTAATCCGCTTGCTGAAACGGAAACCGGTTTTGTTGCGGTAGATGGAAAAGTAATCTGCGATGAGGAAGAAATGGCACAGCTACAGGCATTTTCCTGAAAAATTCTTTGAATTGCGGTTTTTCGTTTGTTTTTGTTTTGAATATTTATGAAAATTATTTGAATTTAAAATCAATTTATTTTAAATATAAGGATGCACAAATAGGGAATTACGCAAACAAATACACATTAACAAAAATTAAATTGTTTAAATTGCCGGTTGTGTGTTTCAGGACAGACATTCCGGCGGTGTTTGGGTGTGGATGGTTTGCTCAGGAGATTTGTATGACTCCGATTATGAAAAGAACTGAAAACAAAGAAAATGCCGTGTCACCGGTTGTCGGCGTTATGCTGATGCTGGTGGTCACGATTGTGATTGCGGCAGTGGTTACTCTATTTGCGACTGGTGTTGTTACATCAACGGAAAAAGCACCGGTTGCTGTACTGGATGTAAATATTTACAAGTCAGCGCTTGTTAACGCAGATATGCTGCCATATACTGCTGCTTCATATGCACCGGATTTTACCATTGATCATATTGCCGGAGATCCGCTGAAGACTTCGGATTTGAAGATTACTGTTGACTGGGAGACGAATGATCCTGTACCGAAAAAAGTTACGAACATATTTACTGGTTCACCGGGTCCGATTGAGTATCATACAACCCAATATGATGAATCTTGGGCAATAACTGGCGCAAAACCGGATACCAAATCTCAGCCGTTGTACGTGAACGATCAGAGTCTTAATACTAATCAGGTTTGGGGTAAAGCGACTCTGACCGTTGGCGGCCATGTTCAAACGTATGCAAATTATTTGAATGTGGTAACAACTGGAGAGATAATCCACAGCGGCAGTCCGTTCTTCGACGCTGTCATGGGAAAGCCAGATGGAGATTCGGGTGCATCATATAAAGAAGCTACTAAAAATCACACCGGCGGAGCTGCAGAAAAACTTGCTGTTGGAACTCTTGTCCATGTCGTCATTACCCACGTACCGTCAGGAAGCATTCTCTTTGATAAAGAGGTGAGAGTTCAATGATTCAGCGCAGAACTGAAAACAAAGAAAATGCCGTGTCTCCTGTTGTCGGCGTTATGCTGATGCTGGTGGTCACGATTGTGATTGCGGCTGTTGTGACCATATTTGCCACCGGTGTTCTTGGTGATGTAAAGACGACTCCGACGGCTGTTATTGGTGCCGGGGATTTGACTACTAGTGGTGGTTATTTGACCAAAGTCGATTTATGGCACAAGGGAGGATCCGACCTCTATCCTTCCGAGATTGAATTACAACTTCAGGCATATGGTACTACGCATCATTTTACTAATGAAAAGTTCACGTTGTCAAGCGGCAGCGATAAGTTTACAAGCGGTGATAAACTTACTGTTAATGTTGCAGATTGTAACCATCAATCAGGAATTCCGGTTACCTGGTCATTAATCGATTTGAATTCCGGAAATAAGATTGCGTCCGGCGACTTCGTTGTGCCGGTTGGAAATTACACACCAGCATCCCCCGAAGGCGAGACCGGAGGCGAGACCGAAGGCGAGACCGGAGGCGAGACCGGAGGAGAGACCGGAGGCGAGACCGGAGGCGAGACCGGAGGCGAGACCGGAGGAGAGACCGGAGGCACCGACTGATCATAACAATCCTTTGAACAAGGGCAGCTCCACACCCTGAAAATCCCCTAAGAGGT
>DALTWK010000006.1 GCA_029987115.1 Methanocorpusculum sp.
ACATTGTGCTCATTGCCATAATTATTTCCTCTCTCCTTAGTGGCCCTCTTCAGCAGTCCTTGCTGCAGGAGCCTGCGAAGATACAAGTCTGATAACTTCGTAGGGGCATGCTTCAACGCAAACACCACAACCTGCACAAAGTTCTTTATCGATATCAAGGGATGTGGATTTTCCCTCAATTACAGCATAAATCTTCTTTGTTGTGGCAGGGTCAACGGTTTTGAGTTCAAGTGCGTTGACAGGACATGCGACTACACAGTTATTACAACCTGTACATCGCTCCATGTTAATATGCATCGCAAATGACATTGCTTCTAATGCACCAGCCTTCGATAACTTAGATCGACAAAAAAGCGTTTTTCATTCACACTATTAATATATTTTCTGTTATCTTATTAACTGAGTATTTTTCTACTCGTATGAAATAATAATTAATATATAAAATATTACGTTATAATAATATATATGATATTTATACCCACACTTAATAACCAAATCAAATATTCCTTCGCGCAAGTATGTAATATGTTATATAAGTAACATTCCATAGTAATATATACTAGTTTTTGATAACTCTAAAAACAAATTATTATTATATAAATATGACTAAAAATAATTATATATTATCATCTCCAACATTATTTGCAATGAGGAAACAGTTTAGATTGTTACCTTATCCTGAATGCAGAAAGAAGGTATATTGAATAACCGGGCAGTTTCTAATGCCATTGCCTGTCCGGCACCGAATTTGATAACCCACTGATATGAGACTGTCCTCATAGCAGTTCTTCTTTACCATTTCATTAAAAAACATTACGGCAGATTTGACCTGAAGTCCCGCCGAATTATATCTAGGCAGGTACGTCCACCCCTAAGAGTTTGTAGAGGTAAGGAGTTTGCGTCCGTTTTTAATTTACAGCAAATTCGGGACACTGTCGTTTTTAGCGTTGTTGTCAAAAAAATCTTATTCTTATCTTTACAAAGATGAAGGATATGTATCCTCCTTTCTCTTTTTAAACCTTCAGCAAGACTATGCTATCGTACTCATACTCATCTGATGCATCTCTCGATTTGAGATGCGGTGTAGTACCTTACTCCACACGAAATAGAGGGGTTGAACAGGTACAAAAAAAGGTTGTAAGTCTTTTTCAGAACTTTGGAAGATTCTTCTGAGAATATACGACAAATGCCAGATAGATAGCAATCAGGCACGGAACAGCGTTCAAGATAGCCGAAACCACAGGGAAATTTCCGCCTATGTAAGCGGTGAAGAAACAGGAACAACCGTAGACGATAAGCATGATTCCCGGTAAGATTCTGGACTCTTTTCTCAGCATTGCAAAAAGACCAATGATAATGAACAGAATTCCGCATCCGATGAACATCGCACCTGTCGAAAACATCGCAAGAAGGTCACCAATCGCGATTAAGAGAAATAAATCTAAAAAAGAAGAGTAGAGTTTATTCTGCCTTGTAAACAGTCTTTCCTTTGAAGAGTGTTTCAAGAACTTTTGTTTCATAAATCTTATTGACAGGAACTGCTTCAAGGTCGCGGTCAATTAAGACTAACTCTGCGGACTTTCCCACCTCGATTGAACCGGTAATAGTTTCAATACCAAGTTCATATGCCACATTGATGGTTCCTGCTTTTATCGCCTGTTGAAGAGACGTACACTCTGCCGGATTTACCGCAGAATCATTTTTACAGAGTTCATACTGGGTATCAGTCGGGAGAGGCAGACGGGTCATCGCTTTCTGAAGAAGACCGAAGGTGTTTGCCGGATCAACCGGGAAATCTGTTCCGTAGGAAACCGCAATACCTTTCTCCATGAGGGATTTATTCGGGTACATGGTAGTAAACCGCTCTTCGCCGAGGAGTACTAATTCCGATGCACTTCCGGTGCGGGTAATACCTTCCCAGAGCGGCTGAATGTTTGCGATAAGCCCGGCTTGTGCCATCTTGCGTTTTGTTTCCTCTTTCATGAACGAAATGTGGATGATAACATTGCGTTTTGTTCCGTCTTTATCCTCCGTCTCACGTGCATAGCTGAATGCATTTGCGGCTACATCGCCTGCATAATCTCCCATTGCATGAGCATGGAGATGGAAACCTGCTTTCTGTGTGGCAGCGGCAACCTTTTTGAGGTTCTCCTCCTCCCATAACATTTCTCCGCGGTATCCTTCTTCCCATCCCATAAGTTTACATGTTTCTGGAGAGAAGGGTTCAAACAGGGCATAAATTCCGTCAACGAAGAATTTTGCAGCGTCCGCTTTCATCAGATCATCAACATCATAATCATGCATATGTTCTATTGCATACGCAAGGTCTGCATCCGCTGTTCTTTCATAGAAAATAAACGATCCGCTCACACGGGTTGTGAGCTCGCCGTTCTTTGCCATCTCGGCGAGGAGTTCATATCCGTCTTTATTATAGAGGTAATCTGAAGTGATTGTGATACCCTCTTTTGCCATATCTGCAAGAGCGAGCAATATAGCTTTATGCTTGTCTTCCTTTCCCCAGGTACTACTCGGAATCCGTTCTTTGATTGCATAAATTGCGGCTGTTTCCAGAACAAAACCGTCTGGGATGCCGTCTTCACCGAGACGGATTTCGCCACCTGGAATCTGTTCAACACCGGTGTGCAGCAGGCCTGCCACTTCAAGTGCTTTACTGTTAAACAGACACACATGTCCGCAGTAGCTGTCTATGACGACCGGACGGTCGGAAACCGCTGCATCAAGATCTTTTCTGGTAATCGGGCGTACAATGCCACTGAGCGTGCCGTCAAACCACTGCCGGTCAAAACCGCCGCCGAGAATTGTCGGTTTATCAGGATTTTCTTCCGCATACGCTTTAAGGCGCTTTTGGATTTCGGCGATATAGAATTCCGGTTCCTGCACAGGTCCGCCCTCCTTTAAATCATAGAGACGGACGCCGCCGTATCTGTTTACCGAAAGAGAAATGTGCATATGTCCGTCGCCGAAGCCGGGGAGAATCGTATTTCCTTTGCAGTCGGTGACTTCGGTCTTTTCTCCTATAAATGCCTGGGAACCTTCGTTTGTTCCGACATAGACAATCTTTCCATCTGCAACGGCGACTGCTTCCGCCCGTGTTACAGTGTCGTCAAGAGATACTGAGTAAACCTTAGCATTGCGGAATACTCTGTCTGCGATAGATGTACTTGAATCCATATAGTTAGTACTGGGACTATGATTTTTAATAATCTTTCTACCGTAGTTTGCGATTTCTGTAGTTTGCGATTTCTGAACAATAATTTACATTTTCAGTTACGCCGGAAAACCGCTTCAATCCGGGAAAACAAGCCAAAATGAGTTGTTTATTAAAAGTTTTCCTCCTATTCTTTACTCACCCATTCTTCCAGAATTGCTCAGATCAGAAAGTGATTCCTCGTATGACAACACTTCTTCAATAGGGGTGGTACCGGCAGACGGCCCTGTCAACCAAAGAGATGCCCGGGAAGTCTTTCGCAAAAATAAAAAAAATAAAATTGAGATTATTCACTCTTCGTTTCAGTCTTCTTTTTCCGTTCTGTGATTTTGTCAATCACAAAGATGAACACAAGGACACTGATTAACAGAAGGAATGGATAGAACATGTACGGGATGACATCGAATGCTGAAATCACATATCCTGCCGTAATAACCGCAGATAACGCCATAAGCATCTGTGCACCGTACGGGAGAATTCCCTGGAGAACACAGGAGAAGGTATCAAGGATTGATGCAGTCTTTTTCGGGAGAATTCCATTTTCTTCTGCGATGTCTTTTGCAATCGGGTTTGCGAGGATAATAGCCACCGTGTTGTTTGCGGTTGCAATATCCATTGCACTGACCAGAACTCCAATTCCAAGCTTGCTTCCTGCCTTTCCTTTAAACACCTTTTTGATGCCGTTCTTGATTGCTTCGAATCCGCCGTGCTGAATGATTAAGGCACTCATCGCCGCAACTAATATTGCGACCATGGAAACTTCGAACATTCCGGAGATTCCTGCTCCCATTCCGGAAACAAGGTCAACGAACGTGTTTGCCCCGGTTGCGAGGACAGTAATAATACCTGAAATAATACCTAAGAGTAAGACAATGAAGACATTGATTCCTATTATTGCACAAACCAGTACAATCACGTACGGAATAATTAACACAAGGTTGTAGTCAGGAATGACAAGCGGCTGATAGGTTCCGGTTAACGAGATGATTAAAATAATAATCAGAGCGACAATTGCTGCCGGAAGGGCAATCCAGAAGTTTGCCTTGAACTTATCCTTCATCTGACAGCCCTGTCCGGAGGTTGCTGCCACAGTCGTATCAGAGATGAATGAGAGGTTGTCACCAAACATTGCACCTCCAATTACCGTCGCAACACAGAAGGGAAGGCTGAGTCCGGAGATTGAAGAAATGCTGACTGCAATCGGCGTAAGGACAGCGATTGTTCCGCATGAGGTTCCCATTGCCATAGAGATGAAACATGCCACAACAAAGATAACTGCTGCTGCAAACTCGACCGGGATGATGTCAAGCATGAAGTATGACACGGCGGCAGCACTGGACTGTCCGACGATTCCGGTAAATACACCTGCTAACAGGAAGATTAACAGCATCATCATGATGTTTTTGTCGCCGACACCTTTTGCCATGATGCCGATTTTTTTGTCGAGGGAAAGCTTTCTGTTCTGGCAGCAGGCTACAATGATTGCTACCAGGAATGCTCCGACGACCGGGATATTGTAGAATCCCATTGAAATTCCAAGCCCATACTCAAAGAAGAGTCCTAGCCCCAGATATAATACCAGGAAGACCAGAATCGGGAGAAGAGCTATCGGATTACTCTTGATTTCCATGTTTTTTACACCAATCTGAGATTGTAATAATATGTTTTTTATTGAACATTATATAATAGTCGGTTATTTTGGCCGGTTTTGGTTTTCAGTTTGACTGGTTTTTTATGGATAATGGTGTCTTTGTGGAACGGGAATCAGATACTCTCATCCAGATGTAATACCTTCTTTCTACTGGAAATAACCGTAATTTGACTTCAGAATTACAAAACAAACAAAAATAAAAGCGGGCCCGGAGGGATTTGAACCCCCGACGTTCGGATTAAGAGTCCGACGCTATGCCTGACTAAGCCACGGGCCCAAGTCAACAATCCTGCTTAATGCAGTCAGTAACTTGACCTAATTAGATGTGTCTTCTCACTATTTAATATTTTTTATTTATCCTGAAATAATCCATCAAACCCATCAGATTATATATGTCTAGCAATCCAATAGGTTAGTATGACTAAAGGTGAGGGGAAAGCCTCGCGTACCGAACCGGCATCTGCGTCAAAATCGGATAAATCCGAGTTGGCGAAGAAAATTAAATACATTATACTCGGTTGCGGAAGCATAGGATACAATATTTTTGGAGAACTGAACGAGTCTGATGAGAATATCCTTATTGTTGATAAGAGCAAAAAGCGCATCGAAGATTTGAGAGACCATCGTCATCAGGTGATGGTCGGCGATATAGCTGATGAAGAGGTTATCAAGGGACTTCCGGAACCGGATGTTGCATTTGTTCTGACTACTGTTCAGGAAACCAATCTTGCCGCAGTAACTTCCCTGAGAAAATATTTCCCATCTTCCAATATCATAGTACGTTCAATCGATACCTTTTCTTCTGACGATTTGCTGGATGCAGGAGCCGATGTTGTTCTCCATCCGCAGACAGTATTTGCCAAATCTGCTATTAATCACATGATGAATCTTCGTGCTGCCAGAACAGCACAGAAGCTGCAGAATCTCCTCTCCAGCTGGACCGGAACACTGGGTATCATCACCCACAAGAATCCTGATCCGGATGCTATTTCCAGTGCTATGGCCCTGTCAACAATCGCCGCAGAGGCAACCGGCGGAAATCTGAAGACCCTCATCCTTTACGAAGGAGCTGTGGGTCATCAGGAAAACCGTGCATTCGTTAATCTTCTTGAAATCAAGATGGAACGCCTGACGCCGGAGATACTTGCAGAGTGTAATTACCTGGCAATGGTCGACTGTCCGGGGCCAGGAATGAATAATGATCTTGATAAAGATACGAAAGTCAACATCATTATCGATCATCACAGCAGAGAAGGTGTGTTTCTCTCTTTTGAGCCGGATTACCTGGATGTCCGCCCTGATGCAGGAGCAACGGCCTCTATTATGACACAGTATCTCCAGGAGCTTTATACTCCTATCGACACCAAACTGGCAACCGCTCTTTACTATGGTATCCGTTCAGATACCCGTGAATTCCAGAGAAATATTCACCCTGAAGATCTGCACAATGCAGCATTCCTTCTTCCCCTGTCTGATCAGGCTCTTCTGGAAATCATCATGACGCCGTCCATGGCGCAGGAAACGATTGACACCATCGGAAAAGCAATCGAAAACCGCACCACGAAACATGGATATCTCTTTACCAATGTGGGCTATGTCCGGAACAGAGATTCAATTCCGCAGGCTGCTGACATGCTTCTGAACCTTGAAGGTGTGACCACTGCTCTTGTCTGTGGTATTACCGATACTGCGATTATCATCTCTGCACGGAACAAAGATATCAGACTGCATGTCGGCGATGCTATGAAGGAAGCATTTGCTTCATTACCAGGAGCATCAGCAGGAGGACATGCAACAATGGCGGCACTTTCCATTCCGCTTTCAGCATTCGGTCCGCTGGTAAAGGATAAGGAAGAACTCCTTTCCATGATTGTCGACTCCTTGTTCCAGAACTTCGCAGTACTCGTCGGAATCGTTGAGGACGAGGAAAATGAAGCCTGAAGAGTGGGAACCCTATTACACCAGAATTCTGGACTATTTCGGGTTTTCCCGGGAAGATGACGAGAAAGCTGCACAGATTCTCTCATCCCTTCTTCCCCGCGACAATATCGAAGATTTGAAGAAACTCTTGGACGGTGCGAACGTTATTGTTGCAGGAAATGCCCCCTGTCTTAAAAAAGACATAAAAGAAACTGATTTTTCTGGCTGCTGCATCATCGCAGCTGATGCTGCGGCAAGAACTCTGCATGCACAAGGAATCCAGCCGGATATTGTATTTACCGACTTGGACGGACTTGACGACGATGTCCTGGAAATGAATGAGAAAGGAACGCTTCTTGCAGTTCATGCCCATGGGGACAACATTCCCCTCCTCAAATCATGGGTTCCGAAAATGAATGGTATGATTATTGGAACAACGCAGAGCATGCCGTTTGCCAACATCTATAATTTCGGCGGTTTCTCCGATGGCGACCGCGGTGTATTTGCCGCCTATGAACTCGGTGCAGCATCGGTGAAACTGATTGGATTCGATCTTGATGATTCTTCTGTCGATCCCGTCAAACACGGTAAACTTATGATTGCACGCAAACTCCTTCATCTCCTCGGTCATGACATCTGATACGGTTATCATTGACGGCTATGTAGACGAACCGGCATGTCTCGGGGTTCCTCCGTATATTTCTCCCTATATTCGAACAGTTGCAGGAGTACTGAAGGAACAGGGGTATTCTCCTGATTACCTGACCATTGACCAGCTCAGAAAAGACCCGCTTCAGATGCAGCGTTTCCGTGATGCCAAACTCGTCATCATGATTGCCGGTGTTACCGTGCCTGGGAAATACCTTGCCGGAACACCCGCAACGCTTCTTGAACTTCAACAGCTTGGAACATTCTTTTCCCGGAAAACCGTATCGTTTCTTGGCGGTCCGATTGCATTCGGCTATTCTCCGGAAGGCGGGAAAAAGGCAAAGGTGCAGAATGTTGCAGGATGGACCGGAATGCTGGAAGGAGACCCCGCCTCAGCATTATCTTCTTATCTTTCCGGCGGAGAACCCCGCGGTCTGCTGAACTATGCTGATTTTAACCGCTGGGCAGCTCTCGGGTCGTATATTGTAAAACAGCATCCGATGTATCCTCATGTGATGCTGGAGCTGGAAACGGCACGGGGCTGTTCACGCTGCGTCACCGGGGGATGTGCATTCTGTACCGAACCGTTCTACGGAATGCCCAGACAGCGTGACCTGGGAGGTATCTTTGCTGAAGTTTCAGCACTGTATGCGGATGACATTCGTCATTTCCGTCTCGGAAGACAGCCGGATCTTCTCTCTTACGGTGTATCTGGCGGAGAGTTCCCGAAGCCTGATGCGGCGGTTCTGGAAAAACTGTTTTCTGGAATCCGCACATCTGCTCCTGAATTGAAAACGCTGCATATCGACAATGTTAATCCCGGAACCATTGCCCATCATGAAGAAGCGGCAGCAGAAGCTCTGAAAGCAATTGTTGCAGGGCATACTGCAGGCGATATTGCCGCCTTCGGTGTGGAATCGGCAGACCCTGCTGTCATCAAGGCAAACAATCTGAAAGGATCGCCCGACGAAATATTCCGTGCAGTTGAAATTGTCAATGAGGTCGGAGCTGTCCGGAGAAACGGCATTCCGGAACTGCTTCCGGGTTTGAATTTTATTGCCGGTTTGGCCGGAGAAACACCGGAAACCTTCGATTTGAACCGTGCCTTCCTAAAACGCATAGCTGATGCAGGTCTTCTCATCAGAAGAGTTAACATCCGTCAGTTGATGCCGTTTGAAGGAACACGGGCGTATGAAAACAACACGCTCGGAAAACACGACAAACTCTTCCATGCCTTTAAAGAGGATGTGCGTACCTCATTTGATGTTCCTATGGTCGAGAAGGTTTTCCCGGTTGGAACCGTGTTCGAGGATGTATTCATCGAAGTTTCCGGTCCGGTGTCATTCGGCAGGCAGATGGGAACGTATCCGATTCTTATCGGTATTCCGGAAAAACTCGCTGTGGGAACGGTAGTCCGGGTTGCTGCTGTTTCGTACGGAGCACGTTCAGTAACTGCTCTCCGGTACCCCATTCGGGTAAATACGCTTGGCCCTGCCGCACTCAAATGGATTCCCGGAATATCGGCAAAAACTGCAGCCAAACTGCCGGCTAAAATGCCGTTTTCTGATGCTGATGCTTTTCTGAAAGCTGCCCCGGGTGCGGAAAAAATAGTGCCGTATCTGGATTTCTCCTGAACCCCTCATTTTTGTCTTCTATAGAGAGATACTAAATAACTTCTGTTCCATATCTATACTGTATCAAATGGCAGGAAACAGCAAATTCATAACCGTTCTTGGACACCCTCTGAAATCTCCTATCGTACTTGCATCGATGGCAGGAATTACCGATGCGGCATACGTTAAGGAACGTGCTGAAAACACCGGAATGGCTTTCATTGGCGGATACAATATCGATGAACCGTCGGTTCTGGCATCAAAAGAGATTGAAGCATGTGGAAGAAAAGAGTTCAGCGCTACTGTAGAGGAAGTGAAAGCAGAAGTCGCATCTCTCGCAGACACCGGTGTTGTCATCGGCGTGAATCTCCGCGGTGCTTCCAAAGAATCCTATCTTGCAGCGGCGGAACTTCTCGGAAAAGATGTTGTCTATGAAATCGATGCACACTGTCGGCAGAAACCGATGATTGCAGCAGGTTGCGGAGAAGCGCTTCTTTCTGATATCCCGCGTCTCTGTGAAATCGTTTCCGCACTTGCGTCGAAAGGATATTCTGTTTCTGTGAAATTCCGTGCGGGCATTGCAAATGACCGTGAACTTGCCCGCAGTCTCTGGAAAGCCGGTGCTGAAATGCTCCATGTGGATTTAATGGATTTCGGTCATTCACGTCTCCGTCAGATACGCAATTCCTGCCCTATCTTCATCATTGCAAATAACGGCGTTGATTCTCCTGATGTGATGATGGATTACTTCTCCCATGGCGCCGATTTAGTCTCTCTTGCCCGCCGTGCTGAACCCGGACTCCTTGCTGTTCTTGATAAATATATTCAGGTTACTGCCGACGAAGTCGGATGGTACAACGCCCCCAAACAGCTCTGCCGCGGGGGAGATTACCGTTCCCTTTGCTTCTGCTGCATGCCGATGAAACAGTGCCCGCTGCTTCCCGCACTCGATGCAATCCAGATGGATCACGAAGATTATGTCCGGCTGAAACTCGAAGCAGTTGCCGGAACGCCGCTTGCCGGCGGAAATTCCACCTGTTTCGGCAGTCTTGCATTCTGCTGTAAATCCTCCACCCCGTGTATGTTCCGCGATATGTCCCTCATGGAAGCCGGCATTCCGAAAGATGAATATATGGCACAGAAACGCCGTCTTTCTGCCATTATCATGGCCGCCATCTTCCCGGAGGGGGCATGACCGACACCGTTCTTGAAGCTGAACTTGCCGAGTTTGCCATGCTCCTGGAAGTGTGTGCAAAAGTAAAACCGGGAAACATCGATCGTGAACACGATTACGATGATACCAGACTCGAACATTTTCTGAGTTCTGCAACCCGTGCACGTCCGGTCTTTGAAAAACTCGAAACAATGAGTCTGGGTGATGCCATGTATGCCGCTGTAAAACGGACCAACAGTCACTCGGGAGGAAACACTCATTTCGGCGCCTTTATTCTCCTTCTTCCGCTTATCAAAGGAAGAGGAATTGAGGGGGCAAAGAAAGTCGTAACGGAGACAACGGTTGATGATGCCGTTAATTTCTACCGTGCATTCGGAGAAACGCAGGTCCGTGTGGCGGAAAAATCCGACATGGATGTAAACGACCCGGCATCGCTGGAAAAACTCAGAGAGCAGAAGATGACCATGTACGATGTCATGTCCTTTTCTGCAGAAAATGATATGGTTGCACGGGAATGGACTAATGGATTCAAACTGACCCGGGAAATGGCTGATACTCTCAAGGAACTGGGCGGTGCATCACATATTCCCGAAGCTTTCCTTACTATGCTGGGGAAGTATCCGGATACGTTTGTCATAAAGAAGTTCGGTACAGCAACCGCAGACCAGCTCTGCAACTTCGCTCAGATGACGGTAAACAGCAGAATGTCTGTTGAGATGCTTGATGCATGGTGTCTTGGAGAAGGAATCAATCCGGGTTCCCTTGCAGACATCTGTATTGCCGGTATCTTTGTCGCTCTGCTGGAGGGATGGGAATGGGACTCCTAACGGAAGGAATTACTGAAATCATAGCTGTTACCAAAGACAATGCCGCACCCATCGGTATCATTCTCCGCGAAGGACAGTGCCCGAAACTGATTCTCTTCAAAGGTTCCCGCACTGAAGAGAACATCCGCAAATACGGCTGGATGACTGCAAACTTTGTCTCTGATTCGCTTCTCTATCCGAAATATGCATTCTCTGACGTTTCCCCGGATGAATTAGTGTCTGAGGGAGAGTACCAGTATCTCCAATCAGCAGATGCCTGGATTCTCTATAAGGCGGAGGTAACCAACGAGACCGAGGCAACATATCTGGTAGATTTGACGGAAATAAAAGAAGAGATTATCCGCCCGGGAATCCGCCGTGTCAACCGCGGTTTCGATGCTGTAATTGATGCAACAGTACATGCAACCCGCTATATCAGAACAGCATCCCCGGACTTGAAAGAGAAAATTCTCTACGATTTTGATCTCATCCGTAAATGCGGCGGAAAACAGGAACAGGAAGCAAAGAAAATTCTTGAATCCGTGTGCAGGCTATGACGCAGAATTTCCCGATTCTTGATGATCACTTCCACATTAACCGGAGAACCGGCAAAGGACCGGAGGTTATCAAAGAATTCATGCGGTCTGGAGGAACGCATATTGTCCTTGTTGCTTTACCGTCATGGTCCTGCGGAGTAACACCGGTTACCGGAGATGATTTTCGTGCTGTTTACGACACCACGATTGCTGACGGGAAAGCGGTGCAGGAACTTGGGTGTCACTGCTACACGCTCGGCGGGGTACATCCTGCTGAAATCGGTCGTCTGCTTGAACGCATGAGTATTTCTGATGCAGAAGAGTTGATGAAAGCAGGTCTTGATGTTGCTGCAGAATATGTTTCTGAAGGAAAATTCATAGGTCTTAAATCAGGACGCCCGCATTATCCGGTATCTTCGGAAATCTGGGACATGTCAAACCGTGTTCTCATGCATGCAATCGAACTTGCAAAAGATTTGGGATGTCCTTTGCAGATTCATGCTGAAAGCGGAAGCTGTGCTGATGTCGGCGATATGGCTGCGTCCGTGGGGCTTCCTCTGCACGCTATCATCAAACATTTTGCAACCTGCGACACTCCGCTTCATCCGTCGGTAACTGCACGTGAACCGTTCCTCGGCGAATGGTTTGCAGAAAAGCGTGACTTTACGATGGAGAGCGATTACATGGACGACAACTCACGCCCCGGTGCTGTCAACGGTCCGCGTTCTGTTCCGAGAACGATGCAGCGTATGCTCCAGACAGGTCAGGTCAACCCCGATGATATGTGGCATGTTCACGCTGAAGTGCCGTCAAAAATCTACCATGTTCCGTTTGACCTCTGAGTGAGTAACAATTTGTAACATTTTTGTTACATTATGTAACATATATTACTGAGCACGTCAAATGAATAGAATATGGCATCAAAAGTTGTTCGCGTAAGCGAGGAGGCGTTAGCGGCGGCACAGCCGTACGGCTCCGACCTCAGCACGGCAATTCTCGTCATGCAGGCAAAAATCGAAGAACTGCGGCAATCGCAGCTCGATACCAAAACCCTGACGAAGATTGTGACCGGCGCAGTTTCCGACGCAATGATTGATCTTCGCCGCGGGTATTGAATCATGTTGAACGGATGGATAGAATATCAAGGAAAACTGCTGAGTGAATCAGAAGCGGCAGCTCTTTCTCCGGAAGAGCTTGCAACTGTCGGCGGTGAGTTTTCCTTTACTTCTGCAACCTGTGAAGCACGCGACTGCTACGGCATTTACCCGTCAGCACTTTCTGCAGGAACCGTACAAACGGCAGAGGGAACCGTTTTGATTCATCCGGCGGTTCCCGACCTGCCGCTTGAAGAAGCAATACGTGAAGCGGTACGTCTCAGAGCAGTCAGCGGTTCTGTTGTAACGCTGTCGGGCGGTGTGGATTCAACACTGGTTGCTGCATTAGCTGGTCTTCCTGCTATTGCGGTCGGCGCAGAGGAATCTCATGACTGGAAGGCGGCAGAGAAAGCGGCTGAAGTGCTCGGGATTCCGCTCAATCTGCATGAGATAACTGCAGATGAAGTCGAAGCAGCACTACCGGATGTTGTGCGTATCATCCCGAGAAAGACCCCCATGGATGTCGAGATTGCGTTAACCGGCTATTTCATCTGCCGGCTTGCAAAAGAAACCGGAGCTGAACGCATTCTCACGGGCCAGGCGGCTGATGAACTCTTTGCCGGATATGCTCGATATGGGGAGACAGCAACTCTTAGAGAAGATTTGGAGAAGGATTTTCAGGGACTTGCTGCCCAGCGGGAACGCGACGGAAGTATTGCCGCTCACTTCGGTGTCTGGTATTCATTACCGTATATGGATGAACGTGTCGTGCGTTCCGCAAAACGTCTGACACCGAATGAATTGGTTTTTGGAGAGCAGAGAAAGATTGCCCTGAGAAAAGTAGCAGAAAAGTATCTTCCGGAAGAACTTGCCTGGAAACCGAAAAAGGCAATGCAGTACGGAAGCGGGGTTACCCGGATTCTGGCAAAAATAGCAAAGCAGCACGGCTGCAGAACAGCACATGAACTAATTGATGAGGAATTACAATGTATGAACTGATACAGGCAGGAGAAAATACCTGGTATGTCGACTGTCCGACGAAAATCGGTATCTGGCATGCCGGAGAGAATAATGTCTATCTGATAGACAGCGGAAACGACAAAGATGCAGGACGGAAAGTCCGGCAGATTCTGGATAAGCAGGGATGGAAACTGAAAGGTATTCTTAACACGCATTCCCATGCCGATCACACCGGCGGAAACAAGTATCTGCAGAACAACGCCGGATGCAAAATCTTTGCAAGTCCGCTGGAATGCTGTTTCATCGAGCATCCTGTTCTGGAACCGTCATATCTTTTCGGAGGATATGCACCAAAAGATCTCCGTCACAAGTTCCTGATGGCGCAGGAATCGAATCCTGTGCCGTTTACCGATTCCGAATTTCCGAAAGAGATTGAGATCATTCCGCTTCCGGGACACTACTTCGAACAGGTTGGTTTCCGCACGCCGGATAACGTCATCTTCATTGCTGACTCTCTCTGCAGCAGGAATACTCTTGACAAATACGCAATATCGGTGCTCTATGATGTCGGAGCATCACTTGCCACCTTCGACAAACTGGAAACGCTTGAAGCAGCGCTGTTTATCCCGTCCCATGATGCTCCGGCGGAAGACATCAAAGAACTGGTGCAGTATAACAGAAGCAAGATGCTTGCCGTAATTGATGATATCGTTGCCATCTGCAGTACGCCGAAAACGGCTGAGGTAATCCTTGCAGAAATCTTTGAAAAATACTCTCTGACCATGACCTTTGAACAGTACGGTCTGGTCGGTAGCACGGTCAGATCGTATCTTGCCTGGATGAAAGATGCAGGAAAACTTGATTGCATAATTGAAGAAAATAACTTGAAATGGGTGGCACATCATGAGTGAACTGATTTCCTGGGTAATTGTCGGAGCAGTCTGTTTCGGCATCGTTTTAGCAGTATCGATTATCGAACTCAGACAGAAAAAGAAAAAAGAACAGAATACACCAAAAGAACCGAAACAGGAGATGCCTGAGTTCAAGGAAGGACAGGTCTATCAGATGGAAGACGGATCTCTTGCAAAATATGTCGGAAACGGAAAGTTCCTCAAAGTGAAAGACAAGTGAGATTATAACACAAGAAGGAGAAATATACAGACAATGTTAGGAATAATTGGCGGAACGGCCCTTCTGAAAGCGGATTTGCCGCCATTAAAGAAGACGACTGTAGCCACACCATTCGGAACTGCCGAAGTGCTTGCGGGAGATATTGCTGTTCTGAAACGCCATCAGCACAACACCCCGCCGGCATCGGTTAACCACCGGGCGAATCTGGCAGCTCTCAAGATCCTCGGTGTTGATAAACTTATCATCATCGCTTCTGTCGGTGGGATGAAACCTGAACACCCCCCGGGAACAATTGCAGTAGCGTCCGGTTACTTCTCCCCGTGGGCTATCCCGACATTACACGAACATGACATTTATCATGTTCCGGCTTCGCTCGATGAAGACCTTGCCGCCAATCTGCTGGAGTTAATTCCCGATGCACACCGCGGTGTCTACTTCCAGTCCAAAGGACCGCGGTTTGAAACCAGATCGGAAATTGCTCATTTTGCAGAACATGCTGACTATGTCGGTATGACAGCTGCAAGCGAAGCAGCCCTGGCCAATGAACTTGGCATTCCTGTTGCTATTCTCTGCACCGTAGATAATTATGCAAACGGCATCGAGGGAGCGGGGGGTCCGACCTATGAAGGGATTCTCGATTCAGCAAAGAATAACGGCGAACGCCTGACAGAACTCATAACTGAAATTGTAAAGAGACTAGCATGACCGAAACTATCGACATTTATCAGAAACAGGTTCCAATCCTCATCAGAAATATCTTTGTCAATGGAAAGAAACAGGAAATCTATCTTGACGGAACCGGAAATATTGGAGATATTGCAGAAAAAATCAAAGACCATGATGCTGAGTTCATCATCGACGGAAACGGAGCAACCGCACTTCCGGGCATGGTCAATATGCACACCCATGCAGCAATGGAACTGCTCCGCGGCTACGCAGATGATATGCCGCTGTTTCCGTGGCTTTCAACAAAAATCTGGCCGGTTGAGGCCCATCTCACGGAGAATGATATCTACGTCGGCGTGAAGCTCGCCTGCCTGGAAATGATTCGGACAGGAACCACCACTTTCAATGATATGTACTTCAAGATGGAAGCGGCGGCTGATGCTGTTGAGAAAGCAGGTATCAGAGCATGTCTTTCCTACTGTATGATTGACCGGTGCGACCACGAGATCTTCGAATCCGAAGCAAAGGTTATGAAAGAAACGGTGAAAAACCTGAAAGCACGCAACAATCCGAGAATTATACCCGGTGTTTCTCCGCATGCAGTCTACACGGTTTCTGAAGAAGGACTTCGCTGGTGTGCAGAATATGCCAAAGAAGAGAATGTCCCGCTGCATGTTCATGTATCTGAAACCGAGCAGGAAGTGAAAGACTGTATTGCAGCTCATGGCATGAGACCGCCGGCATGGCTGGATCACTGCGGTGTTTTAACAGACCGCTGCAATGCAGCTCACTCCTGCTGGCTTGACGCAGACGATATTGCTCTCTATGCCAAACGTGGTGTGACTGCTGTCCACAACCCAATCAGCAACATGAAACTGTCAGGAGGACGTGCAATCCCCTATAATGAACTGAAAGCAGCAGGCGTAAATGTCGCACTGGGAACTGACGGAGCATCCTCGAACAACGCCCTTGACATGTTCACCGAGATGAAAACCGCAGCAATTCTGCAGAAGTTCTTCTGGAATGATCCGACTGCCATGCCGGCATCCGATGCTCTCCAGATTGCATCAGCAAACGGTGCCAAAGCTTTGGGACTGAAAGCAGGAGTTCTTGCTCCGGGATATCTTGCTGATATCATCCTCGTCGGCAGAAATCCGTCAACTGTTCCGGCATTCCATCGTGATTCCAACGCAGTCTATGCAACTAGCGGTCTTGCTGTGGAAACAACCATCTGTAACGGTGCTGTTCTCATGTTCGAGCAGGAGATACCTGGAGCAGAGGCAATTATGCAGGAAGCGGAAGAAACTGCCTTTGACCTTGTGTCACGTGCTGAGTCGGCAGCATAATTCTCCAACTTTTTTCAATCTGTATTTGTGTCTGTTCTGAGCTAGAGAGACACCGTATTTGATAAATTATAAATTATGGATTCCCGAATATACTCTGTATGCTTACCTGGACTATCATCATCCCGGGAAAAAAGAAGAAACATTATCGTGAAGCTGAATTCCTCCTGGATGAGAAAGGAATTTTTGTCAAGTGGGACAACTGTATCGGTGACCCGTCATTTATGACCGCAATGATGAATGCACGTACCGGACGGCAATTGAAAAAAGACCGGTTGGTTTCTCCGGGAGGGCGGTGTGCTATTCTCTGGCGAAAGGTCTCCTCGGTTGAGGAAGATGATGGTACTATTCTTGTCAGAGGAAACGCTGAGTCAGAAATTGAAATCGTGCCGGCACCGGAAACCTATGACCAAACCCTTGCTTATATTGAAGAGATGAGAAAGACTCACCCGATGGTTATTGAGGCCGATGATGAAGCAGCCCGCTGGTTCTGCTTCGGTCTTGATGAAGACTGGGAAGCCGAAACTCCTCTTTCAGCAATGATTGAAGAAGAAATCCGCACAGCACACGAGCGTTGCATCGAAGAAGATTCTCTGGAAGCAACTGTCATCCCCCAGGAATAATCCTTTTTTTTATCACGGCCGTTTCGTCTGGACACAGAGTGGCATCGTGTACTTCAAAACAAACATATTTCCTTCTGTGCGCCAATTTTGATAGTAAGAATGGTTCTGGAAGGATTCAACAAAATCATAGAGGCATACCCTCCTGAAATGGAGTATGCTTTGGCCATCCTGCAGGACATGCAGCATCAGTACGGATGTGTTCCGCGGGAGGGGATGGAGATGACAGCAGCATATCTCAAATGCCCGGTATCTCATCTCTATTCCATGGTTACGTTTTATAAGGCCCTTTCTCTGAAACCGAAGGGTAAGCATGTCATTAAGGTTTGTGACGGGACTGCATGTCACATCAAAAAATCCATTGATATGTCTGAAGAAATCTGCCGGCTGCTTTCCATACGTCCGGGAGACACCACTGAAGACGGTCTCTTCTCGCTTGAACTGGTAAACTGTCTTGGAACCTGTTCTCTTGCTCCTGTCATGTTGATTGACTCCAAATACTATGGAAAACTGACGAAAAAGAAACTGAAGGAGATTCTCGCAAAATACCGTGAGGAGGAGACAGCATGACGGCAAAACGCATTCTTGTCTGTTCCGGTCCGGGATGTGTTGCCGGCGGAAGTCTGAAACTTGCCGACAATCTGCGAAAAGCCATTGCCGCCTGCGGTGCCGATGCCGAAGTTTGCACGGATGTCGTAAACACCGGATGCAGCGGTATGTGTGAACTGGGGCCGATTGTAAGAATCATGCCTGATGATATCATGTACTATCAGGTCCGGCCTAAAGACGCTGAAGAAATTGTCCGGGAGACCATTGTCCGCGGCAACATTATCGGCCGTATGCTGTTCCGCAATCCACTGAATGGAAAGACAGCTGTTCACCAGGATGAAAATCCGTTCTACGCAAAACAGACGAAAATCGCCCTGAGAAACACCGGTATCATCAATCCCCGCAACATTGACGAATATATTGAACGCGGAGGATACGAGGCGCTGAAAAAAGCTCTCACGATGACTTCTGAGGAGATTATTGCAGAAGTTGATGCATCACGTCTTCGCGGACGGGGCGGGGCAGGATTTCCAACCGGAAAGAAATGGCGCAGTGCCGTTGCGGTTCCGGAGAATCCGAAATATGTCATCTGCAACGGCGATGAAGGAGATCCGGGTGCCTTCATGGATGGAGCGATTCTGAACGGCGATCCGCACAGTGTTATCGAAGGAATGGTCATCTGTGCTCTTGCCGTCGGTTCCGAACGCGGTTATCTGTACATCAGGGATGAATATGTTCTTGCTCTTGACAGCATGAAACGTGCCCTGAAAGCAGCAGAAGAACGCGGATTCATCGGCGAGAATATCCTTGGTTCCGGCAGAAAGTTCATTCTGACGGTAGTACGCGGCGGAGGAGCGTTTGTCTGCGGAGAATCAACAGCACTGATGAAATCCATTCAGGGAGAAGTCGGTGAACCGCGTGCCAAATATATCCACAGTGTGGAACGCGGTCTCTGGGATAAACCGACTGTTCTGAACAATGTTGAAACATTCGCCACTATTCCTGTCATTATCAGCAAAGGAGGTGCGGAGTTTGCAAAAATCGGTACCGAAAATAACACTGGAACCAAAGTCTTCGCTCTTGTCGGGAAAGTCAAGCACACCGGTCTTGTAGAAGTCCCGATGGGTATTACTCTCCGGGAACTTATCTACGGAATCGGCGGAGGTATCCAGGGAGACCGGCCGTTCAAAGCAGTGCAGACCGGCGGTCCGTCCGGCGGCAGTCTGCCGGAAGAACTGCTGGATCTTCCGATTGACTTTGACACGCTTACCGAGTACGGCTCTATGATGGGTTCGGGCGGTATGATTGTGATGGACGACCGTACCTGTATGGTTGAATTCGCACGCTACTATGTTCAGTTCCTCTGCGGAGAAAGCTGCGGCAAGTGTACTCCCTGCCGTGAAGGTCTGCGCCACATGCGTGATATTCTGACCAATATCTGTGCCGGACGCGGACGGGAAGGCGATATTGAACTGCTCGAAGAAATCGGCCATATGATGCAGGACTGCTCTTTGTGTGCACTTGGAAAATCTGCGCCGAATCCGGTTCTCTCCAGCATCCGCTACTTCCGGGAAGAATTCGAAGAGCACATCAAAAAATATTACTGCAGGGCCGGCATGTGTCCGGAACTTACGGCGTTTAGAATCAACAAGAACCGTTGTATCGGCTGCGGACGCTGCATCAGTGTCTGTCCGACCGGTGTTATCAGCGGTTCCGGAAATGGTACGCATTATATCGATATCCGTGCCTGTGTCGGGTGCGGTGCCTGCCGTGATATCTGTCCGGTCGAGGCAATGGAAACCATTCCGGTTTCGCTTTGGTCACGGTCAATGATGAAAGGATCACGTGCCTATCTGCGTACGGCAAAACAGGAGGAGGAAGAGTAACATGCAGATTCTGATTAACGGAAAACCCTGTGAATGTGAGAAAGGAGAAACGATTCTCACCATTGCAAAACGCAATGACATCTTCATTCCGACCATGTGTCATCATGACAAATATCCGGGCGAAGGTGCCTGCCGCCTTTGTGTTGTTGAAGTTACCGACAACGGCAGAACCAAGGTGGTTGCGTCCTGCATTTATCCGGTTACGCATGAAATATCCGTGGAAACCGACACGGAAAAGATCAAAGGATACCGCAGACTCTTAATCGCTTTTATGCAGCGCCGTGCACCGCAGAGTGAAGTGATAGAGCAGATGATGGAAGAGTATGAAGTGCCTGACTACTCTCTTCGTTCCATTAAACGCGGTAAATGCATCATGTGCGGTTTGTGCGTCCGTGCCTGCAAGAAGATCAAAATCGGTGCGATTTCGATGGTAAAACGCGGAACCGGAAAGCGGGTATCCACACCGTATGATGAACCGTCTTCAGCATGCATTGGCTGCGGTCTTTGTGCACGCGTCTGTCCGACCGGTGCGATAGAAATCACGGAAACCGAAACCTCAAAAATCATCTGGGGCAAGGAATTCCCGAAAAAGAAGACAACAAAGGAAGAGTAATCTCTTCCTGTTTTATTTGTAGCAGATTTTTATGAAGCGGGCTATCAGAGCATCCATCTGAATGTCCGCATTTGCACCTTCGCTGAGGCGGAAGTCGGTTTCTCCGATTGCATCAATCAGATCTGTTTTTATCCGTCTGTCGTATGCATCGGAAGTTGAAATTTCGCGGTATAATTGATTCAGCAGTTCATTCGGTGCAATTCCCTTGTCGTACATCAGACTCTGAAGCATCCGTTCTGCCGTTTCAAAGTCGCCTTCACGGCAGAGGGAGGTGAGTCTTGCAATTTCTTCCGGTTTCGCTGTTGAGGTGACTGCATAGACATTTGCCGGAGTTACGGTCGAAGAGACAATTGCTGCTCCCTGAAGTGCATTGATGGCCTTTCTCATATCGCCCTGGGCGACATAGGTAATAGCGGCATAGGCATCTTCTTCAATCGTAAGTCCTTCTGTCTGGGCAATCCGGTCAACCTGTTCACGGACGGCATCTTCCGTGAGCGGCCGGAACCGGTAAATAGCGCATCTGCTCTGAATCGGATCGATAATCTTTGATGAGTAGTTGCAGGACAGAATAAACCGGCAGGTTTCTGCAAAATTTTCCATGGTACGGCGGAGAGCTGCCTGGGCATCGTTAGTTAATGCATCTGCTTCATCGAGGAAGAGTACCTTGAATTCAGCATCACCCAGCGGAGAAGTACGTGCAAACTGCTTTATCTGCGTTCTGACGACATCGATACCGCGTTCATCTGATGCATTCAGTTCACGGAAATTCATGCTCCAGGTATCACCAAACAGTTCACGTGCCAGAGCAACCGCACACGTGGTCTTTCCGACACCTGCAGTTCCGGTAAAGAGCAGATGCGGAAGACTGCGGGATGCTGCGTAGGTTTTCAGCCGGCTGACAATCTCTTGCTGACCGGCAACCTCGTCAAGATTCCGCGGACGATATTTTTCTATCCATATCTCAGGGGATGCTTCCATACTTACTTATTGTCTCCCGTCTGGATTAATGGTTTTCAACTGTCTCCCCATTTGGCGATTGCAAGTGCCAGTTCCGGATGTGTCTTTCCGTATTCTTTTGCAGGAATTCCGGCGACTGCAGCTTCTGCTGCCTGAATCATGGCTTTTACTCCAGCAGTTGTTCCTTTCGGATGACCGTGAATTCCCCCTCCTGCCTGCAGAACAATATCAGTTCCAAGTTTGGCAATCTCTGCGGCAACCTTTCCCGGATGGACACCGCCCGATGCTACTGGGAAAACCGGTTTCAGGTAGGATAGTTCTTCGGTGATAGCTGCGTTGTCTCCGAGCACTTCAGCAGCGTTCCCTCCCATCTTTCCGGAAACGGTGCCGGTATGCAGCTGGTCGCCGCCGGCGGAACGGACAAGTTTTGCAATCGGACGCATTGCAATTCCGTGGTGCGGGTTTCTTGTCAAAGCTCCGTGCATCGTGCGGTGTACATGAATCGGCACGTTGATTGACGGGTCTTCAGCAAGTGCCTGAATTGCAGAAAATCCTGCGGTCAGGACATCGACCATGAGCATGTTGGCACCGCGTCGTACCGCTTCATGAGCAAGTTCAACGATTTTGTCTCCGCCGGTGGTGACGTTTACGGCATAGAGGACCTGTTTTCCGGTTTCATCTTTTGCTTTGTCCAGAGCATCCATCACTGCTTCCAGACGCTCAAACAGCGGACAGAACGGCTGGTTGGTTAACGTTTCATCGTCTTTAATCAGGTCAAGTCCTCCCATTGCAGCATCATAGGCAACCTGAGCGGTATCCTTCGGGTTCAGGCCGACTTTCGGTTTGATAATGGTCCCGATGTGCGGTCTGCGTGAAACATCAGTTCCCGCCAGTTTTCGTACGCCTTCAATACCGAACTTCGGACCGCAGCCGCACAGTTCTTTCGGGAGATCGATGTCAAGCAGTCTGACTGCATCAAGTTTGCCGAGACCGAAGAGATTGCCGGCAATAACGGATAGATACTGTGGAATGTTGCCGACTTCAAATATCTCATACGGGAATCGGATTTTGGAGAGATATCCGCCGTTTCCGACATCGATGAGATCTTCGACTGCGCCGTCTAAGGAGTGCACGTAAGCGGTTGCATCGTTGACGGTAGAGATGGATGTCCAGGTTCCTGTGGTCTGTTCTTCACGGATTGCTTCTGCAGCGAATTCTCCCGTGACTCCTTCTTTTGGGCGGAAGTAGTAGGTTGCTATTAGGTCCTTCATAGATTAGATTTCCTCCGGGTTCCAGCCGAGATGATCTTTCATAATATAATAGGCAAGCTGCGGCGGAACAGCCCCGACTTCTGTTGCGATGAGGTCGATATATTCAGCGGGCGTGACATCAAATACCGGGTTTCGTACCTTCACATAGGGTAGTGTTCTCAAAATATCATCCGGCAGAACTTCGGATGAGGAACGGTCTTCAATCTCAATGAAATTGCCGAAGATTGTCTGCGGTGCGAACTTATAGGTTTCTGCAGCTACAATCAGATTCTTTCTGGCTTCCTTTGCAGAAAGGGCTATCTGGGATGTTCCGATCTTGTTGACAACAGCACCGTTCACGGTAACCGCATCAGCTCCGACGATTACCAGGTCGACTTCGGGCATGAAGGTACGGACTGCTGAATCAACGATAAAGTTGGTTGGAATTGCATGGTCATTTAACGTCTTGATAGTAATCCGACCCTGGTTCCATGGTCTGACTTCGGTAGCAAATACAGTGATGTCTTTACCTTGTTCTTTGGCCCGGATGATTCCAGCCAAAGCCGCACTGGAATTGCAGTGCGTCATCACGGTGTCACCGTCACGAATACGTGCTGCGGTAATTTCTGCAATTTTATTGAGAGCTGCATTGGATGACTGAATAAAGGCATCAGCCTGGTTCTGCACCATGAGTCTGGCATCGTCTTCGGTTTCCGCACCGGCAATCCCGCGAAGTGTGATACGTACGGCATTCGGGAGAGAAACTGCTGTCGGCCGGGTTGCGAGAAGTATCTGTTCTGCTTTCTTCATTTCGGTGAGAAAAGAAGGAAGATCGGTTTTGGGAAGCGATGCCGCATGGTCGCGGAGAGCAGCTGCTGCTTCCCGTGCAATTTTCCCGGCACCGCGGATATCCATGGATTTTATCCGTTCTGCTATATCCATGAGAGTCATATAATCTATGATTTGGTCTCGAACTAAAAAGAGTTATGGAAAGCGGATAACTTCCTTCTCGGTAACGACCATGTCAACCGGAAGATCGTATTCATCTACGGGGATGATTTCTTCTTCCTGTACAGAATAGGCAAGACCGATTCGTTCCAGGTGCGGATGGGCTGCAAGGAACCGGTCATAGTAGCCTGCTCCGTAGCCGAGACGGCGGCATTCCCGGTCAAAACCCACCATGGGAAGCAGAATGGTCTCGATCTCGTCTGCTGAAATCGGGTGTTCAGAACCAATCGGTTCGGGGACATTGAACGTGCTGAGTTTCAGTTCTGAAAGGGAGAGAATCTGCGACAGGCGGAGTGAACGGGTTTCTTTTTCGATGATGGGAACCGAGATGGTTTTTCCCGCAGCAATCATCCGTCCCATCAGTTCCAGGGTTTCTACTTCGGGTTCTTTGGATGCGTAGAACAGAATCGAGTGTTTTGGTGCAAGCAGTTTTTCCAGAGTCTCAGCAATCTTTCTGCTACAGCGTGAACGTTCTTCGGGCGATATGGCAAACCGCCGTTCCTTGAGCATCAGACGAACTTCGGTTTTCGCATTCATAAAAAAAGTTATTTTTTTGCCAGAGTAATCTGGATAGTCGAAACGTTTGTCGGACCTTCGTCGGTCTCAACGGCTTCAGTACTGATTGCAACGTTCTTTTTTACGACATTGGTCATAAATTGACGGGTTACAATTTCTGCCGTATCGACAGCACGGACAATAGTTTTTCCGCGTGCCTTTACAATGACCTCACGAATTCCGGAATTGAACTGGGTGATGACGGCAAGAACATAGTTCATCACCGGTTTTGTTCCGATATAGACGATATTGTCTTCCATTTTCTGTAGTATCTCTTGGTGAAATTTAGATGTATTTCATCGTGTGAAGCAGTTCGGCATTCAGGACGGAAGCTCCTGCTGCACCGCGGATAGTGTTGTGTCCCATGGCAACAAAGCGGATGCCTTCTCTGACACGGCCGACGGACACGGTCATCGATCCGCCGCGGTTTCTGTCAAGACGCGGCTGCGGGCGGTTGTCATCCGGAAGATAGAGAACACTCTTCTTCGGCTGAGTCGGCAGTCCGGTAAACGGTGCTTCCCAGGTCTTGAATGCGTCGATAACTTCTGCAGGTGTTGCTTTGATGTCAATCCAGACATTCAGAGTGTGGCCGTCGATAACAGGAACTCTGTTGCAGGATGCGGATACCGAGAACGGTGCTCCGGTAATCTTGCCGTTTTCAAAGGTTCCCATAATTTTGTTCGCCTCGCGTGCCATCTTCTCTTCTTCGCCGCTGATGAACGGAATGACATTGTCGTAGATGCCGAATGCCGGGACACCGTCGAAACCGGCACCGGAGATTGCCTGCATGGTTGCTACGTTGATATTGGTAAACTCGAACTTGCGCAGCGGGGCAAGAGCGGTTGCAAGCATGATGGTAGAACAGTTCGGGTTCGTTACAATAAATCCGTCTCTGTTGTGGTTCTTTTTCTGAACATCAATTAATGCTGCATGCTCCGGGTTGACCTCGGCAATCATGAGCGGGATATCCTCTTCCATTCTGTGGGAGCTGGCATTGCTGAAAACACCGACGCCGGCATCGGCAATATCGGATTCAAGTTTTCCTGCAAGTTCAGCCGGGAGTGCAGAGAATACAATGTCACAGTCTTTTACCGCGTCGACATTTGTCGGGGAAACAACAAGATCGCCTGCGTCTTCCGGGAACGGGGAATCAAGACGCCAGTTGACGGCATCTGCATACCTTTTTCCGGCAGAACGCTCTGATGCGGTAAGAGTCGTCAGCTTGAACCAAGGGTGGTTTGCAAGAAGCTGTACGAATCTCTGGCCGACAGCACCTGTCGCACCAAGAACACCTACGTTAATCATACGAAAATATTGGTTGTTCTTAGTAATAAGGCGTCGCACAAAAGGCATATAGAGGACAGGGACAAATACCTATATCGGCAAATGATGAAAGTTACCCCCGCTGAGCTTCGGCAGTGATGATGCAGGGTCCTGATGCCGTCCGTTTTTGCAAAATCTGTGTAGATTTCATGTCAGTACCTTGGAAATCAGATACTGTATTCCCTCTTCCACTTAAAGAGGTTTATATGGAATAAACACAGAAATATTACGTAATTAAAAAGGTAAAGCACATGGCTAAATTTTTACGTCTTAAGGGATTCTTTTCCAAACTGTTCGGAAAGAAACGGTCGCGTGTCGGTATCTACGGACCGCCGAATGCAGGTAAGACCACACTCGCAAACAGAATTGTCCGTGATGTTACCGGAGAAGCACTCGGTCCGGCCAGCGAGATTCCGCATGAAACCCGCCGTGCAAGAAGGAAGGAGGGTGTCGAGATTAACCCTGGAAATGGTGCAAAACTGACCATTGATATTGTTGATACTCCGGGAGTTACCACCAAGATTGATTACCACGAGTTCCTTGAATACGGTATGGATCAGGAAGAGGCAATTAACCGTGCACGCGAAGCAACCGAAGGAGTTGCCGAAGCAATGCACTGGCTCCGTGAAGATATTGACGGTGTTATCTACGTTCTCGACAGTACTCAGGATCCATTCATGCATGTCAACATCATGATGGTCGGTATCATCGAAGCAAGAAAACTCCCGGTTATCATAGTTGCTAACAAGATTGATCTGCCGGATGCAGCACCGCAGAAGATTCGCAGCGCATTCCCGCAGCACCCGGTTGTTGAGATTTCCGGTCTCGAAGGAAACAAGATGGAAGATCTCTACAAGAAGATTGGCGAGGTCTTTAAATGATTCAGGGTGTTCAGATTGATATGCTCTCCGCAGAGAGAGTTGCCAATATGACCTCTTACGAGAAAATCCGCCACATTCTGGATGATGTCCACAACGGATGCGTCGTTGTACTTGAAAAAGGACTGACTCCGGAAGAGCAGGGCACCCTTCTTGAATCGACCATGATGGAAATTGCCCCGGGAAAATTCTCAGGAATTGAAATCGAAACTTATCCGGCAAACGACAAGAATGCCAGACGCGGTCTCGGAAAATTGTTCGGCAAGAAAACCGAATCCCAGCGCCTGATGGTTATCGGTCCGGTTGATCAGCTTAAGATGATTTCCCGTGAGAAAGACCGGCTGGTCGGCTGGGTCTCTCCATCCAACGAGTAAGTACATAGATGCCGCACAAGTGCATGAAATGCGGACGTGAGTTCCGCGACGGTTCCATCGAAATTCTCCGCGGGTGTCCATCCTGTGGTGGAAAGAAATTTGTCTACGTCAGCGACCGCGTTAAAAATGCGGATGTTCTGGAAGAAAAGAGCGTCCAGAAGATTGCTGAAGAAACAAAACAGGAAGTTCTGGAAGTCCACTCAGAGCATCCTGCTGATCTTCGCCCGACAGATATGCTGGAACGTGTTGAAAGCGTCCGCATTATGGGAAAAGGAAAATACGAACTCAATCTTGAACGCCTTGCCGATACCCAGGATATCATCATCGGTATGGGTGGAGACGGAAAATATATGCTTGATTTAGCGTCGATGTCCAAGAAGAAGTCTTCTTCCCGGAAATCACGCAAATAACTTTTTTAAAAAAAATTTATTTGTATCTATTCAGCCCCTTGTCTGAAATACTGGTGGTTAATCTCTTCACTGGGCTCTGACAAACTCGCCCGTAGGGCTCGGACACAGATTCCCACGGATATCTCACGGATACGCTTCGCGGACGGTCTCCGAGATACGGCGATTTTTGACAGAGCAAATTCCTAGAATTTTTATGCGTTGAGTGTGTGGTCTTTAGTCACAGATGCGGGTTTCAGATAGAAACTGAAATGGTGCTAAAACAGAATGATTACTGGCGAATAGAGAAAGAAAGAGAGATTTATGTCTCTCCTGTCTGCATTTCCTTCTTCATCATAATTGCCTGAATAATGGAAAGAATACCAAAGACAAGCATGAAGATTGCTGCTGCATATACAATAAAGATTGCAGTAATCCACGGTGTGAGGTTAAATGCTGCGACAAAGATAAGAATACCAAGGAGAATACCAAGAATACCTGCGATGATATTCACTGCTCGGTTTGCAGTTCCGGTGACAGTAAATCCGGAGATAACATTGAAGATTCCGCTTACCAATGCAGATGCTGCAAGGAAGTAAACAAGGAATGCTTCAAATGCTGCAGTGTTGAACAATGCGATAATACCGAGGATGATAACTAAGATACCAAGAATTATGGATGCAGCACCTGCTCCGCCGAAACTTGTACCGCCGCAAAGCATAGCAATACCGACGAAGACAAGCATAATCGCACAGATAGTAGTTGGGATTGCAACTGCTGTAAGTGCACCTCCCCATGATGAGTTAACAAGGACGCAGATTAAGATACCAAGAATGATAAGTAAGACACTGCGTCCGATAGTTGCACCAAACTCAACGTTTGGAGTTATTTTTTCATCAGACATATAACTTTTCATGTATATTATTTTACGATATTAATACTACTGCTCAAAACATCATTATGCAAAATAAAACAGAAGAGGGTTACTACAACTCAGATTATTCGCATTTCCCACTTTGCACAATGTACAGTAACCCTGCACATTTCAGTGAAGAAACATCTGGAAATTTCCGTCAAAGATATTTCAACTGAAAACAAACACTACAGCATAAAAGAGCATGACCGAACAAATAAAAAACGAACAGGGACGTTTATATTCTCTACAAAGATAAGTTTATTATTCCTAGATGAATATAATAAAAACAATGGGTTCCCCTACTATTCAGTCAAAAGGAACAATCTCATTAATTGTCGTCGCAGCAGCCCTTGCCACGTTCATGTCAGCACTCGACGGAACGATTGTAAACATTGCTCTCCCAACCATCTCCTCAGACTTTGGTCTTACCACATCAACAGTCTCATGGGTCTCCACCATCTACCTCCTGGCATCATCAGGTTCACTCTTCCTAATGGGAAAACTCATCAATGTTGCAGGATACAAAAAAATCTTCATCTTAGGATTCCTTCTCTTCACCATAAGCTCCTTTGCCTGCGGATTTTTGCCGGTCATCCTCGGATCATTCCCTCTTCTGTTGGTATCACGTGTATTCCAGGCACTTGGAGGCAGCATCATGGTTGTCATCGCCCCGGCGATTATCTCAAACTATCTCCCCGGAGATATACAGGCAAAAGGACTTTCCATTGTAATGATGCTGGCAAGTCTTGCAACAGCACTTGGTCCTACAATCGGTGGGTTAGTTACCGAATACCTCAACTGGAGCTGGATTTTCTTTATCAATATCCCTGTAGGTATCTTTGCAGTCATCCTCGGATTCATCATCTTCCCCAAAGAAACCGCTGAAAAGAAAGCCACAATGAAAGGATTTGACGGCGTCGGTGCAGGCTTAATCTTTGTAGGACTCGCAGCACTTCTCTTCCTGTTTTCAGAAGGTGCCTCACTCGGCTGGACATCTCTTCCGGTCATCCTCTCGATTATCCTTACCGTTGCGGGAATCGGCGGATTCATCATTCGCGAGCACAAAGCACGTGACCCAGTCCTTGACCTTAGATTCTTCAAAAATCCTGCATTTGTGCTTATAGTAGTCATAAATGCCCTGCTCTTCGGCATATTTGCCGGAGCAAACTATCTTCTCCCGTTCTACCTGCAGTTGATTCAGGGTCTTTCTACATTCAACTCCGGACTGATTTTAACAGCTTTATCTATCGGACTCATGATAGCAGGATTTATCGCAGGGCAGGTGTACATGAAACTTATCGGAAAACTGAAGTATCTCCTGATGGGCGGGACTCTTCTTGTTGCAGCGGGCTTTTTCCTGCTCTCACGCCTCCATCCCTGGTCAGGACTCGGAATTGTTATAGCAGGTCTTATCTTAATCGGACTTGGACTCGGATTTACCACTGTCCCCATTACTACTATGATTTTAAAGAGTGCTCCGCCGGAGAAGGCAGGAATGGCTTCGTCGATTTCAGGTCTTATGCGGTTTGCACCGATGACTATTGGTATTGCCGTATTCAACGTTATTCTGATAGCTGGTGTTAAGTATCTGGCAGGAGTAAACGGAATCGTCTCAAAACCGCCGGCAGATATCGCGGCAAACATTCTGACTACAGGATTTGACCTTTGTTTCTTCATCGGATTGATTCTCGCCGTTATTGTCTTTTTCCTCTGTATCTTTGTCAGCGAAAAGACACTTGCAAAGGTAAAAGAGACGGTAAGTAAATAAGGTAATAGTCTGTAGATTCCCGGGTTGTTTATCCGGGAACAGACAGATTCTTTTTTCTGGAAGTATTTACTCCTCGGCAAATTTATAGAGACACTATTCAGCCCACTGTTTTTAAACATGAGCTATTACTTTTGTTTTTTGGATTTGAAAATAAATAGCATATCTTCTCATTGGCTTTGCACAATAAATGCAGTTTGTATAAAAAAGGGAAGTCAGAACTTATTTTTTGTGCAACGCCCTTCTCATTCAGAAGAGGGGCTGAATAGATACATTTATTTTTTATCCCAGACGGTTACTCCGTCCTGTTTGGAAAGGGCATCTTTCGTAAATACCGGAGTCTTGATTCCTTCCTTTTTCTGTTTCTCGAAGTCACGAAGGGCCTGCAGAGCGTATTTGGAGAGGAGGAGAACTATCACCACATTGATGATGGTGTGCACACCCATTGCAATATCGTTGAGCTTCCAGACAACGTCCATTGTTGATATAGATAGAATATAGACGAGAACAAGGATTCCTACTTTTGCCAGGGTGATTGCCCGTTCGTTTTTCATAAGGAACCGCAGACTTATTTCACCCATAGTAAACGTACCGAACATGCTTGTAATGGAGAAGATAAAGATAAAGACGCTCAGAATTATGGATGCTACCACAGCCACAGTTCCTGCGCTCTCCAAACCGAGAAACTCTCCGCCGACCAGAATCATAAATGCTGTTGCGGTACAGATAACCAGCGTATCAATGAACACGCCAAATGACTGCGCAAGTCCCTGATGAACCGGGTGGGGTACGTCTGCCGTAGAACTGATCATTGTCATGGAACCGTCGCCTCCATTATTTGAGAAGAGTCCGCGCTGGACACCAACGATAACAGCTCCGCCGAGCAGTCCTCCGATGCCTGCTTTCAGGCTGAATGCTTCAGAGAAAATCAGAGCTATGACTCCTGGAACTGCAGTGATATTGCAGCAGATGACAATAACGGCAAGAATAATGTATGCAAGTGCCATTAGAGGAACAACAACTGAGGATACTTTTGCAACCCGTTTGATTCCGCCGATAACAACGATGCCGACAATCAGACAGATACCGAGTCCAACTGCCCAAACGGGGAATCCGGTAAGGTCAACAATTGATGTTGTTACCGTGCTTCCGAACGTTCCTGTTGTACAGATACCGTAGGTTAAGAGTGAAAGTATTGCAATACCTGCTGCGAATTTCGGTTTCTTTACGCGTTTTTAATGGTGAAGAAGAGACCGCCGATAAATTCTCCGTTGGACCCCTTTTCCTTATAAATCTGACCAAGCGTGGTTTCGACAAACGATGTTATCGAACTGATGATTGCAAGAAGCCACATCCAAAAGATTGCTCCCGGCCCTCCAGCAACGAGTGCAATAGCAACACCGGTGATGTTTCCGACACCAACACGTGTACCAAGACCTATGCAGAATGCATGGAACGAAGTAATTGTTTTTCCGTTAGAACTGAGTCGTGAAGTCTTTCCAAATAATGTTTTAATAGATTCACCAATAAGGCGTATCGAGACACCGCGGGTACGAATCCAGAGGTAGATTCCGGCCCCCGTGAGGAGGAAAACAAGAATATAACCAATGATGTCAGAAACCCCGTTTACTCCTTCGAGAATACTTGTCATGTGTTCTTTAAATTTTGGCTGTTATGGAAGAAATAGATATGTCACTATGTATCGGAAACAGAATTTTGTGCAAAAAAAGAAAGTGTTTGTGAATGAAACCGGGTTTCTTAAATCTGCTTTGTCAGGGTGAAAGTAATGTCTTTATCGACGAATATGCTATCAATAATCTGCATCTTATAGGCATTTACCTTTAAATCCATTGAGGTTCCGTTAATGGCGATCTCAATCGGATATCCGAATACGGTCGCCTGGAAGTTGTTGGAACTGACATATGACCAGGTAGTATCAACCGATTTGCTGAATGTTCCGAGTAACTCTGATGAGAGTGAAAGGGCGAGACTTCCCGTATTGTCCTCGGAAAATGTTCCGGAAAGACTGATTGTTCCAGCAAGAGGGATTGTTTTTTCTCCAACCCAGGTTCCGAGAATGGCCTTTGACTGATCCTGTTCCGGAGAAGAGGTACAGCCTGCTGCGGCAATGCATCCGACAACAAGAAGTACTGCTAGTGCAATAGCAAGAATCTTTTTCATAGATTCATATTGTTTTTGAAAGTATAGAAATTGTCTGATTTTCAAGGATTCAGCAGTGATGAATAATATCACTAGAAAAAAAGTTGGGGTAACGGTTTATGTGCCGTTACATTCCATTCTCATCTGCTGCCCAGAGCTCATACAGCTCCGGAAGCAGATTCATAAATTCTTCTGCTTCTTCATCAGTCATATTGAGCAATTCAGAGGAATAAACAACTTTACCGTCAACAATCGTTGCGATGTTCTCAATTAACAGGGAAAGTTCAATTGTTTCCAGATCATCCTTGAGGAAGTCTACTGCAAGCACTGCCATGTTTGCGAGTTTTCCTGCTTCAAGAGTTCCCATGCGGTCTTCTTCATGCCACATGTATGCGACATTGGAAGTCAGCGCTTTTAATGCATCTACCCGTGATAATCTCTCAGCCGGATTTATTGCAGGTTCAGCTTCGATAAGGGGTATTTCTCTGGTAATTGCGGTGTACATAGCAAACGGCACATTCTCCAACGGAGAAACCGGATAATCTGAATGGCCGACGACAACAGCGCCAGCGTCAATGAAGGACTGTGCGCCGCAAATCATCTTTGCTCTTTCTTTCCCGACACGCGGTTCAACACCTTCCATACCCGGAATCTTCGCAGACATCTGATAGAAGGATACAGCTACAATGCCGTATTTTCCGAACCGTTCCTTGTCTTCTTGGGTAACAAGCTCAATATGTGCCGCTGCATTTCTCTGGTCGTAGTTGCCGGTTTCTGTAACCGACTTTTCAACAGCAAGTGCAAATGCGTGTGCTGCACCGTCTCCCATGGTATGAGCGTGAACAAGCATACCGTACTTGTTTGCGGCGGTGATAAGAGCTGCCATCTTGTCAACATCGCTGAAGCGTTTGACTCCGGTTGATTCCGGCATGTCATCATACGGCTCAAGCAGCCATGAAGTGTGTTCCTCAGTAACTCCGTCCAGGAAGATTTTTGCACCGATGATTTTGAAATGTTCTGAATTGTATTTCTTGGCAAGTTCTGCAATATGGGCCATGTCTTCATCAGGTGTGTCGGTATTGTCTTTTACCAGAGATAATCCATAGATACGGATTTTCAGTTTTCCTTCCTTTTCAAGTTCGGAAATTGCCTGATAAATATCGGTTCCGCTCAGCTCGATACCGGCATCACAAACTGCAGTATATCCGCTTGCCATCGTCTTATCCTGCCATTTCAGGACGAAATCTTTTAACTCTTCAACGGTGTATGGAAGCTGATTTACCAGTTTAATTGCCGGTAATTCCTGAAGGTATCCGGTCGGTTTTCCGTTCGCGTCAACGTGAATCTGCTGCGGACCCATCTCTTTGATGTATTCAGGAGAGTAGTTTAAGATTTCAAGCTCTTTGCTGTTTACCCATGCCGCATGACCGCCTCTGCGGTCGGATTATTGTCATCCATGGTAATGACATTTCCGTAGAAGATAGTGTCTGCAGTGTTATTCGATCCGACACAACCTGCTGTTGCAAGAACTGCAACTAAGGCAATGCCGAGCAGAATAATTGCTGCAATGGATTTTTTAGTTACCATAGTTATTAGTAGGGAGTGAATTGTAATTAAGCTTCCCTAATAAGAATCTGATGCACAATATGGTGAACCGAAAGGTTCATTCTATTCTTATTTCCGTATCTTTTGCAATGGTTCAACAGTATCTGTAATTCCGCGAAGATAGTGAGCAGCAGTGACGCCTCCGGATGCAAGTTCACGTATTTCTTCTTTCAGTTTTTTACCGTTTTCTCCATTAACAGCTCTCCGGTATACTGCAACCATCCGTCGGATATATTCCGGAGATCTTCCGCGTGCGTCTATTGAGAGAACATTCACTCCACAGTTTGCCAGTTCCCGCACATATTCAATGAGACAGATTTCCGCAGAGTTCATGATGTGAGTTCTGCAGTCTTTATCGGTTCTGATACGGAAGATTCTCTCGGTTTTGTCTTTCAGTGCCCAGGACTGATTGCAGGAACGGCATCCTTCTGCAGTCGCAGGAATGCAGTTTTCAGTAATCATAACTTCTAGACTTCCCTGAACAATGACTTCAATCCGTGGCGGATGGGCGTATCCGGCAAGGTAAGACATAAGGGAACGGATTTCCTTTCCTGAAAGTTCCGGAGAAAGACAAACCTGACGGCATGCTTTTCCAAAGAGATTTGCTGTTCGGGCATTCGTGATGTTGAGACCGGAAGCTCCATACCGCTGAACACCGGTCAGTAATTCAGCAACACCGATTGAGTCGGTCATGATACCGGCGGCACTTGCCGGGAGTTTTTCCAGTTTCGGCATCAGTTCATGTTCTGCAATAATTCTCGGGAGCTTGTAGATAATCGGGAGATTGTAAATCTCATCAAAACCTTCAAAGACCACCTGGTCGGCTCCTGCAGTATGTGCAGCTTTGGCACAGGAAATGGAATCGGTATAGACCTGAATCATCGGTTCAGTCTTTGCAAAAGAGCCGGTCGGTCGTTCCTGATAGGGGCGGCAGTTCCGCGGTTTCTTTTCTGTAAGCGACTTACTACACAGATCAAGGAAGTTTCGTCTCAGTTCCGAGATGACGCCCATTGGAAGGAATTTCGTTCCGTCATACTCCATCTGAATGGAACGGATGACAAACGGTGTTCCGCCGGTCTTTCGAATCTGTGTTTCAACCGCTTCAGCAGAGACCGGTTTGCTTTTTGCCTCCATCATCGGTATATCGGATACTGCCTGCTTTCCGTTTCCGATTATGACAAGATGACCTTCAGGATTCAGCGCTACAACAACGTCAAGAGGAACTTTTCCTGCCGGAGGTTTTGAAAGAAGAGCTGATGCCAGATGGTCGACTTTCAGCCGGTGGGTAATCCAGAGTTCGCTTCCCTCAAGAACATCTTCCGGTGCTGGAATCTTGTAGGCATCGCCCTCCGGGAAAAGATATGGTTCTTTATTCAGAGCAAAGCCGATTTCACGTCCGGCGAATTTGAAGACAAGACCGTCTCCGGTGTCAGGAACTGGACCTTCAATCTTAACGATTACTTTTCCCCGTTTTCTGTCGACACCGGATACGGTTCCTGCGTAGACACCGCGGTTGTTCGGTTTGTTCCAGTTCATAATAGATGATTTGTCACCCATCAGGTATCCGCGAGTGAAGCCGCGGTTGAAGGCGAAAGCAAGCGTTTCCATATCTTCGGTCTTCGGCTCAAAGGTGCCTTCTGCAACCGCATCCAGAGCTTTGCGGTAGATGTGGGTAACTACTGCGACATATTCCGGAGTTTTCATTCGCCCTTCGATTTTGAGCGATGCAACACCGCTTTTGCAGATTGCCTTCAAATCAGGGTAGGTGCAGATGTCTTTGGTACTTAATATATAGTCGCCATCGGTATGGACCCGTTCTCCGTTTGCCAGAAGCGTATACGGTTTTCTGCACGGCTGAGCACACATACCATTGTTTCCGCTTCTTCCGCCGATAGCTGAAGAAAAGAGACACTGACCGGAGTAACTGTAGCAGAGAGCTCCATGAGCAAATATTTCTATGCCGATATTGTGCATATCTGCTTCTGTGACAATTGCCTTTACATCATCCAAAGTGGTTTCCCGAGCCAGGACGATACGGGATATGCCGTGTTCCGCGGCAAATGCCACGCCTGCAGTATTGGTAACGGTCATCTGGGTACTTGCATGAATTGGAAGGTCAGGAACAATCTCCCGGGCAAGCGACAGAAGTCCGACATCCTGAACCAGAATCGCATCCACATCCGCATCTGACAAAAATTTGAGATATGCCGCAGCTTCCTGAAAGTCTTCATCCCTGACGAGAGTATTGACGGTTACATATACTTTGACGCCGTGGCTATGGGCGAATTCAACGGATTTTCGTATTTCTGTATTGTCAAAATTCGTCGCATAGGCGCGTGCACCATACATACGTCCGCCAAGATAGACCGCATCACATCCGGCATACACAGCAGCTTTCAGGGCTTCCGGAGAACCGGCAGGGGCGAGTAATTCAGGGATTCTCATATATTGGTTATAGTGTGTGAGCCCTGCAGTATTCAGGATTTCGCCGGTTGAAAAAAGATACCTTCATCCTTTCATCAGACTAATGTAGATACAGCATATGCTGGGAAAAGCAATCCGTCTGGAAAGAATCATTGACCGGGCTACCGGAAACGCCGTAATTGTTCCGCTAGATCATGGTATGTCGATGGGTCCGCTTCCAGGGCTGACTGACTTGAAAGATACAGTCACGAAAGTAGCAGCTGGCGGATGTACTGCTGTTCTCATGCATAAAGGAATGATTCCGTTTGGTCATCGCGGATGCGGACGGGATCTTGGATTAATTGTGCACTTATCCGCCGGAACATCCTACAGTGATAATCCCTCCTCCAAAGTAATTGTAACATCAGTAGAAGAGGCAATTTCCCTTGGGGCTGATGCGGTATCCATACATATCAATCTCGGAGGAGATACCGAAGCGGAGATGCTGAAAAATGCCGGTGAAATCTCCCGCAGTTGTGCGCAGTGGGGAATGCCGCTTTTGGCGATGGTGTACCCCAAAGGACGGAATTTGAAAGATCCTTATGATGTTGATGCTGTCAAAACCTGTGCACGGGTAGCAGCGGAGATAGGAGCCGATATTGTAAAAACTGTCTATACCGGAAATCCGGATACCTTCCATGAAGTTGTTCGCGGGGCACAGATTCCTGTGGTTATAGCCGGCGGTCCGAAGATCAATTCCGACTTTGACATGCTGACTATGGTTGCCGAATCGCTTGAAGCCGGAGGGAAAGGTGTCTCAATTGGAAGGAATATCTTCCAGCACCGGAATATTACCGGGATTACCAAAGCAGTTTCTGATTTGGTTCTTCACGGTGCCGATGTGGAAACCGCACTGAAAAATCTGCAACCATGATTCGTTTTTCCCGTACTCTGATTCGCACTGACTTGGCAGAAACAGAAAGCGAACGCAAGAATTTGATTGAATCAGCTCTAGAAGCAGGTTTCACGGATATCATCATCAGAAAAGAAGATGCGGCGCTTCAGTGCCTTGCACGTTTTAATGCCCTGCTGATTGACGGAACAACAATCGAATATAACGGAAATCGAATCGGGACGCTCTTTACCATTACGAACCGCGAGTCACTTGAGGAGGTATATACCTGCAAGGATTCTCTGATTCTTGCTGATATCGCTGACAGGGAAGTTATTCCACTTGAGAATCTTATCTCCCGTTTGCAGGAATCCGGACAGCAGCTCTATGCCTGTGTCCGTTCCGTTGAAGAGTTCCATCTGGCACAGAAAATCATGGAGGTCGGTTGCGGAACAGCAGTTATTCTGAACACCGATGAAGAAGCAGTACAGTACCGGAACAACGAACAGTTTCCGGTGGTTCCTCTGTATGAAGCGACCATAACCGCTGTAACGCCGATTCCTTTGGGCGACCGTGTCTGTATTGACACCACCTCAATTCTGGGTCCTGAAGAAGGCATGCTGATTGGTTCCTCGTCTTCATGTCTCTTCCACGTATGTTCCGAGAACTTTTCTTCCGAGTATGCCGATGCACGGCCGTTCAGAGTAAATGCCGGAGCAGTTCATTCATATGTGCTTCTTCCAGATGGAACTACAAAGTATTTGGCTGAACTGAAAGCAGGTTCTTCAGTTGCAGTAAGAAACAATAACGGAATCATCCGGGAAGTTGTTGTCGGGAGAGTCAAACTGGAACGCCGTCCGCTTCTTCTGATTGAGGCTGAATACTGCGGAACAACACATTCAGTCATCCTGCAGAATGCTGAAACCATCCGTCTTCTAACGCCAAAGGGACCGGTATCAGTTTCCCGTCTTCAATCGGGAGATATCGTTAATATCTGCCCAGACGAAGGGGGGCGGCACTTCGGTCACCGAATAGCAGAATCTGTTCTGGAAAAATGACGAAAATCTGTGCAGTAATCACCAGTCCCGATGACATACCGGAAGCAAGAACCCAAGGTGCCGAGGCGTTTGAGTTCCGATTTGATTTATTCAGGGGAATTCCCGATGACTGGTCGTTTCTTTCCAATACGGAACTGACTATCGCTACCTTCCATTCTGCAGAAACAGAAGAACGGTGCCGGAAAGCACTGGATGCCGGTGCCGATTATCTGGACCTTGACATTTCCTCGAAACTTTGTGGCATGTTTCCGGGAAAGACTATCTGTTCCTATCACGATTTTTCCGGAACGCCCGATAAAGATACCATTCTCTCGCTGTATCAGAAACTTTCTCAGAACGGCATTCCGAAACTGGCATTCAAAGTACATACAGCAGAAGATCTTCTCAATCTTGCATATGCTGAAAGAACGATGAAATCCGCCGGAACTCCGTTCATCCTTATTGGAATGGGTGAATTGGGAATGGTTTCCCGTATCCGGTTTTCCTCTCTGGTAACCTACTGTTGCATATCTGAAGAGAAGAAAACTGCAGATGGTCAGTTAACGGTTACCGCCATGCGAAAACTGGGACTGGAACCGGCAATCACCGGTCTTATCGGTAAACCGATAGCACACTCCCGCTCACCGGCGATTCAGAATGCAGCGTTTTCTTCCGCAGGAATAAACGGCATCTATCTTCTTTTCTCCCTAGAAGAAGAGGAACTTCCGCTGGTGCCTGAACTGATACGAATGTATCAGATTCTCGGCTTGAATGTGACTATTCCTTACAAGGAAAAAATCATCCCGTATTTGTCTTCATTAAGCAGAGAAGCATCGGAAATCCATGCAGTAAATACAATTACATCTGATCTTCACGGAGAAAATACTGATTGGATTGGTATAGAAGAAACGCTAGCTACGTATCAGGTAGCCGGGAAAAACGTTCTCGTTATTGGTGCAGGCGGTGCAGCACGTGCAGTTCTTTTCTCCTTGAAAAAAGCAGGTGCTCATATTGCCATTATCAATCGCACGTATGAAAAAGCACAGAAACTTGCCGATGAGTTCGGTGCGGTGGCGATTCGGGTAGAGGATGTGTATGAAAGATATGATGTGGCTGTCAATGCATCCCCGGTCTGTCCGCTTAAGGATGTACCTGCAGATACGGTTTTTGACATGAATTATCCGAATTCCGGCATACCATCAGCAATAACCGGAAAGACCATGTTGGTGTACCAGGGTGCTGAATCGTTTTTCATTTGGACTGGAAAGCGGCCGTCGATTGAGGCAATGGATTCAGCATATGAGGAGGCAGCATGAAAGGATACGGGGAAGCAGGCGGCGCACTGTCGGTTGTAAATGCCATAGCATGCGGATTCGGTGCGGCGTTCGGCATCAGCCTTTCCACCAAAGCAACAGCGGAACTGAGTGAGGATGATGAATTTTCTCTTTCCATCAATGGAAGAGAAAGCAGTACCGTACTTGTCAAAGAGCTGTTTCGCGAACTGGTTCCATTACTGCCGGAAGAATGCCGCGGGGTGCATGTGGAAACGGTATCTGATATTCCGCCATCCGTTGGTCTCAAAAGCAGCAGTGCTGCATCCAATGCCATCCTTCTTGCAATGATTCATGCCGCTGATGTTGCCACCTCTCCGATAGATCTTATCCGCATGGGATGCCGTGCTTCGATTAAGGCAGGCGTAAGCATCACCGGAGCTTTCGATGATGCCTGTTCTTCCTTATTCGGCGGTCTTGTTCTTACAGATAATACCCGCATGGAAATTCTTCAGGAAAGACCGATGCCGGAAAACTATGAAGCAGTAATCTGCATTCCGGAAGACAGTCAACGTCAGTTTTCTGCCGACCGTTTTAGAATGCATGCTGATGAAATGCAACGGATTTTTCAGACAGCAGAATCCGGAGACATCTTCTCTGCAATGTACGAAAATGGACGCATTGTTGGTTCCGTTTCAGGAATTGGGGCCGAAATTGCCGATGCTGCTATCAGAGCCGGTGCAGTTACAGCAGGCATTTCCGGTGCCGGTCCGGCTGTTGGAATTCTCGTTCAAAAAGACAATCTGGATTCGATTTTTTCTGCATTTTCAGAATGGAATTGTTTCCATTGTTCCATTAGAAATAAAGGGGTAATATGAAGGTTTTTTTCTCATCTCTGAATGGGTTTCTTAGGGCCCCGGCATCCAAGAGTCTGACACACCGTTCCTATTTACTGGCAATGCTTTCAGAAGGAGTCTCTGTTATAGAAAATCCTCTTGTTTCCGAGGATACTGAAGGCACCCTGAAAGCGGTCCAGCAGTTCGGTGCAGCGGTTAAAAAAACTGATAACATGGTTACGATTGCCGGTGGAACACTGCATTCACCTGACGAAGAGATTAACTGCGGAAATTCCGCATCGACTATGAGAATGCTTGCCGGAATTGCTGCACAGTCTGAAGGATGTGTGAGGTTCACCGGTGATGATTCCCTCAAAAATCGCCCGATGCAGCCGCTTCTTTCCGCATTGTCTTCTGCAGGTGTATCTGTTGAATCCTATGATGGTTATGCTCCGTTTTCCGTAACCGGACCTATGAAACAGCAGGAGATTGCTATTTCCGCAGAACTTTCATCGCAGTTTATTTCCGGTCTGATGCTTGGAGCTCCCCGCACTGGTCTTACTATCACCTTCACAACACCGGCAGTATCGAAGCCCTATCTTGAGATGACAGCCCGCATGATGGAATTGTTCGGTGCAGAAGTCAGACGGAAGAATACCGGTTATTTCGTGAAGAAAGGAGCATATCGTGCCCGAAGAATCACAGTGCCCGGGGATTATTCCTCTGCATCGTATCTGCTTGCAGCAGGGGTGCTCACCGGAAAGGTAACCGTAACCGGGTTGAATCCGGGAAGTTTCCAGGGAGATACAGCAGTAATTACTTATCTTGCAGAATTCGGTGCAAAATTATCCATTTCAGGAGAGTCAGTAACGGCCGAGAAAAGCTCTCTCTATGGTGTATCTCTGGACCTGACTGATACACCCGATCTCTTCCCGATTCTTGCTGTTTGTGCTGCATTCGCTAAAGGTACCTCGACATTTTCCGGTATTTCACGTATCCGGACGAAGGAATCTGACCGTGTCGCCGCAGTAACAGCATTCCTTAAAGCAATGGGAGCAGATATTAGTATAGATGCGGATGATACATGCATCATCCGTGGCGGAATAGCACTGCACGGTGCAAAGGTTTCTTCTGCAGGAGATCACCGGATTGCCATGGCTGCATGCATCGCAGGACTTGCAGCGGATGGTTGTACGGAAATAGATGATATTTCCTGCACTGCCGTGTCGTATCCGTCATTTCTGCAGGATATCAGAAACCTGGGGGCAAAACTAGAATGAATACTATAGGAACAGCTCTTCGTCTTACTATCTTCGGAGCAAGTCATGACGCCTTCGTCGGTTGTATACTTGACGGTCTGCCGGCAGGATATCCTGTCCGGGAGGAAATAATTGAACAGGATCTGAATCTCCGGCGCCCTGCACCTGGTATCGGAACCGCTCGCACAGAAGCCGATATTCCGGCAATATCTGGTCTGAAAAACGGCATGACCACCGGTGCTCCTGTTGTCATCACTTTTGCAAATGAGAATTTCAATGATGCAGAATATGAGGAACTGAAAAATATTCCGCGTCCGGGTCATGCTGACTATCCTGCCTACTGTAAGTTCGGACCGAACTATGATTTGCGGGGCGGAGGACAGTTCTCAGGACGAATGACTACGCCGCTGGTTGCAGCAGGAGCGGTTCTCCGTGATTTTCTCTTTACTATGGGAATTACCGTTGGTTCCTATGTAAAACGGGTCGGAAACGTTGTCGATACCGGAGAATACCGTACGCAGGATATTATTCGGCTCTCACGGACCAATCCGCTTCGTGCAATGACTGGAGAACTGGAACTGCAGATGAAAGCGGAAATCCTGGCCGCAAAGTCAGAAGGAGACAGTGTCGGCGGGGAAGTCCGCTGTGTTGCAGCAGGTATACCTCCAGGTCTTGGGGAGCCGTTCTTTGATACGCTCGATGGAGAGATAGCAAAGGCGGTCTTTGCCGTTCCAGGTGTAAAAGGAATATCATTTGGTGCCGGATTTGAGGCAGCCTCTATGCGTGGGTCGGAAAATAATGATGCCTATCATTTCGGAAACGGCGGCTATGTCTGTAAAGAATCAAATCATTCCGGTGGTGTTCTCGGCGGCATGGCTGACGGTTCACCTCTGGAGTTCTCGGTGGCATTCAAACCGACGCCGTCAATTGCCCGTCCGCAGAATTCCGTTAATCTGATGACGCAGTCGGATGCAGAACTCCACATTCATGGAAGGCACGATCCCTGCATTGCTGTACGCGGAGCTATCGTAATTGAAGCGGTTACTATCGTGACGCTGGCAGACTTAGTTCTTCGAGGAGGAATCCATGTCCAGACTCGATGAATATCGTGCTGAAATCGCAGAAATCGATGAGAAAATCATCACTCTCATCGCAGAACGAAATGCGGTTGCACGAAAAATCGGAAAGGAAAAACAGCAGCTTGGAATGCCTGTTATTGTGCCTGATGTTGAGGAAAAAGTGGAAAAACGCTACAAAAAATCCGCTGAAAATCACGGGGTAAGCGAGGGTACGGCATCAGTGATTGCACGCGCTGTAATTGATGAAGCAGTGGCAATTCAGCAGGAATCCTCTGCATATCACTAAAATTTTCATTTTTTGTTCTTTTTTTGCAAATTTTCTCCTGAAATCTTTAAATATAAAAAAATCAGATTATTTAGAAGTGATTAAAAAATGAAGAGAAATATCAGCATTTCTCATCTTGTTCAGACACCGATTGAAAAACAGCGTGTCGAACTTGTAGAACGTAAGTGTATCGGACACCCTGACAGTTTAGCAGACGGTGTTGCAGAAGCAGTGTCCCGTGCACTCTGCAAGGAATATATGGAAGAACTTGACGGAGTCGTTCTTCACCACAACACTGACCAGGGAGAAGTTGTTGCAGGTCAGTCCGCACCTGCATTCGGCGGAGGAAAAGTCATTAAGCCGATATACTTCCTTCTGACCGGCCGTGCAACCAAGCAGTTCGGCGAGAAGACCTTTGCAACCGATACGATTGCAGTAAAAGCAGCTCGCGACTACTTACGCGAAACCATTCCGACTTTCAATATGGAAAATGATGTTATTGTTGACTGCCGTATGGGTGAAGGTTCCACCGATCTGCAGGATGTCTTCAATACTAAGAAAAGCCACACTGTAATCCCAAGAGCAAATGATACCTCATTCGGTGTTGGTCATGCACCATTCTCTGAAGTTGAAAATATCATCCTTACCCTTGACAAATACATCGCTGAGGAGTTCAGACCGAAACACCCGGCTCTTGGATACGATATCAAGCTCATGGGAATGCGTGACATCAACACTATCAATATCACTGTTGCCGCTGCAATGGTTGACCGCTACTGCTCATCCATTGAAGACTATGTTGAAGTGAAAGAAGCAATGGTTGAAGACTTCACCGCAGTTGCAAAGAAACTCACTTCCCGCAAGGTTAAGATTGCTGTTAACACCGCAGATATCATCAAGAAGAAACACCAGTCTGTCTTCCTTACCGTTAATGGTACCTCTGCAGAAATGGGCGACGACGGTTCTGTCGGACGTGGAAACCGCTGCAACGGTCTTATCACTCCAAACAGACCGATGTCTATGGAGGCAACTTCCGGAAAGAATCCGATTAACCACATTGGAAAGATTTACAACCTCTTATCTACTGAGATTGCAAAGGAATGCTGCCAGAAAGTTGACGGCGTCGAGGAAATGTATGTCCGCATTCTTTCTCAGATTGGTCAGCCGATTGACCACCCGCACGTTGCCAGTGTTCAGTGCATAACCAAACGCGGTTACAGCTACAAAGACTTTGCACCGGAAATTGAAGAGATTGTCGACAAACGCCTTGAAAACATCACTGACATTACCAAACTCGTCATTGACGGAACGCTAAAGACCTTCTAATATGACAAAAATACGTTTGGCAATCCCGAACAAGGGACGGATTGCAGAACCAATCAATGAACTCATGACGAAAGCGGGCATTCACGTCCGGATGACCGCTTCCCGTCAACTCGTTGCAGGGACCAATGATCCCTCCATCGACATCCTTTTTGTACGCCCGATTGATATTCCGGAATATGTTGCCAAGGGTGTTGCCGATATTGGCATCACTGGACTTGACATGGTTGCAGAACGTGGTTCTCCGGTTACTCCGATTCTCGACCTGAACTTCGGCAAAGCAACGCTGGTAGTTGCTGTGCCGGAAGATTCTCCAATAAAGACTATTTCCGATTTGAAAGGCTTGCGGATTGCAACGGAATTCCCGGGAATCTGCAAACGCTACTTTGAAGAACAGGGTGTCGATGTTACTATTGTAGAAGTGTCTGGTGCCTGTGAAGCCGCTCCGCAGCTCGGCGTTGCAGATGCAATTGCAGACCTTACCTCGAGCGGAACAACGCTTGTCATCAACAAACTGAGAATTATTACAGAGATTCTGGTAAGCACAACCAATGTTATTGCAAACGAACAGTCTCTCAATGACAAGAAAGAAAAAATTGACGAAATCATTCTTGCCTTTGAAAGCGTTCTTGCAGCATCGGGAATGTGCTATTTGATGCTGAATGTTTCCCGTGAGAAACTCACTGATATCGAGAAGTTGATTCCCGGTCTGGGCGGTCCGACCATTATGGACATTGCCGGTTCTACATCAGTTTCGTTACATGCGGTAGTACCGTCCGACAAGGTATATCAGCTCATTAATCAGCTAAAGAATGCCGGAGCTCACGACATTCTTGTCCTTGATATTACCAGGATGGTCCGCTGAATGCAGATTCTTCCGGCTGTCGATATTTTGTCGGGACGGTGCGTCCAGCTCGTCGGCGGAGACAGATCCACGGCCAAAGAATACGGGACTCCGCTGGAAAATGCCCTCCGATGGATTGATGCTGGTGCATCTGCACTTCATGTCGTCAATTTGGACGGGGCATTTTCCGCAAGTTCGGTAAATGTTTCCTGCATCCAGGAAATCCTTTCTGAAACCGATGTTTTCTGTGAAGTCGGCGGCGGTATCCGCAGCATTGCCGATGCCAAAGGATGGCTTGACGCAGGAGTATCCCGCATAATTATCAGTACCTTTGCGGTGCAGAACCCGCAGGCAATTGCTGAACTTGCCGGCGAATATGGTTCTGAACGCATCATGGCAGGAATTGATGCCCGGGGGACATCTGTTTCGGTAGCCGGATGGACAAAAGATGCAGGAAATTATCTGGACTGGGCACGTAGGTTTGAAGAACTCGGTGCTGGGTCGCTTCTTTATACCAATATTGATGTTGAAGGACAGGAGAAGGGAATCAATCCTGAACCGGTGAAAAACCTTCTTGATGCAGTCAGCATTCCTGTCATCATCTCAGGAGGCATCACCTCAAAAGCAGATGTAGTTTGTCTGCGGAACCTTGGAACAGCAGGCATCGTTCTCGGATCCGCTCTGTATAGCGGAAAGATAACCCTGAAAGAAGCAATGGAGCAAAAAGAATGAGAAAAGTAAAAATTAACCGAAAAACCAGTGAAACAAAAATTACTGTTGCCTTTAATCCGGATGCAGCGGAAGCACCGTCTGTTTCCACCGGCATTGCGTTCCTTGACCACATGCTGACAGCATTTGGAAAACACGGAGGTTTCTCTCTTACTGTTGAAGCAAAAGGCGATTTGGAAGTTGACTGTCATCACACTGTAGAAGATGTTGCAATAGTCTTAGGTGATGCAATCAAGAAAAGCATTGGAGACGGAGCAGGCATTACCCGTTTTGCCGATTCCACAGTCCCAATGGATGAATCGCGTGCAACTGTTGCTATCGATGCAGGCGGACGCGGTTATCTGGTTATGGAAGGACTCTTTACCGGGCTTGTTACCGGCGGCATTCCAAACGATCTTTTCGACCACTTTTTCAATACGTTATGTATTCACGCAGGAATCACTGCCCACATCATCTTCAGTGGAATCAACGACCACCACAAGTGCGAGGCTATCTTCAAAGCATTCGGGATTACTCTCGGTAAAGCACTTGCGATAAAACCTGGATGTACTGACGTTCCAAGCACCAAAGGAACCCTCTAAATAATCAGTACCAGATATCCAGTTCCTTCTTTTTTAAATTTACTTTCTCAATACCTTACGGTAGAATTCACATAAAATTTACTGAAATCAATTCTGGAAAAGGATGTATACCCTTCCAAATTCTGGAAGGGTGTATCTTTAATATATTTTCAACTGGCTTTGCTTACTGTGCAAGCTTGACATCGTCTGCTTTAAGAGTGACGCGGCCTGCGTTCTTTGCGATTGCTGCTGCCTTTGCTGCAAGCTTTACTGCGTATTCTTCTACTGCTTTGACGAGCTCTTCTGCTGCGTCTTCACCGATACGCTCTGCACCTGCTGCTTTTGCGATGCGGACAACTGCTGCTTTTGGTAATTCAGACATTGTTATCAACTTATTAATCTAATCGGCAACAATATAAGGTTTTTGTTGGTTGACGGATTGCAACCAGCGTTTTACATAACTTCCGTCTTATTTTGTTAAAAAATACTTGAAATATAAACCTGGGATAGAGTAAATTCATACTAAAAGATTCATACGTGATTTAATATGGATAAACAACAAAATTAGAGATAATATTAAGGGAGTATCTTCTGGATGCTTTATATTTGGAAAAGAATAGTATGAACTGGAAAAGTATTGGAATTGTACTGACGGCAGCAGTCCTTGTCATTTCTTTCTGTGCCGCAGCAGGTTGTCTCGCCCCCGATGCGCCGATTGTGGGAACCTGGTCTACACAAGGTGAGGTGTTTGGAGAAAATTTCGATGTGATAGTTACATTCAAATCCGATGGTACTGGATTTGAAAAATTATTGCAGAATGACAAATTACGGGCAACGTATAATCTTACCTGGAAGACGGTTTCTAAAGTTGGATTCAATCCGGACAATATGTATTCCGTTGTTTTTTCAGATACTGATGAAATGCTTGTTTCGTATGATGAGAAAAATGATACGATAACAAATAATATCGGCTGGGTCTATAACAGACAATAAAAATATAGTAATCTTATAATTTTTTATTATACTGGTCATTTTCGAAAAAAATAGAAGGGAGTTTTCCTCTTGTTATGCCCTTTCAAGGAGCATGGAACCGACCGTCATCGTCATATGTTCTTCAGCGATGGCAACGGCATCTTTCAGTTTTGTTTCATTGTCAGCATAGATTGTGTAAAGTTTTTCTCCTTTTTCCACATGTTGACCCGGTTTTTTGTGGAAATATATACCTGCACCGTGATCTGCAGGGCTTCCTGCTGCTCGTGCGATATCGACAAAGACACGGTTCATAACAGTGAGAACAATACCATCGGAAGGAGAAACAAAGTCCCACGAAAATTTGCCCGGTTTAAGATCGGCTGACGTGACATTGCGGTTTCCACCCTGCACCTCGATGATATCTTTCATTTTTTCGAGCGCTTTTCCATTTTGAAGGAGTTCTTTTGCCATACGGATGCCATCTCCTTCTGCGGCTTTTCCTGCCATTTCCAGACCCATGCCGGCAAGAATCAGACTTTTTTCCGCAAGACTTCCGGTGGTAATTCCCTGTTCCATGGTCCGGAGAGCTTCTGCGACTTCCAGATTCACGCCGATGGTTCTTCCAATCGGTGCTCCTCCATAAGTTATAGCAGATTCGATTTTCATCCCGAGACGGAAACCGAGTTCAGCAAATTCTTTCGCAAGTTCACGTCCTTCTTTTTGATCCTGGATTTTTGTTCCAGGGCCAACAGGAATATCCATAATGCAGATATCTGCACCTGCGGCCTTTTTCTTCGCAAGAATCGATGCAATCATCTGGCTACGCGAATCGATTTTGAGTGGCCGTTCATAGACAATGAAAACATCATCTGCAGGAGCAAAGTTTACTCCTCCTCCCCAGACAATAACGGCTCCTGCTTTTTCCGTCATTTCCTGGATTTCTTTGGCGGAAAAGGTGACATTTGTCACAGCCTCCATCAAATCTGCTGTTCCCCCTGCGCCGGTGATTGCCCGGGAACAGGTTTTTGGAACTTTCAGTCCGGCGGCTGCCAATATTGGTACTACCAGAAGAGTGACCTTGTTTCCCGGAACTCCTCCGATAGAATGATGATCGACAATCGGTTTGTCATCGAATTCTATGGTTTCTCCGGATGCGACCATTTCACGGGTAAGAGCCTCGGTTTCTTCCATAGTCATGCCGCGGATTTCAACAGCAGTGAGGTATGCAGATATCTCTCCTCCGGAAAGAATCCCGGTAGTTGATTCATGGACAACAGCCGCAATTTCTTCAGCAGTGAGTTCGCCCCCCTTAATTTTTTTCCGAATAGCCGGCACGGATTTTGGAATCGGGGCACGTTTCACTTCAATTACCTCTGCGGCTTTCAGATTAAATTTCTTCCCGGTTGCCCGCGAAAGATAGATGATACCTTTGGTTCCCGCAGTTTTCGAGACAGCTGTTCTGATAACCTGCAGTTTTTCGGAATTCTTCGATGTCAGAGCTATTCGTTCCTGACTTCTGATACCAATGACAGACGCATCGTCGGTATGCAGCATTGCTTCGTCGGTTTCTATATCGGTTAACTCCACCGTAAGCAGCATACACAATAATAGAACAGGATAAAAATAAATGATTTCGGTTGGGGAAGAAAATTAGTTGTCCAGAGCACGTTCCCGTGCTTTGAGATAATCATTGTAGACTTTATCTATCCGTGCGTTGGTTATTTTCTGGGAAACTGCTCCGGTTCCGGTATTCGGTTGCATGGAATACAGCTGGTTATCGTACTCGAGGGTTAACCGCTTCATACCCCCGTACTCAGATACTTCCATCCGCACATCGAGAGCAGAGACGGTTTTTCCGGCAAAATGCACCGTACCGTTTCGTTTATCAATTCTCAAAGCATTTTCCTGGACATCCTGCATCTGCTTTTTTAGAGTCTCGAGTTTACTTGGTTTCTTGTTCTGCTCTTTTGTACGTTTTTTCAGTGCCTGATTATATTCTTTCCATGTTGCCTGAATCCGTTTTTCATCAGCTTTTTGCTCGTCTTTATCTGATGCATGGGATCGAAGAACGTAAACCTCGTTGTTGTATTTCACAGTAAGACGTTTTCTTCCACTGTCTTCTCCTTCGGTCACAGTTATTACGGAAAGAGGAACGGTCATCCCGGCAAATGTTGCAGTATAGCGTTCCTGATCTATTTCTATATGGTCGATTCTCTGAACTTCACGTATCATATTTTGACCTCGAGTGTATCGGAATTATGTTATTTTTCTGTTGGACTTCGTATGTTAAATACTCCCCTATCTTGTCATGTCAAGAGAAGTATCTTAAATAGTTTTATCTGCAATATAATGAGGATTAGATGCACGTAAATATTGCATACATAAAATTCATTCTGGCTCTTATTATCTACGGATCCAACGGTATTTACGTGACGCAGATTGGCCTCCCTTCAGCACAGATGGTGTTTCTGAGAACTGTGCTCGGTTTTGGCGTTCTGTTTATTATCTTTTTAGCACTCCGGAAGAAGTTTACCTTCCATAAGAAACCAAAGGATTTCATTTTCCTGGCTCTCTCGGGTCTGTCACTCGGATTTGCTTGGCTGTCGCTTTTTGTTGCCTATCTGGAAGGAGGAATCTGTTTCGGAACACTTGCCTACTACTGCGGTCCGGTTATTATCATGGTCCTGACGCCGTTCATCTTTAAAGAACGTCTTACCGTGGCAAGAGTTGTCGGATTCGTTGTTGCTCTTATTGGTGTTGCACTGTTCAATGGTCAAGCCTTCTTTTCCGGTGTTGCACCAATCGGTGTCTTTACCGGAGCACTTTCTGCAATCTTTGCTGCATCAATGATTATGCTCAATAAAAAAGCGGCGAGAATCGACGGGATGGAAAATCCGGTTATTCAGCTGTTCTTTGCCATGGTTGCAGCGACCATTTTTATTCTGGTCACCGGACAGACCGACATTCAGATGACACAAAGTGACATTCTTCCAATGGTGCTCCTTGGTGTCGTCAACACCGGTTTAACCGGATATCTCTACTTCTCTTCAATTACGAAACTTCCTGCTCAGACTGTTGCGACCGTCGGGTATCTCGAACCGCTCGCAGCTGTTGTCATTTCTGCTATTGTTATTGGTGAATCGCTTCTTCCGCTTGAATGGCTCGGCGGATTCTGTATCATTGCCGGTGCTGTCTTTGCAGAAGGTGTGGGCATGTACCGCGAACATAAAGCTCTGAAGGAACTGGACCTCTTTAAGAGAAATAACGGTTAATTCCTTTGACAACTAATATAGAAGATACATTCATGTCTGAGATTTCCGATTATTTCCCGTATCAGTCCTATCGGCCGAATCAGCAGCAGATGCTGGAAAAAGCGGCCGAAGTTGCAGAGAAAAACGGCGTTCTGATAATTGATGCACCGACCGGATGCGGAAAATCCAGTATAATCTCAGCTCTCCTGGCCAAAGCAGACGGAAAGAAAATCATTATTGCTGTCCGTACGATATCACAACTCCAGATATTTATCCGGGAACTTACTCTCATAAGAAAAAAGAAGAAGCCTTCGTTGAAGTTCACCTATCTCATCGGGAAAGGAAATATGTGTCCTCTGGGTGGATACGGTGATACATACCGGAAATGCGAAGCCGTTAAGACATTTACCACGTCTCTTATGCAGCAGCGTGCGGAACGCGGTTCTTATGAGCCGTGGAAGGATCGGGTCATCCAGGATCAGATTGCAAAACAGGATCATGATCACCCGATGCTTTGTCCTTACTTTGTCAGAAGCAGGATGTTTGTGCAGGGTGAAGAAGGAGGAAAGCGGATGGTTCCATCAGCCGAACTCCGGAAAAAATCAGAAACTGCACAAAAAGAGGGGGTTGACCCGGGAGATCTGCTTGACTTTTCCGGTGCTGTGTGTCCGTATGATCTGATGCTGAATGCGGCAAAAGGAGCGGATGTTCTCATCTGCAATTATTATCATCTTTTTAATGATGATATCCGTGAACAGCTGTATCTCAATCTCGGCTGTGAGGAAGACAAGGTAATCCTTCTTCTGGATGAAGCACACAATCTCGGCGATGTGGTGCAGTCCATTGAAAGCATCAAAATCAGGGAAACGGACATCGAAGGAGCAGCATCGGAACTTACGGCACTGCGGGAAAAAGTTCGCGGAAGCGATGCAATCCGTCATGTGCTTCCTCGTATCGCTCAGTTTATGGATGGTCTGCGCCGGTCGCTTGAAGTGGAAGACTGGTTCGACCCAGATATTTTCAACCGCAGTCTGATACGCGGGTCATTGTATTCCAAACCGGAATCAATGATGGAAGATATCCTTTCGATAAAAGAAACCGTTCGCGAAATGAGCATTCAGAAAGGTGATTTCCGCGAAAGCTACATCGAAAAGCTCTGCGAATTCATGATTCGTCTCTATCGTTCCTATACCAATCCGGCCTACCTGACTGTGTATACGAAAACGGAGGAAGAGATTACTCTTGAAGTCCGGAATATTGACCCGGCAGAACGTCTGCAGAAACTGGCATCTGGTCATGCCGGTGTATTTCTCATCAGCGGAACACTCTCTCCGGTATCATCCTATAAGCGCTATTATTTCGGCGATATGCCGGTTGAAACACTGTCGCTTCCGAACTCGTTCCCGAAAGAGAACCGCATGGTTATCGCCGCCGAAGACATTACCACAGCTTTCTCCCAGCGTCAGAATGCAGACAATACCGAGAGAATCGCAGAAAGCATTCTCGCGTTCTCACATCTTCGCGGAAACCTCGCTGTATACTTCCCGTCCTATCAGCTGCAGACCAGATTTGCCGACCTCTGTGCACACCGCATCAGAAGCAAAGTGGTCTACGTAGAACCCCGTGAATCGAGTGAAGCAAATGAGGCGCTGAAAGAGTTCATCTCGCTTCCTTCAAAGAACAAGTCAGGTATACTTTTCGGCATCTGCGGAGGAAAATGGAGCGAAGGGCTGGATTACCGCGGAGATCAGCTGACTGCTGCAATGGTTATCGGACTTCCGCTAGCTCCGTTTACGCCGGTCAGACGGCTGATTAACAGCTATTACAAACGCAAATTCGGTCCGGAAGGAGAATTTATTGCCTACACGCTACCTGCCATCAACAAATCAATGCAGGCGCTTGGACGGGTTCTTCGTACTGAAACAGACCGAGGTGTTCTGATTCTCGGCGATGAACGGTTTACTTCACCGGAAATCTTCCGTGGTATCCCTCCGTGGATGCAGCAGGAAATGAAGAAGACAACTGCAGACGGACTGCAGAAACTGCTTTCCACCTGGAGCCGCTGATGCAGTCTGGATTCTGCCGGTTCGGTCTCTGGAAAGTTGCCGTTGATTACGACCACGACACAGTCTATCGGGTGCGGTTTCTGAAATCTGCACCAGAAGGACCGGTTCCGGTGCAGTTCACCCGCTTTCTTGCAGGAAAAAGCAGTACATTTACTCCGCTGAAATCCGCTGTTCTAAGTGAACCCGGTGTCTATCCTGCTGTTTATCGTGAAGTAGCCGCAATTCCGTACGGAGAGACACGAACATACAGTGAAATTGCTGAAGCTGTCGGCACACATCCGCGTGTTGTCGGAAATGCCATGGCACGCAATCCGACACCGCTGATTATTCCCTGCCACCGTGTTGTAGGAATCGCTGATATCGGCGGATTCTCACCTGATATCAGCATAAAAAAAGATCTTCTAACTCTCGAAAAACGGGTAAAGAAGCAGGAACTCAAGCAGACCCCATAACTCGTTTTTTTCTTTCCTCATTCACAAGGAATTTATCTGACTGCATGCCATGTATTGATACAATGCACATGAATAAATTCGCCACCATTGGACTTTCTCTCCTCCTCATCTTCGGCTGTATTCTCGCAGCCGGTTGTGTGGGAAACGAACAGGCTGACCCGATGGTTGATTACTGGATTTGTTCCGACGCGGACATCGGCAACGGTGTCATCGTTGATATGTATGCCAAATTCAATGCTGACGGAACAGGAACATGCGTACTTTACCGGAACGGTGAACTGTATCAGAACGAAACGGTTGTCTGGGAAAATCTCGGAAACGGCATGTATCAGTTTGCTATCACCGCCGAGGGTCTTGGAACCTATACTGTACAATATGCCATCTCATCGGATCTCTCATCCATGTCGGATGAATCCGGCAGAACCTGGTACAAATTACCTGCATTTCTTCCTCTCGATACTGCAGACAGCATGATTGGAACCTGGGGTGTATCTTCGGTGAAGAATGGAAATACTGTTGAAAATATCTTTATTTTCCACAACGACGGAAGCGGCTACTGGCTGAGAGTCAACGAGACTCCTGCATTGTCTTTTTCCCGCTTACGGCTGCAGACCTGGGGAAAGACTGATGAGAACTCCTATGTTGGTATTTGTGCTGCAGGACGCATCTATGACATGAAGTATCAGCCGGAAACTGATTCGTTCATTCTGGACGGTTCTGCTGAATTTACTCGTCTTGATCCGGCTGCCGGCATCTGGACAGGAACGTCTGAAAAGGCGGTTGTTACTACTTTCCTGAAAAGCAACGGAACCGGAATAGAAACCGAGGCGTATTCGGATGGAACTGCCTGTGTTTCGAGTCTTACTTGGGAAAAGAAGGATAATGGCACCTATGCATTTTCTATCAGTGATGAAACTGCTGAGACCTGGACTATAGGAGCGGAAAATCTCAGCATGCATTCAGACACCGGTCTTTCTCGAACAAAACAGCTGATGGATTCCTATTATCTTCTTCCGGTTATCGGGGCATGGTATGATGCGGAAAACAACGTCTCTGCAGTATTGAACGGTGATGCTACGGGAACCGTTCTGCATGACTCGAAAGTCACGCCGGTAACCTGGGAGTACACCTGGGAGGAAATAGATGTCATTGACATTATGGTAAGCTTACCGGAAAAGACCAGTGAGTGGTCCTACAATTCAACATCAGATTCGCTCGCAACCTCACAGGGGCTGAATTTTACTCGCCCGTCAGAAACAGTTGACGGTATGATTACGATACGCTGATACGAACAATGCATGCCAGGCATTTTTCATGTCTGGCATCTCTCTTTTTTGACCGCGATAGGTATACACCGAGGAATAACCTATAAGCAACTATGACATCTCTTTTTGTCGTTCCGGGCGTGGTAATCTATGGATGAACTCGCCAAAACAGAAGCACGCAATTATCTGAGTGCCGCAGGGTTCTTTGTGATTGCCGCATTTTTCTGTTGGATATGCTGAATACAGTTGGTGGAATTCCGAGAACTGTTGAACCCCAGATTATTACAGGCGTCGGATTACTCCTGATTTCGCTGCTTTTAATCATTCTTCGCAAACGTGATATGATTGCCATCTTTTTCATGATGCTTTCATTCTGTTATATCGCGATTGGATTCAGTCTGACACATATTGGAGCATTAGTAATGCTCTGTTTCTATGGGTTAGTGCTGCTCACCCTTCTTGTGACTCTTACCGGAAAAGATCAGGTAAAATGGTTGCTTATTATCATCCCTGTTGTGATGATTGCAAGATCTCTTGTAGACTGTGTAACAGGGCAGACAATTGTAGCTACCTTTATCATTTCTGCTCTAATCGGTCTCTACTTTGCTTTTGCCTGTGCCTCTGAAAAACTCAATCTTCCATGAAGAAAACTTCTGACCGCAGATGAAGAAACTGACTTTAAGGCATCCGGTTCTCTCCTTGGATACCTGCTTTTCGCAACAACCAGCGGAATGTATGTCATGTACTACATTGCAGGTGAAGCACTGGCAAGCCTGGAAGCACTGCACACCGTCAACCTTGTTGCAGCAGTTCTGCTGATTTTTGTTGCAATACTTCTTCTGACGGTCGGCAAGATGCGGTTTACCCCGATTATGTTCCTCTTAATAGGAGTTACTGAACTTCTAGCTATGTTCTCGTCAGGAGCGATGTTTATCGGCATCGGCATTCTTTCAATCATCATCGGTCTCTTTGCAATGCTGAGAAAAGAGTCCAGAATCCTGCCGGGAATCATGCTTATAGTATACGGATGTGCTGACTTCTTCACTGTTTACGCAGGAGGAAACATGCCGGTCGTCTCGATTATTCTGAACGCCATTCCGTGTCTGATTGCTATCTACCTGGCATTCGTTGTCTATTCACAGAAGAAACTTCCGAAGTTCTGAAAAGAACTCTTCCCTTTTTTACTCATTATTCTTGGAGAAATGCTGTTGGGGTTTTTTCAAATGCTGCAGAATATTTCTGAGAAAAATTTGTCATTATTTACTGTAAACTGCTAAAAATACTGCAGTTATCTGAAAATTTTTATAAACAACAACCAAATTATCTGGTATGAAAAAAATCACATTTATTGCAGTGATTTCACTTGTTGTAATCGGCTGCGTATTGGCTGCCGGATGCACCTCCAATCCTTCAAACGCTTCTGAAGGAGATATAATTGGAACATGGATGCTGAAGACTGATAAAGAAGTTACCATTATGTTTGATAACGACGGACATTTCGGTGGAAAAGCACCGATTAATTCATACAGCGGTTCTTACGTTATGCATGGCAATTCTCTCTCATTGGGTGATGATGTAATCAGAACTCTGATGGCAGGCAGTGAAGAAGATATGGCTGCTGAAACCACCTATCTCCAAAACTTGTCAAAAGTAGCATCATACACCATCTCAAATGCTGAACTGTTGCTTAACGATGAAAATGGACAGATACTCCTTACCTTCATTCGAGGGTAAGATATCTCTATTTTGAATGAGTGAATTATTCACTCATCAAAATTTCTCTTTGTCAAAATACGGACACCGTTCTTTCAGACATTCGCGATTATCTGATGAATACCTGCAGTGAATAATGCCAGAAAGTTCCATTGCAATTCCCAGTTCCTTTTTCACAAATTCCACCGTCATTTTTATTGAAGTATATGAATCGCGTTTGCAGCACCGGGGGCCTCCGGTTTTTCCGATTTCACCGAGGCAGGCTGAAGTGAGCTGCATTCCAAGTCCCCAGTTTTTCTCGGAAAGCGGCGTTGTTTTGAGTGCAATAGAAAGAAAGATGCCGGCAGATACTCCTGCACCACAGGCACCTGCGAGTCCGCAGAACCCGCCGATAACTTTCATTCCCCGCATTTTTGCTGCGTCCAGAGCAGATTCTAAGTCAAGTTCTCCGCCGGCATTATGATATGCAGCTAGAAGAACCGAAGAAACAAGAACATGGTATTCCGGGCCGTGTGTATGTACAGCAGGAGATTGTAATATTTCTTCCATTATTGCAACAGGATCTTTTGAGCGAGTGGTAATACACACGTATCTGATGACTGCATACGCCGCTTCCGAATGACAAAGGTCACAGACATAATGCCCGTTTTTACAGACGACATTGCTCTCAAATTCTTTTCCGCACACGGAACAGGTCATCTTTTTTGCTTCGTCAAGGTAGATGATTTCATCCCCGCAAAGAAGACATCCGCTTTTATTGTCCATATTTTATTCACCTGCTTTGAGGTAGTGTTGGGTTGTCTTTCTAATTAGTATTTCTGATACCCGTCATTCGGGAAGAAATAATATATTTAACATTTCACATCTAACAAGGAAAGTATGAACACTATCTGTAGGAAGTTCTGCAGATAGTTTGGAGAATTAGTATGAAAAAAAGTACCACGATACTTCTGGCGGCACTTGTTGTGCTTGCTGTATTTGCGGCATTCACCGGTGCGGCTGCGGCTGCAGACGATGTACCTCCAGCCAATGAGAAATTGACGAAAACGTATTCGGTTACCGGGCCGGTAGAGGTTATTCAAGCACCGATAAAGAGTGCAGCTCCCGCATTACCCAGATTAATTCTGCAAAAGAAAACATTGCCGAAATCCGTGGAGCTTAGACCGTTAACGCAGATTATTATTAAGGATAATTTTCTGAAGACAAAACATGTCATCCCGTTAAATAGACTTATCTATGGTCCTAAGTCTATTATCACTCCATAACTCAGAAAACAATCAGCATGCTGTAAAAGATGACAGCATTACCCTATTTTTCATTTCATTGACGTCAGAAAGAAACGGGCAATAATTATTAAAAAAAAGATTTAGAGGTATTCCTGACCCTGCATGTACGGGCGGAGTACTTTTGGAATAACAACTCTTCCGTCTTCAAGCTGGTTGTTTTCCAGGATGCAGCGGAGTGCTCTGGAAGTTGCTACTGCGGTGGAGTTCAGCGTGTGGAGCCACTGCTTGGATTCAAAGTCGTGAGCGTCACGGACACGGATATTGAGTCTGCATGCCTGGTAGGCAGTACAGTTGGAACAGGAAACAACTTCACGGTATTCTTTGTCACGCGGCATCCATGCTTCGATATCGTATTTCTTTGCCGCAACAGTTCCGATATCTCCGGTACAGATATTGACGACGTGGTACGGGAGTTCCAGTTTGGTGAAAATTTCTTCTGCGTTTGCAAGGAGTTCTTCATGGAACTTCCAGGAATCTTCCGGCATACAGTAGATGAACTGCTCAATCTTGGTAAACTGATGGACACGGAAAAGACCGCGGGAGTCAAGACCGTGGGCGCCGATTTCACGTCTGAAGCATGGGGAGATACCCACCATCTTCAGCGGGAGATCTTTTTCCTCGAAGATTTCGTCCTGATACATGGCAGCCATCGGGTGTTCCGCGGTTGCAATCAGGTATTCATCATCATCGGAAATCTTGTACATAACTTTCTCGAAGTCAGCTAAATCGGTTACTTCCTCATAGGACTTACGATTAATCATATACGGCGGGATGATTGGGATGTAGCCTTTGGCAGTGATGGTATCCAGAGCAAAGCGCTGGAGTGCCAGGTCGAGCATAGCAAGATTTCCTTTCAGGAAGTAGAAACCTGCACCGCTAATCTTGGTTGCACGTTCGAAGTCTGCCCAGCCGTTTGCTGCTGCCAGTTCTCCGTGGTTCTTTAGTTCGAAGTTGAACTCTTTTGGTGTTCCGACGGTCTTCACAATAACGTTTTCTGTGTCGTCTTTTCCGTATGGGACACTTTCGTGAAGGATGTTTGGCAGGCGCATCAGGTAGTAGCGAATCTTTTCGACTGCTTCGGCCATCTTGTCGTCGTTTTCTTTAATTTTGAGCGGGAGTTCCTTGGCTTCAGCGAAAAGCGGTGCCGGGTCTGCGCCGGATTTCTTTGCAGAGCTGATTTCCTTTCCAATCTGGTTTCTGCGGGCACGAAGTTCGTTGTTCTTTCCTTCCAGTTCACGTTTCAGTTTATCGAGTGCAAGGACTTCGTCAACCCATGCCAGTTTCTCAAGGTCCTGACGTTTTTCCAGGTCGGCACGCACAACTTCCGGTGTGGCTCTGACCATTTTAATATCGAGCATACTTGTCTGTAGTATTTGTTCTCTCTATTAAATGAGGATTTCCACAAACATACAGAAGAGGTTAATTACTCCGGCGTCAAAGTATCTGTAAGATGGAGAAAAAACGGGTCTCGGACTATATGACTTATGATGTCGTAACGGTGGACGTTATGCAGACGGTCCAGGATGTTATCGATCTTATCAGAAATACGCATCATGATGGTTTCCCGGTAACACGCGAGGGAAAAATCGCAGGATACGTTGCTGCACGAGATATTATCGGAGAGCTTCCTTCCACCCGCATCGACAAAAGAATGACACGTCATGTCATTACGGCAACTCCAAACACGACGGTAACGGAAGTTGCCCGCCGCATTTTCCGTACAGGAATTCAGAAACTGCCGATTATTGATGAGGAACAGAATGTTCTTGGTATTATTTCCAATATTGATGTTATCCGTTCCCAGATTGAACGGGTAACTCCGGAAAAAGTCTATAACTTCCAGCGTTCGCTGAAGACACTGTATGATGTGAATTCAACCCTGGAGCGTAAATCCGTCCCGGTCGATGCAGTTCACCCAACCCAGCAGTCGGTAAATCAGGATGAGCTGGACGGAAGAATCTATGAACTGGAACGCGGACTTGCCGAACCGGTTATTGTAGTTTCCTCAGGCGACCGTCTGATTCTTGTTGACGGTCATCACCGAGCTGTTGCAGCACATAAACTCAAACTGGAAAAACTGGATGCCTATGTTGTCACGCTGGAACGAGATATGGAACTGGGTCTGGAAAAAACCGCTCGATCAATGGGAATTATCACTCTCGGTGATGTAAGAATTGACAAGACACCAGAACATTCGCTGGTTGCAGCAACTCACCCCGGTCTCATCAGCACGGAAAAGAAGATGGTGTCCGAATACATGACAAGAGATGTCATCACACTGGATGCAACCCAGACAGTAAAAGATGTCATCGATACCATCCGTGAAACGCACCACGACGGTTTCCCGGTTATTCTCCGGGGAAAAGGCGTTGGTTTGATTGCTGCACGTGATATCGTCGGTGCGAAATCAAACGACGGCATTGCTCCGTTTATGCAGCCGATGGTTCTAAAGGCCGCACCAACTGACGGAATGACCGATGTGGCCCGGAAAATGTTCCGGTTCTGTGTGCAGAAACTCCCTGTTGTGAGCCCAACCGGAGAATGCGTCGGCCTCATTACCAATGCTGACGTTATCCGTTCCCAGATTGAACATGTTACGCCGGACAAAGTCTACAAATATATCGATACGCTGAAAAATCTCTATCATTTAGATCCCCACCTGTCTCACGGGGAAGTTGATGTCCACAAATTGATTCCGACGCAAGACAAGGTCTACACCGATGAACTTGAGGCAAGAACCTATGAAATTGAACGCGGACTTGCCGAACCGCTGATTGTCGTGAAGAGAAAGGACAATCTAATCTTAGTTGACGGTCATCATCGTGCCGTTGCCGCCAACAGGATGCACCTCAGCATGCTTGATGCCTATATTATCTCTGTTGATTCAGATGAAGAGCTGGGTATTGAAAAGACATCGCGTATGATGCGGCTGTGGAGCGTTGATAAAGTCAGAATCCTTGAAGAATCGAAGCACTCGATTATCGGGTGAACTTCACCATTTTTTTCCGTCAACCCGTTTTGAACTGAAAACCGGAGAGAGTTTTTTCCCAAGAACCTCTCCGGGATGAATAGAAAGATATGCTTCGTTTCCTGCAGGAACGACAGCATATGCATCATTTTGCATCAGAAACTCCGGTTTTTCTTTCAGGGATGATGCAGTAATCAGGAGGAACTGAGGATCTTCTCCGTAAAACTGTTTCAGAAGCTGCTTCTTTTTTGCAATTTCCGGGCCAAGACCGGATGCCTTGGCCGGATTGACGATGATTTCTGCAAATACTCTTACGCCGTCAGCGGTGGTTACCAGAAGATCCATTTCCGCTTTAACCCGTCCGCCGACTTTGAATCGTATTTCTCCATCTTTCGAATACCAAAGTCCGTCGGGAGAATATTTGTCGTACGGGACGTATTCGGCATCGGAGAACTTAGCGGCAACTGCTGTGATGCAGTCAGCCGTTTCACTTTCCGCCAGAATCATCTCGTAAATCAGTGCTTCAAAAAAGACCCCTTCAGCCGTACGATGTTCAGAAGAAGAATCATCGTAAAGGCTGTTTCTCAGGGGTTTGGGGAGATGAACTGCAGCACGGCGGATTTCACCGGAGGTAACCGCGGATGCGGAAAGAAGTTCGGCGACGTCGGCTGCAGTCATAGCGGTTTCAGCGGTGGGTGAAGTAGGCAACGGTCTTGCCGTTTTCTACTGCGTCAATCATAGCGAATCCAACACGCTCAAACTGGACAATCTTTCCGGCATACTGCTGTACATCAGGCTCAGTAAATCCGTCCTGGATGCCTTCGGGAGTGAGCAGAGAACAGGGTGCTGCGGTCTCTGCCGGAAGCCACTGGATAATTGCCGCCTTTTCCTTTCTTGCTTCAGCCAGGGAATCTCCGGCATATTCTGCGGTATTGTCGCCGGTGATTCTGATATTGAATAAATCTTTGAGACGGAGCATCTTACCTGCAGAAACTTCTGCTTTGGGCAGGAGAACTTTGCCGGTGAACTTCAGGAGACGTTCTCCGCGTTCCGGTTTATTCGGATACAGCGGAGCGTGTGCGGTCGTTTCCGGAGCACCGGAAACAGTAACCTCAACTGCATCCGGTACGAAGAAGTACCGGTTTGCATCGGCATCGATGATTGCCTTGTTTGCAGCAAAGAGATTCTCCCAGGAGAAGGAGATATCCGTGTCACCCATTCCAATATCAACAACTGATGCACGGACAGCATCCGCCTGAATTCCGCGGCGGGCAAGAGCACGGAGGGTTCCCAGGTGAATGTCATCCCATCCTGTGTAGAGGCCTTCGTTAATTCCTTTTCTCATGCCGGAGGTGGAAAGTTCAAGACCTGCAATGGACATTCTTCCATAGTGGTAGAAATACGGCATCTTCCAGCCGAAATATTTGTAGATGTATTCCTGACGTCTGGTATTGGCAATGTGATCTTTTCCTCTGATGACATGGGTCATGCCGAGGAGGTGGTCATCAATGGTAACCGAGAAGTTCATCAGCGGATACACGAAGATTTCCGGTTTTCTCGGGTGTTTCGGGTTCTTCAGCACACGCATTGCCGCGAAATCACGCACTGCCGGGTCAGGGTGAGCAATGTCGGTCTTGACACGCATGGTGATTTCTCCTTCATTGTATTTTCCGGCAAGCATGTCGTCGAAACGCTTGAGGTTTTCTTCCACCGAAAGATCACGGCATGGGCATGCTTGCTTCTTGAGTTTCTTTTCCTTGAACTCGTTGTTATCGCAGGTACACATGTAGGCGCCGCCGAGTTTGATCAGTTCCCGTGCATGGTCGTAATAAATCTGGAACCGGTCGGACTGGTAGACAACATCAGTAATACCGATGCCGAGCCACTTCAGATCCTCAATAACCATATCATATGCTTCGGGGTCAACTCTCTTCGGATCAGTATCCTCAACACGGTAATAGAACTTGCCGCCGTATTTTTTGACATAGTAGTCATTGAGAACTGATGCACGAGCATGACCGAGATGCAGCGGTCCGGACGGGTTCGGTGCAAAACGCATGACAACGCCTTTTTCTGCATCCGGAAGTTCCGGAAGTTCGTGAATGCGTTCTTTCTTCTCATGCATCTTTTCGATGGCTTCTGGATTCAGTTCACGCAGTTTTGCTTCACGTTCCTCTGCAGACAATGCTTCTACTTTTGCAAGGATTGCAGGGAGAAGAGCATTAATCTCTTTAGCCTGGGACCGCAGCTCAGGGTGAGCTCCCATGACACTTCCAAGAACTGCTCCGGCTCTGGGAACCGCCTTGTTCTTTACGGCATTCTGGAGAGCCAGAATATAAATATCGTTTTCTAAGGTTGAATCCGGCATAATTTCTTGTCTATATTATGCGTTGCAGACTATGTTTAATATATCGCATTTCGTACTCAGTGGATATAAGAATTATATTTGACAACTGCATACATTGATGTATGACTGAAACAAATCAGCCGGTTGAAAAAGCGGGTCTTTCCATTGCTTCACTGGTATTAATGATTCTCGGATTGGTAATCTTCCTAGTTTTCATGATTACCAAAAGCCTGCAGGTATTAATGGCTCCGTACACCTTCATTCTTTCAGGAGCATCACTGATTATTGTAATTATCGGTATGATAATGAATGAATCCTTAAGGAAGAAAAGACTCGGAAACAAAAATCTCAATGCAATTTCGACTTATCTCTCTATTGCTTACATCGTACTGCTCATTATCAACATTATTCTTGGTTTTGTCTTTCCGAATACAGCATAACCGAATAACCGATCTTCCTATCATTCAGACGGGAAGCGGCATTTAATGTATCTAGAAGAAACCGGTTCGTTACCGGTTTCCTTCCTCAATTTTTAACCAGCATTTTTCTATCATTCGGATATTACAGAGATATCGCAAAAGACGGGAAAACAGATGGATTGTAGTAAATGAAAACTAGGAAAAATGTTAATGACTGATTTCTCAGTCATTATTTCTGAAAGAACTTAGTTGATGTATTTTGCAACAATTGCATCAAATGTTCCGTCAGCCTTCAGCTTGTCAATGGAAGCGTTAACCTTGTTTAAGAGGTCGGTGTTGCCTTTCTTGACTGCGAATGCATAGTCTTCAAGGGCAAATTCTTCTTCAAGAATGACTAAGTCGGAAGAGAGTGCAGAGTATTTAATTGCCGGCTGTTCATCAACGACAATTGCATCAATCTTCTTCTGGTTCAGTTCCTGGAAGGCTTCTGTAATTTTGTTTTGGCGAATAATCTGAGTTCCTGCTTCGTCACCTTCGTATTCATCGGTAATGTAGATATCACCGGTGGTTCCGAGCTGGACACCGATTTTTGCACCTGCAAGGTCATCTACGCCCTTGACAATCTTTCCGGTTGCAGTCTTGTTGACGACGATGACCTGCTTGCTGGTTGCATAGGTCTGAGTGAAATCAACGTTCTTCTTTCTGTCTTCAATAACAGTGAGTGCGGCTGCGACAATATCTGCCTTACCGGAAACAACTGCATTGATAACAGCGCCGAATTCCATGTTCTCAATCTTTAATGTCATACCAAGATCTTTGGCAACTGCACCCATGATTTCCATATCGATACCAACGATGTTTCCTTCGTCAAAGAACTCGTATGGCTGGAATTCCGCATTGGTTGCAACGACAAGGGTATTGTCATCAGAGCCGGTACATCCTGCTGCAAAGATTGCAGCAAAGAGAACAACGGCAACTGCGAGAATTGTTGCTACAGTTTTTTTCGTAACCATGATTACACACCTCAAGTTGTGTTTTAATACGTTTGTTGTTAAGTATACATAAGAGTTACCAAATCAAAGATACCGGAAACGGCTTAAAAACGGGAAGAAAGACGGCGCAGAGGGATATTCTGAGGTATGCCTGATTGTGATTTGCAAAAAATGAATCAATATGGACAAAAAATCATTGAATTATTAATAAATTCTTAGAAAAGGCGAAGCAGGAATTTTACGGAGGTCAAATGACTCTCCGCAGGGGTTTAGGGTGTCGATCTAAGTATCCTGCTCCTTACGATAATTGTTATCGTTAAACTCGTATTAAGATATCGGATTGGACTGACAATAATTGATTGTCCCTTTATAACACCCTCTTGCGGTCCTTCACGACAAACGCAAGAATAACGGCAACTACAGAGATGACGGCGGCCACCATCATTGTCCTGTTGAACCCAGTCATAAAGAGGTCGGTCGGCAGGTCTGCGAAAGAAACAGCGGTGTTGTCGATGGCGGTAAACAGGGTGAATAATGCAGCAAAGAGTGCAGTGCCGAGTACTGCTCCAAGGTAGAGACAGGTCATCATAAGCGTTGATCCCATTTCCCGTTCTGAATCAGGCATTGTTTCAATGATTCTGCTGGCAGCAGGACCGCTTGCAATGCCGAAATCAATACCCATAAGGGTAAGCGTCAGGATAAGTATGCCGATGTTCCAGGTCGGCGACATAAAGGCATATATTACTCCGATAATGGTGAGAAGCACCATAACAACAACGCAGAACCAGCGTCTTCCGGTCCGGTCTGACCATCGTGAAACCGGAACACTCAATATTCCAGTTACCGCCGCTGGGATGAGCAGTAACAAACCGCTGACCAGCGTATCCATATTCAGGGCGTTGGAAAGGAAGAACGGCAGGAGATAGAAAAATCCGCAGTAAATAACCTGGAGAATCAGGAAAGAAATAACTACTGCGTTTACGGAGAAGAGTTTGAAGACGCGGATGTTAATCAGCGGTTTCTCTGATTTCAGCTCGGCAATACAGAATAATCCGAGAGCGACAAGAGCTGCGCCAAGACAAATCAGTATCTGAGGGTCGGTAAATCCCAGATGCGGAAGCCGTTCAATAGCATAAACTCCGGAAATCATCGCAAAAAAGAGCAGGGCGGCACCGCGGAAATCGAATTTGTCCGTGACAGGTGCTGCATCTTTGGGGAGAACTTTGAGAATAAAGATGATGGCAAAAATTCCAATCGGAATGTTTATCCAGAAAATCCAGTTCCAGGAAAGATAGTGTGTGATAATACCGCCGAGTGCCGGACCGAGAGCATAGGCAACAGAGCTTAGTGCAGTCAGCAAACCGAGAGAAAAGCCCAGAATATTAATTGGGAGATATTTGACGCAGATAATCGGGGCACATGCCACAATCATAGATGCACCTAATCCCTGGAAAACCCGGGCTGCTATCAGAATCGGAAGGGAAGATGACAGACCGCAGAATAGAGAGGCTGCCGTGAACAGGGAAAATCCCAGAATGAAAATCTTTTTCATATGCCCGCGGGCAGCAATATTGCCGAAGATAAAGATGGTTCCTGCAACCATCATCAGATAGGCAAGGGCAACCCAGGAGACAGTTCCGGTATCGGTACCGAATCCCCGGGCAATTACTGGAAGAGCGATATTGACAATGGAACCGTCCAGTCCGTCCATAAATCCGGCAAGACTGACAGCTATCAAAAGCAAAATCGACGTTCGTTCCAGTTTCATACGTACACATCTATCAACAGCAGAAGTGATATATTTAACGTTGCAGAACAGATGTATTCTCATACCATGAGCGACAAGGAGAAAATCACCCCTGCTGAAGAACTTGTTCTCGATGAGGATTTCACCGCAGAAGAGCATGCCGAGTTTGCAAAGCTTGAAGCGGAGAATCCGTATAAAGAACAGGAAGAAGAGACCATCCGTGTTCCGCAGCGTCCGGAACAGGTCACGGCAACCCGTCATGATGTCCGCTATCTGGTGATATTCTGTATAATCCTTGCAGTAGTCCTTGCGGTAATTCTCATCAAACCGTTTGGATAACTGATTATTTCTGTTTTAAGTCTATGAGGCGCTGAAGGTTCTGCAATTCAATGAGTTTTCCCTTCAGCATAAACGGGATGCGTTTGAAAACCGGTTCGCATTTCCGGTTGCATGCTTCAGCAAGGATGCGTGCCATCCGGTAGTCTCCGCGTTTATAGCAGGATACTGCCTTGTCGAAGAAAAGATCATAAAGATTGATGATAATCAGCTCTGTTTTCGGATTCAGGGCATGTGTCGGAGACGACAGGAACCGGGACAGTGCTTCATCATACTGTCCGGTATGAGTGAATATTTTTATGGAAAGAACGGTCGCTTCGATTTTGATATCCTTCGGCGTTGCGTCCTCTTTTATCAGATCCTCGCATTTGAGAAGAGCTTCGCTGTAGTCCTTTCCGGTAAAATCATTTTCAGCTTCCAGAAGGTACTTGCGGAATTCTGACATTTCTAACAATAATGGGTCTTCTTTGATTATAAAGGAAAGTACTCGGATATCCCGGGTATTATTCCTGAAAAGAAACGAAACCATTAATAAACTACAAATGCAACTATGTTACGCAAGAGCGGGGTCGTGGCCTAATCCGGAAGGGCGACGGGCTCCAGCGGTCTTAGCGTATGATGAACTATCGGGTCTGCTGATTTGATGATGACCCGCTGGAGCACTGATCTAGATTGCTCCTGATACAGTTTAGCGCTTGTCGGAGAGACCCGTCGGTTGTGGGTTCAAATCCCACCGACCCCACGTTCTACACATGACTTTTCTTCTGTTCTTTCTTTGTCCGGTAAACGGTTGCAAATACTGCTCCGCCGACAATACAAAATCCGCCGATGGTCTGGACAAGGGTAAGCTGTTCTCCTAAGAAAATAATTGAACAGACGACGGCAGACAGCAGCTCCAGATAGGAAAGAATAGATGCAGTCTGTGCAGAGATTTTTCCAATCATGGTGAAATAGAGGGTGCTTGCGAGAACCGTGTTTACCAGCGCAAGAATCAGGAGTAAAATCCAATCATGACCGGAGATGGTTCCGATGAAACCGATTCCTTCAGTACAGACAACATATACAGCAACGGCTACAAAACTGAAGACAAACTGGAAGAGCGGATTTTCAAGTCCGGTCATCACTCTGACTTTCTTGGTAAAGATGACAAGTGTCGCATAAAAGACGGCAGACATAGCTCCGCAGAAAAGACCGAAGGTTCCAACCCCGGTAAGAGTTGCAATGCCGTTGACGAGCAGGAACCCGACTACCACCACAATAAAACCAGTCACTTTAACCCAGGTGATTTTTTCTTTAAACAGAAGCGGGGCGAGAATCATGACAATAATCGGTCCGCAGTAGAATCCGAGTGTTGCAAGACTCACGCCGATTTCGAAATATGCCTGATAGAGAAAAATCCAGGAGACCCCCATGGATAGACCGGATAAGGCAATCAGGATAAAGTCACGCCAGTTCTTCCAGAAAGTGAATTTGTGTCCGGTGAAAACATACAGCAGTGTCATGACAATGCTTGCAATCAGCGTCCGCATAAATACGGTCTCGGCACTGGAGAGAGCGACATTGGTTGCTATGATGCCGTTCGCTCCGGTAATAATAAGAGACAGAATAAAGAGACCGTATGCTACGCCTTGTTTCACAGTGGGTAATAGATACACTGAGTAACTATTTCAAGATGCTGTTATTCATGGAATTTATATGGTATCCCCGACAAACATATGAGCAGTATGACTCGGGTAGTAATTGCTGTAGGAGGATCCGTTCTGGTCCCTTCCTTAGAAGCTCATCGTCTGAAAGAATGGGCAGAAACACTGATTCGCATTCATAAAGCCGGTATTCAGGTATTTGCTGTTGTCGGCGGAGGTGGCGAGGCCCGCCGCTACATCGGCGCGTGCCGCGATATCGGACTGGATGAGGCAAACTCCGATGAAATCGGCATCATGGTTACCCGTATCAATGCGGCACTTCTCATCGGCGCTCTCAAGGAATACGCCTATCCGCGTGTTGCCGAATCCTATCTGCAGGCAAAAGAGTTCGGCGTTTCTGGCAGAATCGTTGTCATGGGAGGGGTTATTCCGGGACAGACTACAGATGCAGTATCCGCTGCACTTGCTGAAGAGACCGGTTCTTCCGTCATGATTAATATGACCGCAGTTGACGGCATTTATTCCGCCGATCCGAAAAAGGACCCGAATGCAAAGAAATTCGACACCATGACACCGCAGCAGCTGATTGATCTTATCATGAAGGAGCGTATGAATGCAGGCTCCAACATGGTCATTGATTTGGTCGCGGCAAAGGTTACGGAAAGAAGCGGCATTCCAATTGCCGTAATCGACGGAAGAAACCCGAAACTGCTTGAAGACGCCGTAATTGACGGCAAATTCAACGGAACAATCGTCGGAGAAACAGCAGTTTCTTTCCCGCTAAAATAAAAGAGAATACCATACTCTTTTTAAACTAGAACATCCTATCTAATTAAGCACAAAGGGGCAGTAGGGTAGCCTGGTCCATCCTAGAGCGTTTGGGACGCTTTGACCCCAGTTCGAATCTGGGCTGCCCCATTTCTTTTTCTATGAACTCTGTTACTGCATCACAGATCTTTGATATCTTAACCAAAGAATATCCGCATACCCGTGATGACATGAACTTTCTGAAGTTCCGTAACCCGTTTGAAATCCTGATTATGACGATTCTTTCGGCGCAGACCACCGACAAAACGGTTAACGGTCTCCGTGACGAACTTTTCGGATGTTATCCTGATGCAGCTGCGATGGCGGAAGCAGACCTTGATGCGGTTGAAAAAATCATCAAGCCTACCGGTTTCTACCATGCCAAGGCAAAAAATATCATCGGAACAGCCAAAAAACTCGTTGCAGATTTCAACGGCGAAGTTCCGGAAACCATTGAAGAACTGATAACACTTCCCGGTGTCGGACGCAAGACTGCAAACATTGTCACTAACCATGCGTTTCACAAAACGTTCGGTATCGCTGTCGACACTCATGTCGGCCGTCTCTCCCGCCGTCTCGGGTTTTCTTCCCACACCGAACCAGACAAAGTTGAGCAGGATCTTCTCTCCCTGTTCGATAAGGAATACTGGGAACACGTGAATTTTCTTTTAATCTCACACGGAAGAGCAGTATGTACGGCACGCAATCCTTCCTGTGAATCCTGTATCTTAAAAGCGGAGTGTCTCTATGGCAGAACAAAGCAGTAAACACAACATACTGGTCCTTATAGCAACATCTATCGGAACAATCATGAACCCGCTTCTGGCATCTATGATTATCCTTGCAATGCCGGTTATCGGCGGAGATTTCCTTGTTTCCGCCCGTGATCTTGGATGGCTGACAACCGCATTCCTTCTTGCCAACGCCATCTGTCTTGTTCCGGCAACCTGGTTCGTGGACAGAATCGGTTATAAGAAATCCTATCTCATCGGATCACTCATTGTCTGTCTGGGATGTTTCTTTTCCATCTTTGCCTGGAATTATCCGGTTCTTCTCTCATTCCGCATTATTTCCGGGGTCGGCGTATCGTTACTGATGGTTACTGCACTTGCCATCCTGTCACGGGTTTTCCCGAAAGAGAAACGCGGATTCATCATCGGCATCAACACTACCATGGTCTATGTCGGTCTCACGCTGGGACCGCTCCTTGGAGGTCTTCTAACCGACGCATTCGGCTGGCAGAGCATCTTCGTTCTCATGACGCCGATGGTGCTCATTTCCGGCATCCTGCTGTTTTTATTCCAGAAAAACGAGTTTACCGAACCGACCTTCAAATTTGACCTGATTGGAACCATCATATATGCCGCGGCAACCTTCCTGCTGATGTACGGTCTCTCCACGATTACCGATATCGGTTCACCGGTTCTTGCAGCGGCAGGTTTTGCCCTGCTGATTCTCTTTATCTGGTACGAAAAAAGAAAAGAGCATCCGGTTCTGCACATCGGACTCTTCTTCAAAAACAAACGGTTTGCACGTTCCTCGTTTGCTGCTTTGCTGAACTATGCCGGAGCCTACGGTGTTGTCTACATGGTGAGTCTGTATCTGCAGTCGGTCGGAGAAATGAGTGCCACAGAAGCCGGTATGATTATTCTCTTCCAGCCGCTGGTTCAGGTGATTGTAACTCCGATTGCAGGAAAACTATCTGATAAAACTGATCCGAAATATCTTGTCACGCTCGGAATGGTACTAACCGTAATCGGTCTTCTCTGCCTCTCCTGCCTTGGTTTCTTCGCAACTGCAGTCTTCTGGCTTATCACCGTCTCACAGATTCTCATCGGTTTCGGAGCTGCACTCTTTTCCGCACCGAACACAGCAACCATCATGAACTCGGTTTCGAAAAAGGAGTACAGTACCGCATCAGGCATTGTATCTGTCGTTCGTCAGTATGGTATGCTGATTTCCACTGCGGTGTGCATGGCATGTATTTCAATTATTGTCGGAGGTACCGAACTGCTGGAACCATCTGTCTACGGAAACTTTACCAGTGCTTTGCAGGTGGCGATGCTTATCTGTGCTGTTCTCTGCATCATCGGTGCATTCTTCTCCTGGTTCCGCGGACCGGTTCCGGAGGCTGAAAAAGAATGAGGGTGATTGTTGCAGGAACCTTTGATCTCCTCCATATCGGCCATCAGCATCTTCTCAAAGAGGCATTTGACATTGCAGGAAGTTCCGGAACCGTTCTCATCGGTTTAACAACTGATGCCTTTGCTTCCCGGAAATCGCATCCAGTTAGTGCCTATGACATCAGAAAACAGAATCTGGTTTCCTGGATTGCAGAATCAGGATTTGGAGCGTCCTACCATATTGAACCGCTTTCCGACCCCTTCGGTCCGGCACTAACAGTAGATTTTGACGTGCTGGTTGTCAGCTACGAAACCTATTCTGCAGGAGAAGTCATCAACGAAAAACGCCGTTCTGCGGGACTGAAGACGGTAGAGCTGCACCGGGTTCCCTGTGTATTTGCCGAAGACGGAAAAGCCGTTTCAACTACCCGCATTTATGATGGAGAAATTACCCGATTCGGTTCGAACCGTGTGTGAATGCATATCTTATTTATTCGATTTAGCGCTGTGAATCGCTAAATTATCCAAAATTAGCGTTAATTTTATTCCATAAAACTGTGATTTATTAGTAAGAGAAAAACTCAATGACCGCAGATATCACTGTACGTAATTACCGGTCTTCCGATTATCCTGATGTGTGCAGGATTGACGCTCCAATGTTTTCCGGCATGGGCGGTCATATCCTGTTCCGCCACATCGAGGAACTCTTCGGTCCCCTGTTCTTTGTCGCTGAAAAGGAAGGAAAGATTATCGGATACGTTCTCGGCGGCATTCATCTTGACGACCCAAAGACAGGAAAACTCATACGTATCGGTGTTTCAGCAGATTACCAGAGACAGGACTGCGGCACAAAACTGACTGAGAATCTGTTTGCAAAAATGCGGGAACTGGGCGTGGATACTGTTCACCTTACAGTGGCGGAAAATAATACAGCTGCCAGAAACTTCTATACAAAAATCGGATTTTCGGTTGCTGAGGAACGGGAAAATTACTTCTACCCGGATGTATTCCGTCTGGTTCTGGCAAAGAAACTGTAAAAAATGTTATTTGAATAATGTCTCTCCTTCTTTAATTTCGAAGGAGGACATGATGCTTTTTTTGAGATCAATTTCCGCTTTTTCCAGCGGGAGACAGAACAGAAACCGCGGGGCATCGGCATATCCGTGCAGACCGATGACCACATATACGGGTCTTCCTTCCGTCTCTTCATAGGACCGGAATTTGTCATAGGTTTCCTGTGTTGTCCAGGGAAGATAGGGTTCTCCGTCTTCTCCGATGAACATCTGGCTTCGGTAGCAGGTTGCAACATCAAAGCGGGTTTCATCGCCGTTTCTGAGAACAACCAGATCCGGTTCGCCAAGGGAATGGTCTTCTCTTGGTGCACAGACACAGTCTTTTTCCAGACGTTTTATGAGATAGTTCCGGAATGCCGTCTGAAGCTGAGGGTTGGTATCATCCGGTTTATCATTCGGACCGGGATACCAGACGCCCAGCGCCCGTTCGAGCGTTCCCAGGAAATTCCCTTTTTTGAAAGCGTCGCTGAACCGGCGTTTAGGCGATGTGGATGTACTGTTCGACGAGTTCTGCGAATTTCTTTTCATTGCCTAAGATGCTGTCGGATAATCCTTTGTCCTGATATGCTTTCAGTTTCTCAATCTGAGCGTTGATGACGCCTGCCGGGAAGATACCGTCTCTCTCAAAGAGTTCACGTTTCTGGTCAAGAACTTCAGCAGACTCGTAGCAGCAGGTCGGAAGCTGCTTTAAGGTCTTTAAGAAATCCTTGTATTCCTGGTTGAAGATGTTTCCGGAAGCGTAGAGCTTGGCTGCCTGGTCGAGTGCATCCGGCATAGTAAGTCCGTGCATTGCACCGACAATCAGTGCTGCAACGGTCTCATAGAGCTGGCCGGATCCGTCAGCTACACGGTACTCGAAGGTCTGCTTGGACATCTTGTCTGCTTTTCTTCTCAGACCGAAGTTTGCTTCAGCTGCCATATCCGTCGAACCGTTCCATCCAAGCGGGACACGAACGACAACCGAACGGTTTCTGTCTCCCCAGCAGATGTAGGTCGGGGCTTCCTGGTGCGGAACTAAACGCAGGTAAGAGGTCGGGATGGTGTTTCCGAATGCAGTTACTGCATCGCCGACATCAAGGATACCGGCAATCATGCGTTTTGCAATGTCGGATAAGATGCCGTCTTTAATCATGAGGTTCTTTCCGTTCTTCTCTGCCATCATGTGGAAGTGCATTCCGGAACCTGCCTTGCCGACGGTAATCTTCGGTGCAAAGGAAACAGTAACGCCGTACTGTGCTCCGAGGTTGCGTAAAATCCACTTTGCAAGGATAATCTCTTCAACTGCGAGAACCGGATCAACCGGGAGGAACTCGATTTCATGCTGCTCGTAGTATTTTCCGTCTTTGGTAAAGCAGCCGACTTCGGAGTGACCGTATTTGATTTTACCGCCGGCCTGAGAGACCATGCGCATTGCTTCGGTTCTCATGTCTTCGAACTTGCAAAACGGTGCGGACTCGTGGTATCCTTTCTGGTCGCGTCCCGGATATTCTTCGATTTCATCGCAGATGACGTAGTATTCAAGTTCTCCAAGGCACTTGAAGTCCATGCCGGTATTCTTCTTGAAAACTTCCGCTGCAGTGCGCAGAATGTATTCCGGAGAGGATGTTAATGCTTTACCGGTGTTGTCGTAGTAGGAACAGAGCAGATCGATGGTCGGAATCTCTGCAAACGGATCAACAAAAGCAGTTGCATAGCGCGGGATAACGTATAAATCGGAACTTCCTGCCTCAATGAACGGGAAGATGTTACTGCCGTCAACACGCTCTCCGTCAGAGAGAATCGTGTCAAGGTACTCTTTGGAGGAGATATAGAAATTCAGGGTCTTGAGCTTTCCATCCGCTGCTGCGTAGTGGAAGTTGACCATTTCAATCTTGTTTTCTTCACAGAAACGGATGATATCATCCTTCGTGAAGTACTCCGGACTCTTTCTCAGAAACTGAACCAGATTGTTCGGGTTCATTATGACCTCAGCATCGTTCATAATGTTTGAATATTTTTGTTCTCATAGGATAAAAACCTATGATGTAGTGTGTTTTTATCAGGGCAGATTTGAAAAAAAGAGGGGGTCAGAGCTGATTTTCCAGCATTCTTCCGAATTTTGGAACAAAGTCCTTTTTGCGTGAAACAATGCCCGGAAGATGCAGCGGAACGACCCAGTTCATCTTGGCTGCAAGAGCTTTGTCGTCGGCTACAGCAAACATATCAGATCCCATTTCCGAGACACTGGTGTAGAGCGCAATATAGATATCCGGAGCCGCGGGTCCGTTCAATTTTTCTTCCAGAGCCTTATAGATGTGTTCGGATTTTCCGATAATATATTCATAGGACGGGACCATAATCTGGGCAATAACAACACGTTTGCCGGAAAGGGTGAACTCCTTGGTGTCGCGTTCGAGCAGTTCGCTCTGGGTAACGCCGGAAAGAGCCATGCCTTCTGCAATCAGTTCCTTTGCATAGGATTCCCAGTCAACTTCAGCAATCCGTGAGAGGTATGCCGCCGCATTCCGGTCGAAAGCAGTTGTTGTCGACATTTTCAGACCGAGCGTATCGGAAAGAATACCGGAAAGAAGGATTCCGGCAATCTCTTTCGACGGGGTGACATCAGCCTCAATATACCGGCCGGCAATGATGGTGGACGTTGACCCGACCGGTTCCATGTCGAAACGGATTGGTTTGAGCGTGGTCATTGCGCCGAGACGATGGTGGTCGATGATTTCCAGGATATCTGCCGACTCGATTCCTTCCACAGCCTGACTGTATTCATTGTGGTCCAGAAGAATCACCGACTTTGCCACATCGTCCATAAGGGTGTTGCGGGATATGGTGCAGATCAGTTTTCCGGCCGTATCAACGACACAGGCGGTTCGGTATTTGGTATTGGAGACAATTTCTTTAACATACTCCAGGGAGTCTTCCATGTGAACAGTCGGGACATCCGTTGACATGATGGTTTCTGCAGGCAGAGTCAGGTGAATCATCTTGGTGACGCCGAATGCATCGAAATGTGTTCCGATAACAGTTACTCCGTGTTCTTCAGCCGCTGCGATAACCCGGTCGCCGACCGGAGCGGAATCTGCAATAATTAAAGCTGCAATGCCGGCAGAAATCAGGGCAAGCTGCGTCGGTTCATCATCACCGACAATAGCGATATCCTGCTTGGTAATATGGGAAAGCGTGACATGCAGTGCGTCAATGGAAATGTAGACAGATCCTTCCAGAACATCATGTTTTCTGACAATGGCTTTTCCGTGCAGAATCCGGGCAAGTGCGTCGACTTTAATCGGATAGACCACCAGATTCTGTATTTTCGTATCGGAAACATAGGCACGGGCAAGACCGTGTTCACTCACGAGACCGATGAGCTTTCCCTCGGTATCGGTAACCGGCAGATTCCGCAGGTCATATTTGTCCATCATCTCGATGACGTCGATGGTGGGGGTGGCAGAGGGAACACTTTCCATGTGGGCGGATTTAAGATCGGATACTGCCGGCTCCACATTCAGCACGAGCGTCGGTTCTTCCACACCGAACTTCTGCAAAGCATATTTTGTTTCAGCATTCAGGTCTCCGCACCGGGCCGCAATATACGCAGAATCGCCCGAGCGGTTCAGCAGTGCGGCATATCCGATGGCACTGCATATAGAGTCGGTATCCGGGTGACGGTGACCTATGACATAGGTATTTTTCATATTACTCCTTCTTGAAATGACCCCGTTTCTTTTCAGGTGTCTTCTGATTCATATTGATGAGGTGATGCATGGCTCTGATTTCTTTCTTCAGTTCATCCAGATTTCCTGATATGGAGGCAATATTCTTCTGCATCATCTGTTCCCGCCGATAGTCACGGTCTTTTTCCGGCGGGATGATGCCGTCTGTTTCTGCCTTTGCAAGTCCTGCTTCGAGAAGGCGGTGAAGTGCCTCAGTACGGTCGATATCCTCCTTTTTTGCATAGATATCGATACGCTCCGCAAGCGGAGTGTCGATTGTGAAAGAAATTCTCTGAGCCATAAGCAGATGAATATTTGCGGTGACAGATAATGAGACTATGTATTAAAAATTCAGGGTGTTTCCTCTGCAATACCCCAAACCATAAAAGAAACCTGGGTATCTGAAGGAGTATCAACACCCATCGGGACTTTCAGGACCTCGCCGGATTCCAGCACTGCGGTGCGGTATACGTGCTCCCAGGAATCGTTTAACGTCACTTCACGGTCCTCGTACACCTTCTGAGCAAGCGTCGGAGTAAGATAAACGCCGTGCTCTGGTTCTTCAATCAAAGAACAGGACATATACCGCATCTGGTACCATCTCAGTTCGCTTAAGAGCGACAGAGCGCTCGATACCGTTGCTACTTCGATTCGTATGCCCCATCCCATGTCCTTTGGCCGGTAGAAACGGAGAACATGTCTGCTGGTTTCAGAAGCCTTGAGTGTCTCTTCCAGGTCGATGCCCGGTTTGGCGATGCAGAGTAAGAACATGTTCAGATATACATATTGTCGCAGGCTGCATCTGCTTTCTTGTTACGGATCTTGGAAACCGCGTCGAGGAAATTCTTTTCGGAAATCTTCTTGCTGTCGGCTCTGATGGCAAGCATTCCCGCTTCACGGCAGATTGCTTCAATCTGTGCTCCGTTCAGCCCTTCTGTCAGCGAAACAAGAACCGACATGTCCACCTTTTCCATCGACTTTGCTTTCTTCATCTTTCGGGTATGGACTTCGAAAATCTGCATTCTTGCCGCTTCATCCGGCAGAGGAATCTGAATCAGGCGGTCAAATCTTCCCGGACGGAGCAGAGCTGCATCAAGCATGTCCGGACGGTTGGTCGCAGCAATCAGTCTGATATTTCCGCGGTTGTTGAATCCGTCCATTTCTGCCAGGAGCTGCATCAGGGTACGCTGTACTTCTGCAGAACCGGATGTTCCGTCGTTGGTTCTCATGCTGCCGACTGCATCGATTTCATCAATAAAGACGACAACACCGTTGTTTTCCTTAGCTAGTTCCCGGGCAAGAGTGAAGAGATCGCGGACCAGCTGGGCCCCTTCACCGATATATTTGTGCACCAGTTCTGAACCTGCAAGACGGAGGAACGGAACGCCGGCATTGTTTGCAACAGCTTTTGCAATCAGCGTCTTTCCGGTTCCCGGCGGACCGTAGAGCAGAACTCCTTTCGGCGGAATGACACCGAAGCGTTCGAATGCTTCTGGTTTGGTGAGCGGATACTCAACGGCTTCACGGACTTCCACAATTTCGTCTTTCAGACCGCCTATATCGTCAAAGGTGAGGTCCGGCTTCTCGTCAAGCTCCATGACCTTGACACGGGAATCAACCGTATCTCCCATAATTTTCACAATCGAAAGCGTATTGTTGACTGCAACCTTCGTCCCGGTTTTTATTTTATCGTATACTGCAGGGGAGGTTTGAGTTACATATTCCTGGTTGTTTCCCATCTGGCGGAGATAGACTTCATTGTTGTCCATCTTTTCAACGACGACTGCGACAAAGAGCGGAAGACGCTTCAGCTGGTTGTTCTCCTTTTTCAGCTGATTGTTATCCATCCGCAGCTTGTTATTCTCAATACGCATCATATCGTTTTCTTTTCGTTCGGAACGGACGAGCTCCTGGAGCTGCTCGTTTTCAGCGCGAAGATACTGTAGGTCCGTAGTTTCCGGGGATGCGGGAGAGACGGTATCAAAAGATGTCTTTCCAGATCCTGTATTTTCAAACATGTGATAGTATTTGCTTTCATCCTTTAACTAGTAGACGATTCGGTACCAGACAGCGAAACAGGATGCTATGGACGTAAAATGGAAAGAGAAAAGAAAAAAGGGGATTTTATCCCCAATGCGATTATTCGAGCAGGTTTGCCCAGTATTTAACAAATGCAGATTCAATAACCGGGGTCAGCAGGAAGAGCAGAATTGCAATGATAATGCCGACAAGCGGAATTGCACAGAGAATTCCAAGGATGAAGCAGACAATAAAGAGGACGATCCATGCAAGGATGTATTTACCCCATCCGAGTTTTCCGATAGAGGCAAAGATGTCTCCGAACTTGAAGAAGGAACCGAATTTGCCGCCACGGGCGAATGCTGCGAATCCCGGCATGAAGAGAAGTGCTGCGAGAATGCCGAGGATAATACCGACAACATAACCAGCAGTTGCGTTGAAAACGCAAATGATTCCGCCAATGATACCTGGAATGATGCAGTAGATAAGACCTGCAACGAATGCGAGCAGTCCGCGGATAAAGCAGGAACCGACATTGCCCTTAAACTCAGGCTCTTCTCCATTGAAGATTTTCATGAAGGCGCCTTCAGCAATAAAGTTAACAATCGGGATAATGCTGAAGATTAACAGAAGAATCCATCTTCCGATACGTTTTGCGTTGACTGACCATCCGAATTTAATGGACTCGCCAACATTAGAAATAAGTCCAACCATGTAGTTTTCACCAGTTAGTTTCATTATCGGAATCGTACGTCATTTCTGCCGGCATCATTCAGTCTGCAGAAGTATCGAACAGTACTATTCGTATAAAACTACTATCACAGTCTATAGATAAAGTTTCTCATGATTCTTTCAGAGATAGTTGTTGATTTAAGGTATAATCCTAACGGAGATATCTAATCCCTGATGCGGAATCTGAAGGAACCTGGAATGTGTATACCGGACTGTATATCTACCCGTTCGCTCCGGAATCATGCCATAGAATAATACTCGGCGAAATGACCTTCAAGAAAGAAAAAGAAGCAGAACCGGCGGCTACCACGCCGTTCCCGGTAATCGGTCTTCTGGCAGGTCTTGGTGCCGTAACTGTTCTTCTGAAAAGAAAACAGCAATCAATTCTTTTTTTTCAGATACCGGGTTCTAATTCTTCTCTTCTTCTCTCGGTAGTATTACCCACTGTCCGTTTTTCTTTGCACCGATGCGGCGGATGAGGCCCTGCTCTTTCAGCTGAGCGATGAGGCGTTCTACCTGCCGACTGGTGAGCGAGGTGATTTCTGCAATCTCGCGAGCGGTAACAGACGGATTCTTGCGTATCTCAACGAGGATTTTTTCCTCGTTTATTCCGACATTTATTCCGACATTTATTCCGACATTTATTCCGACATCAGCTGGGTAATCTGCAGCTCCAAGAAGTGACTCGTAAATTAATTGAAGCATGAATTCTATGAATACGGTTGATTTTCCGCATTTTCCTGCTTGGGATAATGCATCATAGTATTCCTGCTGTTTTCCAAGAATCAACGTTTCTATGGGAATCCAGATAAATGATGAGTCCCATTTGCTGAGAATCAGGGTCTGCCAGAGTCTGCCCATTCTTCCATTTCCATCAGTGAACGGATGGATGAATTCAAGTTCGAAGTGGAATACAGAGCTTTTGATTAATGGATGAACCTGCGTGCTGCAGCACCAATTTACTAAGTCTTCCATTTCTTTTTTTACGAGGGATGGTGGAGGTGCAAGATGTACACAGGTTTTCCCGGAGAATACGCCTACTCCTGTTGTGCGGTACTGTCCGGCGGAGTCGATGAGTCTGTTCATCATTATTTTGTGCGTGTTTAGTAAATCAGTTTCAGAACAAGGGTTGAGATTCGCCAACAGATTATATGCTTCTGCTGCATTTTTTACCTCGAGAATTTCATTGTAGGGGCCAATTACGGCTTTTCCGTCGATAATATCTGTTACTTGCGAGAAGGTTAGTGAGTTGTTTTCAATGGCTAAAGATGAGTGAATTGAATGTATTCGGTTGATTCTTCTAAGGCGGGGATTTTTATCGAATGTTTTTTCTGCATTGATTTTTCCAAGCTGTTTGCTGATTTCAGAGATGAGGTGTATTATGGTGTCGGTTATATCAAACGGAGGTGTGTAGGTTTCCGGCATTTCAGTGATTATATATTTGGTTTCAAAGATGATTAGTGTTGGTGTATGCCGCGTCAGAAGGGAATTCTTACGTAAAGAGAGAAGATAACAAGTTTAAGAAAAAAAAGGTTCGAAGATTATTCTTCGAACAGGTTGCCCCAGTATTTTATTCCGAAGATCCAGATGAACGGAACAAAGAGACAGCCAACAACTGCAGAAATGACGCCTCCTGCAACCGGGATTAAGGTGAAGAGGAAAAGAATCAGACTGACAATTGCCGAGATGATAATCATCACGATAACGAAGAGGATGAAAGCAAGGATGTATTTAATCCATCCGAGTTTTCCGATTCTTCCGAAAATCTCTCCTAATCTGAATCCTGCTCCGAATTTTCCTCCGCGGGCAAAGTTAACCTCTGCTGCAGTGAGGAAGAGGGAGAAGAAAATCTCGATGAGAATGAGAACGATGAAGCAGATGATGCTGACAACATCCATTCCGCTGAAGAACTGCGAAATGCCTTCAATCACATTTCCGGATGCCGCACTCTGAAGGAGATTAACTCCTGCTCCACCGAAGATGCCGAGAGCTCCGATAATTGCGGTAATGATACCGATAATAATGCCGTAGATAATGTTGATAACAATCAGCTGGAAACCTTTTCCGATGCTGCCGAAGAATCCTTTGAAGGTAATCTCTTTGTTTGCTAAAATCTGAACGGCAATTCCTTCAAAGAAGAAAGACAGAAAAATGCCGATCACGAATAAGACAATACCGACAATAAGTGCTGCGGTTCCGAAATCCGGAAGCGTAATTCCCGGTAGCAGGTCATTGAGCGGAAAACCGCCGAGAACCATGAAACCGATTCCCAGTGTAAATACCAGGGCCGTCAGAATTGCCATTCCAACCAGGGCAAACCAGAGACCCGGACGTTTTATGGTGTTTTCGAGGGTATATCCCAGGGTTACACCAATGTTAGTAATAATTCCAACCATGTTTTTTCATCACCTAAAGTGAGATACTAATCTATTGATGACATCATAGAATAAAAGTATCTCAGAAAAATGACGGTGTCAGAGTGTAGGAATATCGTTTTACCTGGTTTCGGATGGGTATTTACCGATGGAGAACATATAAGTCACATATGACGCAGTTAGTCATAGATGCGGAGGCGGTCATCAATGGATGAAACCGCCAAAACAAATGCACGTAATTACTTAAGTACTGCCGGATTCTTCGTATTCGGGGCAGCTTTACTTCTCTATATTATAGCATTTTATACCGGTACTGTCGACACCTTCAGTTCAGCAATTGAAACTGCCGGTGGATATGCAATCCTTATTATTGCAACATTACTGTTTATCCTGCGGAAACGCGACATGATAGGCATTCTTTTCGTTTTGTACGGATTCATGCTTCTTTTCTGGGCAAACTTTGGCGGGGACCAATTCCAGGTTATCCTGAGTGTATTTGCGATACTGGTAGCGGCAATTACCCTGACTGCAAAAGATAAGCAGAAATGGCTGCTGTTCCCGATTCCGGTACTTCTTCTGTTTCCAGGAGTTCCCTTTATCCTTGGTGTGGCGATTTCCCTCTACTATTCCCTTGTCTGTGCGTCGGAAAAAATCAGCTTCCCGGGAAGAAAACTTCTGACAGCAGATGAAGAAACTGACTTCAAGGCATCCGGTTCTGTATTGGGATATATGCTGTTCGGACTAACCATGGCATCATGGGCAACATTCAACCTGTTCGGGGAATCCTTCGGATTTACCTATGAAGCACTGGTCGCTCTTGAATTTTTGTGTGCATTATTGCTGGTTATCGTATCCATTCTGCTCTTTGCAGTTGCAAAGATGCAGTTTACGCCGGTCATGTTCCTTCTGATGGCTGTTACCACGATTTTCGGCAATTTCGCTACTGATGCTCTCTCAATAGGACTTGGCGCACTCTTCCTTCTCATCGGTCTCTTTGCCATTCTCAGAAAAGAGTCCAGAGTCTTACCCGGCATTATGCTTATCCTGTCCTGTGCCGTTTATATCATTCTGGCCTTCGCCGGATTCGGCATACCGATGATTGTTGTTGGTATCATTGAATTTGTCGTTGTAGCAATTGCCGTCTATCTGGCATTTGCTGTCTACTCACAAAGAAAACTCCCGCTGTTCTGAAATCAGAACTTCTTCTTTTTTTTTTACCAAACCCCGTCTATTCTTCCTGAGGTACCAGAATACCTCTCTGTTGAGTGCCGATATGTCCGACAAAAAATTAGAAACTATTTTTCATCTGAAAATGCATATAGTATCCAGATTTCCCTGCATCAGGAGTACAAACAGGGAAAAACACATCTCCAAGGAAGCACGCTATGAATCTATATCTCTCTGAAACACCAAGTATTGATTATCATCATCCTGAGATTCAAAAAAAGGTCAGCGAACTGCGGGAATCCGCTGCAGATACTCTTGACTATCTGAAACAGTGTTATTATTTTGTCAGAGACGAGATTCCGCATTCGTGGGACATACAGGCATCTGTCATCACGAAAACCGCCAGCGAAGCACTGATTCACCGGACGGGAATCTGCTGGACAAAAAGCTGTCTTCTTGCCGCTTTGCTTCGGGCAAACGGTATTCCGTCCGGGATAAGCTATCAGCTGCTTCTCCTTAATCCTGAAAGAACAGATGACGGGTATATGGTCCATGCACTGAACACCGTGTATCTTCAGGACACGGACCGCTGGATACGCCTCGATGCACGGGGAAACGGGGACAACGTCCATGCGGAATTCAGTCTGGAAAAAGATCAGCTGGCATTTTCTGTCAGACCCGAAGCAGGAGAGCACGACTTCAAAGAAAACCACGCAGATCTGGATGAACGTCTGGTAAAACTCCTTGCAAACAGCAACAGTCTCATGGATTTGAGGACCGATTTTACCGACCTGTAAGTCGTCGGTGCAGTCTTCTTTCTCCTGCTTTTTCAGGTATTGCTGATAATTTTGGAAAAAAAGATGCACGGGACAGAGACCCGTGTTTAGTCAGTCATTTCAGATTGGTAGTTTGTAATCATGCCTGGTTCATCGGAAATAATTCGGTGATGAGCGGCATAAGGGCAATTCTCTGTTCGCGTTTCGGATCATTGACGATAGACAATGAACTGTCATTGCCGACAACCATGGTGGCACGTTTTTCAAGTGTGTATTCCGGCCATGCAAATCCTTCAATACTCGGATCTCCAGTCTTTGCAAAGTTTATCCACATAGAAGAAATGGTATCTGCAAGCACCGGATCAACGGCATTGCCTCCGCCTATGTCAAGCTTGGTATTGTTAAAGACATACGGAATTTCAGCGGCATGTCCGCATCCAAAATACGGTTTTGCGCTGTTTCCTTTGCCGAATAAATACATGTAGGTCTTTCCGGTTCCGCCGGCGGCAATGTGTGATTCAGCGGTCTTGATTGCCGGAAGACGGAATCCGAACTCGCCGACCATATCGCTTTTCTCCCAGAGTCCGGGATGCTGCTCAGCGTAGGTATCCTGCGGCAGGTGAGCAGATTTGAGGTAGGTATCAACAATACGTTTTGCTTGCGGAGAGTTATTTGAAATCGCAGTTGTCAATTCGGATATGAAGTCATTATATTTTGCGATTCTTTCATCATCGGTATCGGCATACATGCTGTTGATGAAGTATCTCATTTCATCGGTATTGGTACCGACAAGCACATCAACATCCTTTGATATGCCGTCTGCAATTGCCTGGTAGGGATTTTCCGGAATCGGTGTTCCTTCTCCGCGAAGCGGTTGGGTATTTTTCATAACCAGAGTTGTTTCAAATTCCACAATCAGTTTTTCCAGTCCATTGCTCGGTTTTATAGGGTGGGCAATCTCGATTGGGACTCCGGTATCGGCCACCATTGCTTTGAGAAGGTCTTCTTCTGATAATGCCATCAGATCATCCATCGTACTGGAATTGGTTACTTTCAGCAGCAGTTCGGCTTTTCTCATCCGTTTCTGATCGTCAGGGGTGGAGGAAAACGAAGCATCTCCCGATTCAAGAATGGCGCGATGGAATAATCCTTTTGCATCTTCACAGGATAGGAGAATACCGCAGAGTCCCCCTCCGGCGGATTCTCCGAAGATAGTAACGTCCTGCGGGTTTCCTCCGAAACTTTCGATATTATTCTGAACCCATTTCAGTGCCGCAATACAATCCAGCAGACCGAGATACGGAGCATCCGGGAACGCTTCTCCGCCTTCAACCGCGGAGAAATCAATGAATCCCATCGTGTTAATCCGGTAATTGAAACTGACAACGATGATATCCTCGTCTTTGGCTGCCAGATACTGACCGTTGTATGCCGGATCAGATGATCCGCCTGCCATATATCCTCCGCCGTGGATGAATACCATGACGGTCTTTCCGGGTTTTTCCAGGTTCTTGGTCCATACATTCAGAGTGAGACAGTCTTCACCCTGCGGATTCATACTGGCAGGTTCGGTATTGCTTGCCGGCTGAAGGACGGTAGATCCGAACACTGTTGCATCGTAGCGCGAATCTGATGTGGTTTCCGGTTCCTGCGGTGCTTTCCATCTGAGCTCGCCTATCGGCTGTTTGGCAAAGGGAATTCCTTTGAACGTGACAACTCCGGTTTCGTCTTCATAGGTTCCGGTAAAGGTACCGTTGGTGCAGACGGCAACCGGTCTGTCATCCGCTCCTGATTCGACAGTGACGCATCCGGCGGTTACAAGAATTAATGCCAGGAGAACTCCTGCAAGAAGAACTCCGGTAATGGATTTCCAGGATGTCATATAGTAATAGTAGTGCGGTACGGGGTATTAAACATGGCAGAAAACGTCCCGCAGCCGGCAGAGAGAAAGAGAACATCTGCAGGTACTGCCACACAAGGAAGAAATACTGCTGGATACAGAAAAATGGAGAGACTCTTATATTCGGGGTATTACCGCAGCAGTCCAGTATTTTTTCTCCATACCCCAAGCAGTTCATCTACTGCCTTTGCAATATCTTTAGCATTTGCCCCCCAGTGAACAACGACGCCGAGTTTTCCATTTACGGTACGAATTCCTTTACGTTCTATTCTGCAGCAGCGGGCAATAAACGGCTCTGCATCAACGTATGCAAGAGGGCAGGTTTCTTCAAAGGTGTAGTCATCACCATAACATTCGTGAATAATCTGCCGTCCGGTAGTACAGCAGACGATTTTCTCTCCTGCTTGAGGATGATCTCTGTCAAGGGTTTTCGAAAATCCGCCCGCATGACAGGGATAGACATCTCCCTCAATTTTTGCGATGTCAGTTATGTGGTGAGTAAAACAAACAGCGTCTTTTTCAAAATAGCCGATACGTTCAAGTTCTTCAAGCGCCGCTGAAAGCGTCGGACGCGGCGGTATAATATCATACACATGAATTTCAAGAAAATCAGATAAATCCGGATCAAGGACAAAGGTCATATGCCCATCCTCTTTTCCAAATACCGTACAGCGTTTTCCGGTACTCAGTGCTTTCTTAACAAGGTCAGCACGGTTGTGCGGAGTTAGTATTTCACCCTCCCATAGAATCGTATCTTCCGGTGCAGAAATCTGTTCTACAGATTCAATATCACGCATAATTCCTATTCCAGGTTTTGTTTTTACTTTCAGGACTTCCGTGCCGTTTTCAGTTGAATGAATCAGATACTCGGTAAGGAAATAGACTTTATCTCCGAGCGGTTTTGTAGAAGCGTTGCCTATGATTTTACATTCATCAGGAAATATCATTCATCATCACATCCGGGAACAAGGTCGCATCCGGTACAGAATCCGCACATGGTCTGTGCACATCTGGTATCCAGATTATATGCAGTATGTATCTCTGACTGTATATTAAAGAGACGAAGCATTCTTTCTTTTGTCGGGCGGTTCATACCTGAAACTCCTGATTTCGGGGACAATGGGCGAAGGGACGCAATAACACCAATTTCTGCGAGTTCTGCAAGAAGTGTGCGGATTTCTTCATCTGTTTCTCCAAGTCCGTAAATTACATTGGTATATACATGACCTTTGCCAAAAAGAGCTGCTGCCGATTTCAGCTCATCGAAGATACATGCTCTGTTCAGTCCGGGGCAGTGTTTTTCAAAGAGGTCGTCTGTTGCCGTTTCAAGATTAAACTTCACCTCAGATACCCCGGCTTTGTAGAGTTTTTCTGCGGTCCCTATCAAAGGATAGATTTCAACACCGACCTGATGAAAGAACGGCCGTAGGGCATCAAGGACTGAGAGAATATACGTTTCCTCTTCCTCCGGCGATGAGGCAACGCCGCTGGTAAGTGATACTGCTTTAATAGTTCCTGCCTGGGAAATCAGGGATTTAATTTCGGCAATGGATTTGCGTTTCCCCCTCAGTTTCGGAACGCTACAGTAACTGCAGGAGTATATGCATGAAGCACTGACAGTAAGAAATGCCTGATTGGGACAATGCATTCCGGGTTTTTCCAGAAAACCTTCATACGTCTTTGAGTCGAGGGTGAGGGTTGTTTTTCCCAATTTCTGATGGGTAAGCAGTACCGGGGAGGTTTCTGAGAGGTTGAGTTTAACTCTTTGTTTTCCGTTGGAAAAAAAGACCGAACCCATGCCGCCTGCTCCCGGTCCTGATGAGGATTGGGTGATGTATTCAGAGGCATCTGTTCCGGTGAGACAGGCAGTTCCGATTTCCAAAAGTTCAGCTTTCAGGGACGCCCACACAACTCTAACGCCTCACGATATTTTGTAGCAAAAGGAATTGCAGCAGCAGCTCCGATAATGCCGCTTCCATTTATCGGTGTTTCAATGTAGTTTTGAATTTCCTTGAGAGCATCGGCGGTAACTTCTCCTTTCTTTACCATCCATCCGTAGGAGAGGAGGGGACTTGGATCAAATCCTCGAAAGACTGCCATACCTGTTTTATCAGACAAGGTATAGGTTTCGACAAGTTCTTTTACCCTGGATATGAGTGCATCCGGCTCATTTGTTGCAAATTCAAGAGCAGTAGCCACGCAGTTTTTCGTTCGTTGTTTGACCGGAAAGAGTTGAACTATGGTGTGGCTGAGATATCTGCTTTGTTTTGTTTCTACAGCTTTTCCAATGCGGTGAGCAAGTGACCATGTAGCTCCTGCTTCTGGAATATCGGTATCGTCAATTCCAATAATTACCCGTTCACGTTTCGGGAGGTGAATTGTTGCCCGTCCGGTTTTTCCGCCGCCGCATTCGGAATACTCGGCTGACAGTATTCCATCTGCTTTTGTCCTGCAGCCTGCAACGCCGACTCCTCCTCCGCCAAGTCCGGCAAAGGAGACCGATATTTCATTGTCTTTAACTTCTGCTCCGCAAATCCCTGCCGGAAATTCGGAACCTTTCAGTGGCAGATTAACCGTTCCGGTTTTGAGAAGATACCGGGCAGTCCCTCCTACAATACGGGCGTTTCTAACAAGCGGACTTTGTGCATACTGACGAACTGACCATTGCATTCCACCGAGACAGTCAGTTCTTTCCATGAACTCGATACAGTCTGCGGTTTCTGAAGAAACCGCAAGTAATTCCGAATAGGGGGCGATGTAAGGTTCTTCTAATATCATGTTTGTTCTCCGTATGGTTACACGGTATCTCCAATTTCAAACGGAATTTTCGTTAACAAATATTTCGTTTGCAAATATAAGAGAGATTCGATTTGATGTGGTGAGATACCCCTGGAGAAGCGTATCAAAAATATCCGAGCGAACTTAGCGGGAAGGTGCGGGATATGGCTGCGAGGGAGGTAGTTGTTCCTGCCAGGTTCTAGGAAAAATCCACAGCCTCTTTCCTTATATTATAGTAAGTTTAAACAGTAAGATGTGATATTCTGATGAAATACAAAAAATTACTATTACTCTCCCTGGGTATCGTGGCGCTCGCCCTGGTTTTTGTATCACCAGTATGTGCTGATTCGTACCCCGGAGGAGACGGTTTTAACGGTCTGAATATCAATTACTCCATATCTGGAGGAAGTGTAAGCAGCGTTAGTGATACCAGCGGATTTACCACGTACCGCAGCATCAAAGGAACCTGTTCCCCGGGAACGGTAACTATCTCTGGAACTGTTGAAAGCAACTGGTCGCCTGAAGTGAGCGTGGAAATCTACATCAATAATGGCGATAAATCCGAATCAAAAAAGATGGAAATGAAGAAAGACGATAACTCAAAGTCCTTTTCCATATCCATACCGGTAAAGAAATCCACGAAAAATGTGTCGTTTTCCATTTTCATGGGCGCAAGTTACGGAAACGGTGAAAGCCGTGCACTGCGTGTTTCAGGAACACTCACAAACACCGGCTATGATGAAAATGCAGCAGCAGACGGCGACGAAGGCGGATTTCCGGTTGTTCCGGTTGCTGCAGGCATCGTTGTCTTAGGCGGCGGAGCTGCAGCTGCAGTTGTTATCTCTAAAAAAGGCGGATTTGGAAAGAACGGCTCTTCTAAGAACGGTTCACCGAAGAATGGTACAAAAAAGATAAATCAGTGGATAACCGAAGAGCCGGACGGAACGCTGAAAGTAACCGACCCTGCAACCGGCGAAAACCGTGAGTATGTTCCAGATTCATGGAAAGGAGGAAAAAGAGTCTATAGAAATCCGCTGACAGATGCCGAATACACGCTTGAAGAACTCAAAGACAGTCTTGCATCACGCGGTGAAAATGCTGACCTGATACGAAAAGACAGCGAAACTGCAACGAAAGCCAGAACCGAGCAGCATACCAAGTTCATGAAAAATGAGGATACGGCAGAAAATATCAAGGTGCTCAAAGATAAGGTTGCCGCCCTCAATCATCAGGACTATGTTGACAAGGTCCATGATAAATACGGCACGACAGACGACAAAGAAATCCGCAAAGAACAGATTAAAAAATACATTGAAAATGCGAACAATGCGGATTACTGGCAGCAGAGAGAAACAGAACTTGCAGCGGCTCAGAATACCGCAGAGGGCGTTGAAAAAGTTGCTGATGTTGCAGTCGATGTCTTGGGAGATATGACAGGAGCTACCGGAAAAGCCCTCAAAGACACGTACACTGCAACAAAAGCTGTCGGCACGCGGCTTTCTGAAGCACATGCGGAGAACCATTACGGAAAGAAGATGCATGGCGAAGGTCACAAAGATGTTTCCTACACCGAGGCATTTGGTCAGGGAGTTGTCGAAGGCGGTGTTGGCGTTCTGCAGAACCACTATGATTCCGGATGGAAAGGAGCTGCAGCATCGGTCGGCGGCGATGCCGCAAAAGCGGCGGCTGATGCATTACGAAACGGAAAAGATGTCGGTACAGCTGTTCTTGACGGTGCAAAATCCGGTGCAGAAAATTATGCCGTGAAAAAAGGTATTGAGTATGTTGCAGATTCAGCAACAGATATCGTGCGTGAAAACTATGCAGCTCATATGGAAGGGTTCGGCGACCTCGGCGACGGCGTTACCGGAAACAGTACTGATTATGTTGAACAGTGGTCTGCAAATACGCGGTCTGAACTTACGAAGAACTTTGCCGATACCAAATCTGACATAAACGCCTTGAAAAACATCGCATCAGACGTATACACTGGTGAGGGAACAAGTCCGATTCAGGGAGATATTGCTGACGCAAATCAGATTTCAGCAGAAAATGAGAATAATCTTGCTGAGATTCGTGAAAAACTCAAAGCCATGAAAGCGGCAAAAAAATAAATGAAACGGGAGTATAATGTAGATTATCATGGGATTCCTCGATGAGTTTAAGTCTGCGGTCAAGAATGAAGCTGCGGATGTAAAAAAGATGATAAATAAAAACTTTCCAAAGCCTGCGGCAGAATCGGACAATGCAGAAAAAGATGAGTTACAAGAGATGGAGTCTGACCTGTTCATTCAAATCGGAAAGATGGCAGTAAAAGAGTATGGTGCGGAAAAATTCGGCGAAGCAGGAACCATGCTTCTTGAAGTTCAGCAGATGATTGCTGAACGTGACGAACAAATCCAGAAGGAAGACTCAGTATGTCCGAACTGCGGAGCTCCTCTTCGTGATTCTCCTAAATTCTGCCCGGAATGCGGCACGAAAATCAATTAACCTTTTTTTATAATTCAGCACCAAACTCTTATCCCGATTCACGTTCTATACTCAATCAATGAAAAAACATCTTTTCCTCACACTCGCGGCAGTGTTTCTGCTCGCAGCAGTTCTCTCTTCAGCAGGCTGCGTTACTGCACCATCAGACTCAGTTGGCCCGGCTGCTGAAACCACAGATATGAGTTCTCAGTCTTCAGATGAGATTGACGCGACGCCATACCTCGTGTTAGACACCGACCCCGGTTGTGATGATGTTTTTGCCTGTTTTCTTGCAGCAAAGGTGGTAACAGAACCTGATATGTACATCGCATCAGTTGGAAATGTACCACGATCCCTTACTGCTGCAAATCTGGCTGTTATGGACGAGTATCTGGATCTGAAAGGAAAAACAGCCCTCGGAGCAGAGAAAACATTATGGGGGCTGGATGTTGAATATGACGGATTCAACGGCATAGACGGCCTTGGAAACATATCAGACAAACTGAAGGAAGCCTGCGGATTTAATGAATCAGAGTATCAGTTTGATTATCAGAATCTTGATGAAATAGCAGAGGAGCTGATGCGTCATGACAATATCACCTATCTTCTGACAGGACCCGGCAGTACCATCGCCCGTCTTCCCAAAATGGAACCGGAACTGAAAAACCATATCAGAAAACTCATCGTGATGGGCGGAGGTCTGGAAATTGGTGACACACCATACAATACTGAATATAATTTTAATGGAGATACGGCAGCTCTTTTCAAACTATTACAAAGCGGAATTCAGATTATATTATTCCCTCTTGACATTACCGTTCCGTATTATCTGACGAAAGAAGACATAGCGGAATTTAAAGATACAGGAGCGTATCCTGAATTGACAATGATTCTTGAGTATCTTGGTTCCGTCGATACAACCTATCTTAGTATACACCCGGATTACAAATGGATTTCAACGAAGTACCTGATGCCCGAGGGAGCTATGGCTCTGCATGACGTGTTCCCCCTTCTATATGCCCAGAATCCTGAGATGTTTTCCCTGACCGAAAAGAAGATTCGCGCTGAAGCCTCTCTTGCTTCCCACGGAAGAATTATTGAACATGAATTCGGATTTCCAATCTATGTTGCAGAAGAGATGAAAGACCGTGACTATATCAAAGATTTGATTCTCAAAGCATACACATCTGAAACGGTTTCGGCATAAGTTTACCCACATTCTTTTTTTCCGCGGATGCCGTGCGGGCTAGAACAACGGTCACCGAAAGAAACAGACCGTCTTTTCAGCGTACTGAACCGCCGCCGACTTTTTAGGTATCAGACAGTTTTTTGGAGAGACTATGTATAGTAGCAGAAACAATCAAAATATAAGAACAATGACCGAATCAGACACCCTCCGCATTCTGCCGCTTGCAGAATATCCCAAATATCGTGAGAAGGCAATGGAAATCTTACGGGAATCATTTCCTGAAAATGAAGTGAGAGATATTTCAACACTGACCGGGTTTTTTCCCCCGTCGATGGATTTCAAAGAATGGGCACTTGTCTTTGGAACCCATGCTGTCGGGTACATGACAGTGCTCTTCACGGATGAATTTGCCTATTTTCTGTACCTCGCCGTCGCAGAAGAGTGCCGCGGAAAAGGATTCGGAACCGCTGCAATGAAGTTCATCGGTACAGAATTTGCATCGCATTGTATATTTTTCTCGGTGGAAACACCTTCAGAAAAGGCAGATAATCAGGAGCAGCGCCTTGCACGGATACGTCTCTATGAACGTCTGGGATACCGGATTTCAGGCATTGAGATTGCGGGTTTTGATTTAGCCGGCAACGAAACTCACTACTCGGTTATGTGCCGCGGTACTGCAGATGAAAAAGAGATTGAGTCCATCCATGCAACTCTCATCAATTCTCTTTCCGGAATCTTCAGCGAAAATGTAACAATAACCAGATAACGTCGGAGGATTCTATTCATCCCTTTTTTATCCTGTTTTTCCGCATATGTTTTGCCGCGATGCGATAATCTCAGAGTCCAAACTTCTCTTCGCGTATAATTTCTTCAATCTGTTTTTTGAGGGCAGGAATGTCCGTCTGCAGAATCTCCCAGACAATTGGCCAGCTGACATCAAAATAGCGGTGTGTCAGACGATTCCTTAACCCGGAGATAACAATCCAGGGAACCTCCGGGTATTTATCCTTTAGATCGGCAGAAATCTGTGAGGATGCTTCCCCGATAATTTCTAAGGATGTCAGCATTTATCATTCGTAGCATCAAGATATTTCTTGATTTGTTTTGCCATGTGATAGGCAAGTTCAACTGGAACTGCATTACCAATCATCTTGTATGCATCATTAACTCCTGTGTAATAAAACTTGAAATCATCAGGGAATGTCTGGATTCTCGCACATTCCCGGACAGATAACCTGCGATATTCTTCTTCGTGACCCGGGGAGAATATCATGACATCGGTTTTTACTTTTTCCATTTTCGGGGCGCTGGGATGAATCGGAGCTTGTCTTCCAGATGCTTGAATAGTGAAACTTTGTTCGTCCCATGACTTGACTCGATTTCTGCTCATATAGATAGGACTGAACGAACCTGTAAAATACTCATGATTGGGAACTTTACACGAATCACCGTTTGTTTTATTTTTGTCAAGGGCGGGGATTGCTGTCCCTTCAAGATCTCCTATTGCTACCCTCAAATTTACCTTTTCTTTCAAGGGTTCCGGGAATAAGAAACGGATATTGAGATCGCTCCTGAATCCCACGTAAAATACTCTTTTACGTTCCTGCGGGACACCGTAATCTTTGGCATTCAGTAGTTTAATGAACACATCGTAACCGGCATCCTCAAAAAGATGGATAATCTGCTGAACCGCTACAGTATGCAGTTTCGAAAGCATCCCCGATACATTCTCTGCAAGGAAAAACTTCGGCTTTTTGTCTTTTAGAATTCGAATATATTCAAAGAAAAGCTTCCCTCGTTCATCTTCAATCCCGCGTAATGCTCCTGCTTCTGACCACGATTGACATGGCGGACCTCCAATAATACCATCACATTCAGGAAATTCATTGGAATCAATTAGCCTAATATCACCTTTAATCAGGGGGTTATTGTGATTCTTTTCATAAGTTTCCCAAATTGATTTATCAAACTCATTCGCGGCTACAATTTCGAATCCTGCTTTTTCGAATCCGAGATCAAGTCCACCTGCTCCGGCAAATAGTGCGATAAGTTTGTATGCCATGATGCTGTTCTCTACTTTATAGGATTTCAAATGTTATCAAAATCGCGGGAATAAGTATTGCAGGGTTGTTTGGATTGGGAATTGCAGCAAGTTCAAGATTCAGATTATCAGTTTTTTCTGCCAATTCTTCGAGTTCCATATAGTTCTGGTATGAATGATATTTTGTAAGATTCATCACAGCCATAAAGGTAAATTTAGCTTTTGGATTTGGAGTGTAATGTCTTCTGAATACTTTAAAGGGGTTCTCTATTCCCCACATACCCCTGATTCTCAAGTAGGTAATCCCAAGAGGATCCACTCTGTTAACATGTCCGAGTTCTTTAGACTCTGTAAATTCAACATTTGGAATTGATTCAATTCCATCTTTAATTGTCTTGCGGATTTTTTCGTAAATTGATTTATCCGCAGCATAATCTTCACCATAAACAAAAGTCAGTGCACGGAGTTGAGAACCTTTGACGAAACCCACCGCATAAAGCATATCTTTGACTGTCCACTGTTCCGCATCTCGGCAGAATTGAGTAATCATTGGACTGTCAGCATATAATTTGTCCTTAGGATAGGATGAGTTGAGGGATATGCTTCCATTAAATTTATCGCTTTCAAGTTTTTTGACTTCAATAGCATCCCCGCCGCGAATCATGATGTCAGGCGGGTTATTTTGATTTCCTAAATAAGAGAAGACTTTCTCGCGTGGTTCATCACCTGAAAAAATATCTTTGATGTATTCTTCAAGTGCCATACCCATTGAGTTTGCACGATTTTTCCCAATAATTACGTTTAAATCAAGAACGGGATTTGTAACAATGGAAATGATGGCATCTATGACGTTACGCATAGTAAAAGGTTAGTGTTAATGAATTTATATCTGTTGTTTCTCGGAATGATTAACAAGTTTCACCATGTCAGTTCCAACATCATGGAAGATTTCGGAACCGCTGCAATGAAGTTCATCGGTACAGAATTTGCATCGCATTGTATATTTTTCTCGGTGGAAACACCTTCAGAAAAGGCAGATAATCAGGAGCAGCGCCTTGCACGGATACGTCTCTATGAACGTCTGGGATACCGGATTTCAGGCATTGAGATTGCGGGT
>DALTWK010000015.1 GCA_029987115.1 Methanocorpusculum sp.
CTCAGATACGCGAGTTCTCGGGAAATAGTCAACGCTGCACCCCCCTTACTTTTCTTGATTAATTACAAACTAAAGCGAAAGCTATCGTGAAAATTTTTTATTTTGTATCCCAATCAAATTTTATTTATCATATTCTTTTCAATAATATTGTATGCCAGAATTTGGAAATCCATTTGCAGGTTTGAAAGAAGACCGCAAACTTACTCATGACGAGCTGGTTCGTGCGATCCGCTTTATGATTTCAGCAGAATATGAAGCAATTCAGCTTTATCAGCAGCTTGCTGAATCTATCGATGACAAACTCTCAATTGAGGTCTTAACTGATATTGCGAATGAAGAAAAGGTTCACGCCGGAGAATTTTTACGCCTTCTTCATTATCTTGACAATGATGAGGCAGGATATTATAAAGAAGGGGCAGAGGAAGTCGAAGAAGAAATTTCAAAACTTCACTAATCCTTTTTTTCGGAAACTATTATAAGACCAACATCCAATTAGTATACGCACTTTTGCTTCAGTGGCCTAGCCCGGCATAGCGGCTGATTTGTAATCAGCAGGTCGAGGGTTCAAATCCCTCCTGGAGCTTATTTTGTGCGTACCGATTAATATCAACATCTATTTATCTGGATACGTTGATGTATTAATCACAATCAATGGGCAATTAGATCAGTGGTAGATCGCTACATTGGCATTGTAGAGGCCGCGGATTCAATTTCCGCATTGTCCACTCTGTTTTTTAGTCTTCTTTGAAATATTCAACTAATGATTCAAAGAGTCCCATTTCGAAGGTACCTGGGACATTTTTGTAAAGACCGTTTCCAATGCGTTCTGAATGACCCATTTTTCCAAGCACTCTTCCGTCCGGTGAAAGAATGCCTTCAATTGCGAGCATGGAGTTATTCGGGTTATAGTGAATGTCTGATGTCGGTTTGCCTTCGAGGTCAACATACTGGGAAAGTATCTGGCCGTTTTTCACCAGTGTTTCAATAACACTTTCCGGTGCGATAAATCTCCCTTCTCCATGGGAAATTGGGACTGTGTAGATTTCATCGGTATTGACTTTGGAAAGCCAGGGGGATTTTGTTGAAGCAACCCGGATGTTTACCAGGCGTGACTGGTGACGTCCGATTGTGTTGAATGTCAGCGTCGGGGAGTCTGCATCTGTATCCCGGATTTCACCGTATGGAAGCAGTCCTAATTTAATCAGCGCCTGGAATCCGTTGCAGATTCCGCAGATTAATCCGTCGCGTTTATTCAGAAGATCATGAACTGCATTTTTGATTTCTGCATTTCTGAAGACAGCCGTTATGAATTTTCCAGATCCGTCCGGTTCATCTCCTCCCGAAAATCCTCCCGGGATGAAGATAGCGTTTGCTCTTCTGATTGCTTCGGAAAACTTCCGGGTTGATTCTATAATTTTTTCCGATGACTGATTATTGATTACAAATATTTCCGGAACAGCTCCTGCACGCGCCACAGCTTTTGCACTGTCGTATTCGCAGTTTGTTCCCGGGAAGACCGGTATCAGAACACGCGGGTGATTCGTTCTGATCTTTGGACGGATTGTGCTCTTTTCCGTGCAGGTAATGCTTTTGATTGCCGTGCTGTCCTGCTGTATATTGCAGGGGTATACGGGTTCTAATACATCTTCATAGCATTTCTGCAGATCAGCGAGGGAAAGTTTTTCGGATTTCCAGCAGAGTGTTTCTTCCTCAGTTGTTTTTCCGATAATTTCCTCATTGATGTCCTCGGTAACTTCAGCGATAAATGATCCGTACGAGTATTCAAAGAGGCGCTGGAGCGTGACGGCATCAGAAAACTTGACACCGATGCGGTTTCCGATTGCTGATTTGAAAATGCATTCTGCAATGCCTCCGTAACCCGGAGTACTGCAGGAAACGATGATGCCTTTCCGGATTAATTCCGTAATTTTTGCAAAGTTCGAAAGCAGAGATTCGGCAGTCGGCAGACCTTCCTCATCATATTCGGGAGAGATGACTGCGAGTTTATGTCCGGCTTTTTTCAAATCATTTGAAATGATATGTGGAATGATGTCGGTTGTTACGGCAAAGGATACCAGGGTCGGAGGAACATCAAGTTTCTCAAAAGAACCGCTCATGGAATCCTTCCCTCCGATAGCTCCTATACCGAGACCAATCTGTGCTTCAAAGGCTCCTAGAAGGGCGCTTGCCGGTTTTCCCCACCGTTTCGGGTCAGTACCCAGTTTTTCAAAGAATTCCTGCAGAGAAAGATACACATCTTTGAATTCAGCACCGGTTGCCACCAATTTGGCTGCACTTTCTACAACTGCAAGATAGGATGCATGATAGGGGCTTTTTTCAGCGATGTACGGGTTGTATCCCCAAGCCATAATCGAACAGTCCTGGGTATCTCCGTGTTCAACTGAAATCTTGTTAACCATTGCCTGAACTGGTGTCTGCTGATATTTCCCTCCGAACGGCATGAGTACTGTTCCTGCTCCGATGGTTGAATCGAACCGTTCAGACAGTCCGCGGCGTGAACATACATTGATGTCAGTGAGGAGTGATTTGTAGTTCTCCGCAAACGTTCCGCTGATCTTTTTAGCGAACGGCTTCGGCTGCTCCATTTCAACGGAGATATGTTTCTCAGCTCCGTTGGAGGAAAGGAATTCACGGCTGATGTCTACGATAACGTCGCCGTTCCAGCGCATAACAAGGCGCGGTTCCTCAGTTACTTTTGCAACGATGGTTGCTTCCAGATTTTCGGCATTTGCCATCCGGATAAACGCTTCGGCATCGCTGTCTGCAACTACTACCGCCATACGTTCCTGGGATTCACTGATGGCAAGTTCCGTTCCGTCAAGTCCGTCGTATTTTTTCGGAACATTGTTCAGATTGATGTCCAGTCCGTCGGCCAGTTCCCCGATTGCAACAGAGACTCCGCCTGCGCCGAAATCATTGCAGCGTTTAATCATGCGGGAAGCGGCAGGATTTCTGAAGAGTCTCTGAATTTTTCGTTCTTCGGGTGCGTTTCCTTTCTGCACTTCCGAACCGCAGCTGACAAGGGACTCGGCTGTATGGGATTTGGATGATCCGGTTGCACCGCCACATCCGTCACGGCCGGTTTTTCCGCCGAGCAGGATGACGACATCGCCTGCTGTCGGCGTTTCACGTCTGACATTCTTTGCCGGCGCCGCTCCGATGACTGCTCCAAGTTCCATGTGTTTGGCAACATATCCCGGGTGATACAGTTCGTCAACAATTCCGGTTGCCAGTCCAATCTGATTTCCGTAGGAACTGTATCCGGCGGCCGCAGTTGATGCGATTTTCTTCTGTGGGAGCTTTCCAGGCAGGGTTTCTGAGAGTGGGGAGAGCGGATTGCCGCATCCGGTGATTCTCATAGCAGAATAGACATAAGCTCTTCCGGACAACGGATCGCGGATTGCACCGCCGATGCACGTTGCTGCTCCTCCGAATGGTTCAATTTCTGTCGGGTGGTTATGTGTTTCGTTTTTAAAGAGCAGGAGCCAGTCTTCCGGTTTTCCGTCCACAGAAATGGTAATTTTTACCGTACATGCATTAATTTCATCGGATTCGTCGAGTTTATCCAGTTTACCCTCTGCTTTCAGGTATTTTGCAGCGATGGTGCCGATATCCATCAGCGTAACCGGTTTTGTACGGGCAAGTTTTTTCCGGACAGTCAGATAGTCATTGAATGCCTTTTCAAGTACCGGAGATTCTGTCTTTACTTCGTCAATTTCGGTAAGGAATGTGGTATGGCGGCAGTGATCGGACCAGTAGGTATCAATCATGCGTATTTCAGTTATTGTCGGATTGCGGTGGACGGAACGGAAATACTCCTGGCAGAACGAAATATCTGCCAAATCCATTGCAAGGCCGCGAGAGTGAATGAAATCCTTCAATTCATCTTCGGTTAAATCCGTGAATCCTGCAAGAATCTCTACTTTATCAGGGGTTGGGTAGGCAGCTGCCAGGGTTTTCGGCATCTCAAGTGATGCTTCTCTGCTTTCAACCGCATTAATGAGGTAGTGTTTGATATTTGCAAAGTCTTCGTCTGAAATTGTGCCGGAAATGAGGTAGACTTTTGCGCATTTAACCACGGGGCGTTCTTTTTGGGATATGAGCTGGATGCACTCTTCAGCTGAAGCGGCACGCTGATCGAATTGTCCGGGAAGTGCTTCAACCGCAAATATTCTCTCGTTCTGACCTGCAGAAACGGTTTCATAGATATTGTCCAGCTGCGGTTCGGAGAATACTGCAGTTTTAGCATAGAGGAACATATCGGCATCGATATTATCTGCATCATAGCGATTAAACAAACGCAGCTTGGTGATTCCTGTGATGCCAAGCGTGGTTTTTAATTCATTCTCGAGAGATTTTGCTTCATTCGCCAGTTCCGGCTTTTTTTCGACGAATATTCGATATACCATATTGAGCCTCAATGGTTGAGTAAGAAATATACGCCGTTCTGGAATTTCTAATGTATGGTTGATGATTGGAAATCCTTATGAGGGAGAACAGAGTATCATTTCTAATTGAAAATGGCGAAGGTTTTCTATAATCCTGATGAGGATGAACTGGTTGTTCGGCGGAACTGTACGAGGCGGGAGTTATCGGTCAGCGAACGAAAACTTTTGAAACATATCGCCGACGGAAATCGAACAGTAGATTCGCTCCAGCACTTTTTGACCACCGCAAACGGTCGGATTACGATTGAGGAAGCACGGTGTATGCTGGACGCAGCCCTTGCAAATCTTGTTTCGGCAGGCTACCTCTATACCCTTGGCCGACCGTTAACCTATCAACTGACACAAAACGGTTGGAATGCAGTCGGGTTGAAAGAGTCATGCAGGAATAATCCCGATAAAGTTCCCGAATCACGCCCCTCTCATATCAGGAAATCTTCGGATGCTGATTATCCTGCCGGATACTATGCAAAAGACAGGGAAGAAAACACGTGGAAAAAGAAACCCGCGCTCAATTCAAAAGATGGTGTACTGGCTGAATCCTTTGATGAGTTCTACGGAATTATGAATCGTGAGGAGATGCTGAAGGGAAAGAAAAAAAGTAAATCTCGGTCCAATGAGGATGGATCGGATAGTTTATTCGAATAGTTTTCATCTGCGTCTAACAAAAAGTCCCGCAGCAGAAAGTGCTGCAATGATGCCGATGACTGGTGCAGGCGTCGTTGCCGCAGGTTCAGGCTGTACCGGTTCGGGAATATCTTGAGGGGTATCTGGCATTTCTTCTTTTTTCAGTTCAATCGTCTGCTGTTTTTCTTCACGTGGTATTACAGAAAACAGGATTGTGCTGCAGGGATCGTTTCCCTGAGTTATGGTTTCTGTCAGTTTTTTTGCTGCTTCAATGTTCTGCACGGCAGGGATGTTGAACTGGAAGACGTCGTTTAAGAAGACGTTGTCCCCGGATGAGTATCCGGAGTTTCCGGATGCGGGGACAACTTTCGTGTTGTAAATGCCGTCAGCTCCCGGATGATGAACGATTAAGCGGTATTCCCCGGTAGAGAAATGGTTTCCTTTTGAAGCGTCTTCATCTGCCATCAGATAGATAGTGAAATAGCCGTCATCTCCGCGATAGAGGTAGTGTCCGTACTCTTTCAGATATTCTTTTAATGCACTCCCTTTGAGTTTTTTATTTGATACATCGGTGCTTCTGCTGTAATAGAATTTATTCTGCCCCAATACATAGAAAACAATTGAATCGGTTCCCGGTGCATATGTCTGGAATTCGGCGTAGTCTCCTTCAGCAACCGTCACTGCGGAAACAGGGGAGATTCCGAGAAACAGGAGGAATGCCAGGAGGAAAAGAAGTCCTGCTGCAATGTATGTCTTTTTCATAGTACTGCCGGAATCGGGAACGTGTTCCCTGTTACTCCGCCTCTTCATCGAGCGCCTCTAAAAGAAAACTTACCGGGCGGAATCCGTCATTGCAGGAGATCATGGCAGATTTTCTGTTCTTCATCCAGCCGTCGTAGAAATTCTCTCCGCCGTGAGCAAGCGTCATAACAAACGGGGATACGGTGTCCCAGGCACTGTCACAGAATCCGTCCGGCCGTACCCATCCGTTTGCAATAAAGACCTGTCCTTCCTGCATACTGCATGCATGCTCTATTGGATTTTCGTATTTTTCCATAAGATCAGGATAACAGGCAACCCTCATAACCGTGATTTTGACTTTTTTCATGATATAAAAAAGGGGTTTTCTCTTATTCAATTTTACGAATAATTCAGACTTTCTTAGAGAAGGAACAGAATCTATTTAAATCTATAAATGAAAAAATACCTGTACTATGAACTGGCAGATATCAGCACTTTTTGGCATGGAAGTGTATTCAGACAAGGCAGTCTATCTTGGAAGAGTTGAGGATGTTGTTCTTGACGTTGCCAATAAGAAAATCAGCGGCCTTGCACTGACAAATGTCAACCCGGAAGCCATTGATCTCAAGAATTATTCCGGCGTTGTGATTCCATATCGTATCGTGAAGGAGGTTAAAGATATTGTTATCGTCCGTCACATACCTGGTGCTTTTAAATCTGAAGAACAGCTTTCGGAGTAATTTTGAATACCGATATGAAAGACCGAGAGATATTCTCCCGTCTTACCACAACATCTCCTTTTGTTATCCGTCTTGACGGTCGTTCGTTTCATTCTTTTTCCTCAGATTTTGAAAAGCCGTTTGACGAAACATTCTCCCAGTTCTTTATTAAAACGGCCGTGTCTCTATTCATGGATAGCGGTCTCTCTCCTGATTTTTGTTATACCTTTTCTGATGAAATCAGTCTCTTTATTCAGAAACCTGTATTTGACATGCGTGTGGAGAAACTGGTTTCAGTTTCTGCGGCGTTTGCTTCGTCGGCGTTTACGGTTTTTTCGGGAAGTGAAAAACCGCTTGCGTTCGATGCCAGAATTATTCCTCTTTCAGCAGAGCTGTTTCCCTCCTATCTTGCATGGCGTCAGGCGGAGGCATGGAGAAATCATATCAACGGCTACTGTCAGAAGATACTCATTGATGATGGTCTGTCTGCGTCGGCGGCACAGAAAAAGCTGGACGGGTTGAATGCTGCCGCTCTTCATGAGCTCGCATTTGAACATGGAATTAATTTGGCACAGACTCCTGCCTGGCAACGCAGGGGAATAGCGGTATATCGCGGTTCTGTCGAAAAGGAAGGATACAATCCGGTGACAGGCGAGTCTTCCCTTGTGAAAAGAAACATTGCAGTAACTGATACTAATCTTCCCTTGTTTAAAACAGAGACGGGAACCCGCTGGGTAATGAGTAAGATTATTCCCCCCACAGATATTTAATGAAGAAAGACTAAAAGGTTAATTAATAAGATGACCGCACGAATCCTTGTACTGAGCGTCGATCGTGACGATGATGTCGGCTATAAGGCAGGGGTGGAAACTCCAGCTATAGGGAGAGATGCCTGTCTTGATGCAGCGGTTAAACTCGGTGTTGCTGATCCGGAAGACTCAGATACGAACGCAATTTTCCAGGCAATCAAAACCTATGATGAATTAAAGAATAACGGGGAAGATGTGGAAATTGCGATAATCTCCGGCAACCATATGAATATGCTGGAAGGGGACCGCCGTCTTGCAAAGCTGATTGAAGGTGTTGTTGAACAGACCGGTGTAACGGAATGCATTCTGATTTCTGATGGTGCAGAGGATGAATACACGCTCCCGATTATTCAGTCATACCTGAAAGTCGTCGGTACGGTCCGTGTTACCATCAAACAACTTCCGAACATCGAGGGTACCTTCTATATTTTCAAGAAACTGTTCAATGATCCGAAATTTGCGAGAAAGTTTCTGGTTCCCCTTGGCGTGTTCTTATTAGTGGGTGCAATTGCGGCACTTTTCCTTCCGGGTATGGCCGCATTATTAGTCGTGGTTGGCATTATTGGTGTCTTCTTCCTGATTAAAGGATTTGGTCTTGATGACCATCTCGGTATTCTGTGGCACGGACTGGTTGAATCTTTCCAGCGGGGAAGATTCTGTGTTATTGCCTATATCGCCTCAGTCATCATGATTATTGCGGGCATTATCGCAGGTCTTATGAGCATTGTGACGCTGTACCCGAATTCCGGAGATGCGTCCCTTCTCTATAATATCTTCACCTTCCTCTACGGATCCCTTATCTGGTTTGCTGTCGGTGCCTTGGTTGCCTTTGTCGGAAAGGTAATCGATGTCGTGCAGAACAATCTCGGAGGATTATCAAGAATCTACATATTCCCGTTCTTTACCATCGCGATTACCCTGATTCTGTACGGTGCCATCATCTATTTCCTCTCCATAAGTCCGCTGGAACCATTCCCGTTCACAACGACACAGGGTCTTATCATGCTCATCAGCATGACACTCGGCGGTCTCCTGCTTGGTATTGTTGGAATATATACCCGCCCGAGGCTGCATAAGAGAATTCTTGCATTCATTGAACGCAGAAAGATTGAGAAAGTTGAAGAAGAAGAACATGAGAAAAGCGGTAAACCGCTGTATCGTAATATCAAATATTAATTAAGGGATATAATGGAATATCGAACATTAGGTCGCACAGGTCTCAGCGTAAGCGTTGTAGGAATCGGCGGTGAATATCTGGAAGGGAAAACTTCCGAAGAGGTTACAGCAGCAATTGATGCTGCAATTGCCGGAGGAATGAATTATCTCGACATTTTCATGTCGGAACCGCAGATTAGAACAAATCTTGGTCTTGCACTCAAAGGAAGACGCGAGAAGATGTTCCTCCAGGGGCATATCGGTGCAACCTTTGAAGATGGTCAGTACAAGCGGTCCCGGGATTTGCAGAAGAACAAAGAGGCGTTTGAAGATTTACTCACCCGTCTGCAAACCGATTATCTCGATGTCGGCATGATTCATTATGTTGATGACGATGATGACTTTGATTCTGTCTTCAATTCGGAAATCCTTCAGTATGCCCTTTCGCTGAAAGAACAGGGAGTAATTCATTATCTCGGTCTTAGCTCCCATAATCCCGAGGTTGCTCTCAAAGCGGTAAAAACCGGTTTCATTGACGTTCTGATGTTTTCCATCAATCCCGCCTTTGATTTTGAGGAATCTGCAACCGATATCTATGAGCAAAAGGACTGCAATGCTGTCCGGGGAGCATCCGGTCTCCGCATGAACCCGGCACGCAATGATCTGTATACGGCGTGTGAAGCGCTTGGTGTCGGCATTGTCGTCATGAAACCGTTCGGCGGAGGTATTCTTTTAGACAGCCGGAACTCTCCTTTCGGTTCAGCACTGACGGTATCATCGTGTATTCAGTATGCTCTGGACAGACCAGGGGTTGTTTCCGTTCTGCCTGGTTGTGCCAATCCGGAGGAAGTTGCCGCTGCACTTCACTGGCTTGATGCTACTGCCGAAGAAAAAGACTACTCCTATCTCTTTACGGGTAGCACAAAACTTCGCGTGTCCGGACACTGCATGTACTGTGGGCACTGCAAACCGTGTTCCGCGCATATTGATATCCCGCTGGTAGGAAAGCTTCTGGATATGGCTCTCTCCGAGGAAGACGTCCCCGATACGGTACGGGAGCATTATTTTGCCATGCATGCAACGGCAGATGACTGCATAGAGTGTCATCAGTGTGAACCGAATTGTCCGTTCAGTGTCAATATCGTTGAAATGATGGCTCGTGCCCGCCGTGTCTTCCAAAGGTAATTATCGCTTTACATCCAACATATGAGCAGTAAGATGCTCTATGGCCGTAACACAGCATAATATTCTTTCCATCCGTGATATGGACCGCGATGAAATCAATCGGATTCTTGCATCCGCCGCGGATTTTAAGCAGGGAAAAGGAACCGGAAAAGAACTTTCCGGGAAAATCCTTGCTGTTCTCTTTTTTGAACCAAGTACTCGTACCAGAATGTCTTTTTCTTCTGCTATGATGCGTCTGGGGGGAGACATTCTCAATTTAGGTTCCGTTGAAGCAACATCGATTGCAAAAGGCGAGACGCTAACAGATACAATACGGGTAGTTTCAGGGTATGCCGACGCAATCGTACTGCGGCACCCGAAAGAAGGAGCCGCCCGTCTGGCGAGTGAAGTTGCAACAGTTCCAGTTATCAACGGCGGCGACGGCGCAGGGCAGCACCCGTCTCAAACCCTTCTTGATTTATTCACCATCCAGGAAAATATGCCTCTGGACAATATCGATATCGGCCTTGTCGGTGATCTTCACTATGGAAGAACGGTCCATTCTCTCGCCTTTGCCTTAAGCAAATTCAATAATATTCGCATTCACACCATTGCTCAGCCGGGACTGGATTTCTCTGATTCTCTGAAGATTGATTTAAGCGAGGCAGGTGTTGAACTCATCCATCATGACGACATCCGCGAATGTGTGCCGGAACTCGATGTTCTCTATGCAACACGGCTGCAGAAAGAACGGTTCCCGGATCCGGTTGCATTTGCACAGTATTCTTCCTCCTACCGGATTACCCCGGAGCTGCTGGAACTTGCAAAACCGGGCATGATTGTTCTGCACCCGCTTCCCCGTGTTGATGAGATTGATCCGCGTGTTGATCAGCTTCCGTGTGCAAAGTACTTTAATCAGGCGCACAATGGTGTCCCTGTGCGTATGGCAATGCTTTCCGAGGTGATGCAGTAATGGTTAAGAAAGCGGCAGACGGTCTCATTATTTCTGCGCTGCAGAATGGAACCGTTATCGATCATATCACTCCCGGTGAGGGTTTTACGGTTATGCGAATTCTTGGCATCGGCAGCGGTTCTCACGAAACCGTAACGCTTGCATCGAATGTTTCCAGTTCTCACAGTGGAAGAAAAGACATTATTAAGATTGCCAACCGGGAACTGAATGAGGAAGAAGTTGACAAGATTGCACTGGTAGCCCCCGATGCAACAATCAGCATTATCCGAAATGCCGAAGTGGTAAAGAAAACTGTTGTTTCTGTTCCTGAAATGATTACCGGCGTTATTCGCTGTCCAAATCCCAACTGTATAACGAATTCACGTGAGCCGGCGGAAACAAAGTTTGTCCTTCACCATCGCGGATTCCGCTGTGCTTACTGTGATTCAATCATTACCCATGATATGGATATTGGAAAATACATCTAATAATTGAAAACAGTACAGAGAGGTCTGAATCGAGTGTGAAGAATCCCCTGCAGAAGCAGGCGGGAAAACGATTCAGACCTTCTGCCTTACATCTTCTGTTTTTCACAGGAATAAAATTTATCGATATTCGGGCAGTCCGGCGTGGCGTTTGGTATATTTTCCGATGTAGGTATTCAGAAGCTGAATAACATCATCTGCGGTATCAGCTCCGTAAACGCGGTCTTCCGGAATTGTTTCATACCGGATTTTCTCGTCAATCCGGGTATCTGCCAGTTTAGCGCTCCACCCAGTAATCCGGCAGGCAATGATAAGACGGTTGAGTGCCCAGGCATTCGCCATTTCGGATAATGTTCCAGCTCCGCCTCCGACTGCTACCACGGCATCGGCATTTGCGACTACTACATTTCGTCCTATATCAAGACCGGTGGCAATTGGGGTATCTATGTAGGGATTGCAGCTTTCAGTGTTGAAACTTGGAATGAGGCCGATAATCGATCCCGGTTCATGATTCTCGGATTCAGAAGCTCCCCGTGAGGCTGCCTCCATCACACCGTCAAGTCCTCCCGTGGAAAGACGGTATCCTGCATCCATCAGTTTTTTCCCAATCTCGTAGGCGAGAATGCACTGCGGTGAATCCTGGGGAATATGCGCATTTCCTATGACAGATACAATCGGTTTCCTCATTTCCGTGCACCTTTTTTCAGTATGAGGTAGGGAATAGTGAAGACAAGAATGAGGAGTCCTCCGTTGAACACAATTGACCACACCGGGTTTCCGGTTTCTGCACAGTAGTCATTTATTATATTTACAAAAATGAGCCAGATGACAAGTATAACGACTACAACGAGAAATGCAAAAATAACTGGTTTCTGCAGTCGTCTGCGAACTTTAAGATCTTCGGTCATAAAAAAATAGGTTTATTCGGTGATATTTTTCCGGGTATTCTTATCGTAGCGGGATATTGTTGCATCCTTCTGGTTCTGATACTTTGCGTCCGGTTTCTTATCATACGGGCATTCGCAGCGCTTTGTTACGTAGAAGACAAGCTGACCGATTGGCATTCCTGCATAGACTCTCACCGGGCGACTGTTGGAGTTGCACATTTCCAGCGTAATTGTGCCGGAGAATCCTGCATCAATCCATCCTCCGGTCTGGTGGAGTTCAATGCCAAGGCGTGCGATACTGCTTTTTCCTTCAATCGAGGAAACGACATTATCCGGAAGCGTTACTTTTTCCAGTGTTTCAGCAAGGACGAACTGTCCCGGCTGGATATCAAAGTAGGAACTCTTTCTCTCATTTACATGCGTGTGCAGTGTTTCACGGTTATACGGGTCTATGACATCATCACAGGCATCATACCAGACAAAGTGGTTTCCTAAACGGATATCCAGTGAGTTCGGCTGAACCAGTGCCGGGTCATACGGTTCAATTTTGATAAAACCGCGTTTAATGTGATCAGCAATTTCCCAGTCTACAAGAATCATGCAATACTATTGGTTGTATTTTATATTAATGACTAGCACTTTCTCAGAGTTCCGGGTGAAGGATTGCTTTTAATGCATTCCGTCTCTCGATAATCTTTGCAATACGGCTTTCACGGTATTTGAGTGCTGCAGGTATGTCGGGGTTTGTTTCCCGTGCAGGGTCCTTTTCTAAAAACTTCAGATAACTCTTTTCCAGTTCGAGTTCATTGGTGATTTCAAGATAGTAGGCGAGGAGATTATCGCGGTGGTCTTCCATGTTGTCCGTTTCCGGGCAGCGTTTTGTTCTCCGTTCCGGGTGGTAGAGTTCTGTCCACAGATCCTCTGCTTCCGTGGTAAATTCTGTAATGGATTCCATATGGGATGTCAGGATATATCGTTGGTCTCTCAGGTAAATTATAATATCTTTGGGACCTAACTTCGATAGCAGGTATGGCTCCAAATAAAAATGATATTCTCGATACGATGATGAACGGAATCAAACCGAGTCAGGAATCGATAAAATCCTTTGAAGAAGCAAAAGCGAAGGCTGAAGCCGGGGATATGGAAGCGATGAACCGGCTTGGCGGCTGTTATATGATGGGATTCGGCACCTCTACCGATTACAAAAAAGCGATGGAGTGTTTTTTGAAAGTCGCTGAATTTGGAAACGATGAGGCAATGGATACGCTTGGAATCGGCTATATGAACGGCATTGGTTTTCCGAAAAATTACAAGAAAGCCATGGAATGGTTCATGAAAGCGGCAGAAAAAGGAAATGCCCATGCAATGTACAGCATCGGTGTTCTGGTTCATGACGGTCTCGGTGTTGAATCCGATAAAGAAGTAGCCCTCGGGTGGCTTAAAAAAGCGGCAGATTTGGGAGAGCCGCATGCAAAAGCAGTCTATCCGAAACTGGCCAAATCACTCGGGAAAAAATAATTTTTTTATTCTTCGTTTTTCAGCAGTTCTCTTGCTTCTTTTCCAGTCAGATGTTCAATATCAAGTACAAAAACGGCAACGGCTGCAAATTCGCGTTCAATTGCCGCTTTGCGTTCCTCTTCAAATCCTGGCCGGAATTTTTCCGCTAATATATCGAGTGCTTCTCTTTTTTCGTTTTCATCAGAGAGAATTCTTACCGTTCCGAATGCAATTGCACTGCGGAAATAGGAAGTATATTCTTCCGGGACGATAAGGTCCTGGTCGATGACACAGAAGGAAACTTTTGGATTATTTTTCAGTGCTTCAATCTTCTTCCCTTTTTTTGCCCCGTGAAAAATGATTTTTCCGTCGGTATATGCATAGTTAACCGGGACTGCATAGGGATACTCGCCATCCATAACCGCAAGAACTCCGGATGTTCCCCGATTGAGGAGAGCAATTGTTTCTTCTTCTGGAAGGAGCTGGCGTTTTCTCCGCATCATCGGGAAAGAGGGGTTATATAGAGAAGGTGTCATCTGATTTACTCCTGGATATACTAAGTATCTGCCGTTGTTAGTTAATATATTTGAGGATTCATTGAAATCTCACTCTAGTGAGTATAATTATTCAAGAATTGTCAGTCAAAAAAGAGAAGAAATGTTATTCTTCTTTGGAACCGAGTTCAGCAAGTTCGGTATCTTTCGCGTTGTAATAGTAGTATTCGCCCGCAGCTTTCTGTTCCCTGTCCAGATATGAATTCGGTTTATTAATTCTTGGTCTTCCTGTTTTATCACGGCGGAAGGTGATTCCGAGGTTTGACAGGAAGAGGTTCATTCCGTCCTTCATCTCGAACGGACCGCGTGCAAGACCTTCTTTGCCCGGAATACCGTCAAACACAAGAAGACGTTCTGAGAGCATATCAATGGTATACATATCATGGTCGATTACCATAATGCCCGCTTCTTTTTCTTCCGCAGAACGTTTGATAACTTTGGTTGCGACAAGACGCTGTTCTACATCAAGATGGGCACTTGGTTCATCGAGAATATAGAGATCTGCTTCCCGTGAGAGACAGAGGGCGATAGCAACTCTCTGAAGTTCTCCTCCGGATAAGTTTCTGACTTCTGCCTGAAGTAACTGACCGAGGCCGAGCGGTCCGATGATTTCATTCTGGTAGTAGGAAGTGTCAAACTTTTTGGTAACCTGACGAAGAACGAATTCAACGGTGTCCGACGAGTCCGGATTTGCCGTGACATACTGCGGTTTGTAGGAAACGGTGACCGTGTCAAATACGCTGCCGTCATCAGGCTTTTCGACACCTGCAAGGAGTTTTGCAAATGTTGACTTTCCAATACCGTTCGCACCCACAATACCCAAAACTTCTCCGCGGCGGACCTGACCGCCCTGAACGGTGAGTTTGAAACCCGGGAAGGTCTTGGTCATGGCCGGAATATCCATGAGGATTTCACGTTCTACATCGCTTTCGTGTCCGCGGGTTTCAAAGACAACCGGATAGTCACGAATTCTGACATTTTCCTCGTCTACATACCCGGCAAGATACTGGTTGACACCAATTCTTACTCCTTTCGGACGGGTGATGATACCAAATGCTGCAGGTTTACCGTATGCTATGTGGATTGCCTCGGCAACCATGTCCAGGATTGCAATATCATGTTCTACAAGAACGACCGGGCATTCTTCCGCAATTTCCCTGATTAAGCGTGCAGCAACCATTCTCTGGTAAATATCGAGGAACGGGGTTACTTCATCGAGGAAGTAGAAATTTGCTTTTTTGGAGAGAGCAACAGTTAATGCAACCCGCTGCAGTTCTCCTCCGGAAAGGGTGGACAAATCTTTGTCAAGAATGGTCTCTAATGCCAATTCTTTGACGTAGTATGCAAGTTTTCCGCGTTCATCATTTGCCTTTAAGAGGTCGACAACTTTTCCTTTGAACGCTTTCGGTATGAAATCGATATATTGTGGTTTAATTGATGCTTTGATGGATTTTTCCGATACTTTCTGCAGGTATTCGAAAAGTTCGGTTCCGGCATAGTTGTCCAGTACTTCCTTCCAGGATACTTCGTGGTCGAAAATACCAAGGTTCGGCCGAATCTGGCCTGAGAGGATTTTTACTGCGGTGGATTTTCCGATTCCGTTCGGTCCGAGGACACCGGTTACTTTTCCGGATACCGGCTGCGGCAGACCGTAAAGAACGAAAGCATTCGGTCCGTATCGGTTAACCGGTGTGTCCAGTTCTTCTGGGAGTTGAATAATATCAAGTGCTTCAAATGGACATTTCTTTACGCAGATACCGCAACCTACACAAAGTTCCTCAGAGACAACGGCACGTCCGTTTTCGCCGATAACGACTGTTTCATCACCGGTTCTGACCCGCGGACAGTATATGATGCATTCCTGTCCGCATTTCTTTGAGTGGCACCGGTCTTTATGTACAATGGCTATTCTCATATTATGCCACGAAAGAGGTTGTCAGCATCATCGTCCAGGCGATACCCCAGGCACAGAACGTCATGAATCCCTGGTAGAACCAGTCCTTCTTTCCAAGCTGGGAAACATCGATTTTCATTACCATGAAGATAGATTTCTGGATAACAACTGCAACAAGCCAGGTAAGCAGACCGAAGAGCGGGTTCGGCTGGGTTCCTGTTGCCGGATCCATGGCTCCTGCAAGGAGGAAGGAAACAACACCGGCGACAAAACCAAGACCGAGTGCAACACAGGTACGGATAATACGCCAGACGTGCTCTTTTTTCAGCCGTTCGACTTTTTCCTCAGGTGTTTCTTTTCTTTTCGGTGCCTCCGGTTCCGGTGCAGTCTGTTTCTGCTCCTCTGCTTTATTCTCTTCCGGAGCATTCTTCTTTAATTCGACCGCTGCGGCAATATCTTCGGTTGGTTGTTCGCGGTCCGGTCTGAAACGCATCTCGATTGCTTTTTCCGGACAAATTCTCACACAGCGTCCGCATCCGGTACAAAGCTCCTCCACAACAGCAGCTTTCTTATTTCTGCCGATGTAGATAACCGGCGTATCTTTGCGTGATGCCGGGCAGAATTTCACGCACCGGTTACACATCGTCGTATTACACTTTTCTTTCTTGATAAAGGCTACCTGCATCAGTATCCTCCCACAATAATGTTTAGATATATTGGTCCCCACCCTTTATCTATATTAGGATTCAATGACGGGAATTTCGAGTATGGGTATGGTTGTAATAGTGGCATAAGTTCATGACCACGCAAGTTTTTTCAATCGGATCCAGAGATTCATAATCAATTTACAGGAAATTCATTTTACCGTTTTTCGATACTTTTTAAAAACCCTGTTTAAACCAGTTTTGGATTTATTTTTTAAAATGGGGCGAATATTTGCCGTTATTTTGCCGTTATTTTTACCGTTTCACCGGTAAACCGTCCTATGACTTTCGTGAAGACAATCTGATACTCATTGAGAAACTGGTTCTCATGAGGATGTATTGTACTCTATCTGTTACCCGATTTCCTAAGGTGCTGCATATGCTGCAGGGGGTATTACACCTATATAGGAATTATTTTCTGGTGTATCATCCGGAGGTCTTCTCCTTTAAGAGGCAGTGTCTTTCATTCGCCTCAAGAAACCTTTTTACTTAGAGACGTATATGATTATCAGAAATCATGCTTGAAATCCGCAATCTTAGCAAGACCTACAAAGGAGGAAAAAAGGCCGTATCGAATCTCTCTCTGACGATTGAATCAGGCGATATCTACGGATTCATCGGACATAACGGAGCGGGCAAAACCACCGCTATCAAATGCATTGTGGGAATTAATGACTTTGAGGAAGGAACGATCAGTATTGATGGGCATTCAGTATCCGCTGAACCGCTTTTGTGTAAGAAAATCACCGCGTATATTCCCGACAACCCGGATTTATATGAATACTTAACCGGAGTCCAGTATCTGAACTTCATCGCGGACATGTTTTCCGTTTCCAAAGAAGACCGGACAATCCGTATAACAAAATATGCAGAGATGTTTGAGATTACCGAAGCGCTCGGTGATTCCATTTCAACATATTCGCACGGTATGAAGCAGAAACTTGCTATCATCTCAGCGCTGATTCACAAACCGAAACTGATGGTTCTTGATGAACCGTTTGTCGGTCTCGACCCGAAAGCAGCGTATGTGTTAAAGCAGATAATGCACGAGTTCTGTGCCGAAGGAGGTGCGGTATTCTTCTCCACACATGTTCTTGATGTTGCCGAAAAGCTCTGCAATAAAATTGCCATTCTCAAAAAAGGAGAACTGATAGCTTCCGGAAGTATTGAAGAATTAACCCATGGGGCCTCTCTTGAATCCGTGTTCCTGGAGTTTGTCGCTCATGCTGAGTAACGTTCTCGCATTTACGAAGATTCATCTCCTGGGGGATACCGGCATCAACGAGCTGATGCACCCGGGAGACGTCAAGCGGCAGAAGCGTGCGAGAAGCAGGGTTATTCTCTATGTGTTTCTGGCAGTGGTTTTTGCCTGGATGATGGTAGAAGTATCGCGGGGTATTGCAGATGCCGGTATGGCATCAACGCTTCCCGGATTAGCAGCAGTGATCGCCTCCGGTCTGATTTTCATCCTTAACGTCTTCGGTTCCGGATCAACAATCTATAATCTCAAACTCTTCGAGTCGGAGGTGTCTTTACCGGTAACCTCAACAGAAATTGTGATGAGCAGATTTCTGGTGCTGTATGTGCTGAATCTTCTCATATCTCTGGTTATCACCGTTCCGGCGCTTGTCGTCTGCGGAATAGCGTTAGGAACAACGCCGCTCTATGCAGTTCTCTCCGTCATTGGCATTCTCTTAATTCCGCTCCTGCCGCTTACGATAGCGTTCCTGATCGGTTCATTTGTCTATGCAGTATCTGCCCGGATGAAACAGAGAAAGCTGATTGCGGTAATTCTTGGTATGGTGCTGATGATTACCGCTTTTGTTCTCTATATGCGTCTTGTCTTTTCCTCAGATGCCACGCTTCCGGAGAAACTGACACAGCTACTGCAGGAGAATTCTTCGGCGCTTACGGGATTCTATCCGCCAGCAGAGTTTTTCGCATCCGGTGTTTTAGGAGATGTGCTTTTCTTCCTCCTGTTTGCCGGAATCTCTCTCGGGGTATTTGCAGCCGCTGTCGCTCTTATCTCCTGGAAATACATCCCTATCTGTCAGGCAATGCAGACGCACGATGCAAAGAACAATTATGTTATGACTGAGCAGCTTTCTCAGGGCGTTTCTAAAGCGCTCTTTAAACGGGAGATGAAACGCTATTTCTCCTCAACTGCGTATGTCTTCAACACGGCATTCGGCTATGTACTGATGGTTGTCGCGGCAGTTGCGTTACTTCTGGTAGGAGAATCGACAATTAATGAGTTCTTCGGTTTTCCCATTTTAAGCTGCGGAGCGCCTCTTCTTCTTGCGGTACTCTGCGGTATGTCGCCGACCACCAGTCCTTCCATATCAATAGAGGGAAAGCACTGGTGGATTACGCAGACACTCCCGGTTCGCGCCAAAGATATTTTCACCTCAAAGCTGAAGGTGAATTTTGCCGTGGCTCTGCCGTTCATGATTGTCTCAATGATTATTCTGGGAATTCTGACTGTAACTTCACCGCTGGAACTTCTGTTCCTCATCATCCTCCCGCTCGTCTATCTCTACTTCATGTCGGTTCTCGGACTGTACTGTAATATCCGTCATCCGAATTTCTCCTGGAGTTCAGAGACAGAGGCGGTAAAAAGCGGAATCACGACCCTCATCACGTTCCTCGTAGGGTTCCTGTTCATCCTCGCGGTGATTATTGTCATGCTTGTCTTCTGGGACTTCAGATTTGTAATCCTAGCAGCGGTAGTTCTCGCGACGCTTATCGCAGGCATCATCCTTCATTGGAAGATCAACAAAACAGAGATTATCGATATCAGGTAAGATTTGTCAGAGGAACATTCCTCTTTTTCCTGTTTTACCTGCAGAATACAAAAACTGCAGATTTCCTCATTCAATAATGTTTAATTATATTAGCTCTCACGCCTATCTATATTAGGAATCTATGGCGACAACTTCGGGAATGAGCGGTGTTGATGTGAAGGCCGAAGTTCAGGAACTTGCAGGCCTTCTGCCGCTCTGGATAGGGAAAATATACCAATACGATAACGACAGCTTCGGCTTTCGCTTAAATGGAGAAGAAAAAGCCCGCCATCTTCTGTTCTGTGTCCGGGGTGTCCGCATGCACCGTGTTTCCGAACTTCCTCCGGCACCGAAAAATCCTTCGGGTTTTTCGATGTATCTGCGTAAATTTATTGAAGGCGGAAAGGTTCTCTCAATTGAACAAAAAGGAATTGAGCGTGTCATCATCTTTACCATCGGAAAAGGGCCGAACGAATATAAGCTCATTGTCGAACTCTTTGATGAAGGAAATCTGATTCTTGCTGACAAGGACAATGTTATCCAGAATGCCCTGGCAAAGAAACGGTTCAAAGAGCGTGATATTGTATCCGGTGCAGTCTATGACGTATATGCTCCAAGCCCGGACAAACTCAGCTACGAAGAATTCGTAAATGAGATTCAGCAGGAAACCGAGAATGATTTGGTCCGCGCCCTTGCAGTCCGGTTTAAACTGGGAGGAGCCGCTTCCGAAGAAATCTGTGAGAATGCGAAGGTATCCAAAAACATGCCTGCGAAATTCTCCACCGATACGCAGCTCAAACCGCTCTACGAAAGCGTTGTCTCATGGCTGAACCGTCCCTTTGAACCGGTTATCGATGAAAAAGGAGCGTTCCCCTTTGTTTCTGCATTCCGTGAACCGAAACAGCGGTTCACTACCTTCTCTGAAGCGCTGGATGCTTTCTACCCGAAACCGGAAATCAAGCAGGAAGTTGAAAAGAAAGCACGTCTAACGAAAGAAGAACGCATCAGACGTCAGCAGGAAGAGGCAATTGTTTCATTTGAGAAAAAGATTGCTTCAGCCACCGAGGCTGCAGAGATTATCTACGGTCATTACGGCGAGGTCCAGGAGATTATTCACGTTCTCTCTGAAGCAAGCAAAAAGATGTCCTGGCAGGAAATCGGAACTGTGCTGAAATCAACAAACATTCCGGCGGCAAAATCAATTGTATCCATCAATGCAAAAGATGCTTCTGTTGTTCTGAATCTCGGAGAAAAGCAGAACGTAACAATTTTTATCAATGAGAGCCTGGAGGCAAATGCCGGCCGGTACAGTCAGATAGCCAAAAAATTCAAGGCGAAAAAGGCTGGAGCTTTGCGTGCAATGGAGAAGGGTATTGTCCATACAGAAAAAAAGACAAGCCATTCCTTTGGAAAACTCAAGCCGAAATGGTACCACCGGTTCCGCTGGATGGAAACGTCTGACGGGGTATTGCTGATTGGCGGTAAAAATGCGGATCAAAATGAAGAGCTGGTGAAAAAATACATGGAAGGAAAAGACATTTTCCTTCATGCAGATGTATTTGGGGCATCTGTCATTCTTGTCAAAGGACCAACCAAGTGCATGGATGAAGCGGTACGGTTTGCCGCATCCTATTCCCGTCTCTGGTCCGGCGGTGTCGCTTCAGGAAGTGTCATCGAGGCTCTCCCGTCCCAGGTCAGCAAAACTCCTGAATCCGGAGAATATGTTGCCCATGGTTCATTTATTATCCGCGGTGAACGTACTGTCCATACCGATGTTCCGCTGGAAGTAGCAATCGGCATCATGACTGAACCGGTTCTTGCAGTTATCGGGGGAACTCCTTCTGCCATTGAACCGAAGACAAAAATATCTGTCCGGTTACGTCCGGGAACCTTTGAAGGAAATGATATTGCAAAGAAAGTTCTTCGAAAACTCCGCGATGCACTTCCGGAATCTGAACAGAAAGCACTCAAAAATGTATTAAATACGGAATCCGTTGCTGCTTTCGTGCCGCCCGGAGGATCTGATATCGTATGAAAACAACACTGGAAGAACCATTGAAACATGACGGTTTCGGCGAGTATAAAGTAGTTGCCGACTCTCTCGATGATTTGTGGCATTTGTCGCATCTGATTCTTCCAGGAGATCTCGTATATGCAGTAACCCTTCGAACCGTTGACGGTCCAAGTGATAAATTACGTGCGGAAAAACTGGAGAAACGGCCTGTTCGTATCGGAGTAAAAGCGGAAAAAATTGAATTTTCTCCCGATGCCAACCGTCTTCGGGTATTTGGCGTTATCACGTTCGGTCCGGATGTCGGTCAGCATCATACGCTGAATGTGGAAACAGGATACGAAATCAGTATCGTAAAAAAATGGAGGAAAACCGATCTCGACCGGTTGAACCGTGCAGTTTCAGCCACACTCCATGATGTTGTGCACATTGCAGCAGTTGAGGACGGCGAAATTGAACTCTACCGGATTCGTCAGTACGGTCCGGAACGGATTACCACGTTAACCATGGGAAGCGGAAAAACAGCGGAGCTTGATTCCCGTGAAGCACTGTTTGCAGCCGCTCTGCAGATTTTGTCTCCGGTTACCGGATCTATTGTCATAGCCGGTCCCGGTTTTGTGAAAGATGATTTCCTTTCCTATGTGAAAACGAAATCTTCGGAAACCGGAAAGCGGATGATATCGGTAGAAACCCGCCGTTCCGGCTACGGTGCTGTGCAGGAGGCAATCGGAAACGGTGTTCTGAGCCGTGTTGCCGAAGATATCCAGCTTGCACGCGAAGTAGCGGCAATGGAGGAAGTTTTCAAGCGGATTGGTATGAACGGAGCAGTTGCGTATGGAAAAACCGATGTCCGGAACTCGGTAGATTACGGAGCGGCGGAACAGATTCTTGTGTCCGATACGGAAATGCGTTTGGGAAAGTATTCCTCCATTGTAGAAGCAGCGGAAGTTCAGGGAGCCGGTGTTCTTGTTCTCTCGACGGAATTTGAACCGGGAAAACGCCTGGAAGGCATCGGGGGAATAGCCGCACTGCTCCGCTATAAGATTGCCTGATTTCGGGAAAACGTTTGCTTTATATATCTTGGGAGATAATATTCTAGAGCACTCAGGTGCAATATCTTGTCCTGGTAGGGTAGAGGATATCCTTGAAGCCTGCGGAGCTTCAGACTGGGGTTCGAATCCCCGTCAGGACGTGTCCGATAGCGGAGCAGACGCCTAATAATTGTTTTTCAAGTTTTCTTAAGTTCAAATCAAGTAAAGTAGAATATCGTCATTTTGAGCTTATTTTTGCTTGCGCATTCGTATTTGGGGTTGGTTTCAAAACACAAAACTAATCGAATTTGAGCTTCGTTCGGATTTTCCATTTTTCTAGTATGAAACATTTTGTAATTCGTAACACAAAAATGAGAACCGCGCAGGCAAAATCGCTCAATTTGGGCTTATTTTCATTTCGATGCGCAGGGCTTATTTTCTTTATTGGGAAATGCGCATAGCCCTATTTTAGATTTTAACGATAATTTATTGTTATTTTCCAATTTGTGTTTACTTCAAACATATCTATGAAGTATGATTTTGACGATTCTTCAGTCTAAAATACGTCTTTAGGGCGATTATTTTTGAAATCTGAGCCAAATTAGGTGTAATTTATTCAGATACAATTACCTGGTTGCTGCGGCTGTCCGGTATGCTGTTCCTCTCCGCGAAAAGGCGCTGTTGAATCGTGTGGTCGAGGAGATTCTCGGGCCTGGTTCCTTTCACATCTCGGTCCTGAAAAGCGGGAAACTATTTGCATAACGGGGGTGAAGAGTTGTGCATGATTCGTCTGATTGATGCTGATGAACTCCTCATCGGTTTTGGTGTTCCGCTGCTTTCGCTTCTGAAAAAAGGAGAGCCACAGTACACCATCCGTCTTCGGACCTGGTTCCAGCAGAATGCAAGACTTGGCGGCAGACGGCTTTCGGAAGATGACAATCATTTTCTCTATTTGCGGATTCAGGGTGAACTGAAAACTCGCAGATACATCAGCACGGTTGAAGGTGTGTCGCCCCCGCAGGTTGTGATTACTGCTGCAGGACTTATGTTCCTGGATGAATCAGAACAGAAATATGACGAATGGCTTGCTGCAGAGAAAAGGAGGAAAACTACAGCTGCAGATATAGCAAGAAGTGTTGCCGGAGTGCGTGGGGAAGCTGATGTTTTCAATGTCCTTCAGACGCATCTTGACGGGTACTTTCACCTCTGCAGGAATCTTCAACTTACGTCAGCTGACGGGAGAACTCATGCAGAACTTGATGCTGTTCTCATGCACACAAATGGCATCTTTGTCTTTGAATCGAAGGTCCGAAACGGCGATGTCTTTGGAAAGCAGTTTAATCCGAACTGGCAGTTCAGGCCTGAGTCGGGAAAGATCATTCCGTTCAAAAATCCGCTTATCCAGAATGAACAGCATGTGAAGCTGCTGGTGGAGAAGCTGCAGATTCCTTTTGGTGAGATTTATTCGGTTATTGTGTTCTCCCGATATGCGACGCTGCATCTGGACTGCAGGCTTCCGTCGCATACGATTATTCTGAAGCAGTCACAGATTGCAGAGAGGATTCAGAACATTCTTGATAGAAGTAAAATCAGGCGGACGGAAGATGAAATTGATGCGTTGTATGCTGCAAGGACTAATCCGGTTCCGAATGAACTGAAAAGATAGAAGTGACAACGTCTTGAAAAAATAGTGTAACGTCCTGTATTTATTTAGATAACTCATTTTGCTTCACATTCCCGCGCAAT